>JAZDIP010000093.1:0-6565 GCA_043804925.1 bacterium | reverse complement strand
GACCAGATATTGAATTATTTTTTTTACCGGTTAAAATAATATCCTGAAAATACACAGATATTATTGCCCTTATTTATGTCACAATTCAATTTAAGTGGGTATATTTATTTGTGAAAAGGAGTTTTTTCACAGACTCACGTTGGGCGCCATTTGACATCAAACGTATGCAACCAGATAAGAAAGTATATCAGAAAAAGGAAACTAAATTTGGAGTAATCATTTCAATAATCTTATTATCACTAATTATCTCATTTGTATTTTATACTGATTTAAATTTAATGATGTTGATTTTGCTAATAATTGGCTATATAAGTGTTCTTTTCCCACTTTTAATTCCTGAAATTAGAATAGAACTTTATGAAGATAAATTGATAATCAGTTTTCCATACTTAAGTTTTCTATCTGCATACAAGCCTCGAATAATTGAATATACTACAATTGAAAGCGTTGAATATTTTCTCAAACTTAGAGAGCCAAATTCATTAATTATTAAATTGAAAAGCAAGCAAGAAAAAAAATATTGGTGTCGATTCAAACTTTTTTCAGATGATAGAAATAATCTGGGAAAACAACTAAAATTGGTTGTAGTAAATAATAACTTAAGCAAATAAAAACGCCGCCCAACAAGCGGTAAGCCCAATGCCTTGCTCTTTCTTAAATCGAAATTTATTGTATATGGATATTTCGGTGATACTGACCCCCAATTCGGCCATACTGACCCCCCTTCAGGTTTTAAATCAAAGAACAGATACGAACTGACATTATTTCCGTTTTCTTCTTAAACTTTCTCCTTTAAGTTCCATCCTGTATGAAGTATGTATCATTCGGTCCAAAATTGCATCAGCAATGGTTGCTTCACTAATGATATCATACCAGCTTGCAATGGGTAACTGACTGGCTATTATCGTTGATTTTTTGCCATGCCTATCTTCAACAATCTCCATCAAGTCAAACTGCTGTTGTTGTTCCATGCTGGTTAATCCAAAATCATCCAGGATAAACAAGGAGGTTTTTGCAATTTTATCAAAAAATTTCAAGATGTTACCCTCTAAGCGGGCCATTTTTATTCTTAACATAAACTTTTGCGTGTTAAAATATGCCACGCTGTATCCATGTGAACATGCGTGATGGCCTAATGCTGAGGCCAGGAAGCTTTTTCCGCAGCCTGTAGCTCCCGTTATTATGATCGATTCGCCTTTGGTTATGTACTGGCAGGTTGCCAGATCCGTTATCAGACTTTTATCCAATCCTCTTGAGGATTCATAATTAAGCTCTTCTAAACTGGCCTGATAACGGAACCTTGCGCTTTTTAAGAGTCTGTCAAAGCGACTGTTGCTTCTTTCATCTTCTTCGGCCTGCAGAAGTTTTTCCAAGCCGTCACTAAATGATAACTCATGAGTACTTCGGGTTTCAGACATTGCTTCCCAGCTGCGCAGCATACCCTTTAAGCGCAACTGCTTTAGTTTTGATTCAATTTGTGCCATACGATTAAAAATTAATGGTTAACTGCTTATAATAGTCCTTCCCCCGGATATTCCCATGCTCAGGCAAAGGGGAAGGAGGGATTTCCTGAGCAGGTTGTTTTTTCAGATTCTCTATGATGTTTAATATAAACCGGTATGAATAACATTTACATGCTATTGCTTCTTCACAGGCTTTATTGAAGATATCAGGATCCGTTTTCCGGTGCAGGCTTAAGAGTCCGTCACAGGTGCGGTAATTTTGTTCCGGATGCCTTCCACCCTCAAACAGAAGCCGGACCACCTGATGCATCTCTTTGGATTTCTTCTCTGCACGTTGCATATAATACGAAGGACTGCGGTCCAGATAATGCTGGTGATGGGAGCATAAGTGTTCCTTTACAAAGGTATATTTCCCTGGAATGTAACTTCGTTGATGAATGGCCACCATGATGCCCCGGATATATATGCGAACCATTGATCGGGTATAAATAACCTTGGCTGTTTCCCCGATCCATTGATAAGGCACGCTATAGTAATTTTTGTCACAACTCAGCATGATGAAATTGTTTTTTGCAACCTTTAACTCTCTGTAGTATTTGATTTCATAGGGTTCCTTCGGTAAGGGTTGCAGGATTGGCTTTTCATTGGCTAAGAAGCGTTCCTCACGGCAATATGGCTTTTGTTGCATCCGGGTTTGGTTATGATCCCTGTTTTTTCCTGCTATGGCCTGATTCAACGAATGCAAATCAAAAAACAGTTGCTTGCGCAGTTTTGCATACACTCTGGAGTAAGCCAGTTTCACCTGATTTTCAACCAGTGCTTTATCTTTGGGACTGGCCACTCTTGTGGGGATAATAGCCATGTTGTAATGGTTGCAGAAGTCTTCCAGCGCCCGGTTAATATCCGGATCATATCGGCTTGCTTTGATAATCGCTGCCTTCAAATTATCGGGGATCAGGATCAATGGCGCTCCTCCCAGATATTCCAAACAACACCGCAAGGCATAAATAAAATCTTCTATGCACTGGCTTCGTACAGCCATAACAAATGAATAATCAGAATACGGTAGGCAGGCAACAAATACAGCGCACCAGATGATTTCGCCCGTATTTTTGTCCACATAGGACATCTTCTTTCCGGCAAAGTCCACAAACAGCTTCTCGCCCGGTTTATGCTCTAAAACCATCGAGGGTTTACGGGCAATAAGCTGTTGTTTTAGATGATAGCAAAACTGTGTGTAACCATACCCTAAAGGATAATCCGCCTTGTACTCTTCCCACAGTAATCGCCGGTTAACACCATGCTTTGGTAGTTCCTTTTCAAAATATTCAAGATGCGATTTCAAATGCTCAAAGCGTTCATCTTTATAGGCTGGATTACCCGCATGAAATTTTATTTCCAGCTCTGGGCCCTCAAGTGAAAGCAAGTCATCAATACTCATTTTTATAAGCACCAATTTGGTCAAATAGGCCTTGACTGTATTTTTACTGATTCCCAGGCTTCGTGCTATATATTTTCGGCTCTTGCCCTGTTTTTGTAATTGCAATAATTGCTTAATCTGACTCATAGGTTTTGCTTTTCCAGCCATCGTATTCTGTCTTTGCGGTTAAAAAAACCGCTAAGAAATTAAAACCTGTGCAGAAAAATTATAAAGGGGTCAACATGCTCCGAATTTTATGTGGCGGCGGGCCACAAAAAAAACAGCAAAACCAAAATAACTTAATAATGGGGGTCAATATCTGCCGGAATGGCAGAATAATTTGGATCTTTTTTAGATCATTTTTATCGTTTTTGAGTCCGAATTTGGGGGGTCAATATGCTCCGTATTATCCAGTATAAATTTAATAAACCGAAAAACGAACAATAATCTTAAGCCCATCGGCACTGGGCCTACCGCCGAGCGTTGTGGCC
Organism: bacterium; assembly: GCA_043804925.1. GTDB lineage: Bacteria > Bacteroidota > Ignavibacteria > Kapaibacteriales > UBA2268 > ChocPot-Mid. The sequence goes on along the minus strand of JAZDIP010000093.1, from coordinate 3,191 downwards.
AATAGTAAGAAAACCATGAACAGAATTAAAATATTTGTATTAACAGCAGTTTTCTTAATACAATTTTCATGTATTGAGAACTCAAGAAGTTATTATGCCAATTATTCGGAATTAAGGGAAGATGATATCATTGAACGTGGATGGATTCCTGATTTTTTACCTTTGGATTCAGAAGAAATATATGAAACCCACAATATTGATATTAATTCCACTTATGGAAAATTTTCTTATAAAAGTGATTTATGGATTGATTCATCAAATTTTCGTAATTATGAATTCAATATTGATTCTTTAAAAAATAAAATTAAGAAAATCAATCGTCCTAAAAAGCCTAAATGGTTTATTTCTGATAAAGAATTAACTGATAAAGATCTGTTGATACTAAGAAAACAAGATTGGATTATTATTGCAGATACATTTAATCAAAAATGTTATTTTATAAGATAACTACTGGCCACAACAAACAGTAGGCCCAATGCCTTGCTATTCCTTAGTTTCAGCGTTTTTTGTATAAATGAAATTAATCGAATTCCGAACATGAATCGTAAAAATGTCGGCACTGGGCCTACTGTCAAACGTTAGCGGCAAATGCCCCAGAAACCTTATATTCATTCAAAAACAAAAATTTAATAAAAAACAAAAAGCAAAACGTTAATCGTATTCCGCCATATTCCGCTTGGCAGAAAAGAACCTGTCGGCTTGCCTATTCAAGCTAATCTACTCCTACTCTATCTATCTACCGGTTGAAAAAAAAGAATGTGTCCAGGCAAGCCATTCGTTTGCTACCGTTTTGCTTTTTCGGAATTTATGATGTTTTTCGTGAGGGCATCTTCCGCTAACAGCACCTAAACCCAATGCGGGCGTTAAGTGGTTTGCGAAAGTCAGTAATTTGAATTAGCTTTATTCTCGGTTGATAGAAAACGGCTCCGAAAGCCCGCACTGGGTCTAGCCGCAAACGTTAGCAGGCATTAAACCGAACATCTTCGTTAAATATTAAAATCATGAAATTAGCACTTTTAACTTCCTTTGCATTTCTTTTTTCAATGCAAATTTTTGGACAAGATTTTGCTCCTATAGGTGCTAAGTGGTATTACGATGAATTAGCAGGGATGTTTTGGTCACCTTATGATGTTGATTACATTTTATATACATCTGAAAAAGATACAACCATTAATGGACAGAATTGCAGAAAAATAATTAAAAGGCATGATTTAGATTGTTATTTCCGGCCTAAGAATGAATTCGTGTTCTCTAGACAAGATTCTGTTTTCTATTATGATGCAATAATTGATACATTTCAATTATTATATAATTTTAATGCAAGCGAGGGTGATGATTGGTCTTTCATTTATAAGGACTATTCGAATCCTGGATATGATACTGTGAATGTACATGTTGATTCAGTCGGGAGTTTGAATGCCAACGAGCAAGTATTACGCTTGCTTTATGTAACATATGCGGCTCGTAGGTTCTGGGGAATAAGTCAATATCAATCAATAATTGTTGAAAAGATGGGCGATTTATTCTTCATGTTTAACTTTTTCCCATCATCCAGTATGGTTTGTGATGGAAATTTATCAAGAGGATTAAGGTGCTATGAAGATTCCAATATTGGTTCGTATCATTTTCCATCAATGGAATCATGCACATATACACACTTGTGGACTGAAGTTAAATCAAATAAAGTGAATGAAATACTAATTTATCCAAATCCCATATCTGAATCTATTTACATTTCAGGAATCATTCAATTAACATACTTTAAGATTTTTGACATTAAAGGTATGTTAATAAAGTCTGGGACAATTACCAACTCTGAAATAAAAACAAATGAATTAATTAAAGGTGTTTATTTTTTAAAACTTAGTGATTCCGAAGGAAAGCAAGTGTATTATAAAAAAATCATCAAGTATTAACGCCTGCTAACAAACAGTAGGCCCAATGCCTTGCTATTCCTTAGTTTCAGTGTTTTTTGTATAAATGAAATTAATTGTATTCCGAACATGAAACGTAAAAATTTCGGCACTGGGCCTACTGTCAACCGTTAGCATGCATTGTTTGCTAGATCAAACTATTTGAACCAAATATCATTGATTAAAATAATTATGAAAACACTATTAACCAAATTATTTGTGCTGTTAACTTCAATCATTTTATTTACTTCATGTGAAGAATTACCCAATGCAGATAAGCCAATCGGTGTGAGAATAAAAAAGGTTACATTGAAATCAAGTGTACTCTTCTCAGGATCTTATGAGTTCAAATATTCAGGTGAAAAACTTGTGGAAATTATTATTCGTTCAGATTATGATTCAACGTCATTCGAAAGCAGAAAGATTTCTTATAAAGCGGACAAGATAATTTATGAATCTTCTCCAACAAGAGGTGTTGAAATATTAAATAAAAATGGGACTACCGTGCAAAAAAAATGGTACATTAAATCTGAAGATTCTAATATTTTGACAATTGAATTAATTAAAACTTATGAATACGATAAGGGTAAATTAGTACGGCAAAATCAATATTTTGCAGAGGTAACTGAAAAGTCGAATCGATATGATGAAATTCAATATATTAATGACACTTTAACATATATAAACTTCATTACTATTTCGCCCAGTAACGTTTTGGAAAAAAGGGCATATATGCTTATAAGCCATGACAGTATCAGTAAATATAGGTCAATGGATCAGGATTCAAGTAGTTACAATGTGGATTTAATTTATGATTCTCAAGGAAGACTCATAAAAACTGAAGGATATCTGTCATTTTGGTATGAATACAGTAATGATGGATTAATGTGTAAACAGACTTCAAGCGAAAATCAACAATTCATATATGAATATGAAGTGGGAAATGGAAATGCAGGGATCATTTGGAATGAACCACTGGACGATGTTTTCTATTCACCATCAAGATTTCATTTCTATTTACCGAATTAATCGACAACGCATGCTAACAGCACCTACCTGCAAGTAGGGACCAAGTCGTTCGTATGAAAAAATAATGAAATGCTAAAATATACAAATTCGCAGAAGTCTTTCTTAATCCGCCCTACCTGTATTCTAAGACAAAACCAAATATTCTTACTTTTTTTTACGCTGCAAATTTCAGTAAATCAACATAGGGCGACTCTCTTTGGATGACTGCAAAAGCTCTGTAAACTATTTTATTGCGAATTATATTCAAAG
>JAZDIP010000092.1:0-101471 GCA_043804925.1 bacterium | reverse complement strand
ACCGATTATTTTCCCATCTCTTTCTATTAATTCACGGAATTCATTTCGTTGATATCCGGTTTCAAATCCATCCTTCTCTAAATTAAGTTGTGCCAGTTCATCGAAAGTATCATATCCCAGCATTTTAACAAGCGTCGGATTAGCTAATTGAAAATGTCCGTCAAGCGAAGTACGGAAAATGCCAACAGCAGCGTTTTCGAATATATTTCGGTATCTTTCTTCGCTTTCACGAAGCGATTCTTCTGCCTTCTTGCGTTCAGTTATATCTCTGAATATGCCTAATAGATATCCTTTACTGCCAATTCTGATTGGAGTAGAATTTATATCGGCAAAAAATATACTTCCGTTTTTTCTTAATAGAGGAATATTTGCTGCTACTTGGATTTCTTTTCTTTCTTGTTTTTCGAACTGTTTGATTACATACTCAATTGCATTTTGAGGGTGTATATCTCTGACTGACAGATTTAGAAATTCTTCCTCTGTATAACCTAACATATTGCAAATTTCCTTATTAGGCATAATGAATTTTTTATCTTCCAAATCAGCTAACAATATACCATCGGTAGCATTATCAAAAACACACCTGAACCTCTCTTCGATTTCACGCAGTGATTCTTCAATTTTTCTTTTTTCAACATCACGTCTAATGGTTGCTAACGCAAAGGAAATATCCCCCGCAAGTTCATGGAATAACGATTCATCTTCTTTGTCATAAGCAATATCCAAGGGTATTGATACACTTACGATACCATAAATTATATTTTCGAATTCCAAACGAAGAGATACCGTGTAATATTCCGGTTTGCCGTGGCATGCTTTACAGTTTTTACATTCCTCATTTGAATTATTGAAAATAAATATTTCCTGTTGTTCCAATGCTTTTCGCATGCAGTAGGGAACATCATTGATATCTTTATATTGAATCTCATTTTTATTTTGATTATCAAGTGCAGCATCTGCAAAATCAGTTATCTTGTTATTTTTATCAAGAGTAACAATTCTTGTATAATGATAGCCCCTGCCCTCAACCAATTTATTACAAGCTTCTCTTATTAGTACTTTGGGATTTCTTTCATGAGTAATTAATTGATTAACATTCCTGATTGCCTTCAAGACAGTGTTAGTATGTTTTAGCTGTTCTTCGATTTTTTCCCTTACGTTTATTTCTTCTAATAGTTTGGCAGTTCTTTCTTTAACGCGGTCATCGAGTTTTGTGTTGAGAAAAATTAATTCATCCTTTGCTCTCGATAGTTCCAAATTTTTATCAACTGCTGTTTCGTAGGAAGATATAAGAAAACCTAATACTTTCTGAGAATCGGATGGAATATTGTATTTTTCCCCCTTAAACATAAATTCTATATAACCTTTTTTATCAGGAAGCTTAGAAATTTTATTATGCAATAAAAAATATTCTACACGCTCGAGCATAAATTTTTCTTCGTATGGTTTGGATATAAAATTGTTTGCTCCACATTCAAGACCTTTAAGAATGTCAGTAGGGTTCGAAAGGGAAGTAAGAAGAATAACCGGGATTTCTTTGAGATTTTTATCGGATTTGATTTGTTTTGTTAATTCATATCCGTTCATTCCCGGCATCACAATATCGGTGATTATTAAATCCGGCAGTTTTTTGGTGCTATTAAGAAAATTAAGAGCTTCGGAAGCATTATAAGCCATTGTTACGAAATAATTTTCATCCTCAAGAATAAATTTCAATTTCTCAGCTTGAGTTGGACTATCTTCGACTACTAAGATTTTTATACCATTTTTCATTGTTATACCTTACTTATTAATTTCAATTTTGTATAATATTTCGGCAATTTCTTCCGGATTCAAAATATAATCTGCCGCATCCAAATTTATTGCAACACCCGGCATTCCATGTACCATAGAACTTTCTTTATCTTGAGCTATTGTGATTGACCCGGCATCCCTTAGCAGTTTCAATTCTTTTGCCCCGTCACTACCCATTCCCGTTAGAATCATGGTAATAGAATTATTTACATATTCGTTTGCAATGCTATTGAAAAGATGAGCTACCGATGGGCATATCCCATTGTTCAACCTGCATCTTGTCAAAATTATTTTTCCTGTTTTATCAACAGCCATCTCGTGACCGTCAGGAGCAAAATAAATATGCCCGGGTAAAACAGTCTCGTTATCCACTGCGGCATGAATAGGTATTCTTAATGTATCGTTTAACCAATTCACAAGTCCATCCAAAAAGCCGCTTGTGATATGCTGAACCACTAATATCGGTAGAGGAAATTGTTTTGTTATTTTTGAAAATATTTTTTGAAGCACTACCGGACCACCTGAAGAAATGCCAACAGCAACTATTTTTTTCCTGTAAAAATCATCAAAACTAACTTCGGCTTTTTTAAATTGTGTTATGGAATCAGGTTTTTTATATAAATGAGGTCTGCGTGTTATAACCTTAATCTCTGAAATCAGTTTAACCATTTTTAGCAGTTCTTTTTGCTGTTTTTCTTCATCAGGATGCCCTATGCCTGCCGGTTTCTCGATAACCGAAAGTGCACCGGCGGCTAATGCTTCCATGGCTATACGGCTTTCTTTAGCGTTTCTGCTTGCCGTAACCATAATTATGGGAACAGGAGTTGTTGACATAATGATTCCTGTGGCTTCCAGCCCATCCATAATCGGCATATCAACATCCATAGTAATAACATCGGGTTTATGTTCTTTAACGAATTCAATTGCCTTTTTACCATTACTAACGTTTCCTATCACCTGAATTTCCGGGTCTTTGCTTAAGATGTAGTACAGGTATTCGCTGACTACTCTTGAATCCTCAACAATCAATACTTCAATCATTTCACTCCTAATTCAAAATTCAGAACTTAAAACTTAAAACTCTCTATGCAATCAGTCTGTCAATTTCATCGAGCAGATTTGTCTGGTCAAAATCGCTTTTAATTATATAAGCATTCGCTCCTACTTCCATTCCGCGTTCCCTGTCTTCGCGTTTTGAAAGAGATGTTACCAAAATAACCGGCTTTTCGGCTAAAGAGTTGTCAGCACGGATTCTTGCAGTCAGGTCAAATCCATTCATTCGTGGCATATCAATATCTGAAACCACCAGATCATAGTTTGCTTCTTTTAATTTAGTGAATCCCTCAATTCCGTCAATAGCTATTGCTACAGAGAATCCTGCGGATTCCAGAATGTTTTTCAGGAGCATCCTTGAAGTAATTGAATCTTCTACGACCAAGATTGCTTTTTTCTCCTTCTTCTTTTCAACCGATAAGGAGCTTAATTTAGTCGCAGATGCTTTCATTGCTGTTTTTATTATATCCGATACATTAAGAATAGGAATAACTTTTCCTGAACCGAGAACCGAAGCGCCGGATATATTTCTAATGCGTCCCAAATGTTTATTGAAACTTTTAACGAGAACTTCCTCTTCGTTTAGTATATCATCAACGGCAAATCCTATATGCTGTTCAGTATTGCCTAATACCATAACCAATATATGCTCAATATCATTTTCAATGTATGGCAGTTCAAGGATTTCCGTAAGATGAATCAGCGGGATGATCTTTCCTTCAAACGGAATAGTTGCCTTATTCTTTATTGTTTTAACATCGGATTTATTTACCCTTAATGCTCTCTCAATTGCTGCAGTCGGGACAATGTATTCATAATTATTTGCCCGAATCTGTACACCCCTGAATGTAACTAATGACAAAGGAATCTGCATTTTGAATTGGGTTTCTTCATCTTTTTTAGTTTGAACCGTAATAAAACCGCCAATTTCTTCAATTTTTTCTTTTACAATAGCCAGCCCCAGCCCTCTGCCGGAAATATCCGTAACCAGTTCGTTGGTAGATACACCTGATTTAAAAATATAATTTAATACACTAAACTCATTGATTTCGTCAGAATCAATGGCTGAAATATTTTCCTGTTTGGCGTACTGATATTTTAATTTTTCCATATCAATGCCGGCTCCGTCATCTGAAATAGTTATTTCCACTTTATTATTTTCAAGTCGGTCAATATTGATATTGATTATACCTTTTTCAGGTTTATTTTTTAATTTTCTTACATCGGGCGTTTCAATTCCATGGTCAATGCAATTTCTCAGTAAATGAGTCAAAGGACTACGGATTTCCTCGAGTATTCTTCTGTCAATTTCAATGTTATCACCTTTAATAATCAAAACTGCTTCTTTGCCGACATCTTTTGATAAATCCCGGACTACTTTTGGGAATACATCAAGAATAGTTGAAAAAGGAATGGATATAATATTTTTTACATCTTCAAGCAATGTTTCGATTTTTGAGCCGGTATCATAAGTCTCCTGCATTGAAACTTTACGTAATTCAATAAGCTCTGTTTCAATATTATTAACCAGAGAATTTGCCCAATCAAAAAAATGGATTACTTTACCCAAATCCTTTTCTTCTTTTGAAAGTATTCCATCTTTTTGCTTTATTGCAAGCTTCTGATTGATATTCATAACCGAATGAAATATTTCCGTAGATTCCTTATTCCATGCATTCAGCTTCTTTAGTATATTTCCGATATCCACAGTATGCTGAAAAGAAGCAAGTTTAAGAGAAAGCATCTCCTCTACCTGAAATAAGAGACTATCCAGTTTATCTATCGAAACACGAATCATTTCGCTTGAAGGATTTTTAGATTCCGGAATAGAGGGCTTTGGATTAACATATTTTACAGTATTATCGTCAACTGTCAATTTTGTTTCACTTTTCTGAATATCAGGTTTAACGACGGGCTTTGAAATTTCAATTTCCTCGATTTTACCGGCTTCAACTTTAAATAAATTTGAAGTAATTTCGGCAACCCTTTGTTTTATTTCCTCTGAAATATTCTCATAAGATGACCCCAGAATATCATTAAGAAGGTCAACCGACAAATAAAATAAATCGAAAATTTTCGGGACCGGTTCTAAACTTTTATCTTTCAATTTAGAAAAGACACTTTCCAATGCCTGGCAAACCGATTCAATTTCGGTCAAATTTACTGCCCGTGATGCTCCTTTCAAGCTATGTGCCGACCTGAATGTAGCTTCGACAAGCTCTGCTTTTCGGGATTCAGGCGGATTCTTTTCCAGTTCAATAAAATTTGAGGTCATAGTCCGGATAGCTTCTTCTGCCTCAATTTTGAAAATGGAAAGCATATTCCTTAAGAATTCTTCTTTGTTTTTCATTTTGTTACTTTATAAAATTTCATCAAATCTTTCAACTTTTCACCGAGTTTGTGTAATTCGTTAACGGCAGCCGCAGATTGTTTTGTGCTTGCTGCAGATTGCACGCTGGATTCTTTAATGTTCTCCATAGCAGAAGCTACCTGGTCCATGCCTTCGAGTTGCTGCTGGCTCGATGCCGCAATCTGGAATGCGGCATTTGCAGCTTCGCTTACACTATCGGAAAGTGCTTTGATTACCTCGCCGGAACTTTCAGTAAGTTTAATGCCTTCTTCGACAGCTTTTCCTCCTTCTTCAGTTGTCATAACCGAAGAACTGATTGATTTTTGTACATCCTTCAGAATATTCCTTACTTCTAAAGTAGCTTCCTTGGAGCGTTCGGCAAGATTTTTTATTTCCTGGGCTACGACTGTGAACCCTTTGCCTTGCTCTCCGGCTTTTGCGGCTTCAATTGCGGCATTTACAGCAAGGAGGTTTGATTGTTCAGCTAATTCGTTGACAGTTGTGGTAATCTCGCCAATTGTCTGGCTTTGCTCGCTTAAACGTACTACCAGTGTAGCAATAGATTCCATTTGCTGTTTTATTTTGTTCATACCCTCAATTGTATTTTGAATCGCTTTTGAACCCTCTTTGGATAGTTCGGCATTTTGGGCAGCATTTTCGCTCACCTGTTTGGCTTTTTGATTAGCAACTTCTGCAGTTTGTTTTACTTCTTCAACAGTCGTGGTTGTTTCTCCTACTGATGTAGCCGTTTCTGCAGACGAAGAGGAAAGCTGGGTTACTGTAGCCATAATTTCGCTTGTTGAAGATGCAAGGACATTAACACCTTCACTGATTTCAATAATTTGATTGCGGAGTAGAGTACTCATTTCTTTAAATGCTATACCCATTGTATCCTTATCGGAAAGAGGAGTGATATCCAATGTTAGATTACCCGAAGCTATCTCTTTTATCTGCATGGCTTTCTCATTCAGGTTTGATTGCATAGTTTTGAATGATAAAGAAAGCTGACCGATTTCATCTTTTCTATTTGATTCGGCAATTTCAGTTGACAAATCACCGATAGAAATTCGCTCTGCTATCTTAGTAACTTCCTTTATCGGACGGGCAATTATTCTTGAATAAAAAAGAATAAGGAAAATCACAATAATAAATGCTAATCCTGTTGCAATACCTATTGTATATTCCGCATTTTTTGTATCTGCAACACTTGTATTCTTTCTTTTATTCAAAATAGTTCTTTCTCCATTCTCCATTTCAATTAGAGCATTTTCCAATTTGGTCATCAAATTTTTGCCTAGTCTTTTCACCACCATGTTTTTTGCCGCTTCAAGGCCTTCTTTTCTTCTAGTTTCGACAATATTCTTTAGAATGTTTAATTCTTCTTTAACAATATTTTTGACTTCTTCCAATCTTTTTTTCTGAGAAATGTCTTTAACAATCAGACTCAAATCTGATAAAGCCTGATGAGTGGAATCAATTCCCTGATAATAAGTATCTAAAAAACTTTCATCCCCAGTTATTATAAAACCGCGTTCGCCTCTTTCAACAGCTTTTATAAAATATTTTACATTATTAATATGTTCTATTATTACATGAGCTTTTGCAACTGACTCTGCATCATCAGTTAATTTAACTAAGTTCCGGAATGAAATTATTCCTATTACTAAGAGTAATACTAATATTACTCCGAAACCTAAAGCTATCTTGGTTCCAATTGTTAATTTGTTCATAATGTTTTCCTTTTGTAATTAATTAAACTTCTTCATTTATTGTAATTTTTTCATTTTCTAATAATGCTTTGATATTCAAAACGATTAATCTTTCTTCGGTAACACCCATGATATAATCGTTCAGAATACCCGAAACTGTTGTAACTTCTCCCTGAAGCTTATTCAGTAATATTTCACGGCTCCCCATAATTTCATCGGACATTATGCCAAGCTCGATATCCCGATGTTTAACGATGATGATTTTTTTATTATCTCCGTTCCCTTTTTCGGGCAGGTTTAAGAATTTTTTCAGACTGATAACTGCAATGATTTTCCCACGTACATTTATAATTCCAAGTATAAAATTCGGAGTGCAGGGAAGATGTGTTATTTCTTTTAAAGAAATTACTTCAATTATGTTGTCAACGTCAATTGCATAACGTTCATCCGAAATAGAAAATTCCAATACTTCAAGCTTTTCTGTAGAAATATCTTCCTTTTTGGGCTTTATCATCAAAAGCTTCGTTCTTTCTCTGAGTATTGCATTCTTTTCTTCAGAACTTAGTATTTTATCTGTCACAAAATTCCTATTATGCTTTGCGTAAATAGTATCCGTTTGATTTTCCAATTCATACTCCTTTATGATTTAATTGCATTAATTATTTCCGTAAATCTTCCAACTGACAATCCGTCTGATTCAGGTAGAATATCTTCCGGATTGAGTTTTGATAAAATATTCATTGCATTCTTGAAATGCTTCATTCCATTGCCATTGCCCCCTGTTCTCATGATAAGGTTACCTAAAAGAAAATGAGCCATAACAAAATTACCGTCCAAATAAATAGCTTTATTTAATGATGCTATGGACTCTGCGTCATTACCCATTTCCAGTTGAATAGTTGCCAAAAGGAAATGCATACTAAGGTCTAATTTGTTTTTCTTTAGGGCATTTTCACATAGATTCTTTGCTTCATCCAGTTTACCCAAATTGGCTTTCGTTTTTGCTAAAAGATGAATAATAGTACCGGAGTTTATCGTATCGGTATTAATTAAAGATGATAGAATTTTTTCTGCTTCATCAAATAAGCCCTTTTCATATAGAGTAACTGCATCTTCGAACTTTGGTAAATTATCAGTTATAACTTTTTCTTTTTTCTCACTAACAATAACTTTTTGTGGCTCAGGTTTTATTTGTTTTATTGGCTCTACTTGCGGAACAGGACGAAGAATGACATGTTCTTTAACAGAAGCCGGAATTTTCCATTCAAATATTCTTTTTTCTTTAGTTTTATGTAATCCCTTTTGATAAATTGGGAAACCCGAGTTTTCAATTTTGCCAAACTTATTCGATATTATGCTTGACATTTCTACCAGACTGACTATAAGCAATCCTCCCTTAAGGAGTGATTTACTGAAGCGTTCTGTAACTTCTTTGATTACTTCCGGAGAAAAATAAATAAATACATTTCGGCAAAATATAATATCCATTCCTATTGTATCGCTTATATCCGATGGATATGAATCATGTGCTAAATTCAGTGATGAAAATTTTACCATGCTTTTAATTTCAGGAATGATAGAGAATTCGTTATTCCCGGTTTTGTTGAAATATTTATCTATAAATACATCAGGTGAACTTCTGAAAGACCATTTTTTATAAATCCCTTTTTCAGCTTTTTCTAAAAAGTCAGGATTAATATCGGTAGCGAGAATGCTTATATCCCAGTTCTTTATATTCGGAATTGTTCTGTGAAGCATTATTGCGATGGAATATGCTTCTTCACCGCTTGCACATCCGGCGCACCATATTTTTAATTTTGGGAAATTCACATATCGCTTTTGAACAAGATTGGGCAAATATATTTGTTCAAGGAAATCGAAGATTTTCTTTTCCCTGAAAAAATATGTTTCACCTATGGTCAGATGCTTTGCCAGTAAAGCTTTTTCCTGGTGAAGAAGCTCTTTCTCTAAAATCCAATCAATAAATAGTTTTATGTCTGCAAAATTAAAATCTTTTGCGGCTAAACTGATTTTTTGAAATAATTCCTTTTCCTGCTTCAACGTGAAGTTTAATCCAAGGTTATCATGGATTTTCTTTCTTAATTCAGAAAGCATAATATTTGAAATTGGTTCGTTCATTATTCATGTTAATCAATTTTTTTGCTTTTTCTTTTCAAGAGCTTCTTTTAACAGGGAAATTTGTTCTAATCTCAGGAACTTATCCAGGTCATGAAGCAAAATAACGCCGTCTTCAAATTCGAATAGTCCTTCGACATATTCTATATCTAGCAAAACTTTGTCTGTCTTGATTATCTCATCAATTGAACGTTCGACAATATCACCTACTTTATCCACCCAGAGAGCAACTTTTCTATGCTCAGTTTGTGTAATAATTAACTGGTCATTCAAGTCAATATCCCTTTCCTCAAGTAAAAACAGCTTCCTCATATTGATTACTGGCAAGAACTCACCTTGAAAGTTGATTGAGCCCAATATGTATTCCGGAGCTTTTGGCAAGGGTTTGACTTCGACAATTCTAACAATCCTCTCAATATTTTCGAGGTGTAAAGCAAAACCCTGACTATCCAGCCAGAATAAAATAAATTTGTTTAAGTTTTTCATTTTTTTTCCTTAATTTTCAATTGCTTTCTTATTAATATATTCACTAATTGTAACAAATACCTTCTCAAATTCGAGAGCTTTGTCAAAAAAGTAATCTGCACCACCGTCTAAACTTTTATTCTGGTAATGCTTGAAAGTGTAATTTGTCAGCATTATAGCCAAGCTGTTAATTTCTTTCTGTTTGGCTACTTTAAGTACGTCGAAACCACTGCCCCCGGGCATCTTGATGTCTATTAAAGCTATGTCAGGTTTGTGTTGCCTCAACATCTCAATTGCTCTCGGGACATCGTTTGCTTCATAAATAGTATCAACATTTTTCATGGTTTGAAGCGACTTAGTAATGGTAGCCCTGATAATATCGGAATCATCCGCAATTAAAATATTCATTTTATAATCCTTATTAAATTTTAGAAAATTATTGGGAGGTAACTTATAACATATTCAGGAAAGATTATGTCATAAAATTCGGAATTCTTGTGTCGTAAAATTTGCGACGGAAGCCAATTGTTAATTGTTAATTGTTAATGGCGACCTGTCCTAAATAGGATTGATAAATGGATTAACTAAAATGAAGGTAAAGGAATGAATTAAGATAGAACTTATTGACTTGACAACAGAATACTATACAAAACAGAGGAGGATATTCAGCAAGGAATTGAAAAGAAAATTCGTCAAAGAAATAGAGACCAAACTTTACTCCTTCATAATTAACTATACCGAAATGGTAAAAAGCATGTATAGCTGGTTTCCTGTGAAGGCATCCAGATTTTTTTATATATGTTAACGTAAATTTTCACATAAAAATGTAAATTTGAAACTTTCTTCATAAATTTATCATAATTAGATTGTTTATTTACAAATTCTTTACCCGGCGTTATCATTCTAAATCATGGCTGAGTGTTTTCTCAATCATACTAAACGATGCTAAACCACGCTAAACGAAATTATATTATTGCTAAATATTATTAAAATATTTAATCAATATGCTAAAATGCAAAGTCATTAAAATGTATGATTTAGTTGAATAAAAGCCGAGTTACTCATATATCTTTATTCGGTACAACCAAATAAGTTTTGAAAAGTGTATAAAAATCTTTTATGTAGAATTCATTAAATTGATTATCAACTTCGACAAACTTTTCATCTGAAATTTTAATAAATTTTCTGCCATCATTTACTTCGATTTTTGTTTTAGGAGGTGAATCAAATAGAAATTGTGAGCCAGGATTTTCAGGTTTTATGAGTTCTTCTTCAAGCGGTTGGTAGTCGATAGCTGGCGACTGGTGGGCGGTGGTTGGCGGCTTGTTGATTTCATCATCAAATTCATTGAGCCAACAACGTTTGTTAATCCAAGTTGAAAGGTATTTAGGTTCGGGAAAAAATTCATTATTTTGTTTGGCTTTTTTGCGTAAGGTTTCTTCTTTTTGAATGGCATGAATAAGGAAAGGAATGATTTCTTTCCAGTTCTCATTTTTCTTTTTGAAATTTTCAAATTCTATTTCTAACTTTCGTCTTTTTCCGGGATAGAGTTCATGGAAATCTTTGAAAATCGAAAACAATTTTTCGGAGTCTATTTCTGAATTTTTAATTTGGTCATTTTTTGCAAAATTTTTTTTTACCTTATCTATATCTTTATCAATAAAATTATCTTTATCCATATCTTTATCTTTAGGGGCTTCCAAGGGTCTTGGAAGGGGCTTATGTGAATTATCAAGAAATTGCATTAAATTATTTTCTAATAGAATATTTTGAACAGATAGATGTACCTTATTAATTGGATTGAGCTTTCCGTATTGAAAACTTATGTAAGAAGGAATAAACCATTTGTCTCCATTGTCAAATGGAATTATTTTGCAATTGAAGAGATCAAGAGCTTCATCTAATAGAATATCAATCTCTAATCCAATTCGAATTTGAGCAACTTCAAAATCAACGAACCACAGTCCGGCATGGTCGCAATCGTCTAATATATAAAGCCAAAGCAATTTATATGGAGTGGGCAGTTTTTTGAACCAAGGATCTTTCCACTTGTTTGAATCGGTCATACGTTTAGCCATGGCATTAACCTTTCTTAGTTAGATAGTCATCCGCTTCCAGATCAAGCTCAGAAACACTTTTTTTCTTGCCGGCATCCAACCAGGCAGTTAATTCGCTTTCTTTAAAGTAAATTTTTTTGCCTCTTTTTCGGTAGGGAATGGTATGCTTGGAAGTCATACCGTATAGAGTTGGGATAGCAAGACTTAAAAACTTTGCGGCTTCCTGAATTGACATTAGTTTGTCTGCTTTTTCAGTTTTTTCTGGGAAATGAAATTCTTGTAGTGATTCCTTCACACATCTTTGTATGATAGGTGTGATTAACCTGCTTAAAAAAGTTTCAATGTTTTCTAAATTTTTCATTGTACAAATCCTTTTTTAATAAAAAAATAGTTTTTGTACAATTTTAAAAAGCAGTAGGTGGGTCAGTAGGTGACCTATTCTTTATTTTTTTTTATTTTTCTTTTTTGTTTTCTTCGATTTCATTGTCTATATAGGCGATAATTTTATCAGCTTTAATATATTCAAACTTTGTTCTAATATATTGTAAATCATCAATTTGCCAATTATCTGGAGTTTCATAAACTTTAAGAACCATGTCATAGAGATTGCTTAAATTTGATTTTGTAAAAAATTGAAGAAATTTTGTAATATTTTTTTTGTTTGTAGGTTCAATTTTCAAACTATCAAGAATGAACATCATAGCTAAAGCTTGTCGTATTTGAGTAAATTCAGGATATTTATTATCTTCAATTATTATATGTTTATTTATCCACTCTTCTACCTTCTTCTTTGTTTTAGGTAAAAAGATATTGTCATAATCAAGCAGTATTTCATTTAAAAAGTTTTGATAATCACTTTCAATATTTTTATGTTCATTATGATGATAATCAAGAAAAGCAAAAATTTCTGTTATTGATGTCTGCCTTAATGTATAGGCAAATAGCATTGAATATGAATCATCAGAACTTTCAGAACTCTTGAAAAGATTTGATAGATTATTAGATTTGTTTTTAATTTTAGAATTCCGCAGTTCAATTTCCTTATTTAAAACTAATCTTGTATCATTCTGCTCATTTAAAGGAAAAACATTAAAATATATATATTCTATCATTATTACCCAAAAGAAATTTATACTATATTTTTTAGTTGATAATAATTTTTTCAAAAACTCTGGAGTTATTTCGAAAAATTCATTTATATTTGATATGTTATTTACTTTAAATAATTCTAATTGAGGAATATTTTCATATTGTAAATTTTGTCGGTAACCTTCAAATTCTCTTAAAAGATTATAAAAAAATGAATTAAGATATTCTTTATCATTAAAAAGCTCAATTCTTTTAAGAATATCACTTCTGATTTTGGTTATATCATTGGTCAAATAGAATAGTCTTAATTGTTCTTCTAAAGTCATATTTTTTCTCCCTTAGTACTCTTAAATACAAATAGGTATTTGTTTTTTCTTATATTTATTTACATTTTCATTATTAATATCGAAAATATAACAAAAAAATCAATAAATTTGCATAGTTGTAATTTTTTTTGAAAAGTTTTTTGAATTTTGACGATTGATTCTTATGGACGGTTATTCGCTGGATGTTAAAAATGAAAAGATTAATGCTTTGAAAAGCATTTTCCCTGAAATTGTTTCTGAGGATAAAATTGATTGGGAGCGGCTTCGTGCAACTCTCGGCGAAGATATTTCAATTTCCAATGAACGCTATGTGCTGAATTGGGCTGGCAAATCGGATGCTTTCAGGACACTGCAAACAGGCAGTTCTGCTACTTTAGTTCCGGCTAAAGATGAATCGGTCAATTTCGACACTACAGACAATATATTTATAGAAGGGGAAAACCTTGAGGTTCTTAAGGTATTGCAAAAGGCATATTTCGGAAAAATAAAGTGCATAATCATTGACCCTCCATACAATACCGGAAATGATTCGTTTATTTATCCTGACCGCTTTTCCGAATCGAAAGAAGAATACATGAAGCGTGTAGGTGACAAGGATGAGGAAGGATTCCTTATGAAAGAGGGGTTGTTCCGTAAGAACTCCAAAGAAAACGGACAGTACCACTCCAATTGGCTTTCGATGATGTATCCCCGGCTTTTCCTTGCAAGGAATTTGCTGAGGGATGACGGAGTTATATTTGTGCATATAGACGACAATGAAGTACACAACCTGCGTTTGCTTATGAATGAGATTTTTGGAGAAGAAAACTTTATATCACAAATTACTTGGGAAAAAAGATACGGAAGAAGTAACGACCAGAAATTTTTCTCGTCTGTTATTGATTACGTTCTTCTTTATAGAAAGTCCTTTACATTATCAAACTTAAAAGAACCCAGAGAAGAATCCAGTAATCAGATTTATACAAATCCTGATAATGATAAAAGAGGTGCTTGGACGAGTGTTTCTTTTGTAAGTCAAAGAACAAAAGAAGAAAGACCTAATCTATCTTACAAAATAACTAATCCCTTTACTAATGAGGAATTTGAACATCCAATAAATTCTTGGAAATTTTCTCAAACTAAATTTATCGAAATGGTTAATGATAATAGATTATACTGGGGTAAAGATGGAAAACAAAAACAACCTCGAATAAAACGGTTTTTATCTGAATTACCAGAAGGTTTAGTACCTGTAAATTTATGGAAACACCAAGAAGTCGGAACTGGAGAAATTGGAACTAAAGAAGTTGATGCATTATTAGGGAAGG
Source organism: bacterium (assembly GCA_043804925.1). Classification (GTDB taxonomy): domain Bacteria; phylum Bacteroidota; class Ignavibacteria; order Kapaibacteriales; family UBA2268; genus ChocPot-Mid. The sequence goes on along the minus strand of JAZDIP010000092.1, from coordinate 87,185 downwards.
AAATTTTTACATTTCCTAAGCCATCAACTTTGTTAAAGAAAATGTTAAGTATAGGGTTAGAATCAGATGATATTGTAATTGATTTCTTTGCTGGTTCAGGTTCTACAGCACATGCAGTTTTAGAATTGAATAAAGAAGATAAAGGTAATCGTAAATTTATTCTTGTTCAATTACCTGAAAAAACAGATGAATCAACAGAAGCAAAAAAATCTGGTTATAACACAATAGCAGATATTAGCAAAGAACGGATTAGACGAGTTATTAAGAAAATTGAAGAAGAACGCAAGCCGAAAGAACAGCAACAATTGAGTTTTGAACACACCCCTAACCCCTCTCGAGAGGGGAATTTTGAAATGGATTTGGGATTTAAAGTTTTCAAGCTGAAACCGAGCAACTTTAAGCAGTGGAGAACTGATATTCAGAATGTTGATGAATTAACAGAACAGTTGGATGCTTTCACAGACCCTGTAAAGCCAGAAGCGGAAGAAGAAAATATGCTTTATGAATTGCTTTTGAAATCCGGCTATGATTTAAATTCCAAGATAGAAGTAAAGAAAATCAGCAACAGCAAGTATTTTCTCATAAATACTGATGAATTAGTTTTGCAATTATCCGGCAAGCCCCTTGAGACATTGGCTGACATACTCGGAATTAATGCTAAGAAAGTAATAATGCTCGACAGATTATTTGAAAATAATGACCAATTAAAAACCAACACATACCTGCAATTCAAAGATGCAGGCGTGGATTTTAGGACGGTGTGAGGGAGAGGAATATGGATGATATTTTTAATATTAAGATTTTTCCAATAATAATTCAGATGGAAAAAAGTAAATTAGAAAATTTTGAAATTTTTTATTTAGAGTTATTGTCTCATATGCATGGAAAAGCAAAAGAATTATCTGAAAAAGTTAATGAAAGAGCTAAAGGAATCCGACAAGAAATAATGTCAGATGAAGATTATGATCAACTTGATTTCTTAGGAGAAGATTATGAAACATATACAAAAGATTATTCAAATCATATTAATCAGACAATATTAGTTTCTGTTTATAGCTTTTTAGAAAATCAAACAAAATCATTATTAAATACTGTTATTAAATACTCGAATCCAACAAAGTCCAATTTAAAGATTGATGTAAATAAAATAAGACATGATTTATTTGGGAATTATAAAAAAGGAATTGAAAAAGTAAGCGGTATCAGTTTAACAAAATACGATAAAGATTACCAACAATTAAAAAATTTTCAATTCATTAGAAATAAAATTGTACATAATAATTCTCATATTGATAATCCAAAGGATGATAAAAGAATTAGTGAAATGAAAACAATTTATTTTGATATTAATAGCAGAGATATTTTTCTTTATGATGAGAATTTTGTAATAACCTTTATAGAAGTTGTTGTAAGATATTTAAATTCAATTTTAATAGAATTAGAAGCACAAAAAAATAACTTTAATAATAAGAAAGCACAAGGTTTCTTATCAAGGATGTGGATGTCGATTATAGGACTGTATAAGAGATATTAAAATGATTGAAAAATTCAATTTAATACGAAATACTGGTAAATTTTTCAACTTTACAGGAAGCAATGATGATTTTTTCTTATCAGAAAAAGCCCTTATAATTGCAAATAACGCTTATGGAAAATCGACGATTACAACTATATTAAAATCTTTAGCTAATAATAATTACGATATTTTATTAGCGAAAAAGACAGTACATAAGAGAACACCTCAAAAAATCTCTTTAAAGATTGATGGCAACAGTTTTAATTTTGAAAATGGCACATGGGATAAAGAGCTTCCTGATGACATAAATATAATGATTTTTGATACTCAATTCATTCAAAATAATATTTTATCACAAGAGATAACTCTTGAACATAAAACTACAATACATAATTTGTTAATTGGAAATGAAGCTGTAGAAATATCAAAAAAACTTGAAGAATTAAATAAATTAATTAGGGTACAAAAAACTGAACTGTCAAAATTAGTTGAAGATTTTACAAATATCGGATTTAGTAAGGATATAAATGAATATATCAATATTCCAGCAAAATATCAACTTCAGAAAATAATAGATGTTAAAGAAAAGTTAGTACAACAATTAAATGCAAAAGTTGAAGAAAATAAAATTAAAAGTATTCCCAAACTGCAATTTCTAACTTTTAATGAATTTGATTTTAGTAGCATTTCATGTTTAATAACTCACACAACTAACAAAGTATTTGATAAAGCGAAAAAAAAAGTATTTGACCATATTAGAACTCATTGCAAAGGTAATCCAAAAGCATATTCTTTTTTGAAAACAGGTATTGAGTTATTAGATAAAGATTGCCCATTTTGTGGGCAGGATATTACACCAGTTGAAGAATTAATTAATGCTTATAAAGAATTTATATTAAATTCTAATAAAAATATTAAAGAAGTTTTTAATTCTACAATTATTCAATTTCAAGAGTGGAATGTTGAAAAGGAATTTAATTCTCTTGAGCATATAATTCAAAATAACAATGACCATATTAAACAATGGAAGGAATATGTTTCATTTAACATCAATTTGCCTGTTGAAGAAAAATTTCCAACAATATTAGAAAATATTGTCAAAACAAATAAGGTTATTATTGAAGAATTGCAAAATAAAAATAATAATTTAGATCATCATTTTGATATAAATTTGTTAGATGAAATATTCGTATACCTAAACAATATTGAAAGCTTTATTGGAAATTATAATAAAATTATCTTTGACATAAACGATATTATCAGTAATTATATACTTTCTATTCCAGAAGAAGATTTATCTAAGTTAAGACAAAATTTGAATCAATTAAAAATAATGGAGAAAAGATTTGAATCAGATCGTCTTGAATGGTGCAATAAATATGTAAAATCAATAGAAAATATTGATACTCTAACAAAAAAACAGATAGAATTTGAAAAACAGCTTAACGTTTTTTATCAGCAGGTTTTAAAAGATTATAAAGACCGTATAAACGAACTCCTATATGAGTTTGGTACGAATTATCAGATAACTCCTTTTCATCCCAAACATGATAAAAGAAGGAATGAATCATATATTGATTTTTCTTTTAATTTATTCGATGTAGAAATTCCAATAAATCCTAAAACAGAAAATTGTGCATGTTTTAATAATACATTAAGCGAAGGTGATAAAAGTGCTTTAGCATTTGCATTTTTTATGTCTTATCTTGAGAAAAAAGACAATCTTGATAAATGTATTGTTGTTTTTGATGATCCCCTGTCGAGTTTAGATCAAAATAGACGGTTAGGAACAGTAGATTGCATCAATAAATTTATAATTGAAAAAAGACCTAATCAAGTTATTATTTTAACCCACAAAAAAGATTTCGTGCATCTAATTGATAGAAGAATTAGAGGATTTAAATATTTCTCAATTAAATCGGACAATACTAATGGTAGCAGTTTATTAGTATTTGATGTAAGAGAAGACATGAAGCACGAATACCACAAGTTAATTGATAAATTTAATGATTTTTGCAATGTAGATAATGGAATAACGACTAAAGAAATTCAACAGGATATTCGTAATGTGTTTGAAATAGGTCTGAAGTTCAAATATTACACAGAACTTTCTAAAGAAACATTTGGAGATATTATTATAGAGTTAAGCGAGACAGGATTTATTAATGAAATTAAATCAGATTTATGGTCATTATGCAATCTTTCAAACTCACCTCACCATGGTGAAATAATATTTAATCCCTTAACCGAATTATCAAGGGAAGAAATGATTCCCAAAGTTAATAAAACTTTAGAAGTATTATTGAAAATCTAAATTATGAAACTAAACTTTGACCCGAATAAGGAATATCAGTTAGAAGCTATCAAAGCAGTAATAAATTTGTATATTTATTTTTTTAATTGAGGGATACTTGGAAACTACTACATACGAATATAAAAGTATAAAAAAAATAAGGGGAGGTTCTGCTGATTTTAAAGATTTAGCAAAGACTTGTGTTTGCTTGGCTAATGCACAAGGCGGTAAGCTAATAATTGGTATCGAGGATGCTGATAGCGTGCCTCCAAGCAACCAAAAAGTATCAAATGAAGAAATGAATAAGATCGTTTCGAGATTAAGGTCATTAACATTTAATGTTGGAATTGTCAACCCGGAAATTATAATACATGAAAATGGAGGAGAATATATTTTGTTAGAAATCTATCCTTCTTTAAACACTATAGCCACAACATCTGAAGGTAAGATTTATATTAGAATTGTTGATAAATGTGAACCGGTCCGAAGTGAGGATATTGTTAACCTTGCTGCACAGAAAAACTCGTTTCAATGGGAATTGGTTTTAAAAAATTTCACTCTACAAGATATTCCAAAAATTAGAATAGATGACTTTGTCAATTCAATTAGAACATCAGACAAAGCATCAGATTTTATTCGCAGAAAATCTGATACGGAATTATTAGAATATTATAATCTTGCTTCAAATGGTAAATTGACAAATTTAGGTGTTCTTTGGCTTGGTGATGCCAAAAAAAAGAGCCGTATTTCATACCCTCTTACCGTTCAGTATATTGTTTATAATGATTTAGAGGAGAAAATCCGCAAAGAAGTATGGCAAATGACAGACCTTAGCCCTAAAGATTTACTATTGGAAATTGAAAACCATGCTACCGAATTAAAGTATTATTTTGAATTACCTGATGGCATGTTTAGAAAAAAAATTCTGCACTATTCTTCAGAAGTAATACGGGAATTGATTGTGAATGCCTTCGCTCATAAATCATATACTATTTCCGGGGATATATTTATTGAAGTTTATCCTGACAGACTCACTATAACAAATCCTGGTGGTTTGCCTTTAGGTATCACAGTAGATAATATCTTACATGAAAGACTAAGGAGAAATCCACATCTAATTAACATAATGCACGATTTGGGTTTAATGGAAGGTGAAGGTTCAGGATACGACCTCGTCTATGAAATGTTAAGCCGTGATGCCAAGGACTATCCAATGCTTTACTCGGATTATAATAAATTTTCTGTTACAATTTATTCAAGAATTATAGATAAGGAAGTTTTAAGTATTGTAGACTACATTGACGGTAATTTTGAATTATCACAAAAGGAGATAATAACCATTGGTGTAATTGCAAGATATAAAAAGATTCTTTCACCTGAATTATCAAAAATTCTACAGTTAAGACAAGAAGAAAGATTGAGAAGTTGGGTATCCAGACTTATTGAACAAAAACTGATTATAACCAGAGGGCAAAAAAAAGGAACCTCATATTTAATAAATCCTGAATTAATAGCAAAATCGAAATTAAATATAAAACCATCTTTATTAACTCTTGAAGAACATCGTCTAAAAGCCTTAATAGAAGAAGATTTAAGAACTTATAAAAAATCGAAAATTGGCGATATTCAAAGAAGACTTATGGATATTCCATTAAAAGAATTACGAAAAATGATATATCATATGGTTAAAGATGAAATTGTTGACCATGATGGGGGTACAAAATTCAGGAATTATTTCTTGGCAAAAAAAAAGATAAAATGAAAAAAAGACAGAAAGATAAATCCACAAACAATTAGAATATAATGAGTTATATTTTTTTTTATTTTTTTTATAAAAGTTAAAAATTGAAATTAAACAATGAAACTAAACTTTGACCCGAATCAGGATTATCAATTAGAAGCTATAAAAGCGATTGTTGACGTTTTTGAAGGACAACCGCTGAGCAGTGAACAACTAACAGTGAATAGTGAACAATTGAGCAATACAAACAATAGTACTCTGTTCAGCGAGTATGGTATTGGGAATAACCTGATTTTGAGCGAAGAACAGATTTTGAAGAACCTGCAAACAATTCAGAAAGCAAATAAAATTAATGAGTCCGAAAAGCTGGAAGGATTGAACTTTTCAGTAGAGATGGAAACCGGTACAGGAAAAACTTATGTTTACCTAAGAACAATTTATGAGCTAAACAAAAAGTACGGCTATAAGAAATTTGTTATTGTCGTTCCGAGTATTGCCATACGTGAAGGTGTCCTGAAAAATCTTGAAATTACTCAGGAGCATTTCAAGAATTTATATGATAATGTTCCTGCGGATTATTATGTTTACGATTCAACAAAAGTGTCTATACTGAGGAGTTTTGCTTCGAGCAATGCAATTCAGATACTGGTTTTAAACATAGATTCATTCGCTAAAGACGAAAATATCATAAATAAAAATAACGATAAGTTGACTGGTAAAAAGCCCATAGAGTTTATTCAATACACAAATCCGATTGTAATTGTTGACGAACCGCAAAACATGGAAACGGAAATTCGTAAAAGAGCTATTGCTAATCTTAATCCACTTTGTACATTGCGTTACTCGGCAACACACACAAATTTATATAATCTCGTTTATAGCTTGGACCCGGTCAATGCTTACGATTTGGGACTTGTCAAGCAAATAGAAGTTGATTCTGTTTTCGCAGACAATGCTTTTAATGAAGCATATATCAATCTCGAAAAAGTAATTGCAATGAAAACTAAAGTTACTGCCAAAGTAAAAATTGACATTAATGACAAAAAAGGTGTTGTAAAAAAGTCAGTCTCAGTAAAAGTCGGTGCTGATTTATATAAAATTTCAAACAATAGAGATGTTTACAAAGACGGATATATTATCGAAGAAATAGACTTCCAAAACCAAAGCATTACTTTTTCAAACGGAACAGTAATAAGTACCGGAGAAACTCAGGGCGGTATGACTGACGAAATAATGAAAGTCCAGATTGAAAAAACCATCGAGGAACATTTCAAAAAAGAAACGAAATACAGAAACAGGAACATTAAGGTACTATCATTGTTTTTCATTGACAGAGTAGCAAATTATCGGCAGTATGACGAAAATGGAAATACTTCAAAAGGCAAGATAGCTCTATGGTTTGAAGAAATATATGAAAGAATTTCAAATAAAGCAAATAATAAAAACTTAATTCCATTCACTATTGAATCAATTCATAATGGTTATTTTTCTCAGGATAAGAAAGGAGTTTTGAAGGATTCCAGTGAAACAAGACAAACACAAGCCGATGACGATACATATAAATTGATTATGAAAGATAAAGAACGTTTGTTGGATTCAAACGAACCTTTGCGGTTTATTTTTAGTCATTCTGCATTGAGAGAGGGCTGGGATAATCCGAATGTATTTCAAATTTGTACTTTGAACGAAACTAAATCAGAATTGAAGAAACGGCAGGAAATAGGTCGTGGTTTGCGTTTACCCGTTGACCAAACGGGTAATAGAGTTTTCGATAAGAATATAAACAAGCTGACTGTAGTAGCCAATGAAAGCTATGAAGATTTTGCTATGAAGTTGCAGACTGAAATTGAAGAAGAAGGATATAAATTCAAACGTGAGATGATTCAGGATAAAAATAAACGTATTAAAGTTGAGTATCGCAAAGGATTTGAATTAGACCCGAACTTCAAGGAAATTTGGGAGAGAATCAGCCACAAGACAAGATATAGAGTTGAATACAGCACACAGAAATTAATTGAAAAAGCATCTGATGAAATTAGAAAAATACAGGAAATAAAACGACCTGAAATAAAATCAGTCAAAGTAGGAATTGATATTGAAAAAGAAGGAGTATCTACATTCATAATTGGCGAAAAGAAATATGAATATTCTGCTTCAATCCCCGATATTCCGGATATTATCGGTTATATTCAAAATAAAACCGAACTAACAAGAACAACAATAGCAAGAATTTTAAAAGAATCAAACAGGTTGACTGATATACTGATAAATCCGCAACAGTTCTTGGATTTGGTTGTTAAAGGAATTAAGTATCAGCTAAATGAAATAATGATTGACGGCATTAAATACGAAAAAATAGCCGGGAAATGTTATGAGATGCTATTATTTGATAAAGATGAAATCGAGATTTATTTAGATAAACTTGCGTATGCTGTAATAAATGATAACAAGACTATTTATTCAAATTATATTCCTTTGGATTCATCAGTTGAATACCAGTTTGCTCAGGATTGTGAAACAAGGGAAGATATAGAATTTTACTTTAAACTTCCAAACTGGTTTACAATTGAAACACCGATAGGTAGTTACAATCCTGACTGGGCTTTGATATTTAAAAACGAAAAGAAGATATACTTTGTAGCCGAAACAAAATCAACAACAGATGAACATTTGCTGAGAGAGGAAGAAAAGAATAAAATCAAGTGTGGAAAAGCCCACTTCAAAGAATTTGAAGATGTAAAGTTTAAGCAGGTTACGGTGGTTTCTGAGCTGTGTTAAATCAATCTGATAGAGTAGGAAGTTTCATTGCTTCTGCTTTCCTTTTTGCATCAACTATTTTTGCATAGTGCATAGTCATATTCAAAGTTTTGTGAGGCATCATTTCTTTAAGGGAATATATGTCTACACCAAAAGTAATTGCCATTGTTCCGAAAGTATGTCTTGACACATGGAAATGTAACCTTTTATCAATTCCGGCTTCTTTTGCCCAAATCTTCAAATTTATGTTAATATTTGATTTGGTCGTCAAATCAGGGAACACATTTACATCAGGATATTCCGTTTTCATAATATTAAGTATTCTCAGAGCTTCTTTGGATAAGTCAAGATAAAGTATTTGTCCCGTAGTATTAGTAGTTTTTTCAGGGCTTAAAACCAATTGATTATTTTTAATATCAGTCCATTTTAAAGAACGAATATCGCCTAAGCGGAGTCCGGTAAAGCACGCAAATAAAAAAGCATGTTTTATCATTGGATTTATTTTTGAAGAACATTGATACAGCTTTTGAACTTCATCAAATGTCAAATAGACAGTTTCCGATTCCAATACTTTTGGCATTTTAAATTTTTCCATCGGGTTTTTAGGAATAATTTCTCTTTCGACAAACTTATTGAAATAAGCATGAAGTCTTTTTAGATAAGTTACAGCAGTATTCTGATGAATTGTTTTCATCATATATTCCGTAAAATCATAGAAAAAAGCAGTGTCCAATTCACCTAACAGTATTTTTTTATTACCCACAAATTCTTTCAGCTTTTTAATCTCTGTATCGAGATTCTGATCAAATTTCTTTTGCAATTGTTCTTCAAGCAATTTGATTACATCTATATTTCCTGATTTCTTTTTAATTTTAATACCATGAGATGAGCTATACACTTCGAGTTCGTATTTGGATTTAATTACCTGAGCAAGTCGTATTTTTTCTTTATCAATCTCGGAAATTTTGTTATTTTTACTGTAGTCTTTGGACACATAAAAGCCAAGAAATTTGTATTGCCGTTTTGCACGACCGGTTTCGTCCTTGGCATAAATATCAAGATAAATGCTAAATTGTCCATCAGCTAATTTTTTGTACCTAAGTTTTATCATAAGAACCCTAATAATATGAGAACCAAATCGGTAACAAAAATAGCATAAAAAAGACAAAGTAACAAGAAATATTTATTATATGATTGCAGTGAATATTCAGTTATTTTTATTTATATCAATAGATTAACTAAATATCAATAAAAATCAATAAGAAAGGTTACCCTCTTGATAGAGGGGGGACAAGAAATTCCCCTCCTAACAAGGAGGTGTTAACCAAATATTTCCAAAAATTGCAAACTCCCAATACTACAATGACACTTAAACAGCGAAAACGTCTCAGAAAAATAACAAATAATTCCTAATTCAAAATTCCTAATTCTTAATTTTCTTCAGACTCCCATTCCTGCAAAACAAATTTTTCGGCAAATGATTCTTCCAAATCAGAAATAAATCTCGATGGCTTTGATAATACGGTACCGGATTCCCTGTCATAGATACTGATTGGATAGGTTATATACAGCTTGTCCTTTGCTCTTGTCGAAGCAACATAGAACAAACGTCTTTCTTCTTCGAGTGAATCAATATCCTCTGCCGCTTTTGAAGAAGGAAACCGCCCGTCCAATGCCCAGATAATAAATACAGCTTTCCATTCGAGACCTTTTGCAGAATGAACAGTAGATAAATTTAAAAATTCCTCTTCCTTTGATTCTTCTTCAATGTCAATAACCGATTCAACAGGCGGTTCGATTGCCATATCGTTCAAAAAGTCATTTACGGATTTATACCTTTCGGCAATTGCAATAAACATTTCAATATCTTTCCATCGCTTTCTCCAGTCATCGTATTTGTTTTTCAATATCGGTTTGTAATTCTCAGCAACCAAAATCGCTTTTTCGCCGATGTTAAGATTTGAAGAAAAAATATCTTTAAGAAATATGAAAAGAGAATCCAAAGATTTCTTTCCGGAACCTTCAAATGAGAAATTGAATTTTTTATCTGAAGTTGAAACAAGTTTTGAAAGATGCTCTATTATTTTGGTTGCAGTTGTCGGTCCGACACCTTCCTGAAGAAGTAAGAGCCGATGCCAGTTTATGGCATCTCTTGGATTGAATAGTATCTTGAAATAACTAAGCATATCCTTAATATGAGCAGTTTCGATGAACTTCATGCCACCGAATTTCCTGTAAGGAATATTAGCTTTGTTCAATTCAATTTCCAAATCAAATGATAAAAATCCTGAGCGGAAAAGTACAGCAATTTCATCTAATTGTATGTCCTGCTCCCTCAATTCAAGAATTTCCTGTACGACAAATTCCGATTGCTGTCTTTCGTTTTCCGCACTTATCACCTTTGGCAAATTATCATCAACTCTGCGGGTGAATAAATTCTTTTCGTAGCGGTAAGGAGCCGCTTTAATAACTTCATTTGCAAAATTAAGAACCGGCTGTGTGCTTCTGTAGTTTTCTTCAATTGTATAAACTTTGCAATCGGGGAAATTTTCAGGAAAACTCATTATGTTTTGAAACTCGGCACCGCGAAAAGCATAGATACTTTGGGCATCATCTCCAACTGCCATGATATTATTTGTTCTCCCGCCAAGCTGAAAGACAATCTCATGCTGAAGCTTATTTGTGTCCTGATATTCATCAACCATAATGAATTTAAAACGGTTTTCAAGTTTGTCCTTTATATCTTTATGTTCTATAATCAACTTTAATAAATTCAGAAGCATATCATCATAGTCCATGACATTATACTGCTTTTTGTAATTTTGATATTCATTGAAAATGCTTTCGATTTTGTCAATATCATCGAGAAAGAAAGGAAAATCCTTTAGAATAACATCCTCAATTTTTAAACAACGGTTAATGGAAAGATTGAAAATTTTTTGCAATGTATTTTTCTTTGGAAATCTTTTTTTGGGTTTACCGGATAGGATTCGACTTCTAACAAGATTGATTGTATCCTCCGAATCGGCTGAATCAAGTACGTTGAAACTTTGTTCGAATCCGATTTTGTCGGCATATTTTCTCAAAATTGTAAGAGCAAAGGAATGAAAAGTACCACCGGTAACTTTTTCGCATCTGCCGTCAAGCAACAAAGAAGCCCTACGGAGCATTTCCGATGCCGCTTTTCTGGTGAAAGTCAATAACAAAATGGATTCCGGAGGAACTCCATCTTCAACGAGCCGTGATAATCTGTATATCAAAGTTCTTGTTTTACCTGTTCCTGCACCTGCAATAACAAGTGCGGCACCATTATTATGCATTACTGCTTCATATTGAGCAGGATTTAGCTCATTGACATAGTCAATAGCATATCCGATTCTTTTTTTTACCCTGACATCATCAGGTTTTTTAAGTACAATTTTTTTCAAAAGTTTCCCTGAAATATAACATTCACAAAGTTTTAATTTACAATTTTTTAGGAAATTCTACGATTAATTAGCAAATCTTTTTGTTTTTTATACTTTTTTCGGTTAATTTTAAGAAAAACAATTACTTTGTCTTATTAAATAAAGGAATTATAATGAAAAAATTACTTACAATTATTTTTTGCTTAATGGTATTCTCAACATATTCTTTTGCACAAACACCCTATTTACCGACTGAACAGTTGGAAGCAGCCAGGACAGAAGCAGCAAAAGTATTGACCGAACCGCAATTAATTTCTTTGGCAACAATTAACGGTACTATTCCCGGTCTTGAAGTTATGGGAACACCAATACCAATAGCGTTTGATATGGCGGATGGAGCAGGAAAAGGAAAAGCAACAGGATGGGTATACTTTTTTAATTCATCTGCTGAACCTCAAAATATTCAAGCAATAGCAATTGGAGTTGTTCCATTGCTTGGAGTTTTACCTTTTAATTTAACTGCATTGGGCTCGGATTTAGGTGCCTTGGCAGAATTTACATCACCCACATCATTAGACTCAAAGCAATGGATGAATAGCGATGCTATGGTTCCTTATCTAACAGCGTCTGCACCTTATACAGGTTTTATGAGCAGTTATCCTACAAGCGGTCCTAAATATGTAATTTTGGGAACTGCAGAACATCCCAACCTTGAAGCCGATATACCTTACTGGTTTATAATGATGCAGGACCCGGCAGACAGTATTTGGATTGCAGTTAACGCAATGGATGGAACCGTAACCGGAGTTGGTGATGACAATATAAATTTTCTTGATATAAACATCTACCCAAACCCGGCTGTGGATTACACAATGGTTAATTTTCAGTCTAATAGTTTAATTGTACCGATTTCTGTAAAAATATTTGATAATTTGGGAAATAAAGTTTCCGAGCAACAAATTAGTGATAATGCACGGCTGGATTTAAACAAACTTGTGAATGGAAAATATTTTATCCAAGTTAATATCGGAAAAGAAAATAAAGCTTTTCCAATTGTGATAAGCAGATAATTAATTTTTTAAAAAATGCCATCCTGAGTCTAAGTATCCAAAAATCCTTCGATATACTCAGGATGACAAAGTATTGTCATTTGAACTTACATAAAGATAATGACTCAACGTTAATCTCAAAATGACTTGAGAACGAAGCTGAAATCTTAAGTCATCCAATTCATTTCAGTTCATCCAAACTTAGTCTTAATGCTGATATAAATTCATCAACTTCAAGCTTTTCTATGATTAAAGGAGGTAATAATCTTAATACTCTCCCGGATGCGGAATTTGTAATAACACCCTTTTCAATTAATTTATCTACTAACAAAGAAGCATCAAAAGTGAGCAGTAATCCACACATTAATCCTCTGCCTCTGATTTCAACAATACATGAAGGATAATACGATTTTATTTTTTCGAGTTCTGAAAAGAGATATTCTCCGGTTTTCTTGACATTTTCCATCAAGCCACTATTCAACTCATTTATAACTGTAAGACCTGCCGCACAGGCAACAGCATTTCCTCCATAAGTAGTACCATGCTGGCCTTTTTGCCATATCGAGTTTAATGCTTCTCTTCCCAGTATGCATCCAAGAGGCAAACCCCCTCCTATACCCTTTGCCAAAGTTGCTATGTCAGGTTGAATATCATAATATTCGAAAGCAAAAAACTTTCCGGTTCTCCCAACACCTGATTGAATTTCATCGGCAACAATTAAGAAATTATATTTCTCTCTTAATTCTTTTAGTTTTAAAACAAATTCTTTGGAAGCACTGATTATTCCGCCTTCACCCTGAAGAAACTCCATAAAGACAGCACATGTATTGTCATTAACAGTTCTTTCCAACTGTTCACAATTGTTATATTCCAAGATTTTCATGCCATTAAGAAACGGCTCCATACCATCCTTATACATTGGTTTGTCCATCAAAGACAAAGCCCCGTAGGTTCTACCATGGAAACTTCCGGAAAAAGAAATAATCTTGTTCCTCCCTATTGCATTTCCCCATTTACGGCAAAGTTTCAATGCTCCTTCGATTGCTTCGGTACCGGAATTAGAAAAGAAAATTCTCTTAAAACCTGAAATTTTAGCTAATTCCTCAGCCATTTGAATTTGCGGCTCCTGATAAAAATAATTGGAAATGTGCATATACTTTCTTACTTGTCTATCAATCGCTTCAATTGTTTTGGAATGACAATGACCAAGTGCATTTACAGCAATCCCCCCTAAAAAATCCAGATAAGATTTCCCGTTCATATCGAAAATCCTAGAGCCGAAAGCATAATCTACTTCAATTGGCAGTCTTTTATATGTCTGGAAAATATTTACTTTTTCCCTGTCAATAAGATGATTCATTTTAAATTTCTCTTTAAATAAGTCAATAATCAAAAAAATTAATAAAATATAAACTTTAAAATTCGTGATTTAATGTTTAATAAACAAAAAGAAATTTATAAGGTCTATTTATTAAATAAGTTCATATAAACCAAATAAAAGTAAAAAATATAAATATTTTTGTCTGTCATGTAACCATTTTATAAGTATATGTGTCTAAGTTTTGTAACAATATTTCAATTATATAATAGTATATATAAAATTAAGTTTAATGAATTTAAAAAGTATAATAAGTTTTAAGAGTTTGGAAGCCAAAAAAATACATGAAATATAGATTTTATTTAATCAGAATAATAACTTTATTATTAATTATATTAATTAGTCCGGAATTAAATGCCCAGTTAAGACTTAAAATCCGCAAAGTAACCGATGAGGGTTTTACGACTACAGACCCATGGCAATACCCTATTATGAAAGCCAGAATACGTGCTGAAGTATCCGGGACACCCGTCAAACTCAGCAGTTCAAATGTGTTGATTATGGAAAATAACAAAATTTCCAAACCAATCGCAGTCGAAGACTTTGTAGTTGATACTACAACCGGAGAACTTTGGCAAATGGTAAAATGGTATACACGCCGCGAAGGACCAAATCTGTCAAGTAATAATATGCTTGTTATGACCGATACATTTTATGTTTTCACCGGAAACGAGATTGCCAAAATTGCCGGCTGGCATAACAGAGGTGACCTTTCTTTTGTAAAAATGCACAACTCTCAAGACCAGACAATTATTGAAAAAGGGTTTATATCGGGAGACCCGGGAAGTTCACAAGCAGAAAATATCATAGTTAAAGCACTCAAAGGACAAATTGACGGAAGCGGGACAGAAGGGCAAATTTGGATTGACTCAGCAAAAGTACATACAAGTAATTTTCGAATAAAATGGGATGGATGGTCACTGGACAAAAGACCCCCGCCACTACATATTTGGCCAATGATGCCTTATTTTGTCCGCCTTTATTACGAACCAAAAGATAATGGATATCATACAGATAAGTTAACTGTTTATTATGACCATGGATTAAAACAGGAAATCATGCTGACCGGTCATGAGTTCCATATTCAGGATGAAGCAAACAATTTAAAATTACTGACACCAAACGGCGGCGAAGTTCTAACACCCTGCGAAGAAATTGAAATTAAATGGAACGGGTATATTCGTGGTATGTCAACATATATTGACTTTAGTTCTAACAATGGTTCTTCATGGACAAATATAGGTATTGACAATGACTCATCATTTATCTGGAAAGTCCCGAATATTTCAACTTCTTCTGCATTAATCAGGGTAAGACAAAGTTTTAATTCAACAAATCCGGCTTTACTAAAACTCAACGACACACCCGTTTATAAAGTGAATTTCAACTATGACGGTTCCCGTTTGCTGGCGGCTAACGAGGCAGGAACGGTTACAATGTGGAATACCGTAACAGAAAAAGCAGTAAAAAGTTTTTATATTGACGAGCCGAACTACCCCGGATTACGAATTAGAACGGCAGGATTATCCTATATTTCGAGTGACACTCTTTTTGCCATTGCTTTTTATAGATTATCCGATTATCCCCGCAGGGATTCAATTGCTTTTTTTCATGTTAATGACAGTATCCCATACTCGAGAAAAGCCATCGAACAGGGTTTCAATACTGCAGAAGTAAGGTTTGATAATAAAAAACGATTCATAGCTTTCGTTTCCGAAATGGGTATGAAAGTAAAAATATATTCTGCCCAAGACGGAAGATTCATACGGGATTTGACTTATTCAAAGCCGGTCAGTGCTTTTGTATTCAATAGAGAACTTGACCAGGCGGCAGTAGCGCTTATGGATGGAGAAATTCAAATTTTGAGTTTACCTGATTTTACTCTTACTAATACAATCGATTATTCCGATTTTCCGTTGGTCCTTGAAATGAGTTTGGCTTCAAATGGAGATTTTTTGGCAATTGGCAGTAAGTCACCCTACACAACAGTATTTTCGGATAACAGGAATGATATATTTGTTGTTAACATTCCAACAAAACAAGTAATAAGGCGTTTCAGAAGAACAGCAAGTGACCCTGTTGCACTGGAATTCAGTCCGGTATCAACAAAGTTGTTAATTGGTTCACAGGACAATCCCCAAATAAGTTATTGGGATTTACCTGTTGATGAAGGATATGTCGGATTCAAGGGACACAATGGTAAACTAACCGATTTTGGATTTTCTCCTCGCGGTTCTATGATAGCTACTTCATCAATTTCATCTGATAATTTATATTTAAGAAGATTTGCTTATGCAGAATCCGATGAATCGGACAATCATTTTAGAATAATTACACCTTCTCTTGCTATTGAAAATGTACAGATTCCTTCTGCATTCATATCCGAAAATGTAAGTTATAAATTATCAACCTCAATTTGTGTAAGAGACAGCAGTTTGGTTTATCTTAGCGTTGATTCGGTAAGTATGAAAAATAGGATTCACTTCAGATTGTCTGCACCATTACCTAAAGACACCATTATTTTAGCGGGTGAATGTCTAACACTCAATATGAATTATTCACCCTTAGATACAGGGCTTGTCAGCGATTCCATAGTTATATATTCTTGTGGTTCCAACATATATATTCCATTGAATTCCAGTGGTAAAATGCGGAACATAAGATTGTTAAACACTAAGTTTACTTTCGACAAGACCTGTGTGGGTAGTTCTGCAGAAAAAACTTTTGCAATCGCTATAAATGATGACCCGGTGCCACTTTTTGTCAATAGCCATGAGTTTATTAAAGTTGATTATAATCCTTTCATAAGCTTAACTAACAGGGATATGACATACCAACCGGGAGATACGATTTTTGCAACAATAAAATTTGAACCAACCGAGATTGGAGTACATTCGAGGCAATTGGTAATAACACATTCAAATTTACCAAAATTTCAAATACAGGTTGAAATCATCGGTGAAGCCATTGGTACCGATTATGAACTGAGCCATTATGACCTGCGGTTTATTCCCGAAATCCTTAATAGAAAAATCACGATTATCAATAATTCCGATAATCCAATTTATATCTATGAAACAAATTTGGAACCGGAAGGATTTTTCACAGTAAATACAACATTACCAATTAATATCGAACCACGTTCAAAATCCGAAATTGAGATTGCATGGAATAATTGGATGGGAGAACCACCTTATGATGTTAACCTGAAGTTGAGTGCAGGTCCTTGTGCAGCAGAGAAAAATATTGTTTTAGGACTATATAAAGCCAACTCCAGAATCTCGATACCCGATGTATTTGCAGACCCCAAGGGAAGTACAACAATTAACATTGATTTTGATAATGCTGAAAACCATCCATACAACGGACAAAGATTTTTTGAGGGTGAAATCACTATTAATCCAAGACTGTTCCTCCCACAAAAAGTTTCAAGCCCTTTTGGTTCAGGTGAGGTAACGAAAAATGAAATTTTCAACGACAGAAGAATAATCGGCTTCAGAGTTAAAGGAGATTTCCCAAAACAGGGACGTGTTGCAGAGATTCATGGAATTGCCGGTTTAGCTGAAATTGATACATCGCATATAAGAATGACAAAAGTCCCTATATTCTGGGGGACCGCAGTCAATAACGAATCTAGCCCGGGAATATATAATTTAATTAATATCTGCGGTAACAGGTTGGTAATCCATGGTAATATTATTTCAGACTTGACTCTTTCACCCAATCCAACAAATGGAAAAGGAGAAATAAGATTTGAATCACAATACGCCGGTGAAGCTTTTATTGAAATATTCAATAGCATAGGTTTACTCGAGCAAAAAACTGATTTATTCAGAATAAATGAAGGAAAAAATAGTATAAGTGTTGATTTTAACAACCTAAAATCCGGTACATACAGCATGATACTAAGAGAAGGCCATTCTTATGCAGTTATTAAGGTAATTGTTATAAGATGAGTTTAATATGTTGAGAGATTTTTTTATGGGATTATGGTATTTTTGAAGTTTAATAAGTTTATCATGTTTTTATTGATTGTCAATTTAATTATTGCCAATGTTTTCACTGTTTATAGTAAGGAAAAGTTAACTCCCTATAAAATTGTTGCCGGAACTACATTAAACGGAAATTTCTATTTTTCTGATTTCACTGAATTAAATGGTTATCCTTCTTGTTGTACTAAATATGATTTTGCATCTGGAATTGGATACAGTTTATTTATTGGAGGAGAATATATTACTGGAAATAAAATATTAGGTCTTCCCTACTCGATAGACTTACTTTTTTCCTATAATAATTTTTCGGCAAAATATGCTATTGAAGAAAAACTTGCTAATATTATCACGGGCAATAACTATATCGAGGCATTTTCAGAACATAGTTTGGATGCAAAGATATACTCATTTTTATTGGAACCGGGCATTAATCTATTTGCATTTAAAGAAATCCCCTTAAATATAAGATTGGGTTTTAAGATTGGAGTATTAACAGGTTTGACTTTCGTTCAGGAGGAACGTATATTATCACCCGATTGGATTACTTATAAGGAAACGGGAACGAAACTTAAATATCATTATGAAGGCAATATACCCGATGTATCAAAAATGTATTCGGCAATCTCCTTAGGTTTGAGATATGAAGCAATTAAATCAGGTGCATATTCGATTTCTCCTGTTATCAACTTTAATTATGGATTATCAAATGTTATTTCAGGTTTTGATTGGAAAATAGCATCCATACAGGGGGGATTATCACTTGGATATAACATTCCTGAGCAAAAAGATATTCCTCCAAAGGAAGCACCCTTGCCAATGCTTCCAAAACCACCCATGCCAAAACAAATAATTGTTGAATTGGGAATAGAAGCCAATAATCAAAAATTGCTGGACAATGATACATTGCACATCCCTGTTAAGGAACGAAAATTTATTAACAGATTTATTTTGATACCCTTTGTATTTTACGAAGTAAATACAGACAAAATGTTAGTTTCCGACAATACTCTCAGAAGCGAAGAAGAAGCTCAAAAAAATGCTTATTTGTCGGCAATACAATATATAAAAAATAAACCGGATGTTGATTTAACATTATTCTCATCAGGTTTGAATACTGAGGAACCTGAAATTATCAAAAAAAGAATTGATAAAATGTACGATTTA
Organism: bacterium; assembly: GCA_043804925.1. Classification (GTDB taxonomy): domain Bacteria; phylum Bacteroidota; class Ignavibacteria; order Kapaibacteriales; family UBA2268; genus ChocPot-Mid. Next base: position 67,888 of record JAZDIP010000092.1, on the reverse strand, counting down.
ATCTTGAAAGAAGGGATAACCAGGAACAGGATTAAAACAAAAGAAGTAATTGTAGATGCGGCTAAACTAAGCAAAGAGGAGCTATATCAGGACAATTGCTTTATAAGGTTTGATTTTTCCGATGGCACTGAAATTATTTCTTATAGAAGCGATACCGTAACTAAACTAATATTTGAACCTGTGGAAATTATCATTAATCCAAAAGTACATTCGGAAATAAAATTATCCGAATTTAAAGGTTATGCTTCGATTGGCAGTGAAGTTAAACACATTTTTGGGAATGAAACCAACAGTTTTGAACTAAAATCAGATAGTTTAGACTTTTATAAAAACCAAATGAAATTTTTTACTAAAGTAGTTGATTCGATAGGAACCGGTAAGTCAATAAATTTATCTTTGAATTTAAAACCCGAAATAAAAAATGACGGAATTTTCGAAAATGTGATTTCAGATTTTGAACAAACTAACTATGTTAGACAATTTACATTGGCTTATTGTGAATTTGATAAAGCGGAATTTTCTTTTGTTAACAAACTTGCCGTTGACGAAATCAAGAAGGCTTATAATTCGGGTGAAATGATAGAGATAATCCCATTATTTGATTTTTTAGGGACTGAAGAGCATAATTTGAAACTTGCTACATCGAGAGCAAACTCTGCATTAAACCTGCTTGGGATTAATAAAGATAATGTAAAGATAAATATTCCAAAAGACTATTTCTTTTCGAACAACAATCCTTATGGCAGGATGATGAACAGAACGGTAATTGTCCGAATTAAAAATATTTCGGGTAATTAAACGTAAGCATTATGAGTTTAATGAGTTTAATAAGTTTAATAAGTTTAATAAGTTTAAGCAGTTAAATTAAGAAGAAAAAGTTTAAGAAAAATTTCGGAGAAACAATTGAAAATATTTTCGGTTATATTATTGGTTTTTGGATTCAGCATTTTTTCGATGAATGCTGTCGAACGGTTGCTACAACCATATAATTTGAGTTTTGAGGATGGGGTAGCCGGGGGATTACCTAATGGTTGGTATATGGCTACAAAGTTCGAGGATAAGGGTTTTAAAGCATTTACAAACAACAAAGAAGCTTTAAAAGGTAATAACTGTTTGCAATTCAATTTTGGTGGAATAACAGATACAACAGCAATTTCAGGTGATTCAATTGAATTTATATCTGACCCTTACGGATTCGTTTACCAGTCTGTAGATGCAAAAGATTTTCGTGGAAAAAAAATCAAATTTAAAGTCGCCGTTTTTACTGAAAATCTGAAGGACAGTTCCAATTGCAGACTTAGATTAACGGCACATTTCCTGAAAGATAAGCCATCTCAAAATTTTATTGGTGATTCAATCCCTTTAAAAAGCGGATGGAACTACTACGAGATAGTTGGAGATATTGATGAAGATGCCGATATGCTTAATTATGGTGTACTATTATCCGGTTTGGGCTATATTCTAATAGATGACGTTTCAATCGAATATGAAAATGATAATGCAATATATAATGTTACAGATAATAGAGTACTGAATCCTCAGGAATTGGAAAACCTTATTGCTTTTGCAAAATTGATGGGAAATGTAAGGTATTTTTATCCCGGCTTTGAAGTTGTTGAACTGGACTGGGAGAAATTTACTTTAACCGGTGTCGAATATATTGAATCGGCAAAAGATAAGAAAGAACTAGTCGAGAGCTTAAAAAAATTGTTTTTACCAATAGCTCCGGGATTGGAAATAGCTGTAGGAAAAATCACTTCAGTAACTAAGACTAAACCTCCTCAAGCCCTGGAAGATATCGCACTTTCATGGCTTCATATAGGAGCTTATGTCGGAATACCAATAAAAAACTTTTCAAATCAATTAAAAAATATCTATCTCCCGACAAGACAGCGGGAAGCACCTGCGATTCAAATAATTGATGCCCTGCCTTTACGTGGAAAGAAAATTAGATTCAGTGCTTATATAAAAACAGATGTTTACCCACTTGACGGACATGCACAATTGTGGCTGGGTATTGACGGTGCCAATGAGCAGGTAGTTGTTTTTAATACGACTATTGACGAAGGACCAATTATTAGTAAGCAATGGACAAAACATTGGGTAGATGCAGAGGTACCTGAAGATGCTTCCATAATCAGATTGGGTTTGGTTATGCTCGGTGATGGCAAGATTTGGTTTGATAATTCTTCATTACAGGTTTTGGAAAATACCAAAGAAAAAGAAAAAAATTACTCGAAAAATCCGAATTTTGAAGATGGAGAAGTTGGCGGAATGCTCCTTGGATGGACATTCCCCGAAAGTGCCGAAAAAGCAGGATACAAATGCAAAACAATCGCTTCCCAATATTATCAAGGGAAAAAATCATTAGAAATTGCTTCTGATGAAAATACAAGAATCATCATGCCAAAACTGAACGAGTCTATTCAATTCGAAATAGCTCCTCATGTATTTGTAAACATGCCATTGAATAATTTTGTTGATTCAAACAGTACTCTTCCCAAACCTTTAGAAAATTATAAACCGGTTCCACCATATAAACCTGCTGATTTTGTTTTCAACAGCAATGACAGGTATTCAAAATTTGCGGTTACAACGTTACTTTGGAATGTTTACCGGCATTTTGCAATAGGTGTTGATGAGAAATTAAAATGGGAAGATATTTTGTCAACAGGTTTGTCATCAGCCGCAACTTCTTCAGAAAAAGAATTTATTAACACGTTAAATCGTATGTTGGCTCAAATAAATGACGGACAAGGCAAAGCATGGCTAAACAATAACGAAGTGCTTTTCGCATTGCCTATACTCTGGAGATGGATTGGAAATGAGCTTGTTGTTTATCATACAACGGATACTATGAAAGAAATATCTCTTGGCTCGGTAATTAAAACTATTAACAATATTTCAGTAGATGAGCAAGTTAGAAAATTATCGGAATCAATTTCAGGACATAACCAACAATGGAAAAAATTAAGGGCAGCCGCACTTTTAAAAGCTGGCAGTGAAAATGAATCAGTAAAAATTCAATTTTTAACTACCGGTAAAATCACTAAAGAAATTTCATTAAAACGAAATGTAAATTTATTTAATTTAATCGAGAACCGTCCTCCTTTATTCCATATCATGAGTGATAACGAATACTATATAGATTTAACCAGGATTACTGACAGAGGTCTTAAGAATATTGTTAATGACTTTAAAGACCGTTTTCCAAAATCCAAAGCTTTGATTTTCGATTTAAGAGGTTTTACGAACATATCAGAAGAATTCTTAGGAATGTTTTTAAAAAACAATGTTCAATCAGTAATACGGAAATATCCCGTTTTTTCCAAGCCGGGAGGGAAACCAACTACTTTTTTTGAACTTGGAAGTGAAATTCTTCCAAAGAATCCATATATTCAAACAAATGTTTATTTTCTTATTGACGAAAGAACTTCAGGAGGAGCAGAGATAATTGCTGCAGTTGCTAAAAAATATAAAATTGGCAAATTGATTGGAACAATATCTTCAGGAACAGCAGATGAAGTATTGGGAATTAACCTGCCGGGAGAGTTCAATGCTTCAATGGTTGCTATGAATGTTCAATTGCCTGAAAGCAAGATTGATTTTAAGAAGGGAATCGAACCTGACATAGAAATATTACCGACAATTGACGGTATAAGCAAAGGCGAGGATGAAGTTCTTGAATATGTTTATGGATTATTAAAGAAATAATTCTATTTTTGTATATTACTATTGAGATATATTTGTAATGAGTGTTTTATAATAAATTCAAAGGTGTTTAATGAAAAAATTAATTAATATTCTCAGCATCGTTTTAATTGGCGTTTTGATGATTTCGACCTCTTCTTTTGCACAGGACAAAAATCCGGTAAAAGAAACAAAAGAAGTAAAAAAGGAATGTACAAAAGCCGGAGCAAAATCTTGTTGCGACAAAGCAAAGGTTAAATGCGAATCAGTAAAAACCGAATGCAAGGATGAAGCAAACAAAACTAAGTGTATAGAAGCTAAGAAAGAATGTGAGCATGCGAAAAAAGAATGTGAGCATGCGAAAAAAGAATGCGAACAAGTAAAGAAAGAATGTGAGCATGCAAAGAAAGAATGCGACAATAGCAAAATCCAAAAAACGAAAGTAAAAATCGAGAAGAAATAAATGAAATAAAAACGGCTCAATCAGAGCCGTTTTTTTTACCCGCCAAACTGAATATCGTGAAGTTTACGGTAAATCCCATTTTTTGCAAATAATTCTTTATGTGTTCCGCTTTCAATTATTTTACCGTTATCAAAAACATGAATTTCATCACAGTTGATAATTGTTGCTAAACGGTGAGCAACTATAATGGCTGTTTTATTAGCCAAAGATTTATCAATGGCATCCTGAACAATTTTTTCTGATTCGGAATCCAAGGAAGAAGTTGCTTCATCGAATACCAAAATCTCGGGATTTCTGACTAAAGCCCTGGCTATGGCTATTCTTTGCCTTTCACCACCTGATAACATAACTCCTCTGTCACCGACATAAGTATTGAAACCATCGGTAAGATGCATTATAAAATCATAAGCATTCGCAATTTTTGATGCCGATATTATATCTTCATCTTTAGCATCGTCGAATCCATATTTAATATTGTTCAATATAGTGTCATTAAAAAGCATAGTATCTTGACTTACAATGCCAAATAATGAACGATAAGACGAAAGTTTAAAGTCCTTTATGTTAACGCTGTCAATCAAAATCTCACCATCGTTAGGGTCATAAAAACGGATTATTAAATCGAGCATCGTTGATTTGCCGCTGCCGCTTGCACCAACAAATGCAACCTTTTTGGTTTTAGGGATAACAAAAGTTGCATTTTTAATTATGCCTATATTCTCATAGGAAAAGTTGATGTTACGAATTTCTATCTCCTTCATAAAGGTCTTAACCTTTTTGGTTCCGGATTTGACGGTTGCTGTACTATCAAGTATGGCAAAGACACGTTCAGCCGCCACAAAACCTCGCTGGAACTTTGAAACATTATCAAATGTCAAAGCTATCGGAGACATTATGGCAAACAAATAAAACAGGAAAGCAATCAGGTCAGCCGAAGTTAACTCTTTTGTAACTAAAACCTGCGAACCACCGACAAACAAAACAACACATAAAGCAATGATAGCAAATACTTCGTTGAATGATGGTATCATTGAAGTAACCTTTCTGTGCTTTATGGCTGAAATAACAAACTTTTTGGTTTGCAATACAAACCTGCTCACTGCATTTTTCTCTGCATTATATGCCTTCACAACTCTTATGCCTGCAATGGTTTCCTGCATTGCAGTCGTATAATCAGCCATTGCATTTTGCATTCTCACTGCATATCTTCGAATATATTTGGTTGCAAACTTTAAAAGTATCAAACTTACAATACTGCTGCTGAATGCAATAAATGTAAGATATGGAGAAATTGACAAGAGTAAAAATACAAATACCAATATTTGGATTACTTCCCGTAGGGTATTTGCAAAAGCAGAAATAGTGGACGTATTAACTGTACTGACGTCATTTGTTATTGCAGATAATAGTGTGCCTTCTTTATTTTTGTCAAAGAAATCAACAGAAAGAAAAGTCATCTTTTGGAACACTTTATCTCTAATATATTTTATAATACCTTCTTCAAGTTTGGTTTGGACTATTGAAGCCCAGTATTTAAAAATATTTTTTAAAATAAAAACGGCTATGATAAAAATACTCAAATTCAATAGTGAAGCATAAACATCGTTGGGAACGAATAAAAGTCCTTGTATATTACCGTCAACCAGTTGGTTAATACTTTGGAAAAAACCGGGCTTCATAGCATCATGAACCTGATTTAGTACCGGGGCAGTTTCTTTACCTGCATCGAAAATCAAATTAAGTACCGGTTTAACAACAGCTATAGAAAAAGCGGCAAATATGGAAAATATGGTATTCAGAATTATAACACTTATTAGCAACCAAATAAATGGCTTTACGAAAGAGCTTATGCGAAACAATAGCTTCAGTGAACTTTTAGTTTTTAATCCTTCGGTTTTCAATTTTTGGTTTTCAATTTTTGGTTTTCAAATCTTAATAATATAAAATGACTGAATGAACATATTATTTTAATAACATATCATTTTTTAATTAATTTTTTCAGTTCTTTCAGCATATTATCTTCATCACCGGGAGCATAACCATTGTGTTGCCACACAATTTTCCCTTTACCGTCAACTAAAAAACTGTGAGGCGGATTATTGACATTCATTGCCCTTCGGAAATCGCTGTTTTCGTCAATGTAAACATCAAATTTCCAGTTTCTCCCATTAACAAAAGGTGCAACTTTTTTATTGCTCCTCGAATCGTCAATAGACATAGCTATTATTTTTACTCCGGTCTCTTCCTGCCACTCCTCGTATACTTCATGTATCGCTTTGAGTTCCTGTATACAGGGTTTGCACCATGTTGCCCAAAACAGAATTATAAACGGTTTCCCATCATTTGAAAAAGTTTTGGTATCAACCTTCTTGTTTTTAATATCCAGTACGGTAACCGATGGAATATCATTATCCTTTGTTAATAGCGGATTAATTAAAACAAATGTTAACAAAAACATAATAGCGAAAAAACCTAATCTTTTATTCATTCTAATATCCAATAATTTTGACATATATCTTACTTTTTCGTAAATTTCGTTTTTAAAATGTACCGGTTTCAAACAATAATTAACTTTTTAACCGGTTAATAATTAATAAAACGTAAAATTAAGTAAAACATTACTTAAAATTCAATTAAAAATTTGAAAGGCAAAAGAGATGAATAAAATATTACCATTACTAATAGTGATTTGGATTGTTTTAACTATTCAGGAAAGCAATTGTCAAACCTTCGAACTAATTACACCTTTATCTGATACAGATACCGTGAGGGGTTTACCTGAACAAGATAGATTGATTTCCTATTCTGAAGTAAAAAATATCTCGGCAAATACAGCATCTTACAAAATTGCTTTAGCCCCAATTACGTTAACTGAGGGACACTTATTCTCCATTTGCGATTGCGAGAATTGCTATATGCCCCAGGAAACTTATTTTCAAACACCAAATCCTTGTCCCCTGGCTCCCGAAGAAACATCCGGTGGTTCAATATATCTTGATTTAATCCCAAATAATACCGAAGGTACTTCCATCATTAATGTTAATTTTTTCAATGTTGACAATCAAACGGATAATGTATTATATCAGGCAATATTTGTAGTAGGTCCGGTTGATGTCAACGAAACAATCAAATTGACTTTATTACCAGCCGATGTAATCCCAAATCCGGCTACTGACAGGGTAATAATTAACAATATTCCTGTTAATTCTACAGGTAAATTAAAAATTGATATTTTTGATTCAAAAGGGAATTTAACAAATTCCGAACTGGTAGATAATACTATTCGGGATTATGAATTAAATACAAGCAATTTTTTAACAGGTGTTTATTATTATAATATAACCATATCAGGAAAAGCCATTAAAACCGGAAGTTTTGTTATCTCGAAATAATAGATGGAAAGAATCTGAATTTTAATGCTTTTTTTCTCCAGTATCTTGGTAATCTTTCTATCGAAAAGACTATTGGAATAATTCGCCTGTTCATAACATTTACGCCATCAACAGACAAAACAGCCAGAATAAAAGAAATTAATATTGTTGCAATATATTTTTTCATAATATTACTTATCAACATAAAATTATTATTTCAATTTAGCAAATAATTTTATATCCTCAAAATTATTGAACTCTCCCAAAGAATTTTATTCAATATCGGAATAAATGCCACCTATCAGCAATAGTTCGGATTCCGCAACCTTTGCAGAATACAATGCTTCATTTATACGGTTTTTCGCATTCATAAGATTAATTTGGGCATCCCGGAACTCGATTGAAGTCAACTGTCCTAATTTATAGAGTTCTTCTGCTCTTTCGTAATTATCCCGGGCAGTTTTTACATTTTCTTTCTCCAGATTATAAATTTCCTTGCGTCTTCCAAAATTATCAAAAGCATTGGTAAGTGCAAGTTCAATTTGTTTCTTGGTATCCTCAACTTTAATTTCATTAATAAATAAATTTACCTGAGCATTTTGAGATTGTATGCTGGTTTTAGAACCGTCGTATAAATTGAATGTTGCATTAAGTGCCGCATTAAATCCAAGATTCTGATTCATAAGCATATAACCTGCATCGCTTTCCTGCCTGGTAAATGAATAACCGGTTTTAAATGTAATTCTCGGATAATAGATAGATTGAACAATTTTATAATCGAATTCCGAGATTTTTTTGTCCTGTATGGCTTTTAGCAAAGATGAATTCTTTTCCATTGATGCTGATAGAATCGAGGAAAATTCAGGTTGCGGCTTTAAATCAATATCCTTATTTAATGAAATTTTATCCGAAATATTTTGCCCCATAACATAATTTAAATTGCGTATCATATTATTATAAGCCAGTTCCGTTTGCATGAAATTGGAACTGTCAGTATTTAAGTCAACTTCTGCTTTAGATACTTCAATCTTTAATGCAGCACCATACTCTACCTTGTCTTTTGTTCTATTTAACCTGTCTTTTGATATGCTAATACTTTCCCTGAGTATCTCCAGTCTTTGTTGGAGCTTCAGTGCTTCAAAGTAAGTATTTATCAGGTTCTTCAACATATTCTCTATCGAGAACCGAATTTCAATCATACTTTTATCATATATGGCTTCGTACTTATCATAAGATATAAACATTGCAAAACCATCGAATAATGTCATATTCAAATCCACACCTGCATTGTAATTCCTTGTAACATTTCCGTCTTTGGAAATTATCATATTGCCTGCTGATGAACCGCTGTCCGAAGTAGTTCTGCTTCCCGCTAACTCCATCTCCAGATTAGTCATACTAATATTAGCACCACCATAAGCATCAAGTTTAGGCAGCATTCCCGAATTTCCTGTCGAATAATTATTCTTTGCAATCTCAGAAGTCTTTTTTACTATTTGTATGGAATAATTCTTATCCAAAGCATATCTTATAGCATCAGATAATTTCAAAGAATCTCCTGCTATTGATTCTAATACAAAACCAAATAACAATAAAAAAATCAACAATACTTTTTTTCCAATACAAAACATATACAACCTACTAATATCAAAAAAATTTTCACTTTTTCACTTTTTCACTTTTTCACTTTTCACTAAACCTGTCATCCCCGAAATACTTGTTAAGATTTTTCAACTCGATTACTGCCGGTTCTACATCATTATAAGTTATATCTTCTTTGGATACCAATCTCTTAAATTTATATCTGATACGATTTAAAAGCTTTAGATAAACAGGTAAAAATATAAGATTAAATGTAGCTCCGAACATTAAACCATATGACACCGAAATTGCCATAGGTATAAGGAATTGTGCCTGTCTGCTTGTCTCGAGCACCAAGGGTAAAAGACCCAACACAGTTGTAACGGTAGTCAATAAAATAGGACGGAATCTATTAATTCCACCTTCGTAAATCGCATCGTTAAAAGCCATTCCTTCCTGCAAATACTGGTTAACGGTATTAGTAAATACAATTGAATTATTAACGATGATACCAATCAATGCAATAATTCCATAAGCAGACATCATATTTACTGGAATACCATGAATCCAGTGTCCCCAGACAGCACCAATCAAAGCAAGGGGTATCAGGGTGAAAACAACAATTGCCTGAGTGAATGACCTGAAACTGAGTACAAGTAAAAAAAACATTACAATAAAAGCCACACTTAAAGCTGTTTGGGAAGAACGGGCTGTTTTCATTATCTCCCTCTGTTGTCCTGATTCGGCTGTCTTTACGCTTGGATATTTAGCTAACACAGGATATAAAACTTCTTCCTTTGCCCTTGATAATATTATGGGGACTTCGGCTTGTTCATTGACCAGATCCGCTTCTACTGTAATTACCCTTTTACCATTAAGATGATTGATAACAGTAGGACCTCGTTTAATTTCATAAGAAATCAACTCTTGTAATGGTATCTCTAAACCACCTGCCAGTTTTATTCTCATTTCTTCCCATTTACGAATCGTACTCCTATCATTTTTTGAAAGTTTCACCCAGATTTTAATCTCGTCAGGACCTCTTTGCAAGCGTTGTACTTCGTCACCGAAAAATCCCTGCCGCACCTGACGGGCAATTTCAACATTAGTTAAACCGAGCAAATAAGCTTTTTCCTTTAACCTGATTTTAATTTCCCTCATTCCTTCAGGAGAATCATCTGAAATTCCACGCAATTCGGAAAGTTTGTTCAATCCGTTTCTTATTTCTTTTCTTGCGTTGTCCAATTCTTTTAGGTCGGGACTTATAATAGGAAATGAAATTGCTTTACCGAAACGGGAACCTTCACCGTATGTCAAAGATTCAGCTTCATATACCGGACCTACTTTGTCTCTGATAGCATTTTTAATAATGTAGCTGTCGAGATTTCGTTTGTCACCGCTAAGCATTACGACTCTTACAGTACCAATATTTCCGGCTCCTTCGTTCACAGCACCCCACAAACCTGCAGGTCCTATGGCAACGTTAACAATTACATTCTGGATTATTTTTTCATTGTCTTTTCGGTTTTTACTAAGTTCCTCATTTACTTGCCAAGTTGCTTTTTCTATCTTTTTCAAAATGCTTTCCGTAATATCTTCCCTTGTACCCGCCGGCATCATCAAGCTGATTTCGAATGAATCGGAATCCAAAAAAGGAAAGAAATTTAATTTAATGATTCCACCAACAAAAGCACCAACCGTTGTCATTGTTAAAAATATTGCTATTGCGAATACATACAACCAATTTTTCAGAAAATATTTAAGTGCTTTTGAATACCAAACATCTCTTGGATACAACAAATATTTATTTAGTTTAATTCTCAACTTACTGTCATGAGCCCCTGACCTGATTGCTTTCGAATGAGCCAAGTGTGAGGGTAAAATCAATGATGCTTCAAGAAGCGAAAATAAAATCGTAACAATGACTACAAAAGCCATATCACGCATATTCTCTCCTTGCCTACCCTCGAGAAAGAAAAACGGCAAAAACATAACCAAGGTTGTAAGTATGGCAAATACAACAGATGGTAAGACGTTTCTAACTCCACTCGATGCAGCAGAAAAGGGACGTAATCCGTTTTCATGATATTGATAAATTTGTTCCGAAATCACAATTCCATCATCAACAAGAATACCAACAACAGTAAGACATCCAAATAAGGAAATTACATTAATGGTAATTCCGGTTAAATACATCAATAAAAACATTCCTAAAAATGAGAATGGAATTCCCAATGCCACCCAAAATGCCAACCTGATATTTAAGAAAAGTGCCAAAGAAGCAAGAACGAGTAATGCTCCAAAAAGCCCATTATTTAATAGCATTCTCAGACGTTCATTTAATCCGATGGTTCTGTCGTCAATCACTGTTGCTTTAACCAGCTTGTGTGATTTATTGAATTCATCAACATAATTTCTAACTTCCTTAACGATATCGATGATATCCTCACCGACAATTTTATTTATATTGACTATAGCCGTCCTCTTTTCATTTAGGTATGTTCTTTGAGGAGTTTCCGACCAAGTGTTCTCAATTGAAGCAATATCTCTTAACATGACAATCCTGCCATCCTTTTCAGCTTTTACGACAATATCCTGCATTTCTTCGGCATAATATTTTTTCCCCTCAAGCCGGATTATTATTTCCTCATCATTTGTTTTTATCGAACCTGCAGATATATCCATATTCGCTTGTCTGACAGCTCTTGTAACCTGGTCATAAGTGATATTATAATTCAGCATTACGGATTCGTTCAAACCAATAACAATTTCTTCCGCCGGAAAGCCCTCAAACGATACCTGCGAAATACCTTCAATATTCCTTAAATCATCTTCTATTTCCCTGACGATAGTTTTTAATGTTTTAATATCAACATCTCCGGCGATAGCAAAGTTGATTGCAAACTCGATTTCAGGTTGTTTGAAAACTACAGGAGGTTCCATACCCACAGGAAATGAATTAATCCTGTCAACAGCATTTTTTACATCCTGCAACACTTCGTCAACATCATAGCTCTTGAGTGACTCGATTAAAATTGAACCGGCATTTTCTTTTGATGTTGAAGTATATCTTTCAATACCCTGAACACCTTTTAAATTATCTTCTATTCTTTGAATAATCCCTTTTTCGATTTCTTCCGGAGAAGAACCCGGATAAAATACCTGGATATTTATCCTGCGGCTTTCAAGCTCAGGGAAAAATGAGGACTTCAGATTTAAGACTGCTATAAAACCGAATATTATAAATAATATTTTTATAACATTAGGCCATGCAGGATATTTAATAAAAAATTCAATTAGTTTCTTCATAACATTTCAATTTATTTTGCTATCATATTATTCATTTTCATTCTTAAAAACCGGTTTTACCTTTTGCCCGACAGGTACATTTACCAAAGGTTCAATAACAATAATGGTTGAACGAGCAGGACCTTTGAGCAGAATAGATTTCTCATTGACTTTTAAAACATTAACTTCGATTTGTTCTAGGACATTATCTTTGACAATGAATACAAATTTGTTATTAACCAAAGCTTTTCTTGGCATTTCAAATGAATTGTCAATATCTTTTCCATTAATAACTCCCTTAAGATACATTCCATCAGATAATCCGGCACCTGATAAATTAACGTAAACAAGTTTCATTTGTGACGTTGGGTCAATATGTTCGCTGATTCTAACTACACTACCTCTCCAATGTTTGTCGCTGCCTTCAAGGTAAACATCAACGGAACATCCTAAACTAACATAATTCATTTCCTGTACGGTTATTGACAACTCCAGTTCATAATTATTAGTACCTGAGAATTCCCCCAACTTTTGACCTATTCTGACAGATGTTCCTGTTTCAATCATACTTTGTGTAACAACACCGGAAAAAGGTGCTTTTATTCTATATTTCGATAACCTGACTTCGAGATTTTTAATCGCATAATATAGCTTGTAGATATTCCTTGCGGCAAGAAAATACTTTTCCTTAGATGATTTTATTGACGGTAAAACCTGCATTTCTTTTTCAATTTCAAAATCTTCAAGATATTTATTCCATATTGAAAAAGATTCGGGGAAGTCTGCTTTTATATCAGGTAACATTCTTGTCAGAATATTCAAAAAATCACTTTTCTGAGAATATAGATTAAATCTTGTTTCTTCGTCATCAACAACAACCATGGCTTTTCCCAATGCAAAATAATTTCCAACTTTAAATCTTGGATTATTCTCCATCACATTGCCGCTCACTTCGGAATAAACTTCGATTTTATCGTAGGATTTCAATCTTCCGTAAGCTGTAATTTCCGCAGTATGTGTCGAATATTCAATCCTGTCGCTAATAACATACTTGGTGGCATCAAAAATCTTTTTCGGTTCGGGTGCTTTCTTCATCCCCGAAAAATATTTAAAGGTAACAATTCCCAAAGCAATTATGACAATCGCTATTAATACCATTTTAATTTTACTTTTCATAAATCACGGTTTATATAATTATAAAAATATTTTTTCAATTTACCCATACATATTAACTATCAGACAAATTTTCAACCATTCGGTTTAACATATCCAACAAATGAGCAATTTCATCTTTTTTGAAACCCTTGACAGCTTTTTCATTGATTGTAAAAGCAATTGGTGTTAAGATTTCTTCTGCCTGTCTTCCGGTATCGGTAATATATATAAGATTGTTACGCCTGTCGTTTTTGTCCTTAACTCTTAGGAGCATCTGCTTTTTTTCCAAAGCATCAATCAATCTTGTTACGGTTGTTTTTTCCTTAACAGCAGCGTTGCACAACTCTTGCTGTGTCCTGCCATCCTGCATTTTCAACAGCAACAAAATCAGCCACTGCTCAACCGATAATTTGAAACCGGCATCCTCAAAATGCTTTTGCATTGTATTTTTAAATACCCTCAAAGTTCTGCCAATTGCAGTACCTACTGATTTATCCTTATTTTTTTCCATCTTCATATATAGTTGCTAATACAACAGTTGCTAATACAACTACAAATATAAGTAATAAATAATATTTTAAACAAAAAATTTTCTTGTTCTTCATTATTTATAGTGGGTAAAATTAAAAAGATTGCTTCATCATTTCATTCCACGCAATGATCGGTTATGCCGGTTTATGTCCGCAGGACAGCAACAATCCATCCATGTCGTTACGTTCCCGATTGAGCGGCATGAAGCAATCTCAATTCATTTCTATACACTATTCCCAAATACCACCTGATGAAGACCGTCATTGCGAACCTAGTGAAGCAATCTCATGATGAAATAGGATTGCAGTAAAAATTAGCATAGAATTAACAACTTCATTTAGCGAAGAACCTAAAAAAAATCTTTATAAACTATTCATCAAATATTCCATTTATGTCAAAACTTTTTTATTTACAGGCAAATTTCATAATTTACAAAAAAATATTGTCATATTTCAAAGATTTAAAGGATAAAAAATGGATGCAAATAGGGGTCAATGGAGCTCGAAATTTGGATTTATAATGGCTGCGGCAGGTTCTGCTATCGGATTGGGAAATATTTGGAGATTCCCATATATAGTCGGCGAAAACGGTGGTGCGGCTTTTGTTTTACTCTACATTTTTTTCGTTGTTATCATTGGACTTCCTTATATGTTTGGTGAACTTGCTCTGGGTCGTTTCTCCCAAAAAAATCCCGTTGGTGCGATAAATTCCATTAAACCAAAATCTTATTGGCGGTTTGTCGGATTACTTGGTGTAATTACCGGTGCCGGAATACTATCTTTTTATGGAGTTATAGCCGGTTGGACTTTCGGATATATCTTCAAAACTGCCTTCAGTCAGGCATACGGATTTACTGAATTTGTAGCAGACCCAATAACGGTTATTTTACTTTTTGCATACTTTATGCTAATTACAGCATCAATTGTTTACGGTGGTGTCGAAGGTGGAATCGAGAAATGGTCTAAAATATTGATGCCCATTCTATTTATTTTAATGCTTATCCTAATCATTTATTCAAATACTCTCGAAAATTCATATAAGGGATTATCATTTTATCTAATGCCGGATTTCACAAAAATCACAGGTAAAACCATATTAGCGGCATTGGGACAGGCATTCTTTTCTCTTAGTTTAGGCATGGGATTGATGATTACATATGGAAGTTATATATCAAAAAAGGAAAATATAATTACATCTGCAGTTTATATCAGTTTCTTCGATACTATGATAGCAATTATGGCTGGATTAATAATATTTCCTGCCCTGTTCTCTATGGGAGAAAGCCCATCGCAGGGAGCAGCTCTTGTATTTGTTGTGTTCCCTAAGTTATTTATATCAATGCCGGGAGGAGCAATTGTTGGAGCTTTGTTTTTTGTTCTGCTGTCTATTGCAGCATTAACATCAACAATATCTTTGCTGGAAGTACCTGTATCTTATCTTGTTGATGAGAAAAAAGTAAACAGAAAAAAAATCGTTTTACCTGTTGCAATTTTTGTTTTTATAATCGGGCTTCCTTCTGCTTTATCTCAAGGTGCAAATGATTATCTGACAAATTTCGGCTGGCTCCCTTCGTATCTTTCAGCACCTGATTTTCTAAGCCAGATGAGTTTTCTTTGGGGTGACTTTTCTCTTGCTTTTGGAGCATTGTTATTGTCAATTTTTATAGGATGGATTTGGGGTGCCGGAAAAGCTGCCGATGAACTTGAAAAAGGTTCAAAAGAATTTTTTAAATTGAGAAAGATTTGGATATTCTTGATTAAATATTTTATTCCGGCTGTAGTATTTTTAATATTGTTAAATCTATTTAAATTTTTCGATTGGTTATCAGAATTATTATAATTTTTAATCCTAATACATTTAATCAGGAGGATTTTATAAAAGTACGGAGAAAATAATCCTAAAATGAATTACGATGAATTAATAAAAAATAAAACAATGATTGCTATTGTAGGTCCTACTGCTTCAGGTAAGACCGGAGTTTCCATTGAACTATCCAAGTTTTTAGATATTGAAATCATCTCTGCCGATTCAAGACAAATATATAAATATCTCGATATAGGAACGGCAACACCTACAAAACCGGAACTTAATGCTGTAAAAACACATTTTATCAATATACTTAATCCGGATGAATATTATAGTGCAGGAAAGTTTGGAGATGATGCTGAAAGAATTGCAAAGGACATTTTGCAAAGAAATAAAATTCCTGTTGTTGCCGGAGGAACAGGACTATATATTCAATCTCTCTGTAAAGGTTTTTTTGAAGATGAAAAGGATGAGACTTTAAGAAAAGAAATTATTAACCGTTTAGAAAAACAATTAAATGAGCATGGAATTGATTCATTGTACGACAAACTAAAATCACTTGATATGGTTTCTGCAGAAAAATATAATGATAAAAATCCAAGAAGAATTATCAGGGCATTGGAATACTTTGAATTGACAGGTATCCCTTTTTCAGAAGCACAAAAAAAATATCAAAAGACAAGGGATTTTGACGTTCATTACTTTGGTATTGAATATCCGAGGAATGAACTTTATGAGAGAATTAACCTAAGAGCTGAATTAATGTGGAAGAATGGATTAGTAGATGAAGTTAAAAAAGTTTTGTCAATGGGATATTCACCAGATTTAAATTCATTGAATACTGTTGGATATAAAGAAGCAATTGCTTACCTGTTCGAGCGAATGAGTGAAGAACAATCCTTAGATAAAATGAAACAAAATACAAGAAGATATGCTAAAAGACAATTGACATGGTTTCGAAAAAACCGTGAAATTCAATGGTTTTCCGGTACTGAAAAGGAAATTGCAGAAAAAATATATGAGAAAATTGTAGTTTTGTCTAAACAGGATTAAGTATTACTGAAAATATTGATGATATAATGAAATCAAGAAAAAAATATATATATTTTATTTTATTTATACTAGTTGGCGTTTTAACTTATTCTCCACTTAGCAATAATGAAACTGTTAATAACCAATCGGCTCCAAAGCACAATAAAATCATTGATAAACTTAAAACTGAAATTGAAAATATTCTTGCTTCGGCTGGCTTGAAGAATACGAAATATGGATTGGCAATTTATTCAATTGATGAAAAAGAATACTATTACAAGAAAAATATAGATGATTTGCTAACTCCCGCATCGAACACTAAACTCTTTACTACTTTTGCAGCTTTATACACATTGGGAGATGAACACATTATTAACACAAGTGTATATACGGATGCCAAAAAAATTGAACCTGTATTAAAAGGTAATTTATATATTTATGGCAGAGGTGATGCACTGCTCAAAGTAACAGACCTGGAAGTACTTGCACATAAGCTACAGTCTTTAGGAATAAAGAAAATTGAAGGAAATATTTATGCTGATGATTCTTATTTTGACAGCGTTACAAATCGAAAAGAATACAGCAATGATGCTGATATGGTAGAGCCACTCCCCCCTATTACTGCATTAACTCTGGAAAGAAATACTGCTACTGTTATAGCTACTGCTACAGCTTCTGGAGTCAGCGTTACGGTAATTCCAAGGTCGGAATCCTTTGTTATTGAAAATAATGCAACTTTAGCTTCTCTCAATAATGGTAGTGGAATAAAGGAGAGTAATGGACAATTT
The DNA here is from genome assembly GCA_043804925.1 of bacterium. Lineage (GTDB taxonomy): Bacteria > Bacteroidota > Ignavibacteria > Kapaibacteriales > UBA2268 > ChocPot-Mid. The sequence continues at coordinate 50,183 of JAZDIP010000092.1, read as the reverse complement.
ATAATTGACGGATTAGCAGACAGTAAATTAATTACTAATTACCAATTATTAATTACTAATTATCAAAAAAAGGATAATGCTGAAATGTTGAATGTTGGAGATGCACCACCTGCTCCTAAGAGAAGAAAAAAAGGGACAATGCGAATTACTACTGCAAAAATGAACGGATGCCGGCAAAAATTTATTGTTAACGGAAAACTTCGTGTTGGACAGACTTATGCATATATGTATTTTATTGATTGCCCGGCTATGGCTGTGGCAGGAGCTTTCAAGAATGCAATGAATAATTTTGGGATTGAAGTAACTGGAAATATATATATAAAACATATCAGGGACTTAAAAACCAAACCAATGTTCGTTGCAGAATTCGGAAGACCTATAATGGAAATTGTTGAGACATGCAACAAGGAAAGTGAAAATTTCCTTGCAGAGAATTTGTTTAAAATTGTCGGGGCTTATGCCGGCTCTTATGATAAAACGAGCGATAAATCGAGAGCGGTGAAAAGACTGATATACGATAGTCTTGGAATTGACTTTAAAAAGTGCCAGATTAATGACGGCTCAGGTTTATCACGCAGAAACCTTGTTACCACAAGGGCTTTAATTGCTACGCTGATTAAATCGCAATATCTGCCATTTGCCGAAAACTTTTATAATTCTCTTGCAATAGCAGGGATTGACGGAACATTATATAAGCGCATGGTCGGTACTCCTGCTGAAAATAATGTTTGTGCGAAAACCGGAACATTGAGAAATGTCAGTTCCCTTGCTGGATATGTAAACACTGTGGACGGTGAACTGCTTGCTTTTGCTATGATTTTCAATGGTCCTTATGTATATAATTACAAAGCAACCGAAAACAAAATAGCAATTCTGCTTGCAGGTTTTGGGAATGAGGAGTAAGGACGAGGATATGGTAATATTTTGTAAAATTTGCCAACATTATAATTATAATGACACATAAAAGGCAAAAACGTCTCAAAAAAATGTAAATTTTTTGGGTTATTTTTTTTAACTATCTATAAAACTTACAAGTTATTTTTGTTCTTCCCTAATCGGATGAATTGAAAAATTCTTGGATGCATTTTCCCAATTAACAATATTCCACCATTCCTTAATGTAATCGGCACGTTTATTCTGATACTTCAAGTAATAAGCATGCTCCCAAACATCAATAGTCATCAATGGAATAATATCCCATGTTGTAAGTTTCTGATGATTTTCAATCTGGAGAATTATAAGTTTTTTTGTTGATGGCTGGTATGCCAGCAAACCCCATCCACTTCCTTCAACGGAAGATGCGGCGGCTGAAAACATCATTTTAAACTTCTCGAAAGTTCCGAAATCAATTTTAATCCTGTCGGCTAAATAACCCTTTGGCTCTCCCCCACCATTTGGTGACATAGAATTCCAGTAAAGCGTATGAAGAAAATTACCGGCTCCATGAAATGCAAGCTTTTTCAGCCAATAATCTATCATCGAAAAATCTTTTTTTCCTAATGCTTCGGTTATTTCGGCTTCTGCTTTATTCAAGCCGTTTACGTATCCCTGATGATGTTTTGTATAATGCAGTTCAATTGTTTTTGCGTCTATATAAGAATCCAAGGCATCAAAATCATAGGGCAATTCGGGTAATTTATGCTCGGTATTATTTAAAAACAAATTGTCCTGTCCGCTTTGACCGAATACCGGAAGTGTTGCTCCCATAGCCGCAACAGCAGATAATACTCCGGCACTTTGCAAAAAATCTCTTCTGTTTATTTCCATTTCTATTTCCTTTCAATTTTTGTTTTCATTTAAAATGTATCTGTATATTTTAGATTTAAAACAATCCAACCAATAGTAGGTGAATTATAAAAAGTAAACGTCCAAAGAATCGGATTGAACGGATGCAAACTCAGGTACTTCACCCTAACATAAGAAACTGATATATATTCGGCACCGGCTTGCTCATGTCCAATAATTTTGCCATAAAGTTCAATTGCCTGATTTGTTTTAATAACCTGTTCCTTGACTTTATCCTTATTTCGAATTAAAGGACTGTTCTTCAAGAATTCACTATATGCTTTTTCAACATCACCGGTCATTAAAATATTGAAAAAATCAATACACTTTTGATTAAGTTCTGTTGGAATACCCATCAAGGTATATACCGGGTCCATGTTCTCTATGTCAGTTTCATCTCCCTGATTTAGCAATGGCTTTTCATCCAAAATGGGCGATGTTTTCTGTACCTGTGTATAAGTTGTACTGATTGAAAACATTATCAATAAAATAAAAGTAAATGATTTCATAGGTTTTCTCCTGAATATATTATTAAAATTTTTTATCAATATCGAATTACATTATTCCTGTCATTCTTTTCAAAGCAAGTATTTCATTATTTAGTAATCTCCTGTATTCTCCCCTTTTCATACCTGCATTAGATAAACCTGCAAAAACTTTCCTGTCAAGTTTACTAACCTGATATCCGACAGCTTCAAACATTCTTTTAACCTCATGGTTTTTTCCTTCGTATAATGAAATTGTAACTTGGGTTTTATCCTTTGGATTAATAAAAATCTCACAAGGTGCTGTTTTTCCATCTTCAAGTTCAATCCCTCCGGCTATTTTTTGAGCATCAGAGAATTTTAATGGCATATCCAAACCGGCATTATAAATTCTTTCAATCCTATATTTGGGATGTGTCAACCTATAAGTTAGCTCACCGTCATTAGTCAGCAAGAGTACACCTGTTGTGTTCCTGTCCAATCTGCCTACAGGAAAAATCCTGACATAAGATTTAACAAGGTCAAGAACAGTTTTCCTGCCTAAATCATCATCAGTGGTTGTAAGGTAATTCTTTGGTTTGTTAAGTAAAATATATATCAATTTCTTGTTAGTATTTACCGGATTACCTGAAACAGAAACTTTATCCGATAAACTGATTTTTGAACCTAATTCAGAAACAGTTTTACCGTTAACTTTAACAAAACCCTTGCTAATCAATTCGTCTGCTTTTCTTCTGGATGTTATTCCATTGTCAGCAAGAAACTTATTCAACCGAATAGATTCTTCGGCTTTTACAACTTCTTTTCTTTTATCTCTTACAATTTTATTTTTCATATACTTATAAGTTAATTAAAATTTTTGAAATATCTATAAAAAATTATTCAACAAAAACAGGAATCACACAATTAATATTTTTAATTAACACATAATAACAACCTTTTAACGATTCCAATCCTTCAAGTTTTATGTTAGTATTGGCTACCAATCTATAATCTTTAACTTCTCTTCCTAAAATATCATATACAACAACATTAATTTCAGATTGGTTTGACAACTCTTCAAATTCCAAAAAATAGCCGGAATAATTTCGGATTATTTTCGCCACTTCTTCATTTTCTTTGATGTCTTCTTTTTTTTTTACTGAGGTCTCCACCCTTTTATAATAATACAAATGTACAGGTATGAGAAATGGACTCGTCTCGCTGATTGTATAATAACCTAATGAAGATGGATGCCAGCTAATACCTTCTCCCTGTGGTTCCATCTGATAGTTAATTGATTTTGGGTCTTTTTTTAATGCCTCTTTTATAGTTTCGCCGGAATTTCTTTTGTAATAATAAACCTTTGAATATGTTTTTATTAAAATTTCTGTCCCGTTTGAAGATATATCAGCAGCTGTAACTCCTGAACCATTCATACCTTCATAACCAAATGGCAGTTCTGTAACAAAATCAGCTGTTATAGTTGTAGCAACAGATTGTGGATATTCAATTTTATAAACTTTTTCATTGTCCAACCTCTTGGTAATTACATACAGGTCCTTTGTTTGAGGGTCAATCATCAGAGCTTCACTGTCATATATTTTGTCAGGTAATTTGTAAGATATTTTATCAAACTCTCTGATAGTATCAATTTTTTGTTTTTGGTTTTCACTCACGTATGGTTCTTTAAATCTGTAAATTTCTTTTGTTTTAAACTGCTTTAAATTATCTCCAATATCACCAAAATAAATATAATCATAATTTTCTTCCGGACCGGGACCAATGGCAATATCTTCCCAATCTCTGCCATTTTTAATATTTAAAACATAAATTGCAACAATTTTCGCTGAAGTATTAATTGCAAAAACTCTTGCCTCAGGACTGTCATCATTATGCACCCAGAGAATATTTTTATTCTTTCGGCTTGCGGCTATACCTGAAGCTTCGTTTATAACAGAATCATCAACAATTCCAAGGTCAGCAGGTCCTTCAAAATTATGGGACTGTGAAAACAATTCAATCGTATGACTTATAAATATCAAAGCAACTAAACTATATAATGCAATTTTCTTCAATATCATTTTTTTATATTATTCATTTTTATTTATATTAATAATTTATAAAAGCAAAATTAAAGATTTTATTTTAAAATTTATGCTCGAAAATCTGAAAGAAATAAAACCGGACATTTGGGAGATACCCAAATCGGAAAAAATGCGTGTACCTGCACGACTTTATGTAAGTGGAGATATGCTCGAACAGGTGCTAAAAGACAGGTCACTTTGGCAATTGCGGAATGTCGCTACATTGCCGGGAATACAGAAATACTCATTGGCAATGCCGGATATTCACGAGGGCTATGGTTTCCCGATTGGCGGAGTTGCCGCTACTAATTTGAATGACGGTGTTATTTCTCCCGGCGGTATCGGTTATGATATAAACTGCGGAATTAGAATATTGAAAACAAAATTTTCTATAGATGATATTAAAGGTAAAATCAATTTTCTCTCTAAAGAAATTTACAATGAAGTTCCATCGGGTGTCGGCAAAGGTGGAAAAGTTAAATTATCTTTTTCTGACTTGGACAAAGTATTGAACAACGGCTGTAAGTGGGCTTTGAAAGAGGGCTATGCAACTGACAACGATTTACAATTCACAGAATCAAACGGCTCTTTGGCTTCTGCGGATTCGGTTGCTGTATCGGATTATGCTAAAAAGCGAGGATTTGACCAGCTTGGAACTATGGGTGCTGGTAACCACTTTATCGAGATTGACGAAGTATCGGAAATCTTCGATGAGGAAACAGCTCGTGCCTTTGGTTTAAGAAAAGGACAGATTGTAATTCAAATACATACCGGTTCACGTGGATTGGGGCATCAGGTTGCAACAGATTTTATTAAGAAAATGAATGTTAAAGTCAGGGATTTCGGAATAGAACTGCCTGACAGGGAATTATCCTGCGTTCCTATATCCTCATGCGAAGGAGAGGAATACTTTACAGCAATGTCTGCCGCCGCAAATTTTGCATGGGTTAACAGACAACTCATAACTTGGGAAGTGCGTCAGGCATGGAAAAACGTTTTTGGTTCAGCAGGAGGAAACCTTGATTTGCTTTACGATGTTGCTCATAACATAGCTAAAATCGAGGAACACTCGATAGATGGACAAAAGCGGAAAGTAATGGTTCACCGCAAGGGAGCTACTCGTGCTTTCCCTGCTTATCATCCCGAATTACCGAAAGATTACAGGGCAGTCGGTCAACCGGTTTTAATTCCCGGAAGCATGGGAACATCATCTTATATTCTTGTTGGACAGCCGGGGAGCATGGAACAAAGCTTTGGGTCCTGCTGTCATGGTTCGGGAAGATTGCTTTCCAGAACTGCCGCAAGAAAAGTTGCGGGTGGAGAAGAAATAAAATCCGAACTTAACCAAAAAGGAATAACCGTACAGACAGGTTCGCTAAAAGGATTATCTGAAGAATCTCCTTATGCTTACAAGGATGTAAACTCTGTTGTCAATGTAGTCGAGCAGACAGGAATCGCAAAAAAAGTTGTGAAGCTGAGACCTGTTGCGGTGGTTAAGGGATAGAGTTTGTAAAGTTATCCGTTATCTGTTGTCGGCTATCAGTTAACCAAAAGAATTTAAACGTAAAAGCCGTAAAATGTCTGAACCACAGATTTAACTGATTAAAATGATTTCGCTGATTGTTTTTGTAAATGTAGAATTGAAGGCAGTTACACAGAGCCACTGAGGATGCACAGAGATACACAGAGAATTTATCCCGTGAGGGATTGCATTATGGTAACAAGGTGAACCACAATGCGGTGTTTTCCCGTCAGGGAATAAATTATTTCACGTGAAGACTCTACTGTCTGAACCACTGATTAAGCTGATTTTAATGATTTTGATAATTTATATATTGTGCCACTACATTTATGTAGTGGATAGATTAAAAATTTGGTTTTGGCTTTAGCCATAAATGTTTTGGACTAAAGCCCATTAGTCTTGCTGAATTTTGTCCACTATCTGAAGATAGTGGCACAGGATTGGAAAATAGAATTTTGTGTCACCACTACGTGGTTATGAATGTTGTTGGGTGTCATGTGCTACAAAGGTGTTACTACTACGTGGTTTGGGGATTTTCTGTCAGTTGTAACAACTGACAGAACGGGAAAAGAATTAAATGATGAACGATAATTTCTATTCTACCAAATTTTAAATTTCCTGAATGCTTGGATAATCTGGAAATATCCATAACCGATTCCCAACCGAGCTATAAAATCAATTATATATCCCATAAAATTTAAGCTTCCTTCGCCTAAGAAATTAAATTTATGTGTGATATCGAGGAAACTTAAAAACCCCTTTAAATAATATTCACACACTTCAGAAAAACTAATCCATCCTTTCCAACCCCATTCGTAATATGTCATTTCACTTGAAATGCCACATAAAAATAGTAATGAAAAAGTAATTAAAGAAAATGATAGTGTAACTTTTAGTGCCTGTGGCCAACTAACTCCATAATAATTAGTTATTTTATTAAGTTTTAATATAATTTCGTCTTTACCCCAATATTTTTTATACCGGCAATTCAAATACCAGTGGTTTCTGTTCCACTGTTTGATTTTCCATCGTTTTATGGTTTCTTTATTTCTTTCCTTTTTTAGTTCTGCTTCATACTCTTCCATCTCTTTCTTATGATAATCCAGAGCATCTATCCTATTGTTTGTTCTCATAAACTCATTCTTGATTATCCGAAATGTTTCCCTTGGTCCCTTATCAATTTCACAATTTTTAAATAAAGCATATTTATCGAAAACCACACCTGTTAAATCCAATTCCAAAAACTTTAAGTTCGAAAAGTTCACAGGATATTCAAAAAAAGCATTCTTTAAATGAACTTCTTTCCGAAATTTTGTCCCATCCCAATTCATTTCCCCCTTGAATTTTACTGAATAGAAAGCAGCACTGCCGCTGAATGTCGCTGAATAAAAAATAGCATCACCTCTGAATGTAACTGAATCGAAAAAAGCTCTACCACTAAATTTCGCAGAAAAGAAAGAAGCATAGCCACAGAATGTAGCGGAATCGAAATAAGTATCACCGCTGAATTTCGCAAAAGAAAAATTAGCATCGCCGCTGAATGTCGATGGAGAAAAATTAGCGTCGCCGCTGAATGTCACTGATGAGAAATTAGCAGAGCCGCTAAATGATGCAAAATAAAAAAAAACATAACCGCTGAATATAGAAAAAGAGAAAGTAGCATCACTGTTGAATGTCACTGATGAGAAATTAGCAGAGCCGCTAAATGTTGCTGAAGAGAAATTAGCAGAGTCGCTGAATGTCGCTGAATCGAAGTAAGCATCGCCACTGAATGTCGCTGAATAGAAGTAAGCATCGCCGCTGAATATCGTTGAATCGAAAGTAGTATTATCGTCGAAAGTAGCTGAATCGAAGTAAGCAACGCCGTTGAATGTCGCTGATGAGAAAACAGCATCACCGTTGAATGTCGCTGAACGAAAATGAGCAAAGTCGTTGAAAAAAGAATTTAAAGCTGAAATATTCTTAATTTTTACTTCAGATTCTTTCTTTATATTATATTCTACCCAATACTCGGCAATTGAAAACTTCTCTACAAAACAGCCCTCAATATTTATCTGTTTTCCTTCATTTATCAACTTATAAATATCTACATTTCTTACAATCCCGTATTTTGTTGTTTTTTGATTTCCATCTTTATCTGTTTCCGTTACTGTAGCAGTGCCATAAGTTGCAACCGTATTCCTTTCGTTTTTCGGGAATGGTTTATCCGGATCTTTTACTATTTCATATTTCATATGATGCAATTCTTTTGTTGTGCAAACTAAATAATTAATTTACGAAAGTTTGAGATTTTTTACAAAAATAATTAGAATTTGATTGGCTTACCATGAAAACGCTATGGAACTTTTATGTAAAATCCAAATAATAATTCATCAACCCATTTGTTGAGCTGTCGTGTTCTTTCACTTCTTCTTTATTTCTTAATTCTGATAATACTGTTTTTGCAAGTTGTTTGCCTAATTCCACTCCCCATTGGTCGAATGAATTTATATCCCAGATAACACCCTGCACAAATACTTTATGCTCGTACATTGCGAGCAAAGAGCCAAGTGTACGGGGAGTGATTTTCTTTATCAGTATTGAATTTGTCGGTCTGTTGCCTTCAAATATTTTGTGTGGTAAGAGCATTTTAATTTCATCCTGCGACAAGCCGCTTTTCTCTAATTCTCTACGGACTTCATCCTCGCTCTTTCCTTTCATCAAAGCTTCTGTTTGTGCAAAAAAGTTTGACATTAAGATATTGTGATGCTCACCGATATTATTATGTGTTTTAACAGCCCCGATAAAATCTGCCGGGATTAGTTGAGTGCCTTGATGAATTAGCTGAAAGAATGAATGTTGTGCATTTGTTCCCGGCTCTCCCCAAAGAACAGGAGCCGTGGCGTAGTCAACTTTTTGACCTGATTTCGTAACATATTTTCCGTTGCTTTCCATGTCGAGTTGCTGCAGAAAAGCAGGGAAGTGCTCCAGATACTGGTCGTAAGGAATCACTGCATATGTCGGTGCTTTGAAAAAGTTGGAATACCATATTCCAAGCAGTGCCATGATTACAGGGATATTCTCTGAAAATGCCGTATCCCTGAAATGTTCGTCCATCTCGTAAGCACCTGTGAGCAACTCGATGAAATTCTTAAAACCGATGTATAGTGCTATTGACATTCCGATAGCAGACCAAAGGGAATACCTGCCCCCCACCCAATCCCAAAATTCGAACATATTAGAAACATCAATACCAAACTCACTGACTGCTTTAGTATTGGTGGACAAGGCGATAAAATGTTTCTTTACATTTTCAATATTATTCCCTGAATTTTCTAAAAACCATTTCTTCGCTGTATTTGCATTAGTCAATGTTTCCTGAGTGGTAAAAGTTTTTGAGGCAATGACAAACAAGCAAGTTTCAGCCGATATTTTTTTCAAAACTTCTGCAATATGAGTTCCGTCAACATTTGAAACATAATGCACATTCATCCCTTCGACAGCGTAAGGTTTTAATGCAGAAGTAACCATGTACGGTCCTAAATCCGAGCCACCAATACCAATGTTAATTACATCAGTGATTTTTTGACCATTATACCCTCTCCATTTGCCATTGTGGACATCATCAACAAAATTTTGCATCTGTAATAATACTCTTTGGATTTTTGGCATAATGTCTTTTCCATCTAAATAAACTGGGCTATCAGAACGGTTCCTGAGTGCAGTATGCAATACAGCCCTACTTTCCGTAAAATTGATTTTCTTGCCTGTGAACATATCCTCTATTGCTTTTTTTAAACTGCATTGTTCTGCAAGATTAATTAACAAAATCAAAGTTTCTTCTGTTATCCTGTTTTTGGAGTAATCAAACAGGAAATCATTAAATCTTATGCTGAATTTTTCAAACCTTGCTTTATCGGATTCAAACATATCTTTCATTTGTAATTTGAAAATGGAAATGAAGTGCTTTTCCAGTTCAGCCCAATTAGATAATTTACGAAGTTTACTCATATTTATTCCTAAAATTTAATTGTTAATTGTTAATTGTTAATTGTTAATTGTCGATAACTCCCCCGGCAACCAAATCATCACCTTCAAAAAGTACAGCTGATTGTCCGGGTGTGACTGCTCTTTTCTCATCGAAAAATTCTATCAGCAACTTATGATTATCTATTATCTTGCATTTTGCCGGAGAACCCGGGTCTTTGTACCTGATTTTAACATTATAAATTTTGTCTTCGTCAAACTTTGAATATTTAATAACATTAACTGAATTTAGAATCAAAGATTTACTGAATAGATTACCCTCAATATCAACTTCAATTGTATTGTCTGCCGGATTTATTTTTTTCACATAAAGAGCGTCCTTATATGTAATCCCAATACCCTTTCTTTGTCCGATTGTATAGAAAGGATAACCCTGATGTTTACCAAGCACTTTTCCCCTGAATAAAATATTGCCCTGTCCAATTTTTTTATCAACATCAGGAATCGAACATCTAAGAAATTTATGATAATTATTATCTGCAATAAAGCAAACTTCCTGAGAATCTGTTTTATTAAAGTTCTTAAATCCCATACTCTTGGCAATATTTCTTGTTTCATCCTTGGTTAAATCACTCAAAGGAAATAATGTTCTTGAAAGTTGTTCTTGCGTTAATCCCCAAAGAAAATATGATTGGTCTTTGAAAGAATCCTTACCCTTTTTTAAAAGAAATCTATTTTGTATTGTATCAAAATCAATCTTTGCATAATGACCTGTAGCAATATATTTAGCACCAAATTCATCAGCAGTTTGCAGGAGTTTACCCCATTTTATAAGTGGATTACATTTGGCACATGGATTAGGTGTTCTTCCGGATAAATATTCTTCAATAAAGTAATCAACAACAGTACTCTTAAAAAAATCGAAATAATCAACGACAAAATGTTCGATTCCAAGACGTGAACATGTTGTCTTCGCGTCATTTATACTGCCTTTTGGATTTTGTTTCTCATTGTTTTTGTAGTAATCATAGAAATAAAATGGTTCTATTGTTACTCCAATAACTTCATATCCCTGCTTAAGTAAAAGTCCGGCTGCAACCGAAGAATCAACTCCCCCGGACATACCTACCAACACCTTTTTTTCATTAAAAATCATATTTTCAAAATTTAGTTGTCAAAGTTAATCAATTTTAATTTTTTAAAATTAATAAAAATATTGTATTTTAGAAGAAAAGTTTCTAATAAATTTTTTAAATTATACTATTGGGGAGTAAAGTAATGAAGCACATACTGAAAATGCAAAAAATTTTATTCTTTTTTGCCATCATAATAACTACAATTGGTTTAATTCAATGTACACAAAAAAATGAAGAAGTACCGGCAAAGGAAAAAGTACCTCCAATCATTGTGTCAACTGTCGAAGGTGGAGATTGGGCTGATGTTTCAACCTGGCAGCAAGGACTGATCCCGACCTCAGAAAGTGATGTCAATATTTGCGGCAAAGTAATAATTAACGGCAAAGCCGAATGTTTGAATTTAATGGTTGATAACAGAGCTATCCTCGAAGTCATGAAGGATGCTTCCCTAATTGTTAAACATCATATTATTAATGAAGGTTCAATTGTCAATAATGGTGAAATTATTGTCCGGGAAAAAACTCATAAATAAACCGGCTTTTGTCCTTAACATTCTCAGTATGATAAAACATAATTGTTTAGACCTTTATTGAGTTTTTCTTAATTGCTCCTGTCCGGTGATAGCAACTGCAACAGCAGCATCGCCGGAAACGTTAGTTATTGTTCTGCACATATCCAATATTCTGTCAACGCCTATTATAAGTGCTATTCCTTCAGGTGGTATGTGTATGGCATTTAATATCATCACCAACATGATAATACCGACACCCGGAACGGGAGCAGTACCTATTGAAGCCAATACAGCAGTAATGACTATAGTTAATTGTTGTATTATTGATAAATCAAAGCCATAAACCTGTGCAATAAACACTGCCGCTACACCTTGATATAATGCAGTCCCATCCATATTTATCGTTGCTCCTAAAGGAAGTACAAATCCTGAAATCTGCTTCGGTACTCCCAAATTATTTTCACAACTTTTTATATTAATTGGTAAAGTCGCCGCACTGGAGCTTGTACTGAAACCAATCGCCTGAACATTTCTAATACCTTTAAAAAATTTTGCAGGACTCATCTTACCCAGATATTTGACAATAAGAGAATATATTACTATAGTATGAATCAACAAACCAAGCAAAACCGCCAGCATATACCAAAACAAAGTAGAAATAATCCCGAAACCAAAATCGGCAATTGTTGTACTAATCAGTGCAAAAACACCAATAGGAGCAAGGAACATAATGAAATCAACCATCTTTATCATTGCACTACTGATTCCATCGAATAAATCAACAACCGGTTTCGATTTTTCTCTGCCAATAAATGTCAAGGTTATTCCGAAGATAACAGCAAAGAACACAATTTGAAGCATATTACCGCTTGCCATAGCGTTGATTGGATTACTCGGCACGATATCCAAAAAGAAGTCAATAATGTCTATATCAATATTTTGCATTACCAGGTCTTCGCTGTCGGGCTGGAAAGTTCCTATTAGTCTGTTCTTTGTAAATTCATTTAACTGCTTCCCCGGTTCAATTAAATTTGCCATTCCTAATCCAATTGAGATTGCTATGGCAGTTGTAACAATGTAAATGGTGAATGTCTTTATCCCGATTCTGCCCAGTTTCTTAATGTCCTCTAAACTTGCTGCACCTATAATTAGAGATGCCAAGACAAGCGGTATAGCTAAAAAACTGAGGAGCTTGATAAATAAAGTACCAAAAGGTTTAATATATGTTGCCAAAGTCCCTATCTTAGCAATCTCATTAACATTTTCATAGAACTTTGAAGTATATAATTTTTGTTTGGCTTTTTGCGATGTTAGGATTGTAAGTTTAAGTGTTTTTCTTTCTTCATTAGATAACTTGGCGAATGTTTTTATTATTTGAACCTGTTCATGCTTTCCGAATTTTTTTTCAATCTGATTTGCATCCTCCCCATTCTTAAGATAATTGAATGTTACTGAATTGAAATTTCTTACAGTTTCAGTGATTACACTATTATCTTTTTGATATGTAACCTTGAGTTTGAACTCGTCTACACTGAATATGGAACCGAAAGCGGCTCCTAAGATTAGAGCAACAACTATTTGGATATGAAGAGGTATTGTTTTTAGTTTCATTGGTTAAAATTGTTATCTGCAAAACTGTAATTGGTTTCAATCTCAATGTCCGGATGTAAACTTCGAGTAACCGGACAGGTTTTGATTACATTTTTCATTATCTGAAAATCTTTGTCATTTAGTTTTTTGGGAAAGACAAAATTTAGTTTCAATTTCTTAATTCTTCGGTATGGTTCGTTCATCATTTCTTTATTCACGGTAACTTTTAGACCGGCTATATCAATATTGTTCTGTCTTGCTTTTATTCCCATAATCGTAGGAATGCAAACGCCGATTGCAGTAGCGGCTAAGTCTGTTGGCGAAAAATACTCGCCTTTGCCTTGATTGTCAAGGGGTGCGTCAGTAACTATTTCGTTACCGGAAGGTCCGTGAATTGCTTTGCAATGCAAGTCCCCGAGATATTCAACATCTATTTGAACGCTGTGTTTTGTGTCGCTCATAAATTTCCTGATAATTTCAATAATAAATTATGTACAAAATAAGTATTTTGTCTGACTTAATCAAGAATTCAGTTTGCAGGAAGGTTTTAACGTTTTTAGATTGTTTGTGCAAGTTTCCTTTTTGTTTTTGGAATTGCTTTGATAATTGCCCTTAAAGCATTATTTATCTCTTCGGAAGTTTTGAAAAATTCGTTGACATCTTTATCAATTTTCATATAGCGTGCTTTTTGTGATATTTGCCAATCATAATCCTTTCTATTAGGGGAAAAGACGGTAACAGTATAACCTTCTGCCAATTTTTCATAATGTTTTCCCCTTTCACCTTTTGAGAAATCATATTCGGCAGCCATCTCATCATTATTATTCTTTTTCATAATTCTTTATTTCCTTATTTGTTGCTAATCTGGAACTTATAAGTCCTATTCTATCTTCTCTTTCGGTATAAACGAAGACAATTAATCTATTTTTATTTGATAAACCAATATCAATAAATCTTTCTTCATTTATTGAATGCTCGGAATCAATGATTGTTATTGATAACTTGTCAGTAAATACCGAAATAGCTTCCTCGAAACTAACCCGATGCTTTTTCAAATTCTTTTTGTACTTTTCTTCATCCCATTCGAAATTTAATGGCAAAAAACATCCTTTTATATTTTTATCTTACAAATTTACAAAAGCCTTTTAATTTGAACGTTGTGTTTTGTGCAGCTCATAGATTTCCTTTTTCGTTTCAAAAAATCAATAAAACGTAAAATAAGTAATTTTATGAGAAAAGTTAAAAAATAATTTGTTTAATATATAATGATTTAATAATTTGTTTTTTTACTTATTTTGAATCATTAAGTGAATATTAAAAAATTAGCAACAATATTATTATTCATATCAAGTTTTACAGTATTCGCCAGTGATTACTGGATAGAAGCGAATAACGGCATATCTGAATTATCAATTTCCTCGATAGCCATAAATAGTAATGATGATATCTTTGCCACAAATAACGGAACAGGTATTTGGCTTTCACAAAATTTCGGGACAAACTGGACTCAGGTTAATTATGGTCTCGAGCTAAGTGTAATCAAAATTGCTGTAAACAGCCGCGATGTATTATTTGCAGGAACTGCAGGAAAAGGGATTTTCCGAAGTACGAACAATGGAGCATCATGGATTAAAATTAAGGACTGCTTGGATACAAATCATTATATCAGGTCAATAATTTTTGATAAAGATGATAACATTTTTATAAGTATTGATTATGAAGGTGTTTTTTATTCTAATAATGACGGTGACGACTGGAGAGATTTCGGTTTTTCGAATTTATCACAAATTAACTCGCTGGTTTTAACAAATAATGACGTGTTTATCGCAGGAACTCAGGACAGGGGAATGTGGAAAACAAGCAATTATGGGAATACATGGGATAGTATTGCCTGTCCTTCACCAACAATAACAAGTTTATTGGTAAATGCAAGGGGAACTGTTTTTGCCGGTAATGCCAACGGGAAAATCTATCGTTCAATAAATGATGGAAATTCATGGGATGAAAGAGCATCACTTTATTATCATATAAATCAGATGATAGAAACAAAGGAAGGAGTTATTTACGCAGTGATAGATACAAACGGTCCTTATCATTCATTTGATTTTGGTGACAAATGGGGACATTTTACATATGGAAAATATCAAAGAACCGTTTATTCAATTTGTGCAAATTCAAGAGACACACTCTACTTTGGTACAGAAAATGGAGTTTTCAAGACTGTTTTAGATACCCTGCCATTAAATCCTCCTAATCTTGTTTTACCTATGGATAATGCAAAGGATATTCAGTCGGATGTTGAGTTAAGTTGGTACAGATGCAGAGCTGCAGAAGAATACGAAGTAGCTGTTTCTTATTATTCCACTTTTTCAAAATTATTTCTGCAGACAATAGTTCCTGATAATTTTTGTAATATTATAAATCTTGATTTAAATACCAATTTCTACTGGAAAGTTCGTTCAATAAGACACAATGATACTTCAAGTTGGTCTGACGTCAGGAGACTTAACACAAAGTTAAATGCACCTTTGCAAATTAGTCCTGAGAATGAAGCAAGAAATTTAGATACTAATATCGTTCTTAACTGGGAAGAAGTGGATAATGCGGATTACTATTGGCTACAAATTTATGGTTATGTTTTTGGAGAACTGAAACTAATGTATTCAGAAAAACAGCTTACATCAACTTCATATACTTTCAACACAGAGTGCGATAATACATATTACTGGAGATTGAAATCAATTAACCAGGAAAGTGAAAGCGACTGGTCAGGATATTTCAAATTTATCACAAAATTAGCACCTCCTGTCCTAATTTCTCCTTCAGATAACTCAAAGGATTTACCTGACGAAATACTCTTTGAGTGGGTTTATAACAAAGAATTTACTTATTATTATTTTGATTTTGAAATTGCAACTGATTCAAATTTCATTAATATATTTTATACTGACCCGAATATTAGACAAAATTCTACAACAGTTGATAATTTTGAATTTGGCAATAAATACTACTGGCGTGTAAAAGCAAAGGAAGGAGTAAGTATCGGTTATTGGTCGAAAATATATTCTTTTGAAACAGGAACGGAGCCACCGGAATTGATTTCTCCTATTAACAATTCAATCGGACAAGCTCTCGTTGTACAACTTGATTGGAACTATGTAAAACCATATGATAATTTTTCAATAGAAATTTATAAAGATACACCATTTGAAACTCTTATTATTAATGATTCGACAATAACATCAAAATCTTACAATCTAAATTCTTTGGATTATGGTACAAATTATTATTGGAGAGTCAGAGCAAAACAAAACGATGAATGGACTCTATGGTCTGATAGATGGAAATTCAGCACAGGGTTTAAAGAAGCAAATCTTTTGCACCCCTTGAATAATTCATTTGATAATACTTTACCTGTTCTTTTTATTTGGAATATTGATATTGGATTTGATTCAACCAAAATTCAAATTTCTACTGATAGTGTTTTTCAAAAAGTAGATTTTGAGAAAGTCAATAAATCCGTAACATCTGATACTGTAAGCATATTAGATGATGGTCAATCTTATTACTGGCGGGTATTGTATTATAAAGAAGATAAAATAAGTTTTTGGTCAGAGATATGGAAATTTACAACCCATAAATTTGATTTAGAGGCACCAACTTTGCTTTATCCGCCCAAAGATACAACAGAGATTGATACTTCGATTTATGTTTTCTGGTCTGCACCCAACAGTTCTTCCACATATCATTTACAATTATCCGATGAGGAAAGTTTCTTTAATCCAAAATATGATATTGATTCATTAACAGAGAATTTTTGTTTGATTTCCGGTCTCAGTTATAATACAAAGTATGATTGGAGAGTGAAATCAAAAAAGGACAGCTTAGAAAGCCAATGGTCAGAAATATTTTCTTTTACAACAAAAGATGGAATTGGGATTGAAGATTTTTCGATTTACAATGATGATTACTTATTTGATGTAAGAATTTGTCCGAATCCGATTCTTGAGAATTTGAAAATTTTAATTACAACAAGAAATAATTTAAAAGTTAACATAGCAATCTATAATTTATTGGGAAATCAAGTTGTTAAAATTGATACCCCATATAACTCAATCGGATTTAATGAAATAGCATTTAACACAAAAGCATTGAGCAATGGGATTTATTATCTGGTGATAACTACAGAAAATCATAATTACCGGAAAATGTTTATTATTAACAAATGACAAAATCATACCAAAATCCTTCATTTTGGAAGCAAATAAAGATATTTATTGAATAAAAAATTTGATATTATGAATTATTTGATTAATTTTAGTTGTTATTATTAAAGTAATTTGGAGAATTGAGTTGAAAGGTATAGTTAGTTATTTAATATTTTTTATAATTGGTTTTATTTCTGCATTTTCAAATGAATATTTAAACGAACAGTGCAATAAAACAGCTGATGTGGAGGGAAGGGCTGTTTATCATAAAGACAGGGTTTATATTAAATTTAAGAGGGGAGTGAAGATAAATTCCTTTAGTCAACAGTCGTCAGTCAACAGTCGTCAGTCGCATGTTTATATAAAAAGTTTTGGGAATAGTTCTGTGGATAAAATTTTGAAGAATTATCCAATTGAAAAGATTGAACCGGCTTTTAAACAGAGGGATGAGTTGCCAAAAAAAGTAAAGGAAAGAGTACAAAATATTAGCAGGACTGAACCTGATTTGTCAAGGATTTACTCAGTAAAATTAACATCCGGTGTGCATTCTATTAAACTGATAAAGGAACTTAATCAAAATCCGGATATAGAATATGCAGAATTAGTACCATGTGATTATCCCTTGGAAGTGCCAAATGATTCTATGTATGCTCAATGTCAGCATTTGCCGCAAATAATGGCTGAACAGGCATGGGATGTATTCAAAGGCGAACAAAGCGATTCGACGATTTTGATAGGTATTTGCGATACCGGAACAAATTGGAATCATATAGACCTGACAGATAACTTATGGCAAAACCTTGCCGAGGATGCCGATAACGATGGAACAGTGCTCGAATGGGTTGATTCTTTAAAAAAATATATTCTTGACCCCGGGGATTTGAATGGAATTGATGACGATGAAAATGGTTATATTGATGATTTGATTGGCTGGGATTTTGTTGAAGATTATGATAGCGATACACAAGGAAATGACCCTCAGGATTTTAATAACCACGGAACTCATGTCGCAGGAATTTCGGCAGGAGTAACAAATAATAATATTGGAATAGCATCGGTTAGCTGGAATGTTAAATTTGTTCCAACATCACATTCTTCTCCAAGCTTCAACAACATATTAAGAGGATTTGAGGGAATAGTTTACTTGGCAGAACTCGGATGCGATGTTATAAACTGTAGTTGGGGCGGTGGAGGTTATTCACGTGCAAATGCAGAAGCTGTGGAATACGCAGATGCACTTGGGGCAATTGTTATTGCTGCAGCCGGAAACGATAATTCTCCGGCACCTTTTTACCCATCCTCATATCCACATTTAGTAAGCGTTGCTTCAGTCAGTTCCAAAGATATCAGAGCAAATTATTCTAATTATGGAAATTTTGTTGATATTTGTGCTCCGGGAGGACAAACTAACGTTGATGGTGGTATTATGAGTTGTATCCGAAATGGTGGCTATGCAAGATTTCAAGGGACTTCAATGGCAAGCCCTGTCGCCGCAGGAGTTTTTGGATTAGTGAAAGCAAAATTTCCGGATTGGAGTAATGAACATATTAAAAGACAAGTTATTGGTACTGCAGATAATATTGATTCATTAAATCCGAATTATATTAATATGCTTGGCAATGGGAGGATTAATGCTTTCAGGGCATTATCAGAAACTGATGTCAATATTCCGAAAATATTAAAGCTCGATTTGATGCATGTACAGGCAGATGATAGTACAGATGATTCTAATTTTAATAAAGCATTGGAACCCGGTGAAAATGTTAGAATTGGCTTTATTATAAGAAATTATGCCATACTGACCGGTTCTGAAAGTACAAAGCTGACTATCTCATGCGAAGATGATGATATAGAAATCATTCAAAATACATTTTTAACAAATTTCACGGCTGATGGTACAACTGAAACACCACTGATTTTCGAAATAAAAATTTCTGATACGGCAACTTCTAAATTTGTGGATTTTACCATTACCTCTGAATCTGATGATGCAGAAATTGTAATGGGAAATGTAATGGATTTTCAATTGCCAATTAATGCCGGAGGCATATTAGTTTGGGAAGGGCGTAGTAATGGCTGGGGCTACAGCGGAAAATTTATTTCAGATTTTTTAAGTAGTCAGGGAGTTGAAAATATTTATACAAATACTTTCCCTGTTTCAATTGTTGGGTATGATGCAGTCTTGTTATCATTCGGTTCTATAGGTTCGGGAATGGGTTCAACTCCTTTAAATGACTGGATGGCAGAAGATATTTCGGATTATCTGAAAAGCGGAGGAAAATTATATTTGGAAGGTATGGATGTTTTGGGTTTTGACCAAGTTCTTAACAAGGATTTCCTATCTCTTGTAGGTATTGACAGCAGTTCAGATGGTAGTGATATGGCACATTCGATTGATACACTTTTTGGTCAACAGGAAACAATTTGTGATGGTTTGATTTATTTCAAATCGAATATTACTGGTTATCAATCAATTGATGAAATATTCCCAAATGAAAACGGGAAAGTTGCACTTTTTGAGCCGGCATACGGAAATACAGCTATTCAGAATATCGGAAAATACGAACAAAAAACATTTGTAACAGTTTATCCTGTTGCACATCTAATTGACAGGACACATCCAAATTCGAGGTATGAACTCCTAAAACGTATAATGGATTTTCTGGAATTGCCAATGGATTATACAATTCCAAGATTTTCGTATAATCCAAAAACAGGACATGCACCTTTGACAGTGAATTATAATGACGTATCCTATACATCCAAAGCTATTTTATCCTGGGATTGGGATTTTAAGGGTGATGGAGAAAAGCAAACAATTGATGTTAAAAATACAAATTTTATTTTCGAGGAACCGGGAGATTTTGTAACTAATATGACAGTACACAACGAAAAAGGATTATTTGAAACATCCAATCCAGTGTTTGTTTTCGATGGTGAAAGTGCCGCTTTTTTTGAAAATAACACATTAGGACAAATTGCTGATACAAATTTGAATATCAGGGATGATTTCACAATAGAAGCATGGATTATGCCATCGAATATCAGCACAAGCGTTTGGCAAGTCCTGATGGATAAAATTCATGTATCTTTTGATATAAATAATACACGCAGTTTAAGATTATATACTTATCACGATGATAGAAGCGTTACTGATTTTACAACTGCACCTGAATCGGTTACCTTTTCAACCTGGCAGCATGTAGCAGTTACTTTTGATGGTGATTCAACTTTTCAAGTATACATAAACGGAAACCAGCAAAACATTAACTATTCAAAAGGACCGGGAAAAGGGAAAGTAAGAGATAATTTGAATGCACCATTAACAATAGGAAAAAGTTATCAATGGGCAAATGGATTTGAAGGAAGAATTGATGAGTTCAGATTTTGGAGTAAGCCAAGAACACAACAAGAAATTCAATCTGCTATGTTTAGAAAATTATCCGGGAATGAAGACAGCTTGATGCTATATTGGAAATTCAACGAAGGGGCTGGTGACACAGCAAAAGATTTCAGCCCAAACAACAGAACATGCACATTAAATTCCGATTGGCGCCAAGGAATTCACGAAAGTCATATTATATTTCATCCGCAATCAAATTTAATTTGTGAGGGACGTTCTTATATAATAAATACGGATGTTATATCAGGTGGTACACCTCTGACTTTTCAATGGATAAAAAACGGAACTGTAGTTATTCCTAATGCTAATGAAAGTAAATATTATATTGACGAAATGTCAGAATCAGATGTTGGGTTTTATCAATTGGCTATAACGGATAATAATACATGGGAAAGAGAGTTTTCGGACACTGCATTTATTGATATTGAAAGCTTACCGGTTATTATTGAGCAACCACCTTCATTGGTTCAACTCAATATTGGTGAAACGTTACATCTTGATATTAATGCCGAATCAAAAAGTAATTTGTCTTATGAGTGGTTTAAAAATGATGAACCATTAGATTATTACCAAGCTGAATACTTCAAAGAAAATGTTTCTATCGAGGACACAGGACATTATAATTGCGTTATTATGAATAAATGTGGTTTTGTAGAATCGGATTACTCAAATGTTACAATTGTAATGGATATTGATAACAAAACCGAAAGTGATTTCAATTTTAATATTTCACCAAATCCGGTTAATGATAATTCTATCGTAACAGTACATTCCCCGAAACAGGGTGAGATTAAAATAATTATTAATGATATATTAGGCAATAAAATTTATTGCAAAAATAAAATACTCAACAGCAAAGGAATAAATTCTTTCAGGATTTTTCAAGAATTTGATTTCTATAGTAACGGTTTATATTTTATAACAATAGATTTTGGTAACTCAAGATTGACGAAGCCAATTATTTATTCGAAGTAAATGACTTTTAACAATCCTGAATAATTTACTTTAAGAAGTTTTAAAAAAGCTAATAAATAAAAATTTCTTATTTTTGTCAGTTTGTTTTATTATAACACAAAAAAACATTTTTGTTACAGTATTACATTATTTAATAAATGTATATTGAGATTTATTACATTGTTTGCTAAGTTTAGTGTATAAACTAACAATTATATTTTATAACAGAAAATAATTAATTTGTTTTTTATAAATTTTTGAATATATTATGGAAAAAAAAGTTGAGAAACTCGAACGTGTAACGATAAGGTTTGCTGGTGATTCCGGAGACGGAATGCAACTCTCCGGTACCCAGTTTTCGAACACGTCGGGAACAATGGGAAATGATGTAAATACTTTCCCCGATTATCCTTCTGAAATCCGTGCACCCGAAGGAACATTGTACGGAGTAAGTGCCTACCAAATTCAATTTTCAGCAACAAGGATTCATACTTACGGCGACAGAATTGATGTTCTGGTAGCAATGAATGCTTCTTCTTTAAAAGTCAATCTGCCCAAAGTTAGAAAAGGTGGTTTGATAATAGCTAATACAGCCGGATTTGGTAAAAAAAATCTGGAACTTGCTAAGTACGACACTAATCCTATCGAAAACGGTTCGTTAAAAGATTACAGAGTTGTATCCTTGGATATGATAACAGAAGTCAGAAACGCTCTTAAAGGTTCGGATTTATCACCAAAAAATGTTGACCGTTCAAAAAATATTTTTGCTCTTGGATTAACATACTGGTTATTCGACAGGTCATTGGATTCAACAGAAAAATGGTTGCAAACTAAGTTCGGGAAAAAACCGGCTCTTTACGATTCAAATCAAAAGGTATTAAAAGCAGGTTACGAATATGCAAAAAACAGCGATCTATTCCCTGTTCAATACCAAATAGAGGACGCAAAACTGGAATCCGGAACATATAGAAATATTACAGGGAATGAGGCATGTGCCATTGGTCTTACAGTTGCTGCCAAGAAAGCAAACCTGCCTTTATTCTTAGGTTCATACCCAATAACTCCAGCAACTGAAATTTTACATTGGATTTCAGGATACAAAAAATATGGCGTTAAGCATTTACAGGCAGAAGATGAAATAGCAGGTATCTCAAGCGCTATTGGTGCTTCATTTGCCGGTTATTTTGCCGCAACAACAACAAGCGGTCCCGGTCTTTCGCTCAAAGTTGAAGCTATTGGATTAGCTTTGATTTTGGAATTACCGCTTGTCATTATTGACGTTCAAAGAGGCGGACCAAGTACTGGATTGCCAACAAAACCCGAACAATCCGATTTATTGATGTCTATGTACGGCAGGCACGGAGAAGCTCCTGTGCCAATAGTTGCTGCCCGAAGTGCAGCAGACTGCTTCCACCAAACAATCGAAGCTGCCAGAATAGCTTTGAAATATATGACTCCTGTAATTTTATTGACAGACGGATATTTGGCACAAGGAACCAGCCCTTTTAAAGTTCCAAATATGGATGAATTACCTGATATTTCTGTAAAATTCAGGACTGACCCCATTGGATTTCAACCTTATATGAGAGACCCTAAAACACTTGTGCGCCCTTGGGCTGTTCCAGGCACTCAGGGACTCGAACACAGAGTCGGCGGTCTGGAAAAAGAAGATATTACCGGTCTTGTAAGTCAAGACCCATTAAATCACCAGAAAATGGTTGACCTGAGAGCCAAGAAAATTGAAGGCATAGCTAATGATATTCCGCCGGCAGTTGTTCAAAGCGAGCAGGAAGGTGACCTTTTGGTAATCGGATGGGGTGGTACTCATGGAGCTATTACCGATGCTTACAACCAACTAAGAAGTGAAGGTAAAAAACTCTCTTATTGCCACTTGATTCACTTGAATCCTCTACCCCGAAATTTAGGAGAAATTCTCAGCAAATTCAAACGTGTTTTAATTCCTGAATTGAACAGCGGGCATTTAAAAACTATTTTGCAATCCATCTTTTTGAGACCTATACTTGGTCTGAACAAGGTTCAGGGATTGCCTCTGAAAGCTGACGAAGTCGAAGATAAACTTAACGAATTGTTAAAGGAGGGAAAATAATATGACTACGACATTAATAGATAATATAATTCAAAGACAGCATGACGGACCAATGGCTACAACAGCCAAGGAATTTAAAACACCAATCGATGTTCGCTGGTGTGCAGGTTGTGGCGGTTTTTCGATATTGGCACAAACTCAAAGAATTCTTGCAACATTAGGTATTCCAAAAGAAAAATTTGTATTCGTTTCCGGCATCGGTTGTTCCAGCCGTTTTCCATATTATATGGATGTTTACGGTATGCATACAATGCACGGAAGAGCTTTACCTATTGCATCAGGCATCAAAATAGCCAGGCCCGACCTATCTGTATGGATTGCCACAGGCGACGGTGACGGTTTGAGTATCGGAGGCAATCACTTCATCCATACCGCAAGGCGAAATGTTGATTTACAGGTATTGCTCTTTAACAACGGAGTTTACAGCTTAACAAAAGGACAATATTCTCCAACATCACTCGAAGGGCAGATTACTAAATCTTCACCTCTCGGTGTTTTGGATGACCCGTTTAATCCTGCCACTTTAGCTTTGGGTTCTGGTGCAACGTTCGTAGCACGTGCTTATGACCGTGACGCAAAAACAATGCAGTATATGTTCGAAAGAGCGGCTAAGCATAAAGGATTTGCATTTGTTGAAGTTTATGCAAATTGTGTTATTTATAACGACGGTGCTTATGATAAATACACTCAGAAAGACAGCCGACCCGAACATACAGTTGAGTTGATTCACGGACAGCCGTTAGTGTTCGGTGCAAATCAAGACAAGGGAATCAAACTTGACGGTTTCACACCAACCATTGTTTCTTTGACAGACGGCAAATATTCAAAAGATGACCTGTTGATTCACGATGAAAAAGATTCAACTTTGGCTTTCATTTTAGCCAACATGACTTACGCTCCTAATTTACCTAGACCTATGGGCGTTTTCATGGCAATAGACAGACCATCCTATGACGAAAAAGTTACATGGCAGTTAGACCATTACGCGAAAACTCCAGGTGCAAACGACCTCGAAGCATTGCTGAAAGGCGAGGATTCCTGGGAAATTAAGTAGAAGAGAAATCGAGTTTTATAATTATATAGGGGCTGTTCTCATTGTAAGACAGTCCCTTTTTAATTACCAATTACGAATTATTTTTTATAGAACAGCGAAACGAATTTTTCTCATTAGTCACAATTTTAAAGTCGTAGAAATGGAAAAGAATGGAGTTAGTTTTTGGCACTGTTGTTATTAAAATTTTATATAATTGAGTCAACTTAATGTGGTTTTAAATTTTTTGAGATTAAATAAGTAAAATCTCACTTCCTCAATATTTCCGGATAGCCTTCATGTAAAATCTTGCCGTCTTTGGTGAAATCCCAGACTGAAGATACTTCATTTTTCAATTTCATTTCTTTTTCATCAAGGAATTGCTCTAAAATAACCTTGTTTTTTCTGCGAAATTTTTTGTTCGCCTGAACCTTGCATTTCTTGTCTGATTCTGCAGTAGTTACTCCTGCAATTGCGATTTTTCTTCGTGAACGTGACATAATTTATTTATAATTTACATTTTTTAACAAATATTCTATACATACATCCCAATCGGGATATGCTTCACTGCCAAACAAAATCAACTCACCTTTAAACTCAGATGCACCGTTTTTCGTCCTGTCGTCGAGCAAATAATCACCTATTAACAAAGATTTGTTATGAGTAAGAATTAACTTTTTATATCCAATCAATGGAAAATGCCTTTCAATCCATAACCTTTTTTCCATCCATGAATGAGGATTACCCCATGGAGCAGTGGATAAAAAATAGATATTATAATATTTATTTAATTTCTTCACGGATTTGATTGCTCCGGGGACAGGTCCCATATTTTCAAAAAATCCTTTTGATTTTTTGTTCCTTGTAAATCTGTATCCCGACTGATAATCAACAACGACATCATCTAAGTCTATGTATAATATTTTTTTCATGATAAAAATATCCTTTCCAATTATTTTCCTGACGGATTTTTTCAATATATTTTTGAACGACATTGAATCTGAAACAGTAATATAAAAATAATTTTTTTTAAATATTCTCCAATTATCAAAATTAATAAAAAAACCACACCTTTATGGAATGTGGTTTAAAATATTATTTAGTAAATCCGGTTACTTGTTCTCTTTCATGAACTCTTCCATGAACTTAACTAATGCCTGAACCGATTCATAAGGACAAGCGTTATAGATAGAAGCACGGCATCCGCCAACACTCCTGTGCCCTTTAAGATTGGTCATGTTATATCTTTGCTTTGCTTCGGCAATGAATTTAGCTTCAAGTTCGGGAGTATTTAAATTCCAGCAAACATTCATAATCGAGCGGTCGGCTTTGTCAGGGATTGTACCTTTGTAGAAATCAAGATTTGCATCTATGAAATCATAAAGGAGGTTAGCTTTTTTGTTGTTCATCCCCTCAACTGCTTCCAAACCGCCTTGTTTCATAATCCATTTGAAAGTTCTGCCGACTGTATAAACAGGCAGGCATGGAGGAGTGTTGAACATTGATTCTGCTTCAACGTGTGTCTTGTATTTCATCATTGTCGGATATTTATCCGATGCTGTTTCAAGGAATGATTTTTTTATAACAACAAGTGTAACACCTGCAGGACCTATATTCTTTTGAGCACCGGCATAAATTAAACTAAATTTCGAAAAATCCAGCGGTCGGCTGAATATATCCGATGACATATCGCAAACTAAAGGGACATTTCCTATTTCAGGAAATTTGTTCCATCGTGTACCATAAATAGTATTGTTGGATGTAATGTGAAAATAGTCAGCATCAGCGTGAAACTTGATATCCTTTGGAATGTAATTATATGTTCTATCTTCCGATGATGCAACGACGTTTGTTTTACCTACCCATTGAGCTTCTTTTATTGATTTCTTCGCCCAAACACCTGTATTGACATAATCTGCCTGATTTTTCAAAAAGTTCATCGGTACCATTATAAATTGAGTACTGGCTCCGCCACCAAGGAATAAAACCGTATATTCTTCAGCAGATAAGTTCATTATTTTGAGAGCATCTGCTTGTGCTTCCTTAAAAACTTCATCGTACTCTTTAGAACGATGGCTCATTTCCATGATTGACATACCAAGGTTATTATAATCCAAAACTGCCTGTGCTGTCTCCTGCAAAACTTCTACTGGAAGTATAGCAGGACCGGCACTAAAATTATGAGCTCTTGCCATAATATAACTCCTATTTTAATTAACAATATATATAAATTTCAAAATCGAAATATTTAAAGTGCAAAAATATGATAATAAATATAATTTTCATAGAAAAATCGGTATATTTAAATATTAGTTTGTGCTAATGTCCTCCTGAACTTTCAAAGGATATTAGCAAAGAATATCCTTATTTTCATTCTTGTAATTTTAATCCAAAGCAATTTGCTTCGATTTCAACAAGCAGTTCGTCTCGGCAGACATCTGCCTGTAAGTAAATGATAGGAATATTCGGATAATTGGCTTCACAAATTTGTTTAACATTCTCAAAATCGGATTGGTTTTTTATATAAACACGGATATTGCTAATATTAACTTTCTTGAATTCTGGAAATCCCCGAAAGTTTTTCTTAACATTGTCTAATTCAATCAACTTTTCAATATTTTGTATAGTCGTTAATGTCTGCTGTCCGGCACCGGATTTCTCATTAGCTTCCTCACCGATAATAGCCGCAGTACCCGATACAAATATATCAAAACCGTCATCTCTTAATATTAGCTTTCCTCTTTCAAATTTTGGAGTAGTTTTAGCTTCCATTGAATCACCGACAAGAACCTCTTTCGAGTATCTGTGAGCATCCTTTTGTAATGGATTATTCAAAGGAATTATTAAAATGTCGGATATTGGTATAAAAGCATAGAAAACTATCGAAACTCCTCCGGCATTAACCCCTATTCCTGTAGCAGCAGGATAACCGGCTTCCCATTTATCGAGGTTATAAAAAACGCTCCTTGCATCATTAAATATCTGGTAGTGTTGACCGGTTTCGGAAATCTTTAATATATCTTCAATGTAATTCCATTGACGAACAATGGTATTTATTTCAAATTTGTATTTTGAGAGAATTTTATTCACCTGTTCAAAAACCTTATCTGTAGATTGCTGGAAATTATCATAGTTATGTTCACAAAAAGCGGAAGCATATAATTCAATAGCGTCAGCAGATTTGATAATCTTGAATTTTTGGTTACTTTCAATTACTTCAAAATCACCTTCGATAAATTGAACTTCAAATGCGATTTCAGATACAAAACAGGATTGTGCAATTTCTATATGTGGAATTGAAAATTGATTGTCATTGAAAAGCTGATTTATATCACTTCTTTTTTTATAAAAGTTTTCCTTGTTGGTATGGGTAAATACTGTTAAAAATAATATATTATTTTGGGATAAATTTCTTGTGCTAAAATATGACAGAAGATTATCTATACATGACTGTAGAGGTTTTTCGTCATCATTGCAAAATACATATTCTATATATCTTTTTACCATTATTCACTTTTCACTTTTCGTTTTTCATTAAATTTACACCGGATAATTATCATAAACAAATTTGAAATCTTCTTCAATCTGTACCTCTGAAATACCATATTCGCCCAGAGAATACTTATGTTCGGAATGAAATGTTTTTTGTTTACCAACCTGTTCGGTAATTGCAGCTTCAATTTTTTCGTTTGTAATCACACCATAAAAATCAAGTATTCCCCTAAAAACAATTTCGAAATCGGTCAGCAATTGTTTTTGAGTATAAACAATGATGTTCTCACGATTTTCGCTGATTATTTTATCCATGTATTTATAATAAGCAAGCGATGTTTTGTAAACCTTATCATAGAATTCTAGCCTCTTGCTCTCAGGAGCTTTGTCCAATCCGTTAATTTTCTTTTGTGCTCCGCTCATTAATGAGATTGTTGATGGTATTGTCTCTTTAGGATTCCTGACCATAAACAAAATCTTTGCATTTGAGTATTCTTTCAGAATTTTATCAATATTATAAATCAGGGCAAAGGATTTGCAAAACATTCTGCGGTTTGTGTTATAAATATTTTTTTGATGAACCGATGTCAGATAATCTATGAATTTATCATTGCCACAAACTTTAATTATTCTTTTATCAAAATCTTCAGGAGTTTTAAATTTATCCCACAAATGGAAATAATACCAAGACAAAAGCCCGCTTCCGTATTTGACGAACAAAGCGACATCTTCAGTTTCTGCTTCAAAAAGCCCGGCTTTATGTATCTTAGGATTCCATATCTTATCTAATGATATTTTAGCAAGTCTGTCATGAAAAGGTTTAATGATTTTTCTGGCAATTAACGAAGGAAAAATCATATCTACAAGATACATTCCTCTTAACTCGTCACAATGCTTAACAATAAACCGGTGAAGAAATGTCGTTCCGCTTCGAGGATGCCCCATAAGGAATACAGGATTTGCAGGTTTATTCAATTTGTATTTTGGAAATAATATATGGTCGATAAATCCTGTAACTCCGGCATAAGCCCCAAGAGTCAACTGAAACAAAGTAACAGCAACAAACCTGAATTTAAATCCAAATGACGAAATTAATATTTTGAGAATTATTATACTTTTAAACATGGTCTATCCTTATTTGATTTTGTATTTGTATGCACTAAAACATTGGAATCCGGTTGGCAAATCAATTTCCAATACTGTTTTGCCTGAAGCATCAACTTCAGTAATACAAGGACTGTCCTTACTCCAGCAAATGAATGTGTTACCATTGTCAAGCCGTTGAACAGAACCCATTATCGGAACAAAAATTCCCGGTTTTTTATATTCCCAGACCAATTTTGCCGTTTTATTTTGCTCATCAATCTGATATTCCACAATTCTGGTTTGCGGAACGAAAAATATATTATCCTTGCCGCTTTTTTTAGAATTATAGTTCCCGTTATCCATCATTAAAATATTCCCATTTGTAACTCTGGAAATGGAATGTTGATGAGAAAAACCGTTCAAAGGGTCATCAACAAATTTAAATTGATTATTCTTACACTTTATACCACCCATCCGCCAAATAAATTTTCCTGTTTTCCAATCAATTTTTGAAATTTCATCGAGTTTACGGCTGCTAAGCAGCACATTACCATCTTCTTCTATCCATATTGAGTTACAATTTGCTCCATGTTCGATGTATGGTATTTTCAAATCGTAATTTTCAATTATATCACTTACTTTGAAATGGTCAAATGACCGCCAGTCCTTGACAACTTTACCTGTAGGACCTGTTTCTTCAATAAAATAATCCCAAATTTTTGCGTTCTTCAGTCCACCGATTACCGATAAGTCTTTTTCGACAATCTCGACACCAAACATTAATATGTTTCCATTCTTCATAAACCGAAAATCATGCATATCAGTGTAACCGTGTTCAACAGTAAAGGTAGATGATACATTCAAATTCTCATCCAATGTTGTGAAATCACCGAATATTTCAGGCATTTTAATATATTTACCGGAGAAAAAAGAATAAGTTCCATTAGGATGTTGTTTCATATCAGCAGAACCAAGAATTGCCTTCCTGTAATAAACAGGTTTCCCGTCATTGTCAACAATCATTGAATATCTGCCAAATGGAGTCCTGAAAGCCGGATTCAATGAAAAATTCGTTAAAAAAATATACCCATCAGCAGGTGTGCTTTTTTCTTTAATAGTTATCGGTGGAAAACCTTTAGGCAAAGTCCTGATTTTATAAACTCTTTTATAACTATTCCCGCCGGTTACGGTTATTTCTATAAATTTATTAGTGTCAAGAGACTCGATTTTAATTTTTGAATCATCAATTATTTTATAATTAAACTCGATTTTTGCATTATCATCTTCAGGAGTAACAGATATGGATATTGGTTTCAAAGAATTCAATGAAGTAACGGAATATTCTAAAATTTCTTTGGAAAAAGAAGGTACTAATTGACTGCCTTGAATTTCAATATTCTTTAAATAATTTTTTTCGTTTTTATTGCAGGATATTAACAAAATAAAAGTTAATACTAAAAAAACCGGTAAAATTCTTTTCATAAAATTTCTTATCATTATAACAAATAATACTTTCAAATTTGCAAATCTTAATAGAGTAAAGTCACAAAAACAACAAAAAGTTTCAATTTTTCTCAATAATATCTAAAATATCGAATAAAACTTTTGGTAAAATGCACTGCTCAGCATCGCTCATTGCTTTAGCGGGATTATAATGTGTCTCGATTAACAGACCATCAGCACCCAAATTCAATGCCGCTTCCGATACTTTTTGGACAAACTGTGAATTACCGGTTGAATGTGAAGGGTCAAATATAACAGGTAAACCGGTCATTTCTTTTAATTCGAGAATGCTTGCCAGGTCAGGAGTAAACCTCATTTTAGAGTCAATCTGTTCGAATGTCCTTATACCTCTCAGGCACAAAATAATATTTGGATTACCTTCATCCTGTATATATTTTGCCGCTAAAAGAAGTTCCTTTAATGTCGCATTGAAACCTCTTTTCAAAAGTACGGGCTTTTTATCTTTGGATGTTATCTTCCCGACTTCTTTTAAAAATCCGTAAGACGCCATATTTCGGCTTCCCACCTGGACAATGTCAATTTTGTCATAATGTCTTATCAATTGTCCCGATTCAAGGGCTTCTGTAACAATAAACATATTGTATTTTTTTGCAGCTTCACTTAAATACTCAACTCCCATATCTCCCAAACCTTGAAAAGTATCGGGGGATGTTCGCGGTTTGAATGCTCCTCCTCGTAAAAACTTAATTCCTTTCTCTGATAATTCCTTGGCGATTTTAAAAATTTGTTCCTTCGACTCAACTGCACATGGACCTGCTATAATGATAGGTCTGAGCCGAAAAGCGTCATCAATTGTTTTGATTTCTCTTTTATTGAATTCAATACAATGTTTCTTTAAGGAATTGTCAAAAATCAGATGATAAATTTTCTTTATAAGATTTTTATTTTGTGAGCCATATAAATCAATCAACTTCTTAACAATTTCTTTTTCACGGTTTCTGTCTCTGTAAGCAATACCAATCTCATTTTTAATATTTAAAATTGCATCTGTCAGTTCTTTTCTTTGATGAATAAGTCCGACAATATCTTTGTCGACAAAATCAACCTGTCTTTTTAGTTTATTAATATCTTTTATTTGCATTTTCATAAAATTAATTCAATTTAGTCCTTTTTTAAAAACCATAATATATATCACTAATCTGTAACCAAAACATTTAAATTTCTTAAATTAACTTCAAATTTAATAAATTATTGTATTTAATACAATTCAAATAGCTATTTGTGTCAGGTAATTAGTAAATCTTTACGGAATTTAAAAATTTAAAATAATTCAACAAAACACATGTATTATACAAAAAAATCATTTTCCTTTATAACAACACTTGAAAATTAACTTTGTGATATTATAAACTCGTAATTTTAAAATGAATTTAATAACTATTTACTATTTCAAGGATAGTTTTATGAATAAGAAATTTATTATAGGAATCTGTCTGTTGTTTTTATTATTCTCATTTTCAAAAGCAGAAGACCACAACTCTTTAAATCTATCAAAAGGGCTCAACATCATTGCTGATGACAGCTCTTTTGCTATGAAATTCGGATTGCTTCTTCAACCAAGATTTGAAATATACGATTCACTGAATAATTGCAATTGCCAAGGCACACAAATTACTGCTAATTCAATGTTACGAAGAATGAGATTTAGATTTGACGGCTTTTTACTTAGTCCAAAGCTAACCTATGCTTTTCAGTTGGGTGTAACAAATAATGATATGAATGCCACAAAAGGTTCTGAAGGAGAATTCTCGAGTTTAATTTACGATGCCTATTTTGACTGGGAATTTGTTGATAAAACAAAGCTTAGAATCGGTCAGGCAAAACTGCCCGGATGTCTTTCGCGTCTGATGTCATTCGGCGGATTAAATTTCCTCGAGCGTTCCTACGTAGAAAGCCAGTTTAATACTTATCGCGATGTAGGATTGCAAATTTTGAATCAATGGAGTATCGGAGATTTCACAGTAAGGGAAAACTTGGCTTGGTCCCATGGTGAAGGTGTAAACCAAAAGTCCATTCTCGATGGCGGTTATGCTTATAGCGGAAGAATTGAATTTTACCCCTTCGGACTTTTCGTAAAAGCAGGTGAAACTTATGAAATGGATTTATCAATGGAAAAAACTCCTAAACTTCTTATCGGTGCTTCAGCTTTTTATGATGATAAAGCACATCGTGAAAGAGGTATTTTAGGTAAAAGTTTGTATCAGTCAAAAGATATTACGCAATATTTTGCTGATTTTCTTTTCAAGTATCGAGGTTTCGCGGCAATGGGGGAATACTATTACAGAAATGCTCAGGACCCAATAACAACAAACTCCACTGGTGCTGAGCGATATGTCCTAAATGGACAAGGATACGGAGGACAGGTCTCATACATGATAAGTGATGATATGGCTTTAGGATTAAGATATAACTACCTTAAACCTGATGATGAGTTAATTAGTAAAATCGGGAACAGAACCGATTATAGTCTTGGATTTACAAAATTTATATTTAACAATAAAGTAAAGTTGCAAGCTGATATTAATTATTTTGAACAGAAACAATACGAAAAAGAGGCACAGGAAATGTTGTTCTTTAGAATAAATGCAATTTTTTCGATTTGAGAATAAATCAGAACAATAATTCGTAAATACAGGAATGTTTAAATCTTACATTTCCTAATGAACTGTTGAGAATAATATTTTCAAGATAGTGGAATAAATTCATGCTATCTGAAAATTTCATAAAATAAATTGTAAAATATTGCAGTTTTTCAGTATTTTTGATTTTATGTGAAAATTAAAGAAAAAGTATTTTTAATTATTTGAGTAAATTTTGTGAGTTTGACATTTATATTTTTTACGGTCTTAGCGGTTTTGTCTATAGCTAGTGCGGTAGTTACCATATCGGCAAAAAATCCGGTTGTGTCTGCTTTAGCTTTGGTGTTCCATTTCTTTATGCTGGCAGGTCTCTACCTGACTTTGAATGCTCAGTTTATTGCGGCAATTCAAATTCTTGTTTATGCAGGGGCAATCATGGTTTTGGTAATATTCGTAATAATGCTGCTAAACCTTGGTGCTGAGGAAAAGAATAAGGAAAAGTTTAGTATCAGAAAAGTAATTTCAGTTATACTTGTATGTGTAATGATAATCCAATTTATTATGATTTTTCTCCTTCAAAAGAGCGGGAAAATTGAATTACCTGAAAATTCCGCAAATCTTTCGACGGTTCAGTCAATCGGTCAGGTATTATTTACAAATTACCTTTTGCCATTTGAAGCAATCGGGATTTTACTTTTAGCGGCTATAATAGGTGCGATTGTTTTAGCAAAACGTAAATTAACTTAAGAATTTCATTAATTAAATTGTAAAAGATTATGTTTCAAAATGTTTCATTAGAATATTTTTTAATTTTAGCAGCTGTGCTTTTTTCAATCGGTACAATTGGTGTACTAACAAGAAGAAATGCAATTATTATTTTTATGTCAATCGAACTGATGTTGAATTCAGTTAATTTAACTTTGGTTTCATTTGCATCATTCATGGGTGATACAGCCGGTTTAATATTTGTTTTCTTCGTTATGGCAGTTGCCGCCGCAGAAGCCGCTGTCGGTCTTGCAATCGTACTGGCATTATTCAGGCAGAAGCAAACTGTTTATGTTGACGAAGTCAATGTTTTGAAATGGTAGGATAGTTTATAAAGTTCATAAAGTTTATAAAGTTTATAAAGTTTGTAAAGTAAGTTTCAGTTATAAAAGAATTTTTGTTGTATAAATTTTGCGGGTAATATTTTTACCCGTTTTTTTTGAGGAAAAAGGGTAATGGCATTAATTGAAGAATATGAAAAAACAGGTAATATGCTTTTCAAAAAGAGAAGCTATTTGCCTTTGCTGTTATACGTTTTGGCTACAGTTACAATTTACTTTGACAGAACAGTATTTGCCGATACCTCGAATGTGTTCTTTTCGGTTGTTTGCCTCATTATTTCATTATTCGGTTTATTTATCAGAATAATAACCATCGGATATGCTCAAAAAAACACATCAGGCAGAAATGTAAACGGGCAGGTAGCTGATTCACTTAATACAAAAGGAATTTACTCAGTCGTCAGGCATCCGCTTTATCTGGGAAATTTCTTCATGTGGATTGGAATTGTAATATATGTTGCAAATTTTTGGTTGATTATAACTGTGATATTACTGTTTTGGATTTATTATGAAAGAATAATGTTTGCTGAAGAGGGCTATTTAAGAAATAAATTTGGAGAAGCATATACAGCATGGGCTATGAGAATACCTGCATTTGTACCTTCATTCAAATTATGGGAGAAAACCGATTCTAATTTTAATGTTAAAGATGTAATCAGACGGGAATATTATGGCTTGACAGCACTCGCTGTTTCGTTTGCATATATAAATTTCATCAAGAATTATTTATATAAAGGGATATTTGAATTAGATATTTTCTGGCTTTATATTCTGATAATTTCAATCATTATGTTTTTAGTTCTTCGGTTTTTGAAAAAGAAGACAAGGGTTTTGAAGTAGCTTTGTTTTGACCATAAGAATTTTATTACACAGAGCTACTCAGAGGATTCACAGAGTTCCGCAGAGAATTTTCTTAGATATATCAATTATCAATTAACTTAACCAGTTTCTTTGTTTCGGTTAAACCATTCACATGAATCGTACAGAAATAAACTCCGCTTGACATTTTTAAATCTGAGGAATTGAACTTTATTGAGTGTTGTCCCGAATCAATATATTCATTTTTTAGAACAGCAATTTAATAAATGAAAACTATGTCAAAGAACGGAGAGTAGGTGAAATGAAAGGTGAAATTCGTTGATTTTGTAATTCGTTATCAATCAAGGAATTATCGGGTTGTAAAAAGTTAGTTTCACCAAATTCACCGCAATTTAGCAAAAAGCTTAAAGTGGAAAGCTAAAATCTGAAGTCAGAAGACAGAAGTCTGAAGTCAGAATTTTCGTGAAAAAGCATAACGTGAAACGTGAAACCAAACAATTTCAAAAAAAAGGCGATACAAAAATTGTATTTTGTAACTTGCTTTTCATTAGACTTAGAATTAGTCTCAAATTACATTGTACCAAATGTACCGTTTT
The DNA here is from genome assembly GCA_043804925.1 of bacterium. Classification (GTDB taxonomy): domain Bacteria; phylum Bacteroidota; class Ignavibacteria; order Kapaibacteriales; family UBA2268; genus ChocPot-Mid. Next base: position 14,218 of record JAZDIP010000092.1, on the reverse strand, counting down.
TTACAGCTTTTATTTTGGCGGTTTTTTGCGACAACGATTTTGATTGAACCGACAAAAAAGCAATCAGATATGTTTATATATTTCAGATATTTACAGCGATTATAGTTTAGAATGTCGCATTTTGCGTAGATTTTTAAAAACATTAAAAACGTGAAACGTGAAACGTGAAACGTGAAACGAAAGACAATTACACGGAGATACACTGAGAATTCACAGAGTTCCACTGAGAATTTAACGTACTATTAATTTGCCAAAGAACGAGCAGAACGAAATTACGAAGTGGGAAGTAAATGTAATGGAAATTATTTTAAAAGGATTTTTGTTTTGTTTGGGGGTTAGGGGCTGGGGGCTGGGGGTTAGAAAAGACAGGGGACGGCAGACGGCAGACAGCAATTTTTTTTTAATGTAAAATGTAGAATGGAAGACAGTTACACAGAGAGCCACTGAGGATGCACAGAGATACACTGAGAAAGGCAAATGTCTGAACCATTGATTAAACTGATTGAAATGATTTTCATGATTGTTTTAACGTGAATATGAAGTATGTAGAGTGAAAGGGTAGAGCAGGAGGTTGTAATGTTCGGTGAAAGGAATTTTAAAATGATTGTAGCATTGGGGAATGTTTTTTGTTGGATTGTTGTAAGGTTGGATAATAGTTTTTGGGGTTAACAGGTGAAAATATTCAACGGGTTTGCTATGGGAAAAAGCGAAAACGTGAAACGAAAATAAATGCCTGAACCGTTGATTAAGCTGATTAAAATGATTTCGTTGATTTTTTGCTATCAGTTGTAACAAAGACAGAACAGAATTTTTTTTTAAATGTAGAATGTAAAATGTAGAATGTAGAATAGAAGCCAGTTATACATTGATAAACGTAGAAGACAGACGGGAGATGTAATGAATTTCATGCAAAGATGCCAAGGAGCAAAGACGCAAAGTTTTTTTGTCGGAACTTTGATTTTTGTGATTTGTTTGATTTTTATGATTAATGAAATAAAGTAATAAGGTTGGTTTGTTGTGGTTTTGTTGTGTTACTAAGGTTGTTTTGATTGAATAAGGTTTTTTTTGTCGCCACGACGTGGCTTTGAGCGGTGTGGGTTGTCGTGTGCTACAAAGGTTTCACCACTATGTGGTTAAGAAATTTTGCTATCAGTTGTAACAAAGACAGAATAGAATTTTTTTTTAAATGTAGAATGTAAAATGTAGAATGTAGAATAGAAGCCAGTTATACATTGATAAACGTAGAAGACAGACGGGAGATGTAATGAATTTCACACAAAGATGCCAAGGAGCAAAGACGCAAAGTTTTTTTACCGGAAAGTTAATGGAAATTCAGTTCCACAGAGAATTTTTATAAAAAATATCATTTATCCATTAGTTTTAGCAGTTTCTTTGTTTCCGAAATACCATTGACATGAATCGTGCAGAAATAAATTCCGCTTGGTAATTTGTAATCAAAAGAATTGAACTTGACTGAATGTACTCCCGAATCATTGTATTCATTTTTCAAAACGAAAATTTCGTTACCAAGCAAATCCGAAATAGTAATTTTTGTAACACCGGGTTCTGCTAAATTGAAACTAATTTCAGTTTCATCACTGAAGGGGTTTGGAATTATATCTAATAAAATCTGCTCTTGCGATTTAGGATTGTTTTCTTCGACTGGAGTTTCTTCAGCGAGGAGGACAGCTATACCGCCATCAGTTCCAATCCATTTGTTACCCTGTCCATCAATTACAATTGAGTTAATACTATTATTTGGTAATCCTGAATTTAATTCATTGTATATTATCCAATTGGTTCCATCATATCTGCCAAGTCCAACTTCTTCAAAACCTATCCACATAATGTTATTTTTATCTTCAGCCATTACCTTTACACTGTTGTCAGGTATATCAGAATTCCCGGTATTTATTAATTTCCAATTATTACCATCAAATTTAGCAATTCCAAGGCAAGCTTTACCATATCCTAACGATCTAACCCAAACGTTATCTGATTTATCAATCATCATTATTGAAATCCAAGGACGATAATTATTATCATATGTATACCATTCAGAAGGGAACTTGTATTCGAGCCAATTACTTCCATCAAATTTAATGAATTGTTTACTGGTTGCTATCCAAATATTTCCTTTACTATCTAATTCCAAAGAATTTATACCATTATCAAGCATATAACAATTCTGACCACTATATATTGTCCAATCATCATTATAAATTTTAATTATTTTACTTCCTGTAAAAAGCCATTTAACTCCAAACTTATCAATTTTCACTTTTCCTGTGTGGTTATCAGGTAATAATGAGTTTGATGTATCATAATATGTCCAATTTATGTCATCATATTTTATTATACCTTCAGTCAAATTTCCAATCCATTTAATTCCATTTGAATCAATTGTTATATATTCAATGTCATTTCTTTTTAAAGGTGAATTGTCTCTGTTAAATAATAGCCAGCCATTATTATCAAATTTCAATAAACCTCCATTAATTGTACCTATCCATTTAACTCCATTTTTATCAATGGCAATGTCATTTATCCTCTTCCAATAGGATAAACCTGAATTAGAAGTGTTATACTTTATAGCATTTAAACTATCGAATTTATATAAACCTGAATAAGTAGATAACCATTTATTCTCCTCAGAATCAATAGTTAATACATTAACATCATATTTTGGTAAATCAGAATTACTGGAATTATAGACAGTCAAATAAATTGTACAATTATATTCTTTATATTTTATTAATCCAAATCCTGTCCCAATCCATATAAAATCATTCTTGTCAATTTTAATTGATGAAATCTGTGTCTTAGGTATACCTGAATTAGTATGATTGTAAATAATCCAATTGGTATCGTTAAAAAAAACCAAACCACTATCATAAGTTCCAATCCATTTATTGTTATTTTCGTCAAAATCAACTGTCAATACTTTATCATCAGGTAAGTCTGAAGAAGCAGTATCATATTTTGTCCAATTTATTCCATCAAATTTTACTAAACCAAAGCCAATATATTCATAATTATTTGGACTTTCTCTTACTATAGGCGGACAAATCCAAATAACACCACTTTTATCCAAGGTTAAAAATTCAACAGAATTAATGGGCATTCCAGTATTTTCTATATTAAAAACATCCCAATTGATACCATCAAATTTAGCTAATCCACCTCCAAGTGTTCCTATCCATAAATCTGAGTTCTTGTCAATTATTATTTTCTTAATGTTGTTATTCGGTAATCCTGAATTTGTGTCATTTAAATGTATCCAATTTATATCATCAAATTTTACCAGACCAATTTCTGTCCCAATCCATTTATTTCCGTAATTGTCAATAGCAATAGATGTAATCTTATTGCGAGGTAATCCTGAATTGGCTGTATTAAAAAAAATTTCATCTTTTGTTTCTTTATTTAATTTTACTAATCCTGCACTAGTCCCAACCCAAACAAAATCCCCTTCCTCTGCTAAAGCAGTAATACTTTCACCATAGGTATATTGTATCCATTCTTCAGCGAGTAAATTGAAAGAAGAAATCATTAATGAAATGATTGTAACAATAACAATTTTGTATATATTTTTCATAACAATCACACAAATATTTTGTTTTTACAATTTGAACTTTCTATAATGACACATAAAAAGCCAAAACGTCTCAAAATATTTGAAAATAATTTAAATTTTATATCAACATTCAATCCCCACAGGATTGTAACCGAAGGAAATTTCTTAGTTACAAACGTTTAATCGCTATGCGATTGTTACACAGACGAGGGCGTCTGTGCTACTTCTTCATTGTCAATTGTCAATTATCAATTTTCAATTATTTAACCAGTTTCTTATAATGCACCCTTTTTGGCTCTGTATCTCCCAAACGCTTTTTGCGGTTTTCCATGTATTCGGAATAACTGCCTTCAAAAAAGTAAACCTGAGACTCACCTTCAAATGCAAGTATGTGCGTTGCTATTCTATCCAAAAACCAGCGGTCGTGAGAGATGACTACGGCACAACCGGCAAAATCTTCAAGACCTTCTTCCAAGGCACGCAAAGTGTTAACATCAATGTCATTTGTCGGCTCGTCGAGAAGCAACACGTTTGCTTCCTCTTTCAATGTCATGGCAAGATGCAATCTGTTGCGTTCACCACCGGAGAGCATGGAGCATTTTTTTTGCTGGTCAGGTCCGCTGAAGTTAAACCTCGATACATAAGCACGTGTGTTTATTTGCCTGCCTCCGAGCATCATTAAGTCTTCACCTCTCGATATGACTTCCCATACTGTTTTCTCCGGGTCAATTTCTTCGTGCTGTTGGTCAATGTATGCTAATTTAACGGTTTCACCAATACGAATTGAGCCGCTATCGGATTTTTCTGTTCCCATGAGCATTCTGAATAGCGTTGTTTTGCCTGTACCGTTTGCACCGATGATTCCTACAATTCCGGCAGGGGGGAGGGAAAAATCAAGATTTTCAAAAAGCAGTTTTTCTCCGAAAGATTTTGTTAATTCCTTTGCATCAATAACAATATTTCCCAAACGAGGACCATTCGGGATAAATATCTCCAACTTTTCCTCTTTCTCTTTAATATCCTCATTCAACAATCTCTCGTAAGCACTCAATCTTGCCTTAGTTCTTTGATGCTTTGCCTTTGGTGTCATGCGAGCCCATTCGAGTTCTCTTTGCAATGTCTTTTGCCTCTTTGATTCAGACTTTCCTTCTTGTTCGAGCTTAGTTGATTTTTGCTCCAGCCAGGAAGAATAATTTCCTTTCCAAGGTATGCCCTCTCCCCTCTCCAATTCAAGTATCCAGCCGGCAACATTATCAAGAAAATACCTGTCGTGAGTAATCGCAATAACTGTTCCTTTGTAATTTTGCAAATGATTCTCGAGCCATTGCACTGACTCGGTATCGAGATGGTTTGTCGGCTCATCAAGAAGTAGTATATCAGGTTGTTTGAGTAAAAGTTTACAAAGGGCAACTCGCCTTCTTTCACCACCGGACAGATGTTTTACTATTGCATCTTCGGGAGGACAACGGAGAGCATCCATAGCTCTTGAGAGTTTGTTATCAATTTCCCATCCATCACATTTTTCAATTTTGTCCTGAATCTTCCCCTGTTTTTCTATCAGGTCATTCATTTCATCATCGCTCATTGGTTCAGCAAATTTTGCACTCATTGAATCATATTCTTTCAACAGGTCAATTACTTCCTGAACACCTTGCTGTACAACTTCTTTTACGGTTAAATTATCATCGAGAAGCGGGTCCTGTGCAAGCATCCCGACAGAATATCCCGGAGAGAAAACTACATTACCCTGATACTCCTCATCTTCCCCTGAGATAATTTTCAATAATGTGGACTTACCTGCGCCGTTCAGACCAATGATACCGATTTTTGCACCATAGAAAAATGAGAGGTAAATATCTTTTAGAACTTGCTTACCTGATTGGAAAATTTTATTAACTCCAACCATAGAAAATATAATTTTTTTGTCGTTTTCCATTTTATATTAATTTGTTATTTGTAAAAATTTGAACTGCAATATAGTAAAACACAAGAAATTTATGTATTTTCGTTAGCAGTTTAATAGTATTTTTTAATAAATGAGGTAATAATGAAATTATTATACATAACTTTAGGAGCAGTGTTTTTAATTACACTTGCAGTATTTTCAAAGTCTGCATTTGTATCAAATATACCAAATGGCAGTGTTAACTCATGCAATACATGCCATCCAAATGGAAATACACATCAATTTAACACTTTTGGAAATGCATCAAAGTCATATCTTTCAAGCGGAAAAATAAATTGGTCTGCTCAATTTGCAACTTTGGATTCAGATGGCGACGGTTTTACTAACGGTGAAGAATTGCAAGACCCCGAAGGAACATGGCAGCAAGGGAATCCCGCCCCCGGAGAGGCATCGCTTGTTACGAATCCCGGAGATGCATCAAGTTTTCCGAATACAAGTTTTGTCGAAGATTTTCCTATAAGCAGTGGTTTTAAAATTAATTCAATATATCCAAATCCGATAACTGAAAGTTCACATTTTGAATTTTCTTTGACAAAATCTGGATATTTGAAGATTGAGCTTTTTGATTATTCAGGATATTTATCAGCTATTCTTTATCAAGGTGTCAATGATATTGGAAATTATGACTTGAATATTTCCAGTCAATCTGTTGCAAATTCGGGACAGTACTTTCTAAAAATTTCTTTCAATAAGTTTATGATTACACAGAAAATACTAATAATTAAATAGCTAATAATTTTAACAACACAATAATAACTAATAAAATTTCACGTCACTAAATAATAATTTAGGGAAGTATAAAATATTAAGGTTTAAATGAAATATATTACTATTTTACTGGTATCTGTTGTAATTATCACGAGTTCTGCTTTTAGCAGGTCTTCCAGAGTAAATCAGATACCTAATGGTTCAATAAATAATTGTACAAACTGCCATAATAATAAAAATGGTGATGGAACACGCAGTCCTTTTGGTATTGAAATTGAAAATAACTTTCTTAGCAATGGGAATGTTGTTTGGAATGCAGAACTCGCCGGAATTGATTCGGATGGTGACGGCTTTACTAACGGCGAAGAATTACAAGACCCTTTAGGTACATGGAAATCAGGTGAGCCGGCTCCGGGAAATCTGGATTTTGTATCAAATCCGGGAAATCCGAATAGTATTCCTAACACAACAAAAGCAGAAACTTTTTCTTTGAAAAGTGGCTTCTTTATTAATTCAATCACTCCAAATCCTTCTAATGGTAATTTAAATGTCACATTCCATTCAAACAGAGATGGGGATATTGAAATTGAATTATACGATTTACGAGGAAAAGTTGTCGCTAAACTATACAAGGGATTTGTTCAGGCAGGTGATTACAGTGTCCCGCTTATTATAACAGGAAAAGTAAGTCATGGGAATTATTTCCTAAATATCAGACTGAATGGATATAGCTGGATTGAAAAAATTAATTTTATTCGTTAATTATTTACATGATGATTATTTTCAGGAACTGATTTTAAAGGAACAATTAATTATACATATTTCTTTAAGTTTGTAAATAATTTTATTTTATTACAAATATTTTCTTTCAATATAATATAAGAAAATAATGGTTCTTCGCTAAATGAAGTGGGTAATTTTAAGTTAATACAAATTCACTTAATAATTAAAGATTGCTTCATCCCGATGAATCGGGATTCGCAATGACGCAGGGTGATTGTTGCTGTCCTGTGGACAGTAAACCGATATAATCTGTCATTGCGAGGAACGGAGTGACGAAGCAATCTTTTTAATTTTACCTACTATTAATAATGAAGAACCAAAATAATTAAGGAATATGGACATATTACAAGCAATTATCTTGGGATTACTGCAGGGATTAAGTGAGTTCATCCCAATCAGCAGTACAGCACATGTAACAATAGCCGGTCAATTATTTGGATTGATTAATGCAGAACATCCTGAGCATTGGACAGCATTTTTGGCTGTTGTTCAGCTTGGAACTTTAGCCGCAGTTTTGATTTATTTCTCGAAAGACATCAGAACAATTCCTGTAGCTTTTATCAAGGAAAACCTGAGTAGTAAAAAGCAATCATTTAAAAATCAAAGCCATGAATCTAAAATGGGATGGTATATTATATTAGGTTCAATCCCAATAGCTACAATAGGATTAGCTTTGAAAGACTTTATCGAGGGGAGTTTTACAAAAGAATTAACTGTTATAGGTATAAGTTTAATCGCCTTAGCAATTATACTTTTCATTGCAGAAAAAACTGCAAAATTCAAAAAGGATATAGAGAAAGTAACATGGGTTGATGCATTAATTGTTGGTTTTGCACAATGTCTTGCATTAATACCCGGAGCTTCACGTTCGGGTACAACAATAACAGCAGGTTTATTCTCAGGTTTGAAACGTGATACTGCCGCAAGATTTTCATTTTTGCTGAGCATACCGGCAGTTTTTGGAAGCGGATTGCTTGAGTTTTATCAAAGTCTGGAGTACATAACAAGTGATGAGTTGCTTACTCTTTCAATTGCAATTATAGTTTCAGCTATAAGCGGATATGCTTCTATAGCTTTCCTTCTGAAATTTTTAAAGACAAGATCAACTTTGATTTTTGTTATTTATAGAATCGTATTGGGAGTTTTAATTTTATTATTTATGATTTAGTAATCTAAAATCAATCGTATTATCATCTGACAGTTCATCCTTCGACAAGCTCAGGGTGACTGCGTTTATAAAGATAGCAATGTAAATTTAGCTTCCGGATTCCTGCTTTCGCAGGAATGACAGACAACGACAGACACATCCGTTAACAAGCAACTTTTAAGATTGCAAAAGCAAGAAATGTTTATATTAAATTTAAAAATCAGTATCTTTGCCTTTGATTTTTTCGATTTTATCATTATAAAAATTCAGTGTTAGCTGTTTAGGAACCTCAATATCAGAACCTGTATTTAAATTTGATATCTGGACTCCAAGGAGGCGGACAGGTTTAATGGGTTTGACGGGAACGAAAAGAAGTTCGGAAGCAATATCAAATATTTCGCTTTCTGAACTAATGTAATTTTGAATTGTTCTGCTTCTTGTATTAATTTCAAAATCAAAATATTTGATTTTCAGAGTAACGGTCTTCCCCATCAAATCACGCTTTTCCATTCGTTCGGAAACTCTTTTGGAAATATTATAAAGAGCGACTATCATTTCCTGCTCGTCTGAAATATCTTTTTCAAATGTCCTTTCTGAACCAAGAGATTTTCTTGTGTGTTCAGGAGTAACGGGATTGTTGATTTGATGTCGGAGTAAATCATAGAAATATGCTCCGTGTTTTCCAAAATGCTCTGCAAGATAATATTTTGTTCTGCTTTTCAAATCAGAGCCGTTAAGAATACCAAGTTTATTCATTTTTTCTTCTGTTACCTTGCCCACACCGGGGATTTTACCAACAGGTAAAGCATCAATAAAAGCATCTGCTTCCTGAGGAGTTACAACAAATAATCCGTCAGGTTTCTTATAATCCGATGCAACTTTTGCCAGAAATTTATTGAATGAAACGCCTGCTGATGCTGTAAGTTTGGTTTGTTTGAAAATTTTCTTTTTGATTTCAACAGCAATCCATTTGGCAGAAGGTATTGAAAATTTATTTTCGGTAACATCAATATAAGCTTCATCGACAGAAACCTGCTCGATTAAATCTGAATATGTCTTCATTATATTCATTACAATATCGGAAGCTTCCTTATATGCTTCAAATCGAGGTCTTACAAAAGTGATTTTTGGACACAATTTGTAGGCAAATTTTGAGGGCATTGCAGAACGGACACCGAACTTACGGGCTTCATAGCTTGCGGCGGCAACGACACCACGCATTTTATTGCCTCCCACGGCAACAGGTTTGCCTCGAAGTTCAGGATGGTCTCTTTGCTCGACAGAAGCAAAGAAAGCATCCATATCAATATGGATTATTTTTCGGATTTCCATTTCAAAAAACTCACATTCAAAAATTTAAATTTATGAAAAATTATTATTATTATAAAGTTTTTAAGGTTTTTGTTACATTAACAAAATCTAAAATAATACCGATATGTTGAATTATATTTTTATTAGCAATATGGGCTAAGTCAAAAAAAAAAAAAAACTTAGCTAAATTAATATTTGGATAATTTAATTTTTTTTTGTAATTTAAAATAAAAAAAGCCCTGAACCCGAAGGTTGCAGAGCTTATACGCCTTGGACTGAAAGTCCGAATACAAAGTTAATAAACCTTCGGGAAATGGGCAAAATTATTATTCAATTTTGTTTACATTTTTTTGGAGGTTTTTATGAAAAAGTTTTTATTTCTCATTGCGTTTTTATTAATGAATTTTTATACTGCATATTCTATCGATTGTGGGGATATTGATTGCCCCCCCGGCGATGGTTGGATACCCGATGAAACAGGTTGGGTTGTCATTCAATTAAATGACGAGGTTTCTTGCATTGGTAAAATTTGTTATTGTTATGATACAACAAATATACCCTTAACGGAATTAGCTCATTTTTATGTAAGAAAAATAATTTGGTTGGACACTACTTGTTATCCAAATAATTATGGAGATATTGTTTTGGATATTTTCAAAGCAAGTCTAATTACAGAAATGTTGAGAGATCATATGGACATTTTTCCATTTGTTGAATGTCCAAATCAGTCTTGGGCTAATAGAATATATACAAGTTGGTGTTATGCAAGTGCATTCATAACTGATGAAGGAACTATTAATAGATATCCCGTATCTTTATTTTGTTTAGGGGATGGATATTGTTTCCAAGGATATAAATACTGCTGGGATACTTCCCAAACACCTTGGATATTAACAGTTGTGGCAGTTAATGATCCAACACCATATCAACTTGAAGATGATTGTATTCTTCCTTTTGTTCCAGGTCCCAATATTGATTTAATTCATGGATGCATGTCTTTTTGTGAGTAAACCAAGGAGTCTTTTATGAAAAACATTTTCTCAATTTTCATTTTGTTATTATCAACAATATATATTTGCTTTTCAGATTTTAATGATTATTTCGATATGGAGTTGATTACACCATATTTTATGGATATGTCTGTTGCAAGTGATAATAAAATATATATTTGCGGATTAGATGGTGCAATTCATATATCGGAAGACAAAGGCAAAACATGGTCTATTCGAAATGCAAATTGCGAGGATATGCTAATCTCAATATCAGGAATCGGAGAAAATGCCATTACTATTAGTTCATCAGGAACAATAAGATATACGAAAGATGGAGGTTTAAACTGGGAAAGCCCTACATCATATATATCACACTCTTTAAATTGTATTGTTCTTTGTGATATTCAAACCGGGGTTGCCGTAGGTGACTCCGGTATAATTATCAAAACAAGTGATGGAGGTATGAATTGGTATGAAATCCAAACAGGAATTACTTCTGACATACTTTCAGCTTTGGTAACTGAAACAAAAGCGATAATAATTGCAACAGTTGACGGTGATATATACAAATCGTCTGATAATGGGGATAACTGGATTAAATTGAATATTCCGGTTCAATTTGGAAATCGGATGAAATTTTCATATTCATTGGATAAAGTTATATACTTGTTGACAGAAAACGTATTGCTAAAATCGAGCGATGACGGAGATACATGGGATTATTTCACTAATCCTTACAGTAAAAGTGAGTTTTGTTACTATACAAGAAATGGCAATGGTTTTATTGGAGCATCACAGCTTAAGACAAAAATATTGAAAATGTGTAATGATTACCAAATAATTGATACGGTTAATTTATCTGTTGATTTTGAAGAAGTATTGCCAACAGCACTGAAAAGAATTGAATTTTTTGATGACAATCATGGAATAGCAGTAGGAGTGTACAATACGATTTTTGTAACTGAGGATGGCGGAATAAACTGGGAAGAAATATCATTTTTTTATACATATCCACCAGAGGGAAAAATATCGAGCATATACTTTATAAATGATTCAATAGGATATATTGGAGCTTATCGTGAAAGTTTATTTAAGACTTCTGATAAAGGATTATCTTGGCATTATGTTAAAAAAGATAGTTTAAGGGGAAAGTTTAGTAGTATTTCTTCTTTAAATTTCTTTGATGAAAATACAGGAATGATGAAATCAAATGAATGGCATGGAACTTTGTTAATCACTTATGATGGAGCAAAATCTGTCAAAAGGGACACTGTATCAAATCAAATGAATGGAGCTATGTTCCAATTTGATTATCTTGAAGACAGTTCTTTCTTTTTTATCGGTTGGCGTTGGTTTTATAATACTGACCATACTTATTATGGTATAAGAGAGTTTAACGGCACCTGGCATAATAAAAGTGTCTTTGATAGTTGTAAACTTACTTCAAGATATTATCATAAAGATAAAATATTCTTATGTGGATATTATATTGACTCATGCAAACTACCCGATGAACCATACATATATTACAGGGGAATGATGGTGGTATTGAATGATTCCTGTCAAAAATGGAAAAAGATATTGTTTGATAATACTGAAATTATTAATGCAGTTGAATTCGTTGATGATAACATAGGCTATGCTTATGCTAACGATTATATATATGGAAAAGCTGATAAAACTATTTTCTATAGGACTACTGATGGTGGAGAAAGTTGGCATTATTTATCAAATGATACAAACATAATACAAAAAGTCGCAACCTTGAAAAATTATAATAATAGATTTAATATTGGATATGGACGTGAAATGAAATATCTATTTTCATCGGATTACGGAAGCAATTGGTCTGAAATAAACTTGCCTACATCATTTTCAGTTCAAGATTTTTTCGCAACTGAAAATTGTTTTTATGTTACCGGGATGAAAGGAACATTTAGCTATATATACAGGTTAAAACTTAAAGATGAATATATATCGGTTAGTGAAGAAACACAATCTTTGCCTGCACCTTTGGCATATATTTCTATTCCATATCCCAATCCTGCAAATGATTATACGAATTTCGATATAATATGGGATAAAAGATATGATATAGAAGAAATCAATTTTTCTGTTAGTGATGTTTACGGAAGAATAATTGAAAATCCTGTGATTGAATCTATTACACAATCAGTAAATAAAGCAACGATTAAATGGAAAACTGATTATATTCCCAAAGGACTATATATATTTCAACTTGAAGTAGAAGGTTACAAAAGAACACAAAAGGTGATTGTGTATTGACTTAATTTGTTACAATATTTCCTTTTCCTCCCTACCTAAAATCTTTATTTCTGGTATTTCGGGTATTAACTGATGGTAGAATAAAAAATGGAATGTTTGTGCTAATGCTTCTTCAAATTCTTCATTGAACTCGAATGATATACTCCCCTGACGATTCAGTAAATCTGAATCTTTGGGGAGTTTTTCAAATATCTGAATATTCTTTGTTCCAATGCTCTCATACCATTCTTTAATTATTTCTTCAATATTTTCGGGATGTTCTTCTGAACGGCAAACCCAAAAAGCAATAGGCAAAGGCATTTCGAAAGTATCGAACCATTCTTCACCTATATCCAAAGAGTTAAATCCTTCTTTTGTTATTCCCAAAATAAATCCTGCATCTGCTGAATTCAGAAGTTCAGATTCAGTTTTTCCTGACTGAACTACTTTAGGAAACATATCATATCTTTCGGCTAAAAGTATTTTTGTTATGTTGAACAAATAGCTTCCTGTGTCGTTGGCAGCAGTTGAACTGAACGTTTTAAGTTCCTTTTTGAAAATCAGTGATGCGATTTCGGAATATCCCATTAAGCTAACTGCTGATACAGGTATGATAACTGAATCCAATTTTCCGATATGCAATCCATAAGTAAGTGGAGATGTAAGGACTGTATCCACTTTATTAGACAGATATAATTCGAAACATTTATTTTCATCAAGTTCAAAAACCGTAAGGTCGAACTTTTGTGATATTTCGTCTTTTTTCCCGGAAAATTTCGAGAAAATCGAATCAGTTGGTATAGCTATTCTTGTTTTCATATTCTCATTTGACATTTTTTTTACATTATTTTTACATTTTTTGTAACAAAAGTTCTGTTTATGTGTATATATTTGTAAAGGATTGCCATTTTCGTAAAGATTCATATAAAGCGATGCCGATTGCAACGCTTACATTCAATGAATGCTTTACACCGTACATTGGAATTTCGATGGCATCGTCGCAAGCATCGAGTATATCATTGTCCAAACCGGTGATTTCGTTACCGGCGACAATGCAAAGAGGAAAATCATTGATACTAAGCGAATCGTAGCTACGCTTTTTGTCAGTGAGTTCCAAGGCAAATACCTTTACATTTTGTTCTTTGTTCTTTTTGATTGCTTTGAAAATATCTTTTTCATAACGCCATGGTACTGTTTCGACTGCTCCGAGAGCGGTTTTCTCTATCTCTTTTCTTGGCGGGTGCGGAGTAAATCCACACAAAATAAGTTCGGAAACAAGAGCTGAATCGCATGTGCGGAATATTGAACCGACATTATAAAGACTTCTTACGTTATGAACCAACAAAGATATGGGAAAGCGTTGAACTTTTTTTGCCTGTTCAACGGTTAATCTTTCCTTCAATATTTCACTGTGAATGAGTTTTTTCAAAATAATCTAAAAAATAGTATTTCTTACTAATAATAAATAA
>JAZDIP010000091.1:0-38067 GCA_043804925.1 bacterium | reverse complement strand
ACGGCATGACAGCGGATTGGTTTCCGATGCCTTATGAAGTGCTTGCAAGTATGAGCAATCGGATAATCAATGAGATTCGGGGTATTAATCGTGTAACGTATGATATTACAAGTAAACCACCGGGGACTATAGAGTGGGAGTAAATATAAAATGATCCTGAAAAAAATGCTATTTATTTACCATACAAATGGTATAATCTTAAACCTTGTTTTATTGCAATATTGCTTATATCCTCTTAATTCATTTTGTAAAACTTTATCCTCAAGTATTGTCCTTATTAAAGTTAGGATAATCAAAATTGTGATTGGGATAATGCTCCAAAGTGAACCAAAAATAAGTGGGAATCCTATTGCCTGGATTACCGAACCCATATAGGCAGGATGCCTGACAAATCCATATAATCCTGTATCACAAACAGTATGCCCCCTGTCCGTTTGAATTCGCATTGTACTTGAAAAAAACTTATTCTGTTTTTGAGCAATAAGAAACAGGAGTTGCCCTAAACTTGTTAGAATGATTCCCAAAATATAAAAAGTCCGGTGAAAATCAGGCGACCAGTGATACCGTCCCGAATCGAGCCCGGCAATTATATACATGGAAACTGTCATCATGAATGATAATCCTAAAATGATTTTATCCCACTTCTTTGTATTTTCTCCCGGTTTGGACCGTTCTTTTAAAAGTTCAGTATCTATTCTTAGAACAGTATAATTTAGAATAGACATAATGATGCCAATTATCACATAAATCCATCCTTGCCAATAATCAATTTTTCCTGCACTAATAAATATGATTATTAAAAACAAAAAAGTACCGATAAAGTACTTTACGGTATAGTTTACCTTCATGATTTTTTCATTTAATTTTATTTTAAATATTTCTCTTTATATATTAATCTAAAACCAATTTTGCAGACAAAATTAAATAATAATTTTGTAATTTTACATAAATATTTCTGAAGCTTAATTTGCATTTGAATCAATCAAGTTTAAACAGTATTTGCATTGATAAAAAAAAAGTTACAGATTAAGAAATATACGGATATGACAAATAATTTTAAAAAATATATTAGGATTACAATGAAATTAAAACTGTTAATTATACTGTTATTCAGTGCAGGATTACTGCTATCCTGCAATAATAAAAGAAATTATAAAGTGGCAGTTTCTGCTTCAACAAGAATGGCAGAATATAAAAAACTGGAAAAAATCAACCGGCAGTTTATTAAAACAATTGGCAGAAGATTCAAATTCAACCTTGTTGATGACAAGTCCTTTCTTCTTACGACTAATTATAAGTTGTTGCTTGACGGTTCGTTTGATATGGCACTTATTGCAAACTCTAATTCTTCAGGTGATGACAGCAGTAGCTTACAAAATGTAAATATCAAAGCTGTCCTGCCGGTTAATTCAAGAATATTTTATATTATTTATAACAAAGATAAAATTTCGCCGGACAATATTGAATCCTTGTTTGAAAACCGGACGGTTGCAATTTTGAGCAATGAAACTGAATTTATAAAAAAAATATTATCTGACTTTGGAGTGAATATAAATAAGGTAAATTTTCTGAAAAGCCGGTTGAATATGGAGGATGGGGATGTTAAGAAAATGAGCAAAAAAGTCAGGGATAGTATTTCTAAAGTTAGCTACTTTGGTGCTTATAAAAAGAACAAACCTGTTCCATATGACATCGAAGTCGGTTTTACATCGAATGACTTTTCGACTAAGGGGCGACTGCATAAGTTTCTGAATACACGGAAAGAATTTATTCAGTATAGTCTCGATGATTACCGTCTTTTCAGGAATGGTTCAAAAGCGGAAGGATTTTGCCTGAGGAACACTTATTTTACGCCGTTTCTTCTGCCAAAAGGTGCTTTTGGCGAATATCCCGAAACTCCGGTTCTGACTATTCGTGAAGACTTTATTTTGGCTGCACGTGAGGATGTTGATGATGAATTCATTTATGACCTGGTGAAAGTTGCAATCGAGGAAACTGATTTAATAGATATGGTAACTTATGGCTCTAATTTTAACAATATAAAATTTGCATATCCTTTGCACGAAGGCACAATACGTTACCTCGACAAAAATGCACCTAACTTTTTGGAGAAATACGGCGAGTTGCTGGCAAAAATTGGTGCAGGTGTCGGAGGTCTTTATACGGCTATGATGGGTTTTTTGCTTTGGCGTAAAAGGAGGCGAAGAAGAACTATCGGTACCGATTTTCAAAAAACGCTCGATATACAGGCAAAGCTTAACAATAACAATACTACCGAAGAATTGGAGAGCATGTACAAACAATTGCAGGACATTCAAATGGATTACCAATTGAAGATGGCAGGGCACAAAATTTTGGTTGACGATACGTTAAGAATATTTTTCGAAATGATTTATAAGAATGAAAGATATATTTTGGAAGAGATGAAAAAGAGAAATTGATGTTTAAAATTTAATTGCTTAGCATTATATTTGAAGATGGGGCGTAATAAAACATAATCAATGTTAAATGTCGGAAGACAAAAAATTTCAAATAGGAGTGATGAGTGAATTTGAGAGAAAAAATATTTTTTTTGTTCTATCATTCCTTACTGATTTTCATAATAACATAATACATCGAATTGAATTTCGATGGGTCTTGTTTGTATGATTTTATTTCATTAATATCAGATTTCAAAAAATTTAAGATACTTTCATTCTCGGATGACAATATCATATTTTCCATACACCGATAATAATCATTCCACCATATCTTTTCATCTAATCTAAATGACCCCAATACCTTACAATCATTATTCTCAATAAATTCAACTTTTTTATTATGTTCACAATACTCATCGTGAATTATAATATATCTTTCCTCTTTCAATAATTTGATTAATTTAAAAAATCCTTTCTCGAAACCAACTGAATTCAAAAATCCTTCTGCGATTATTAAATCGAATTTTTCTGCTTCAAAATCAACATCAAATAATGAACTGTTGATAACTTTAATTCTGTCAGTTCTTTGTAGTTCTTTGACCTTTTCCTCCAACCTGTTTGTTGCTTTTTTATCGGTATCGATTGCAATAATGTTACTCATATATTTTTCTGCCAATGCTAATGTAGGAACCCCGGTACCGCATCCAACATCGAGTATCAATGGATTATCAATAGCAGGTAGAATTGAAATGGCTCTAAAAAAATATTTTAGTAAACCTTTTCTGCAATCATCTTTTATATCAAAATATTCTTTAATCATTTTATTATATGTTTGAAATTTATTAACACTCAAATCCATTGCATTTGCAATTTACTATTTTTCCGGGAAAAATGCTAAAAAGACAGACACATCGAATCCTGGTTTGTCGGTTTTGTTTTGATGTGGTTTGTTATTGGTAATTTGAGTGTCCTGCCGTTCGGGATATTATATTTAGCAATACCTCTAAGCATCCTTGAAGCTTTTTTATCATCAATAATTATTGATGAAAGCACAAGAAAGTACATTTAAAGTAAACCTATAAGTTAGAAATTTTTTTTAAATAGATTTTTTTTGTAATTTTTAATAATTATTTCTTAATAATCAGGATAAAAGAGGTATGAAAAAAATATTTACAAAAACGCTTTTAATGCTGATAACAATTATTAGCATTCAAAATCTTCAAAGCCAACAAACAGGCAGTTTTAACATTAATGTTAACATCGTTAACGGTTCAAGGCCAATTTCTTTTTATGTCCCAACCGACTATGATTCAACAAAACAATATAGCTTGATGATATGTCTTCATGGTTCGGGACAACCTTGCTACAGTTACAGGGATAATCTATGTCCGGCATGGGCTACTTTCATTAAAAACACGATATTTGCCTGTCCCGAAGGTGGAGGTTCTGCAGGAGATTTTTATAACAGTGTTGGTGATGAAACAATCATTGATTCTGCTATCAGTTATTCTATAACAAATTATTCTATTGATGAGGAGCAGATAATTCTTGAAGGTTTTTCATTAGGAGGAAGAAGCGCTCTCAAATATGGATTAGATAATCCTGAAAAATTCAAGGGATTGTTATTGAATACACCGGCTGTTCAAAGTCAACTTGATGCAAAAAATGACCCTGTTTATAGTTTAAATTACAATTACCAAAATGGGACAAAATTACCTATTGCAATAACACATGGAGACACAGACGAAGGTTATTATTTCTTAATTGACACTGTTTTTAAAATACTTACAGATAATAATGCGATGGTAACATTTACACGGATACCAGGTATGGGGCATTCAATTCCCAATAATACAATTACTCAGGCATGCCTGGATTTTATTAACCAACCTTTAAAGAATACTCTTGATGCAGATATAACTAAAGTATTACGCCCGGAAAGAACTTATGAACAGACTATCACACCATTTTTCAGGATGAGAAATAGAGGTTCTTCCCCACTAACATCAGCAGAAATTACATATACAATAAATGGAATAGCATCTAATTACTCATGGAGTGGCTCTCTTGCTTCATTCGAACACGCTGATATTGAATTGCCTGAGATAACCTGTACTGAAAACATGAATACTTTAATTGTTACGATAGATAGTATAAATGGCGATTATGCCAATCCTTCCCTGAGTGTCAAACAGTATTCAACTAAATTTCAAAGCTTGACGCAAGGTATTGACCTGCCAATTGAATTCGGTTTTGAACTGACAGAACCGACTTTGGATTTTTGGAGTCTGGAAAATTCCGGTGGAATGATTTCATGGGGAGTATACACAGATGCTCATACAGAGGGCAATAATGCATTAATGATGTATAATACTCCATTTTTCAATATCAATCAGGGTTTATCTGAGAACAATTTATCACCTCTGTTAGATTTAACTTCTGTGCAAAATCCTTGTCTTGCTTTTGATGTCGGTTTTAATTACATCGCTTTGACAACAGCAGGTGGGTATTCACAAAATTATACATTTACTGATACTCTTAAAATCTTAATTACGACAGATGGTGGAATCACTTATACTAATATTTATTCTAAGACAGGAGCAAGTCTTGCAACAGTTGGTACTCCAATAACAAATCCAACATCAATCAATGCTTGCATTTTTATCCCAAATTCATTAAATCAATGGAGGACTGAGATAATAAAACTGGATGACTACAAAGACAAAACAAAAGCGGCATTTGTTTTCAAAGATGTTTCCGGATTAGGCGGAAGTCTTTGGCTGGACAACATTAGATTTATGTCCTATGATGATATTAGTGATGTGGATGAAGTAATAGATATTACCGGATTAACCATTACACCAAATCCGGCAACAGATTTAATAAATTTGAAGATACCCGCGAATACTAAAGAAATCAGGATATTAAATCTTGCAGGTTTTGAAATTTATCAACAAAACATTGAATTGGAGAAAACAGAAATTCATTTAAGTACTGATTGTATCAGTTCAGGGATTTATATTGTCGAAGCCCTTGTCGGAGATAAAATCATTAGCGAAAAGTTGGTAATAATAAAATAATCTCTTAGTGATTTGGGGATTTATATTTATCTAAGTACTAAGATTCAGCAGTTTAACTGCCGAAAGGTATTTGCTAAATGATGTATTTCCAAGTATGTGAACTAAAGGAAAGTAACAGGATTGAGTGAATAAATCTTTTCATTTGTGTTATAGTGATATATTTCATAATTAGATTCTGAAAAGATTTGCAAAAAAATTCTTCCGGTTGTACTTGCTACGATTTGGATAAGTGTATCCGAATTTGTAAGAAATGAGTTTTTTAATTTAATTTAATTTTATTAACTTATATTTTCAAATAAGCGATTTTATTAATAATTATATTGGAAAGTAAAATCATGAAAACAAAAAATCTTAAAACGGACACAATAATATCCTATATGACATTGCGCCGATTAATTGGTATTCTCGGTATGGCTTTGCCATTTATTGTCGTAATTGGAGGATTCATTAACAATTGTGATTGCGGAGTCCAGGATTCAGTCAGTCTTTATTATTACACAAATATGAAAGACTTTTTTATAGGTTTAATGTTTGCTGTCGGGCTATTCCTTACTACTTATAAAGGACACGATAATGACCATATTTTTATGATTTTGAGTGGTGTTTTTGCTTTGGGTATAGCAGTCTTTCCTACTTCAATGGATCCCACATCTTATGAAAAAGTCGGGATTTTCGGGATTTGTGATTATTACTCAATGTGGATACATCTGTCATTTGCATCACTCTACTTTCTGACATTAGCTTATATTTCATTTTTCCTTTTCACAAAAACCGACCAAAAAAAGTTAAAAAGACGGAAAAGGACACGAAACAGAATCTACAGGATATGCGGTATTATAATGGCTGCTTCGATGTTACTGATATTTATTTATTTCCTTTTCTTACAGGAAACATGGATTTCTTGTTATAAGCCGGTTCTTATTCTTGAAGCTGTTGCACTTATTGCTTTTGGATATTCTTGGTTAATAAAAGGTGAAACATTTTTCAAGGATAAAAAATAAAAGAAATCTCTTTTTTAAGTAATGATTGTTTTTGAAAGATACATACTCAGTTTTAGGTTTTATATTACATTATTTTTATAATAAGAAAAATCTCAGGGTTGATTTAGCAGATATTTTTTAAATTTTTTTTAAAAAATAAAAATAAAACTGTAACTTTTTCTTTATTTATGTGTCTTTACATAATAACAGGGTACATTTTTTAGTTTTCTATAAGATTTTCTTCATTTTTTATAAGGTTGATTATGAAGTTATTTTTACTACTAATGAGTTATGTGTCGAGAGTTGAGAGATTTAAGTTGTATAAAATTTATAAGCTTCTTAAATACAAGAAAAAAGTTATTGTTTCTTCTATATTGCTTGTGATAAGCTTGTTTCTCATATTTACACAATCTGTTTTTTCTATCGAAGCAATTCATTACTCAAATCCTTTCGCCCAGATTACTGGAATTTACGATAGTCCGGAGCATGGATTGATTATAGCCAATAAAACCGGAATTTTCAAAGTTGATAAAATTACCAAAACCACCGAACGTATTCAGTACCGCTATTCTGAAAAACGCAATGGTTTCCAATTCTTTTTTGAATATATGAATGAAGTTCACTGCTACAGTGAGTACGATTCACTTTATAGAATTCATGATGGTAAACTCGAATCGGTTACGGATAGGGTAGTTGCTCATTTGGTTAAAGGTGAAAAACTTTATTTATTAAAATCAAAAGAACCGAGAATACAAGTGATAGAAAATGGGATAAAGAAAGATTTTTCGACCAATGATTATGAAGGAATGCATTTATATGCCAATCTGATAGAAATTAACGATGATGTTTATGCTTATCTTGGATTGAATTGGTCAGGATATAGATTTATTACCAAAATCGGAACTGATAATTTGGAATATCTAATGTGGCCTACAAATCCGAAACATGAAGAATTCAAAGATTTGTTCCCATCTTATATTTACAACGTTAATGATGACTTATGGGTGAAGTCGAGTAAAGGATTTTACAAAATGAACAATACCGATTTTGAACCGATTGACACTGCCTACAAGTTTGATGATTATTATATATATCAATTTCTACCGGTTGGTGAAAAGTTATATGGAATAAATGGACATGGAATATTTACCGCAAATATTGAAACAAAAGTAACTCAATATTTAACAGAAATGGACCTTGATTATTATCATAATATGAAAATTATTAGGGGGGGAAATTATATCTATTACTTAGTTGACAGTTCACTTTATACATATAATCCAATAACTGAAGAATTCTTGAGATTTCAAACAAATGACAAAGGAACCATTGTTACTTTCATTGAAGGTTTAGATGAAAAGTTATATATTGTTAAGGAGAATCTTATCGAATGGTACAACAATGATATGCCGGTCATTTTTGGAGAGGAGGGCTTATACACAAATGAATTCTGGGACATTGTATATGATAGATTCAACAATAAAGTTGTCGCATTGGGATTAAATAATAATAATTTTTTATTGCAAACATTTAATGGAAATAAATGGGATGTAATTCCTGTTCCCCTGCAAGCAAATAATCAACTGCAAGGGGCAACAATTTTAATTGATGTAAATCTCGAATCGGATTTCAATGGAAATTATTTTGTTAGTTTTGAAGATTATCTTAGAAAATATAATGGTCAAAATTGGGAGAAGATTAGTTTTTTAAAAAATCCGGAAGATTCGGTACATGAACCTACTGAGGATTACCATGCTTTACTCATGGATTCTTCCGGTAGTATCTGGATTAGTGCTTATATGAAAGAATATTCTCAGGAAACCGGTAGAATAGAAAATTACAATCAATTATTCAAGTTCAATAATGGTTTTGAGTTGATAGAGGACGAACTGAATTCATCATTTAGTACATTGACCTACGGTATTTGTAAAAAAGATGGAGAGTTAATCATAAATACATTAGGAGCATCCTTATTTTCATTGAAAAATGGTATTAAAAGAATGTTTATACCTAAGGATGGAGACCAATATTCCGAAACTTACTCTTTCAAAGATATTAGCCAGAATAATCGTGGAAATCTCATAGTAACTTTCTATCCAACTACTATTTGGAGGGAAGGTTACGGCTCAACCACTTTACCAGGTGGGATATCCGAGTATGATGGTACAAACTGGGAGCATGATTATTACTTCGATATAGCGGATGACAATGATGTCTATATTGGAGGTACAAAGGTAATTTTCGATACATACGGTTATGATTATCTTATCAGCTCTAATAAATTTATCAGGATAGGCAGCGATGAATCAATAAGTGTTTTCCCTGTTGAAAATCTCGATTTATCTTTTAATTATCAGATTGTTCAAATTGAAAATACATTATGGATTACACATGAAGATAACGGACTTTACAAAATTGATTTACCAACCATAATGAGTGTTGATGAAAAGAATAAACTTGAACCTGTTGCTTTTTTGAAAAATGAAGTCATCTCAAATGATATTCTCGAATTATTAATTGATATAAAGGAATATGAAATATATACGATAAAAGGTAATTTAGTAGCGAAAGGTGGAAAAGTATCAACAGTAGATGTATCAAATCTAAGTAATGGTACATATTTTATTGTTTGCGAAGTCAATGGGAAACCGTTAGCTCAAAAATTTATCATCAATAGATAAAAAAAAATTATTATTATATATGTAGGGTGGTGCCATGAAAAAATTGTTATTAATTATTATTGCTTTTTTATATCAGAGTTTTCTTTGTTACTCGATTGATAACTGGGAAGTCCAAATTGCCGATAACCGGGGTGGTTTTCGGGATGTGTTTTTTGTTGGGCAAGAAGGATGGGCAGTAGGTTATTCAAGTACTGTTGTAAACCAACCAAGTACCGTTCTTTACACGTCAAATAATGGTAATGACTGGATTGACCAAAATCCGGGTACAAGAGTTGGTTTAAATTCTGTTTATTTCATTAACTCTAAAAAAGGATGGATAGTAGGTAGCGGGAGTTATATTCTGAGTACAACAGATGGAGGAACAAATTGGAATTCAGAAAGGGTTTGGGGAGATGTGAACTTTCAATGTATTACTTTTACCGATGATAATACCGGTTGGATTATTGGCGATGACCAGCTTAATAAGGAATTAGTCCTATATAAAACAACAGATGCCGGTGAGAACTGGGTGAAAAATGTTTTAGATTTACCATGCTACAGTTTAAGTTACATATTTTTTTCAGATGCAGAACACGGATGGATATCAGGTAATTATCCAACTTATCTTCTTAGAACAACTGACGGAGGTGAAAACTGGATAAAGAAAGATATGAATACCCAAAAATCAATCAACTCATTATTTTTTATTGATGAAAACGAAGGTTGGGCGGTTGGCGGTTCTTATGACAGAATAAACGGCAGTTCGATTTTAATTATTCATACAACCGATGGCGGTGAAAATTGGGAGATGCAATTGGATACATGGACTTATTCCATGAATGATGTTGTTTTCTATGACAATCAAAATGGTTGGGCAGTTGGCGGTGCTCCCGCGGTAGGTTGTGGAACTTATGGCAGCTATATTATAAATACTACTGATGGAGGTTTAAGTTGGGAATCACAATATATTCCCGTAGAAAATTTTCTTACAGGACTTTTTATTGACAAACAACTTAATGCTTGGGTTGTTGGTGTTGACAATTTCGGAGACGGCTGCATATTATATTCCGGATTAACATTGGATAGTAATCAAGCCGATGTAACTTATAAATTAAATAGCAACAAAGATTTCTTAATATACCCAAATCCTGCAACTGATTTTATAATTTTGAATGATGAATTAGTAAATATTGAAATTAATATAATTTCCTTAACAGGACAAGTTCTAATAAGAACAAAGAACCAAAAAAGAATTGATGTCAGCTTTTTATCTTCCGGGATTTATTTTATTAAAACTGATAATAAATTGTTTAAATTTGTTAAATTATAATTCAAATTACAAAAAGACTGTTTGACTATTAAGATTCCTTCTAACTACATCGTTACATTTGTAACTTTGCTTTGTATGGTGAAAGTTTTTTTCATTGTTCCACCCGAATAAGTGCCTCCGGTATATAAGCCATCTTTCAAAGTGCCAGTCGAACTCCCGCCGGTATAAATGCTGTAAGTTCCTCCACTTTTTAGTTCAGGCGATGAAAATATTATCGAATAATAATTACGTACAGGTTTGAATGTTACCAAATCATTCCCGCTTGCATCCTGAATATGAAATAATGATGAATTGGAAATACTTTGTTGTGACTTAATAAGTACTGAATATTGCCCTGAACTTGTACTCATTGCTTCTGTCATAAAAGAATTAGTCCCTGAAACTACCAAAAAACCACCCGAAATATTTTTGGTCCCATTTACATCCATTCCAACTTCCGGTTGGGATTTTGGTCCGTGAACAATAACAGTACCACCTGTTATATCCATATCCCCATTACTGTCAAGGGGGTCTCCGGTAGATGCATCTAACAGAATGTAAGCGCCATTCAAAATTAACTTACTGTTGTCATCGTTTTCTGCACCATTGCCATAGGTTGCGTTAAATCCGTCGTCAGTTGATACAATACTCAGGTTTCCTCCATTCACTGTTATATTTGGACTTTCAATGCCTTCTACTGATTTTACTATTGAAACATTGCCACCATTCATTGTAATTGAAGTTGTTGATTTAATCCCGTCATCAGCAGATGAAATTGTTAAGTTACAACTGTTTATTGTGACATCCCCATTGGATTTGATAGCTTTAGCTTCTGCAGCTTCAATATCTTGTTTTGGAGGCCATCCTCCCTGTGAAGATGAAGTTTGTATGCTTGTACCGGTTGTTGTAACACTTATAGAAGGTGAAACGACGGTGCTTCCGATGGTTATTGTTCCACCACTGCTTATTCCCCTGCCTGCCGAACCGGAACTATAAGTTGTAACTGTACCTCCTAGTAAACTAATGGCAGCATCTCCCGAAATGCAGGTTGACTGATAGACATCGGTCTGTCCGGTAGAATTTTTATAAGTAGCCCCATTGCCCGATGTTGTAATTTGAAGATTCCCGCTTGTCATTGCCAGGTCTTTATCGCAGGATATACCTTTTCCTGCAATACCTGTACATGTTAAAGTGATTTGCGAACCGTTGATAGTAATATTACCTTCTCCTTTTATAGCCGAACAATACGAAGGATTATAACCTGAACCATCAGGATTTAAGACTACAGCACCTGTCGTGTTAATGTTGATTGTTCCTCCACTGAGTGTCAATTCCTGATAACTCTTCAACCCTTCGGATTGATTCCCATTTATCGTAATGTTGATATTCCCTCCGGATATGGTTAAAGTACTGTCGCATTTAATCCCGCTAACATCTTCCGAAGAACAATTTATTATTAGTTCCCCCCCTGAAATTTCTATATTACCTTCATCACCGTCAATGCCATCCCCATCAGATATGATATTCAGACTTCCGCCGCTTAGGAAAAAACCTTCTTTTCCATGGATACCATCTTTTCCTGTGCTTGTGATTGAAATGTGACCACTCTCGATCTGGATATCTTCATCACTGCACAGTGCGTGTTTATCTGTTCCTGTACCATTAATTATTAAACTGCCTGTTCCTTTGAAATCAATTTCGCCTTCACTAAAAAAACATGCCTTTTGGTCTTCTTCTTCACCCTCATTATTGTTCGGTGGGGCAGAATATGTTGTTCCGTCCGACAGATTGTTTGATGAACCATCAGCTAAAATAACAGTTACTTTGTTGTTTGATTGGCTGTTAATTGCAGGTCCATCCGGATTGGTCATATCTATTTTATTAAGTATCAGATTGAATCGTTTTTCACTGTAAATTTTGAATGAGCCGTTATTTGTAATACCTGAAAGGCAATAATTCACATCACGTATTTCCAAACTATGGATTACAGTAACATTTGTACCATTGACGTCAACACAGACACCTTCGAATGCCAGAGGATTAATCACTGAAACCCATGTATCATGATAGGTAATGAATACAGTATCTGAATTTGGACCGAAAGACAAGCTGTCAATTTTTGATAAGGGATATTCAGCAAGTGTGTCAGCAATTTTTAAGAATATTATTGATTTATCGCTGTTGAAGTAAATACTGTCGGTTGGAGATATTAATGCTCCAAGAGTAACGTTATCAGATTTATGAATATACATTTTTTCTTGTGCAAAAAGCGATATAGCAAGAAATAAGAAAATTAAAATTAAAGTCAACTTTTTCATAGTTTTATAAATTTTATGACTTGATTGTTTATTATAAGATAATAGGAACCGCTTGTTAAACTGCTAATGTCAACTATACTGCCTGACAAAATTTTGACTTTTTTAACAGGTCTGCTGTCAAGTCCAAAAATCTCAATATTCGTCGCATCTTCAGGTAAATTCTGTATATTTAAATATTGGTTTACCGGATTCGGATAAATTATAACAGTCTTGATTTTATCATGAGAATCTTTACTTTCAACTCCAATAGGTGCATCTGTAAAGTAAATTTTCCGGATTGTTGAAAGAGAATTAGTTTGAATACCCGATATCAGATAGTTTATTAAATGTCCACTGCCATCAAACGTTACAAAACTTAGCGAATCCAATTGAATGGATTGCTCTGTCCCATCTTTTGATTTTATAATCATATTTTGAGATATGCAAGGTAACGGCAGTATTATTGCAATCGTCAATGATAATATTAAAATCTTATCATAATGGAACAATGAATTTTTATATTTGCCCATTTTACATTTACTTATTTATAATTGTTTTCATTTAGACATATTAAACTTAAATTAGGTTTAATTATTTTATTAAAATATTTTTGAGTAAAAAATTATATGATTTGAATAATTAAAAAATGAAAAACCAAGGGAAATTTGGAAAATAATAGTATCTCTAATATTTTATTTTTATATAATTTGAACAGGATTTACAAATTTATTTGCTAATAACGACTTTCACATTATCAAAATCCGGAGTGTAAAGTTCATACTTTTTGGATTTACCCGGAATAGCTTTTTTCATTTGCTTTTTGCTTTGAGGAACAACTTGCAGGTCTTTAACAAATGCTTCAAATTTAATGAATATTCCATTATCTTTAAATTCATTTCTTAAAGAAATTATTCTTGCATCCAGTAAATCCAAAAGCTGTTCTTTTGTTGAATAACTTACTGTTTTATATGATTTCCGTCCTTTTTTATCAATCTTTTCAACTTTAATTTTCGATTTATTAAACCATGAGTCATAAGAACTAATCACAATCTTCAGTTTTACTTTAGGATTAAAATCTATAAATGTCTTGAGAAATTGAAAATTTTCTTTATTTATAACTACTGAATCATTCGGTTCAAAGAATTTATATTTAAACAACTCGACATTGGGTTCTAAAGGTTTAACAAATATATCGGTAGTTAATTCTTCATATTGCGAATTTTGAGTAAGGTCAATTTTAAGATGATTGTTAATTGGTAAATAACCTTTAATAAATACATCGTATTGGCTTCCAAAATTAAGAGGTTGCTGATAAGTCCCGTCTGCATCATTTGACCTGCTGTTCCATTTCTTCCCCTTTTCATTAATAAACATAAGGGAAGTACCGATGGGTTTACCTGAACCGGCATCTATAATCTTTCCCTGAAGCATAACACCATAACCTTTTGGTTGATTATATAATGTTTGATTACCAATCAATAAAAATAAAATAACTATAAGAATATTTATTCCAGGAGATTTTTTATTCATAATTAACCGTTATAATAATTAATAAAAAAATTCAATTTACTAAAGAATTTGTATATATGAAATGAAAATATTTTATTCATTCCGAATGTATTGATTGAATTATTATTGTTTTTGCCGCTCTCTTAGCCGGATAAATCGAAGCTATCACAGACAGAGTCAAAGAGAAAGCGGATATGAACAAAACATCCGTCCAATTGACCAAAACCGGAATCGCAGAAATTAAAAAGTTGGCACCATCGAGTTTGAACCAGTTGAAATGAATCTGTCCGAAACAAAAGCCCAAACCGAGAACTACCCCAAAAAATGTACTGATAATACCTATCATAGTACCTTGAAGAACAAAAATATTTTGAATATCTTTGTCTTTAGCACCAATGGCTTTTAAAATTCCAATGTCCTGTTTTTTTTCTACAACCGTCATTGACAACGATGCAAGTACGTTGAATACGGCAATAATGACAATTAAACTCATAACAACAAATGCGAGCATTCTTTCAAAATCAATTATTTGATATAATTGCTTATGTAAATCGAACCATGTCAGAACTTCTAAATGTTCCGGTAAAATTGATTGCAATTTGCTTTTAACCTTTTTTACATTATTAATATCATAAAGTTTTATGTCTAAAGAAAAGGCGGAATTGAGTGGTGGAGCAAACAGCCGTTGCCCAACTTCTTCGTTAGTAAAAGCATTAATATTATCGAAATTTTTATCATTAGTTTGGAATATGCCACTGACAATTGTTTTTATTGGATTGCTTATCCTGAATGTTTTGATAGATGATTCAATCAGCTTTGGAGAAATCAGCGAAACCGTATCACCGGGCAACGCTTTAATTCTGTCTGCCAAACCTGCACCAAGTGCAATTGCCGGAGTACCATTAATTTTTCCAATATAGAAAGAACCAAGTACAATAGTATTGGCTATATCCGAAACACTCTTAAGGTCATTTTGATTGACGGAATTTAAATAAAATACCTGCATATTGCTTTCTTTAATGGCAACGGTTCGACCTTGAATAACCGGAACACAGAATTTGATTTCATCTAATTTTTTTATTGTTTCAATCAATGAGTCGCAGTTATTGAGCCAAGCTCCTGATTCGGAATTTATTCTCAAATGAGGGTCAAAGCCGATTAACTGCTTTTCCGTAAAATCCCTGAAACCGTTAAATATGGACAGGACACTGATTAAAGCAGCTACTCCAATGGTTATGCCAATAATTGAAATAACTGATATCACGGTTATAAAGTGGAATGACCGCTTAGTAAATATATACCTAAATGCTATTCTTAGAGGAAATTTCATTTTTTAATACAAAAATATCCTTATTTTTAACAAAAATTTAAAGACAAAACTAAATGAACTTGTCAAGATAAAGAAATTTTTTTAAATTTTATAATGAATATGACACTTAATTAATTATTTGTTAGAAAGGATTGAAAAATGAGAACTATTTTATCCATACTCGTGCTGGCAGTTATTGCAGCTGCCTGTTCCTCGATTGCTCAAAAGGATGATTTGATTCCACTTGAAATGGCTATGAAACATTTTAAGGACAATGGTATAACTGCTGTTACTATTTCGGATTTCGAATATGAATTCGGTGTTCCTCAAAGAACCGGAAAGAAAATTATGGAAGTAAAATTCAATGACAAGTATTTAATCACAGAATCATTTATATTTGATGATGGAATTGTAGACGGAAAGATTGTATATAATTATAACGATAATGGAGACACAATTTCAATTATTCGATACGATGCATATGACTTTGAAAAAGCTAAGACGGATTTCATCTATAATTCTTCGGGCAAACTTTCAGAAAAAAAATATTTTGAAGAAGGGATAATGTTTAAAAATGATGTAATCGAATATGATGAAAATGGTTTGATGACCGAATTCAAACATTTTGAAAAAAATCTTTTAGATTACGATATTAAATATATTTACGATAGTGAAAACCGGGAAGTAGAATGGATGCGTTACGACAATGAGGGGAATCCCGAGCAAAAGGGAGTTTCCGTATTCAATGACAAAGGTTTAAAGACTGACTCTACCTATTATTTTAGCGGAATAGTGGACATTAAAGTAAAATATGATTATGATGACGCAGGAAGATTGACTTTTCATACCGTATATACAGGTGACGGAAATTTGTATTCGAAAGTTGAATACAAATACAATTTTACCGGACAGATGATGGAAAAAATCCTGTATGACTATCAGAACGTAATTGTTATGAAGTACGAATACGAGTACGAAAAAGAGGGGCAATACAAACAGGTTAAAATATATAAAGAGGGTGGCTTCCTTAAAGATATCTGGCGTTTCAAATATGGCATAAACTTTTTACCAAGACATCAGGAATTTTTGAATAACATAGAAGTCCCCAAAAAAGTGAGGAGATACAGCTACGAACCGCCGCAGATTTAGTTGAATTATTTCTTAGTGACAGGTTTCAAACCTGTTGATATGATTTTTTTTTTAGTGTTTTAGTGAAGAATATTATTTAAAATATTGAGGGTGTATCCTTTGGAATATACCCTTATTTTTTAAAAAGTATTCACGGTTATACAATTATTTCAATTATCTTACCCATATAAATACTTGCTCCATTCCTCAGTTTCTTTTGCTAAAACTTCTTCCGGAATCATTGACGGAGGTGGCAACGGCTTGTTCTTTCGTGGAATAAAACGGCTGACTTTTATTATAGATTTATCAATTGCAGATAGCTCATCATACATTTTTTCACACCATTCGTATAGGTTGATTATAGAAGAATAATCCTTATCGCTTGGTTTCATCACTGCATAAGATTCCAATACATTGATTACAGGCATATTGCCTGTTTCGTAGTATCTTTTCATCTTTTGCATATTTTTAATAATATCGAGGTACTGTGCTTCCGTAATTTGATGAATAGTTCTGTAAACTTGTGGTGTCAGGTACTGTGCATGCCTTGTTAAAATGTTGTTTCCCTTATCTTTTATTTCAGATGCAAATTCTATTAAATGCTCAAACCAACTTAACGAGATAGCCATTTTTGGAATAGCAGGAAGGTAAAGGTAATTCCATACTTTTCCCATTCCATAATCTGAAAAGAACATATAAATATTATCCGGGTCATCCTCCGGGACAGATTCCTGAAATGCCTGTTGCCAGAAAACCATGAAGGAACTTATAAATAATCTTATATCATCGTAAACTGCGAATTTATGTGGTATCTTTCTTTTTTCTTCCCTGATAATAATTATCTGGTTAATAATCAAAATAGTAATGAGGACTCCTAACATTTCGGAAACAAAGTTTTGTCCGAATTCTTTTAAAGAATCAAACACAAACCAGATTACGAATCCGATTAATAAGAAAAAATGCAGTATTAATAATACTATTTTATTCTCTTCGATAAATTCGAAGAAAACCTGATTTTTAAGTTTCAGTAATTTTAAAAGTCTCATTTGTAACTTGCTATTAGCTATGAATTAAAAAAATTGAGAAAAATCAAAGGATTACACGTGAAAATCAACCATTTATTTTTTCATATATAATTAATAATTTACTAAGTTGTTGAAAAATTATCTGTAAAAAAAAAAAATGTAACTTTTTTCTGTTATTAAGCGACCTACCTCATGTAAGAGGTGCAAAAAAAATGTTTATGGTAAAAGAAATCACAAAAAGCAAGATATCAAAACTGATTGAAGATGCTTATCCAAAGCTCGAAAGGTTTGCAATTTCCATTTGCAAAACAAGGGAAGAAGCCAAGGATGTGGTAGGAGAAACTATGCTCATAGCTTATGAAAGGTACAATACTTTGAATGATGAAAAAGCATTTTTGAGTTTTTTATTTACAATTGCGAGCAGGGTAAAAGTAACGCTTTACAGAAAGACATACAGGTATAAATCCACTGAACCTGATTTTTTTGAGTTTTTGCAAAGTCCTGCTCAATCCCCTGAGACATTAATGGACTTTAAAATACTTTACTCAGCTTTAGGTGAACTGAGTTACAAAATGAAAGAGGCAGTTATTTTATATGACATAAGTGGCTTGTCTTATAAAGAGGTAGCAAAAGTACAAGAGACGTCAATTGCCGCAGTTAAATTAAGAATATACAGAGGTAGAAAATTACTTGCAAAAATTCTCGGAGTTGAGAATGATTTAGAGAAGGCATCTCAAAAAGTAGAAACAGGAGTAATAGAATGAAAACAAAATTATCAGAATATATAGAAATAGCACGAAACACTGAATTTCAAAAGCAATTGTTTTCTAATGAGGAAATCCGGAACCTCTCTGAAAACAAAAGCAAAATTAATTCTCAAATTAAATTACAAACTTTTAAAGGAAAAATCATTATGAATTCAATTATAACATTAATCTTAGGATTGTCTGTTGCCTGGTACAGCGGGATTATGGACAGTAATCAACCGGATGTAAAACAACAGGAAGCAGTGAAAACCGCAGTAAAAAACGATAATGTAATTGCTTCAATCGTAAGCAGCAAAAAAGGTGACGAAGCAATTGAAATCAAAAAGGAGTTTAACAGTATTCCAATCATTAAATTAACGGATAAGGAATTAGAACAGCTTGGGATAATTAAAATCGAGGGTGGATATAAAGTACCTTATCAATCGAGAATGAGAATTCAAATCGGATTGCAAAAGGAAGATAAAATCAAAGAATTATTATCTAATGGATACGATACATCAAATCAGGAATTTATTTTCCGTTATTATCAAATTCCTGGTAGTCATATTAAACCGGAAATAATTAAATATTCCGGTTTTGATAAATTAAAACCCTCGGGAGCATTTCCTCTTTTTACTATATCCGTAAATGATGATTTTCATGCAAGATCTTCAATCAATTATGGGACATCCCTAATATTTGAATCTGACAAAACAGATAATATCGTTTATGAGTCAACAAATAAATATCTTAAAGATTTGCTCGAAGAAAAGGGAAGTATTTTCATAAAAGAATTGGACTTCCTGCCTATTGATAAAAAAAAGCATCCTATACCAAGAAAATTGGTTCCTGTTTATATTTATTGTGAAGCTAATGAGGAAAATACAGCAAATACAACTCTTTGGTACTTGCCAACTGAGGAATTTCATTCAAAGCTTCCCGAAAGATACAAGAATGTTGTCAATAGTTATTACGATATAAGTGAGAAATTCAAGGTACCTGAAAATTATCAATTGCCTGATGAAAAAAAGCCAATAAGGGACAAATATCTTAGCATGATTAAAAACAGAATTGCTAATATCCCCAGTATTGAATTATCTTGGGATGAATTAGAGAATCTTGGTATAAAAAAAGAAAAAAACACAGGATTAGATTTTATAAAAGATGATATATTCCTAAGATATAGAACTAAAACTTTACTTGAGTTGACACCAAAAATTAAACCACTTGTATTTAAATTTGGTATAGATACAAATCTATCGAAAATTTTAATTAGTGCAAATTTGTATATAAGTTCCTCACATATAGGTAGTGATCAAAAGGATAATAGTATTGATTGGAGCCCTGATACAACTGATTATTCAAAATCAGATCCGGTAAGTATAACACTTATAACAGATATATATGAAAATGGTAGGTGGGATAAAAATCGGGTAAGACTTTCTACTACTATTATTCCTGATAAATATAAAGATAATCTGAATTATGATATAGCTGAATTACTTTTTGAAACTCATCAAAACTATCTTGATAATCCCGATTTTAGTAAAAGTAAAGAATGGCTTTCAATAGCCAGTGTTTTGATACCTGTTCACGTCAACTTGGGAAACAAGAATGAAATTGATGGGAATAAATTTTCCGATATTATGTTTTGGTTTTTCCCGAATGAGGAGTTTCTTAATAAACTTCCCAAAAATTATGCAGATAGAATTAGAACTGAACTTGGTATTATCCTTGATGTTCAATCCGGCAAAACTACTTTTGAAGAAGCATGCAAGGGTTTTAAGGATGAAAGTTTATTCAACATCTGTCAATTAAAATCAGGTGCTTTATCAAATTTGAAAGTATTTCCTAATCCATCAAAGGGTAAAGAAATAAATATTAATTTTCTGTTGACCGAAAAAAGAAATGTTACAATCAGCATTCATGATTTACAGGGCAACTTGGTTCAAACAATAAGTCCACAAGGGCAATATAACACAGGTGAAGTTAAAGTGAAAACTTCCGGTCGTGAGTTATCTCAAGGTTTATATCAAATAGTGATATATTCGGATAAGGATGAAATGCTCACGACTAAGTTAATTGTGGAGTAATAAAAATATTATCAACTTTACCATCCTGAGCTTGTAAGCATCCTTCGACAAGCTCAGGATGACTTTTTAGTGAATAAAAAAAGTGAAAAGTGAATAATCTTTTCTACCCAATAAACCCTAAACCCTAAACCCTAAACCCTAAACCCTAAACCCTAAACCCTAAACCCTAAACCATAAACCCCTACAAACTACCTGCTAACCACCAATTTCCTTACTTTCATCCGATTTCCATAAGATACCTTTACGTAGTACTGTCCGCTTAATAAATTCAGGTTCAAATTATGAGTTATTTGCGTATTACTTATATTCAAATTTTCCTTGTGAACTACATGGCCTAATACATCAACAATTTCTAAATTGAGATTTTTAATTAATTCAATATTTTCAAGATTATTCAAAATCAGTTTGAAATTGCCGTCAGATGGATTAGGTGTAATTCCCATCTCAATATTCTTTAGATTTATGTTTTCATCAACACCAATTGATTCTTCGATTAAATCAGTCATCCAAAAACCCCGTCCATAAGTTGCAGCAACCAATTTATTATCAGGATAGCTGATTTCAAGTTCATTAACTGTGTTATTCGGAAGGTTCTCGTTCATCAGTACCCATTCAGACATTTTATCATTTATGTACCAAACTCCTCTGTGTGTTCCTGCATATACATAATTATTCGGATTATTATCCTGATGAACAATAGAATAATAAACGGTATTCGGAAGATTATAAGAAACATTTGTCCATGTAAAACCACCATCGTCTGACCTGAAAATCTTACTTCCAGGAATACTTCCACTAAAAGAAACCCAAATTTGATGAGGTTGGTTTCCATTTATTTCAATGCTGACAACTGACTGAGTATCAAGAGGTAAACCCTCCGTTATTTTTTCCCATTTCAAACCGCCATCCCTCGTAATCCAAAGTTCGTATGGAGGGGCTAGAGACTTTTCGAGAAGAGGTTTTGAAAAACATATAATTGATGAATTTGTTTCGCAGATTTTCAAAATATTAATACTTCCGAAATGCTCTGAATTTGAATCGAGATTGAAAGACATTTCCCAACTCATACCACCATCATTTGATTTCCATAAATTTCTATAACCGGCATATATACTTTCAGGATTGTTCTGGTCCATTGCAAAAGGTGTAACCCAATGAGCATATTCTCCAAGCTGATTTTTATTGATTATCGAATCAGTTAAATCACAAAGTTGTGTCTTACTCCCATCAATTGATTTGCACAATCTTCCACTTTGAGAAGCACCATAGATTATATCAGGATTAGTGGGATGAACCATTGTTTCCATACCGTCATAGTTAGTTACATAGTTAAACCACTCATCATTTCGTAAATAAAAGCAGGAGTTATCCTGACTGCCTCCGGTAATGTATCCCCCAACATACCTGCAAAGTCCAAGACGATATAGCTCGGTATTGGCAAGTCCTTCAGTTAAGCTTTCCCATTCTGTTGGGAATCGAAATCCTGGACATCCGGGTTTAAGGTTTTCGTTTGCACGGTCAATCCAATCCGTTATCCATTGCTTCGAACCGGCTTGCATTTTCTTTGTCCTGTAAAGCCCTCCGTCGTTACAGATATAAAAATATCCATCGAGTGGTCGGTAAACAGAATAGTGCTGGTCTGCATGAATTGTAGAACCAAATGTTCTCATCCAAAGCGTAACAATATCCCAACTCTGCCCTCCATCAGTAGATTCCCAAACATTAACACCACCTACATAAATTTTATTTTCATCTTCAACATCGCATAATAGAGTAACATCATAAAGACCTTGACCCCAAGGGTCATTTTTGTCGCCGTCATACCAGCCCATAATGTTTTCTACATCTCCGTATGTTGAACTTGTTGTCCAGTTCTCTCCTGCATCAGTAGAACGGTATACTCCATAGAAAGCTGAACGTTCGGTTTTAACGGCAAAGGCATAGATATAATCAGGATTCACGGGTGAAATAGCTACTGCAGTTCTCGATACCTTTATTATTGGTGGAATTCCGGAATTTAAATTCTCCCATGTAACACCAAAATCTGTTGATTTTATTATCCCCGCTGTTCTTGATGCTCCATACCATCGCGTAGCAGCAAATAATATGTTAGGTTCAACAGGATTTTGTTTCAAATCGCAAATAGATAATGAATCAAGTATATATGTCCATGTTTCTCCTGCGTCGGAAGATTTCCAAATTCCTCTACTGCCACCAGCAACAAGATTATTTGAATTTTCGGGATGAACGATTATTTTTCTTATGAAAGAGTAATTAAATGTATTTGATGTATATGATAATCCTGTTGGTTCCCAAGTTGTTCCTGCATCGGTTGATTTAAAAATTCCCATTGCTAAGCCTGATTGAATTGCATAATTACCATCCATATCACCTGAAGCAATGTACAAAACATCAGGATTATTCGGGTCAACAGCAATATCGCTGACACCAATTGATGGGAGATAATCAGTTAAAGGAGTCCAGCTTTGCCCGGCATTGTCTGTTTTCCAGACACCGCCATTCGGAGCCCCAACCCACATTACATCAGGATTGGTAGGGTGGAATGCAACGCAATTTAATCTCCCATTACCATGTGCAGAAATCGTATCATAAGATTTGCCGATTGTATATGGTCCCAAAGGCATCCAACCGGATTGGGCTTGCAATTTCTCTTTTTTAGAATTTTTTTGATGCATCATTTCTTCATAAGCTTCAGCATTTTGTCTCAAATCAGGGAAAGAACCATCGGGATTTATTTGATACTCTTGTTGCCATAAATATCTTTGATACCACTTCCAACCCTTAATTTTTGAAAGGTCATTGTTTTTAGCCCAATTGTCAAATGCCTTTTTATAATCGTAATAATTCAAATCTTCAACTTTCTTCCCGGTCAAATCGGGGAAAAATTGAGCATTTGAAAAACTATAAAAAGCTATGAATACTATTATTAAAATTGTAAATCTTTTCAACATTTTTATTCTCCTTTAATTTCTCTGTGTAACTCTGTTCCTTCTCAGTGTAACTCTGTGTAACTATTTTTCTTTGAAATAAACACTTAGTTATTCCACAACATACACAAATCTTTATAAATAATTAATTCCTAAAATCTAACATCTAAAATCTAACATCTAACATCTAATTACTTCTTAACTTTAATCATATAATTATCGTTTTCAGGAAATGCATTCGTGTCATTCGCGAATTTCGATAAAAATTTTCGTAAATCTTTTGTTGATGCAGTCAATATTGCATTTTTTTCACTTTTGATATAACCGACACTTTTTTTAATTTTTTTCTTGGAATCATTAATCCAATCGTAATCGAGAAACACTATCAACAAGGAATCACCTTTCATCTGTAATTTCGATATGCTGTGACCATAGATGAAATGAATTGAATGAATACTACCGCTTGAGTCATTTATTTTCTCCGGGAGTAAATCCAAAAAATAGACTCCGTTAATTTTGGTCAA
Source organism: bacterium (assembly GCA_043804925.1). GTDB lineage: Bacteria > Bacteroidota > Ignavibacteria > Kapaibacteriales > UBA2268 > ChocPot-Mid. Next base: position 14,039 of record JAZDIP010000091.1, on the reverse strand, counting down.
ACCTCCGCTATATTCATTAATTCCTTTAAATTTAAAAGTTGTATCCGAAGAATTTTCTTCCGGTGAAGATATTGTTCTTTCAAATTCATTAATAGTTACTTTATAAAGCTGAGTCGTATCCAATTTAAAAGACCATGATGAGGAATCGTTCTGCATCCAGGTTCCCTCCAAACCATCCAATTTAACCAAAGTATCCTCGGTATAAATCGGATATAAACTCAGTACCAAACAACCGCTGATAGTGATAGTTATCAGAACAAGTGCGACGAGTATGTGCTTTTTCATATTTTTCTCCTGACGAATTTATAATTTTTTAATTCCTTTTCAATTTCCTCAATACTTGGTAATGCTTTTCTCATATCTTTTGGCAATTCTTCCATCAGACGATATTCGCTTATACCCATTGGATTAATCATATTTTTCAGTGAATATTCTGCAACAAGTTTATTTGCTTTCTTACAAAGCAATAAACCTATTGTTGGATTATCATCCGATGATTTTATCTGTGCATTGAAAGCATTCAGATAGAAATTAAGTTTGCCTGCATACTCCGGTTTGAAGTTGTCTATTTTCAATTCAACAATGAAATAACAATGCAATTTTGTGTGGTAGAAAACCAAATCAACATAGAAATCATCCCCACCTACACTTAACAGTTTTTGTTTTCCTAGAAATGCAAAGCCATAACCTAATTCCATTAAAAATGCAGTCATATTATCGAGTAAAGCATTTTGTAAATCTTTTTCCTTGGCTTCCTCGCTTAATTTCAAAAATTCTAACGAATAGGAACTTTTTAATAGTTCAATAGCCATATCTGAATCAGCTTTGGGTAAAGTAATTTCAAAATTGTTAATTGATTTGCCTTGTCTTTTATACAGGTTTAATTCCATTTGATGAACCAATACACTTCTTGACCAGCTATTCTCTATTGTTTTAAGGACATAAAACAAAGCAGAATCAATATCCTTACATTTAGTTATTATTTGAATATGATGTCCCCATGGAACCTGCGATAACAAGCCCATTAGTTCATATTGTATTTGGCTAACAGGTTGTTGGCTTTTTGAATTTTCCGGTAATTGTGCAACAACTTGTTGCCTTATTCTACTGTTGTCAATATTGCTTATGAGTAAAGGTAATTGGCTAACAAGTTGTTGGCTAATTATATCTCCTTGAGAATAAAAGCAATACCATTGTTTGATAAATTTTAAATTAGAAGTTGAAAATCCTTTCATATAGGGGAATTCAGCTATTAAATCCTTGCTCAATTGAGTTATCAATCCATCGCCCCAATTAGATTCGGTTTGCTTTTTGGCAATAGCTTCACCCAGTTCCCAATACATAAGTATCAGTTCGGAATTTACCCGGACAGATGCTTTTATCTGTGCATTCTTAACTTTTTGCTTGATGTCTTGCAAAAGCAAAACGTAGCTTTTATCTATTCTCAATTTGGTTTTCATTGATTCAAAATTATTTCATTACAACAAACTTTGAAGTTTGAACATTTGCTCCTGCTCTTAAAACACAAAAATACATACCTGATGGTAAGCCTTTAGTGCTGAGTTGTATGTTGTGCTGACCGGAGTCGAAAAATTCATTTACTGCTAAATTTAATTGTCCGACACCCAGAGTATTAAAAATTTGAATTTGGATTTCTCTTCCATATTCATTGTAGAAGTTGATTTTAGTAATATCGTAAACTGGATTAGGGATCAGGATTAAATTGAAATTAATTGCAGCATGCTTATTTTCTTCATTATTGGTAATAAAGCCTTCACATAACCTACCATATCCGTATCTACCAGGACAAGAATAATAAGCAAAATGCTCACCATCCGGTGAAGGATATATATAATCGCCTTCACTACTTGGTAAGTCGCATCTTTCGCCGGTTTCGAGATTTATTACGTAATTTGATTCATCGTAATCTAAAGGATTATTTGTTTCATTTATTAAGATTAGTTTATGTGAATTTGAATTCAAAAATCTGGCAGACCTGTATTCATATATATGAACTAATTCTTTCTGGTATACAATTTCTTCTTTATTTACATCAAATAATGAGACAGTATCGTTATTATACAATAAAATATAATCACCATATTTTGATACATCTTCAATATATGAACCCTGATAGTTTAATGATTGATTTAAAATTTCTTGGCCCGTTGAAATATTATATTTAAAGTATTTTTTATTTTGATTGAATATGGTTAAAAAATCTCCATCATTTGAAAATCTAAAAATACTGGAATAACGAAAAGAAATGTTGGTTGAGTCAGGAGTAAATATATTAATTAACTTCTTATTAGATAAGTCGTAAATATAAACACTGATTGTATCTTTAAATGCAATTTTATCACCCGAAGGAGAAAATGAAATATTTCTGATGAAATTTGAGTTAGTAATTATGCTGTCTTCCACAAATCTTCTTTCAATATTGTAAAAGTATAAAACATCAATATTATTTATTAAAAGGTTATTGTCAGGTGTAAATAACATACTTTTAATTCTTTTTGAATTGGTAATATTTGTCATAGTATTTGTTAACTTACCAGTAAAGCTATCAAAAAAGTAGTTTATTCCTGAAGCTCCATGTACCATAATTTTTTTACCATCTACTGAAAATAATACTTCCAAAGATATACCTGCAGTCAAATCCGGAAAACTAAATAACGTGCTATTTTTTTGAATGTTAAATACTAATATTTCACCGGCGAATGTTGGCATTTCAATTTTGCTTGAACAACCATATAAAAAACACCTATCGAAAACAGCTATTGAACCATCGTTTGATAGATAAAATATTGATGGTTGAGGAAGAAAAGAAATATTATCGTAATCAATATCACATTTATATTTCTGAGTATTTGAATCAGAATATACATTTACATAATAACCTCCAACAAACATTTCTAAAGTAGCCAAATAAGCAAGATTTTTAGATAGGCAATATTTTTGTTCTTCAATATCTATTTGAGAAAACCAATTTAAATAATTACCTGATTTAACTTCCAAAAGATGAATTTTATCACTTGTATCGGTATAGGAAAATAAATCACCATTAGTAGATAAAATAAAATTATCAAAATTATTTCCTTCCAATTGATATTTCTTGAATAATTTCAAAGAATCAATTGACCAAAATTCAACAGAATCCTTATGTATACTACTAAAAATTTTACCATTCTGAGATAATTTTATATTATTTTTGATTTGAATTGAGTCTCTTTTTAGCATTTTTCCGGTTGAAGTGCTATAAAGCTCTATAACATCATTATTCATTTGAATAAATATACTTCCATCTTCATTAAACGAATGTATATTATACTTATAATCAAACTCTGTTATTTTTTCACCCGTCTGATAATTTATTATCGAAACTACCTTCATGCTATCAATTAAAGCGATTAAGTTATTATTCAATGAAAAGATATAATTACTCAATTTAAAGTCATTATTATTTTCGATTTCATAGATTATGTAACCACTTTTAATATTATAAATGAAAAAATAATCTTGTTTAGAAAAGACTATTAAAGAATCAAGATAAATGTCATCAATAGAAAAATGGGAAATTATTTCAGAAGGAATAATCCCTCCCTTTTCCCATATCAAATCAGCTTTATTTACTTGGGATAATAATGTCGAATTTATCAATACCACCAACAAAAAAATCAACTTTTTCATGATAACGCCTTTTTTTAATCTTTGAATTAAAACATCCTTAATTCCTAATCCCCTTCTCCCTTCTCCTTTTTCCAGTCTTCTGACTTCTCCAATTCCTAATTCCTAATTCCTCATCTCCCAACGAAGTTTGCTTTCCTCTTCTCCAAAAACGCAGTCGATCCTTCTTTGAAGTCTGCCGTTCCGCAGGTTCTTCCAAATATTCGGGATTCGTAGAATAAACCGTCTGCAGGAGATAGCTCTTCTGATGCAAGTATGCAATCAACTGCCGCAGAAACTGCCAAAGGTCCTTTGGAGAGTATTAGTTCAATGAATGCAATTGTCTTTGGTATTAGTTCTTCCGGTGGAAATACTTCGTTAACTAATCCAATTCTTTTAGCTTCCTGTGCATCAACCATGTTTCCGGTAAGTATTAGTTCCATAGCTTTTGGAGTGCCGACTAAACGGGGGAGACGTTGAGTCCCACCGTATCCGGGAATAATTCCAAGATTAACTTCCGGCTGTCCCATTTTTGCTTTTTCTGAAGCAAATCTCATGTGACAAGCCATTGTCAACTCGCAACCTCCGCCAAGTGCAAAACCATTTATTGCGGCAATTGTTGGTATTCGTAGTTCAGCCAATCTTCTCATAACATAAGAGCCATATTCTGAAAAGATTTTTCCAGAACGTTCATCAGATTCATTTAATTCCTTAATGTCTGCACCTGCAGCAAAAGCTTTGTCACCTGAACCGGTTAAAATCAGGGCTTTAACATCTCTGTCCAACTCGATTTTTTTAAATGCATCGTCCAAATCATCAAACATCTGTTTGTTCAACGCATTGAGCTTATCAGGTCGGTTAAGTGTGATGATGACATACTTTTCTTTCTTCTCAAAAATTATTGTCTTGTAATCCATAGCGATTCTCCTTAGATTTGATATTTTATAATTAGTCAATTTTTCTCATAATTTTTTAAATCAGTTAAAAATAATAAGTCAATTTAAGAAAAGTATTTATTTTTTAAAAAGATAGAATGAAGTTTATTAAAATTAGCAGATTAATATATAGTTTAATATTATTTTTATTTATTGCGATAACTCAGGTTTTTCCGGTTGAAAAAAAGCCGGTAACTCCAAGTATTCTTGTTATCGAGGAAAATGAACTTATACCGGGAGTTACATACCGAAACGTACTAATAGGTAAGGGGAAATTCAAACATTCCGTCCATGTTGTCGAAGCAAATTTGAACAATCCGTTTGTTTCTGCGGCAGTTTTGAAAGCACAGGGGCAGGTGAACGAACTCGAAAAGTTGCACGATATGATTCGCAAATTTGATACAAGCCATAAAGATGCTAAGGTACTTGCTTCGATTAATGCAAATTTCTGGCGGGCATATACGAACAGACCTATCGGTCCCACAATTATTGATGGAGAAGTGCTGGAGATGATTACTCACAAGCAATGGACCAGTGGTTTTTTCGATAAGATTTCATTTCTTTATATTGATACATTTTTTATCAAGGGTTCATTTAAAACCGGAACAGGTGAAATTTTTCAAATAGACAGAGTTAACCGGCGGCAAGATTCATTGGGCATATCTTTTTATAATCGTTTTGGTGGTGATACCATTCCTTACGTACAAACAAGTACATTAAAAAAAGCATTTCAGGTTGCTTTGCAGGATACAGTTTATGACGATTCTACAGAGGCAAAGCTCGATACGGCAGGTTTAAGGGATGCCATTAGGACAGAACAAATGGAATCAAATCTCGAACACCTGACTAAGAAAATTTCAGTCAGATATGTTGATAATCCAGCAGTGAATAAGCTGATGCGATGTATTGTTATAGCAATTAATGATAGCGGTCATGTAAAGATGCCTGAAAATGGTGCTGTCATTACATTTGGTGATGATTACAGAGATAAAAAATTACCCGAAATAAATGATACATTATTTCTTAAATTTTCCACAAACATTTACGATTCGGTAGAATTCTATAATTCAGTATCAGGAACACCAAGATTGGTTCGCAATGGAATAGCCAAACATGAAGCAAGGGAAGAAGGTTCAAGGGGAAGGAGATTCATTAACAGAACATTACCCCGAACAGCTATCGGAACAAATCAGCAACGTACAAAAATATACTTGGTTGCAGTAGAAGCGGGAAGCAATTGGAAAAGAACAAGAGGAGCATCTTTGGCTCAACTTGCCAATATAATGAAAGCAGTTGGCTGTTATGATGCCATGAACCTGGATGGTGGCGGTTCTTCGATGCTTATTATTGATAATAAAAATCTTATGAGAACAAACCCTAAATCCTCGAGAGCAATATCTGTTGGGCTGTCAATAATTCAAAAGATTTATGAAGATAGTAAAAAGAAAGTAAAAAAGTAACTAATTTTCCGGAAATTGTCGGCATAGTAAGAATTACTATTTTCTTCTTTTTTTGATTATTTGAAATTGAGTTAATTATAATTTTATTATATTTACGAAAGTTATTTTTTCAGGTAGTGGGATAGAGTTCAAAAGAAATAGTAATGAAAATAAAATTCTTAATGATATTTCAGTCTCTCATACTTTTATGTATGAACTTTTCTTATGCCCAACCCGATAAATCAAGAACATATAATGCAGGATTTTTCTTTCAATACGGAATCAATCTGCATATTGCCGATTTTAAAAAATTAACGGGAATTCCCAATTGCTGCCCTAACTTTGAAGATGGTATTGGCACCGGTTACACTATTGGTATGCTCTTTGAAAAATATTTGTCAAATGATATATCATTTGGTATAAGAGCAAGTTTTGCTACTTTCAACGGAGAAATGATAAAATATGAACCAACCTTTGTAATTGTTGATAGTCTTTACCGAAACGGTGAGTTTAAGCATGTCATGGCAGGTGAATTTGCCAATATCGGTGTGGAACCACTTATTAATTATAGTCCAATCCCTGATTTATATATCCATGCAGGCATAAGAGGTTCTTTTCAATTAATCAAAGATTATGAGCAATACGAACAAATTACAAAACCTTTAAAAGAAGGAACATTCGCTGATACATCAGGAAATACTTATTCGAGATTTAGGAATGTTAATAACGGGGAAATCCCGAATGCTTCTGATTTTTTACTTTATGGAGTGTTAGGCATTAGCTATAATTTGCCTGTTAACAAAGAAAAAACACTGACTCTTTCCCCGGAAATATTTTTCTATTATGGATTAAATTCAAACGTAAGCGATGTTCCTTGGTACGTCAACAGTTTAAGGGCAGGTCTTGCTTTGAAGTATTCTCCCAAATCAAGAATAGAAGTAATCGAAACCATTGAAAATTTCGACACTGTTTTCATTGAAAATGAATTTATAACACAAAATATCTTAAGGCAAGGAAAAGTAACGGTAAGTGAAAAAGAAGAATTGGTAGATGATGTATATAATATTACACGGATTGTTACAAGAATTGACACCTTTTATATACAGAAGAAATTTAATTTAAGTGCCACAATTACTGCTGTTGGAGTAGATTCAACCGGAAATGAAATTCAAAATCCTAAAATAATTATCGAGGAATTTGTATCAATAAGATATCAACCTTTGCTGAATTACATTTTCTTTGATGAAAATTCGTCTGAACTTAAGAATTCTTATGTTAAATTGAATTCCAATCAAATTGATAGTTTTGATTTACAAAATTTACATAAGAAAGAAACATTGGAAACTTATTTTGAAATTCTTAATATAGTTGGTCAAAGAATGAAAATGTATCCAAATGCAAACCTGAAGATTGTCGGTTGCAATGCTGATATTGGCAACGAGAAGGCAAATTTGAAACTGTCGAATGACAGAGCTGCAACTGTTTACAAGTACTTTACAGATGTATGGGGAATTGAACAGGGAAGATTAAAACTTGAATCAAGAAATATTCCATCAAAGCCCTCAACACCATTAGATATGCCTGATAAAACTGCAGAAAACCGCAGGGTAGAACTGTACTCGGATATTCCTGAAATTTTAGAACCTATAAATACAACTGATATTGAATTATTTGCTAAACCTTCAATGCTAAGATTTTTCCCGACAGTTAATTCTGATGCCGGGGTGAAATCGTGGACGGTTTCAGCATATCAGGATTTTCCTGAAAATATGATGAATTTTATTTCTTCAGGAAATGAGGATATTCCAAAATACATAGATTGGAGTATTTCTCAAAATCAGAATGATATTCCTAAACATCATTTGCCGATTAAGTTTTATTTGAAGGTTGAGGATAAAAAAGGAAATATTGAAAATACTAAGACGGATTCAATTCCAGTCGAATTAATTACGATTCAGAAAAAGCGATTTGAAAAGTTAGGAGATAAAATAATCGAGAGATATAGTTTGGTCTTATTTGATTTCGATGATGCAACAATAAAGGATAATAATATAACTATAGTTGAATTCATTAGAACAAGTATATCTCCAAATTCTAACATTACAATTTCGGGTTATTCGGACAGAACAGGTGAAGATAGTTATAATAAAGCATTATCCTTAAAAAGAGCAATTTCTGCGAAAGTTGCCATTGGCAGGAATGATGCTAAGATTTTCGGAATTGGTGAAGAATCTTTGCTTTATAACAATGATTTACCTGAAGGCAGGTTTTATTGTAGAACAGTAAATATATTAGTTGAGACACCAATTAAATAGGTTTAATTATGAGAAATTTAATTATAACTTTCGCAATTCTATTGATACAGATAAATGCAAATTCACAATCGTTATCCGTATTCGATTTGGATACATCCAATTTTCCGATAATCAGAGCAAAATTTTATGCTTTTAATGTTGATGGGAAGCAGATTACGAATCTTAATCCTACAGACTTTACGGTTACAGAAAATGGGACAATCAGGGAGGTTTTAAATGTTTTCTGCCCTCCTGATAAAATCCCTGAAGCAATATCATCTGTTATTACACTCGATAAATCAGGGTCAATGAATGGTGGAAACCTAGTTATAGCTAAAGCCGCTGCAACGGTATGGGTTGAATGTTTGCCTCTTGGTCAATCGGATTGTGCAATTACGTCTTTTGACGGACAAAATTATTTTAACCAGGATTTTACAACAGACCTTAAAAAGCTTTTAAAAGCGATAAATAATCTCAGCCCAAATGATGGAACAGATTTTAATGCAGGATTTATTAATCCGCCTGCGGGAGCTTTAATAGCTGTAGAAGCCGGAAAACATAAAAGAGTAGTAATTTTTCTTACCGATGGCCAATCAGATGGTAATGAAGATGCAATTGTGCAAAAAGCAAATTCAATAGGTGCTGTGATTTATTGTATAACCTTGAACATGCCCTGTCCTCCTATTCTCAAAAATGTAGCTACAAGAACGAATGGCGAGTTTTTTGAAAACGTTACGACAAAGGAACAAGCACAGGAAATTTACAGGAGAATATTATACAGAGTATTAGATGTACTTCCATGTACGATAGAATGGAAGAGTGATATAGGATGTACTTTGGTTGTTAATAATGTTGAAATTCGCTATTTATCCCTAAACCAAGCATGTAATATCCAATATAAATCACCAAGTAATTCAATTCCAATTTTAGAATTTTCGCCAAAATACATTTATTTTAAAAATGTGACATCAGGAATTCAAAGGGATACTAATCTTTTAGTGTCAGCTAAAAATGCCGACTTTAATATTGAAAATATAATTAGCTCAAATCCTTTGTTTACAATAACACCTAAAAGTTTCAATTTAGTATCCGGGCAAAGTCAATTATTAAAAGTCAGCTATTTACCAACCGGAAATGACTTTAATTATTCAAAATTCGAAATAATAAATGATCAATGTCCCCATTTTCTTGAAGTAAGTGGTGGTTATGGTGCTCAAAAGCCTAAAATTCCAACTCTTAAATTATTACATCCAAATGGTGGGGAAAAGTTTGTTGTAGGGTCAGACACGATTATAACTTGGGAGGGTATTCTACCAATTGACATGGTTTCTCTTGATTTAAGCAGGGATAATGGATTAACATGGGATAAAATAACAGATGAAGCAATAGGTTTGAATTACAAATGGCAAAAAATTTCAAAGCCAACAAGTGATAATTGTCTAGTAAGAATAACAACAAAACAAAATAATAATGCTGACGAACTAATAGCTTGGAAAAAATGCTATGGCGGAACCAATAACGATAGAGCTAAATCAGTTATTGAAACAAGAGATGGTAATTATATTGTCATTGGTTCTACACAGTCAACAGACGGTGATATATCGGGGAAAAACCAAAATGACAGTGATTTTTGGATAATTAAACTGAATCAAGATGGAAAAATACTTTGGGAAAAACATCTTGGTGGCTCTTTGTATGATTGGGCATATTCAATTATTGAATCGAATGATGGCGGTTATGTTGCTATTGGTTCTACAACATCATCTGATAAAGATGTATCAGGTCACCATGGTAGTTCTGATTTTTGGATAGTAAAACTTAAGCAGACAGGAGAAATAGAATGGCAAAAATGTTATGGGGGTTCTAATTGGGAAGATGCTAACTCAATTATAGCTACTGGTGATGGTGGATATGTAGTAGCAGGATTTACTCAATCTGACAATGAAGATGTAGTTGGGAATATTGGAATGAAAGATTTCTGGATATTAAAATTGGATCAAATGGGTGAGATTATATGGAAGAAATGTCTTGGTGGAACAAATAATGATGTAGCAAATTCAATTATTGAGACAATTGATGGAGATTATGCTATTGCAGGATATACACAGTCAAATGATGGAGATGTTTTAGGAAAGCAAGGCAATAATCCTGATTTTTGGGTAATAAAGTTAAATCAATCAGGGGATATAATTTGGCAACGGTCATTTGGAGGTTCAGGTGATGATAGGGCAAATTCTTTAATAGAGACAAGTGATGGTGGGTATTGTGTCGTAGGAATAACATTTTCAACCGATGGAGATATTATTGGGAAAAATAATACAGATGGTGATTCTTGGATAGTAAAATTAAGCAATCAAGGAAAAATTGATTGGCAGACTACTCTTGGGGGAACTCTTGAAGATTATGCATCATCGGTTAATGAAACAATGTATAGTGACTTTATTGTGACCGGTTATACAAATTCAAATGATGGAGATGTTTTTGGAAACAAAGGAATGAAGGATTTATGGGTATTAATGTTAGATAATACTGGTCACAAGAAATGGCAATTATGTCTTGGTGGTTCAAATGAAGATTATGCTGAATCAATTAGACAAACTATTGATGGATGTTATATTGTTACAGGTTCGGCTTGGTCAAATGATATTGATGTATTTGATAATCATGGAACTGGAACTTCTCCGGATTTCTGGGTAATAAAATTTAATTCTCAAGTATCAGCACAACAAGATGTCTCTGACTCTGTTTTTTCAATTGTTGATACTAAGATATTAAGTAAGAATGTTAACATGGGTGAAGTTTTGTTAGGAGATATTAAGGATTCCATCATATCTGATTTTGTATTCAATTCCGGTTCATGGAAATATTCGGTTGATTCCATTTACTTTCGTGGTCCCGATGCTAATGCTTTTAATATTATTAGCGGCATTCCTAAATATCAAATATCTTCCGGAGAAACCAAATTAGCAGAATTCAGGTTTATACCTAATCGTATTGGTAATCATTCTAGTGAGATTATAATATTAACACAAGCTGACACATTATTTCAAAATATTAGCGGATTAGGAATTAATCCCGAAATCCAAGTACTTTCCGATTTCATTGATTTCGGGGATGTCGAAGTTGGTACGAATAAGATTGAAAAAAGATATATTATAAAGAATGTCGGAACAAAAATTATTGATTTTTACGATATTCAGCAACTTGGTCCCGATGAACAACAATTTGATTGCCTTTATGGAAGTAATGGCTTTACTTTACTGCCAAATGACAGTATCGAAATGGAATTTGAATTTGCACCCATATTTATGGGACGTACTTCAGGTTCAACCGCTTTTTACTTTAACGGTCCCGGTTCACCTGCCATCGTCAATTTATATGGGAAGGGGATAGGCGGAGTAGTTTACATTCCGGATGATTCAGCTTATGTAGGTGATATCTTTGATATCAGATTAATGCTAAGTTCAATACCGACATCGAGTATTTTATCCATAACTGATAAATTCAGGGCAAAAGTTGCTTTTGATAATTCAATAATTTATCCATTAGGAAGTTCTATAAATGATGGTAAGCGGAATATAATTGATTATACCGGAGAAATTGAAGTTGGTAATGATGTGCTGGCAAAAATCCCTGTTAGGGCAGCTTTAGGCAATACGGATAAAAGTGTACTGGATTTACTTGAATTTTCATGGATAGATGATAATAATTATATATTGGATTATGATACGGAATTACATTCGGGAAATTTCAAACTGCTTGGTCTGTGCAAAGAAGGTGGTAAAAGATTATTTTCTTCCGAAGGTCAGGTAAATTTGTTTAATGTTTTCCCAAATCCGGTTACAGATGAAATTCGTATTCAATATGAATTAATTGAACATGGAAGGACAGAAATCAAACTAATCAATATTTTAGGATTAGAAATTGAGTCCCATATTCAGGAATCGGCAAAGATTGGTTTGAATGAGTTAACAATAAAAACAAGTCATATATCGCAGGGTATGTATTATCTCGTATTACAGACACCAACAGTCAAACAGGTTCAGATTGTTAATGTGATTAAGTAGTCGGTCAAGAAATGTTATCTTGCGATTGTCGAACTAACATTTTATTCATAAAATACCTGTACGCCTGAAGGGAGTCGAATATTTTTAGATAAAATTATATAGATTTTTATTATATGTATGCTGTATATGGCAATTACTGCGATATTTAGAACATACTAATAAAAATTTATATAACAAAATAAAATAGTTTCTAACAATAAACCGTTAACAAAACCGTTAACAATATCGATGATTAATTTCAATAATTATTACCGGAGGTCTAAATGAAAATCAAATACTATTTGCCAAGGAAAGATGCAAAGGAATCAAATGTTATGATGAATGTATCATGGGAAGGTAAACGATTACAGATGTCTTCAGGTTTATCCATCTTAACAAAATACTGGGATAGCAAAAGAGGTAGAGCAAAAAATTCTTATTCTAATGCTATAGCTTACAATAATAACCTTGAAACTTTAATAACTAATATAGTTGACGAATATTTGCTTAAAAAAAGAAATAATAATTCTATTGAAAAGGATGATATTAAAGAAATAATTAATAAATTTACTGAGCCAAAGACAGTTAAAAAATCAAATCTATTAGAGATTTATCAGGAGTTTATTGATTATAGAGTTGAATCGCAGGAATATAGCAAAAGAACAATGCAAAGGCATAGAACAGCTTTGAATCACCTATTAGAATTTGGAAATAAAACCGGATGGAAATGTAACTTTGACACGATGAATCAAGATTTTCTTCTCAATTTTAAAAAATATCTTCACAACAAGGAAATAAGGATGGTTGACAATTCGATTAAAACAATCATAAGGACGGTCAAAACATTCTTGAAGTGGGCTAAGACGAAAGGTTATCACAATAACGATTCTTATAAAGATGACCTGACAATGAAAGAAAAAGATACTTCTTATATAGCATTGACAATAGAGGAACTAAAAAGAATTGAAAATATTGAATTGTCTTCAAAAAGATATGACGAAATCCGGGATATATTTTTGTTGATATGTTATACATGTTTACGATACTCTGATGTTCATAATTTGGATATTGCGAATTTTGATTTTCAAAATGAGATGATATTAACGAATCAGGAAAAAAAAGAAGAACTGGTGCAATTGCCGTTTCATCCAAAATTAAAAAAATTACTTAACAAATATCCAAACAATAGCTTTCCAAAAATATCAGAGCAGAAATTCAATCAATACATCAAAGAAGTTTTCAAAGAAGCTGAATTTTTTGAACCTTTCCCCATCTACAAATATTATGGACCTAATACAGTACGTGAGCTAATACCAAAATATAAATTGATTGCTTCTAATACTGCCAGAAGAACTTTTATGACATTATTGTATAAAAATAATGTTCCTCCGAAAACTATAATGAAGTATTCAGGGCATAAGGATGAAAGGTCATTTTTCCGTTATATAAAAATTGATGATAAGGAAAGTGAAAAACTTATCGCTAATACATGGCAAAAGATGTATGAAAATTAGAATCTTTATGAAAATTCTAATAAAACTCACTATTCATGCGGTTCTACAAGCGAAACCGTCATAAATCGTTTATACGGCGTTTTTTTTGATTAGGCAAACATTTATGTATCCCCAGTTTCACTCTATCTAGTCTCAATTACCTCCT
>JAZDIP010000090.1:0-15808 GCA_043804925.1 bacterium | reverse complement strand
TTCCGTCCCTCGGTCTTTCCGTCCTTCGGTCTTTCCGTCCTTCGGTCTTTCCGTCCTTCGGTCTTTCCGTCCTTCGGTCTTTCCGTCCTTCGGTCTTTCCGTCCTTCGGTCTTTCCGTCCTTCGGTCTTTCCGTCCTTCGGTTTACGGTACACAATTCACGAAAAATAATTATTAATTGTGAATTTTAAATTGTTAATTAATCCCTTTTCCCGGCAATTAAAGTTTATTAACAATCTCCTTAAATACTTCTCCTCTGTGTTCATAATTAATAAACATGTCGAAAGACTTGCAGGCAGGTGTGAATAAAACAATATTACCCTTTAAAGCAATATTCCTGGCTTTTATAACAGCCGCTTCCAAACTGTCACACCTGAAACATCGAAGCTTAGATGAAAAATGATTAAAAATATTATTTGATTCCTCACCTATAGCAATTACTGTATCAACATTTTTTTCAGCTACATCATCAAGTTCGGAGTAATTGTTCGAATCACCCCTGCCTCCGGCAATCCAGATAATAGGTTTCTTGTAGCTTGATAATGCATACCATGTAGCATTAATATTCGTTGCCTTAGAATCGTTAATATAATCAACACCATCAATGTTTCTTACGAATTCAAGCCGGTGTTCGACACCCTCGAATGTCATCAGACTGTCCCGTATATTCTCATTGGTGATTTCAAAGGCACGAGCCGCTAATGCAGCAGCCATTGAGTTTTGGGCATTGTGAGTGCCAGGAATACTTACTTCGTCTAAAGTCATTATGATCTCCTCTTTTTGCTGTTTTGGATAATTATAACACATTTTTCCATCTCGGCTGTATATTCCCCCCACAACCTTGTTTATGGAAAAATATGCTACTTGACCTTGTGTATATAAAGCACCTTTCGATGCCAACTCATCATCTGCATTAAGTATTAACAAGCAATTTGAATCATGATTTTTTGCTATTTTATATTTTGTACGTGCATAATCTTCAATAGTTCCGTGGTAAGCCAAATGGTCAGGAGTAATATTTAATATCAAAGCTACTTCCGGTTTGAAGTTAACTATCCTGTCCAATTGATAACTACTCACTTCAACAACCAACACCGTATTTTTATCTATTAAGCTATCTTTAATATCATCTTGTTGTTTTTCATTCTGACTTCTGTCTTCTGACTTCTGTCTTCCATCTTCCTGAGCTTGTCGAAGGATAATATTTGATAAAGGTTCACCGATATTCCCGGCAACGACTGCTTTTCGCTCTGATTTATTGAAAATATGTGCTATCAAGCTTGTTGTAGTAGTTTTTCCGTTAGTACCTGTTATGGCTATAATTGGATTTTTACAATGCTGATATGCAAATTCAAGTTCGCTGATGACAGGGATATTCAATTTCTCTGCTTCTTTGATAATCCAAGCTGTTCTGGGTACACCGGGGGATGTAATAATAAGTTCGGTACCTTCCAATGCTTTGTTTGTATTGCCTCCGAACTCTGATTCAATGCCGTTTTTTTGCAATAAATCGAATGTCTCCTGAAAGTCATCTTTAGAACGGCTTTCAGACAGAAATACATTATGCAAAAGCTTTTTTGCCAGTAAGGCAGCTGCCAAACCACTACGGGCAGCCCCTATGACTGCTATGTTCATTATTCCCCCAAATTCAAATTGTAATTATGCTGCAAGGCAAAATTAAACAATAATTCTTTGAAACAAATAATATATTTTCCAACTTTTATGAACATACAACAATGACTATATTTTTCCGGTAGTTTTAAATAATAGCCATAATTCATAGTATTTGTAATCAAATAGTCATCCTGAGCTTGTACTCCGTCATCCTGAGCTTGTCGAAGGATGTATAATTACAGTTGACTGACGACTGACGACTAACGACTTCTGTCATCCTGAGCTTATACTCCGTCATCTTGAGCTTGTACTACGTCATCCTGAGCTTGTCGAAGGATGTATAATTACTGTTGACTGACGACTAACGACTAACGACTAACGACTTCTGCTATCCTGAGCTTGTCGAAGGATATACGTCAGTAACAATTCTTAATTCGTAATTGAAATGAGCTTTCCCGTCTTAACCACCACACCCTGACAAGAAATCATATACAAATAAGCACCGCTTGTCAAACCCGAAATGTCATAAGGAACATACAAAGTGCCAACCCCCGAACTCAACTCTTGCTCCATAGCAACATTACCCATAATATCGCAAATTTGCAGTTTGTATTTGCGGAAATGTTCGTCGTTGATGCTGATGTAAAGCTGTGAGCGGTAAAAATGTGCATTCACTTCAATCTCTCCAAACATATTTCTAATATATTCCTCAATATCTGTCGTGTCTGTCGTGTCAGGTGTGAAGTCGAAGAATTCACCTTCGTAACGGTATAATCCACCTCCAAATGCATCCATACCTAGATGTGGATGATGACCTATCCAAATTATATTAAAAGACGATATACCATTCCATTTTTCTGGAGCTTCACTTAGTACCCAGGTTTCACCACCATCATTTGTTATATAAATTTTTTTATACATCCCGGCTGCTACGCCATTTTTGTTATCATGAAATTTTATTTTTGCAAGGCCGTCTTTTGGTAGATTTAGTTCTTTTAATATTCTGTTCCAATTATATCCACCATTGGTAGTTTTATAAATTATATCATAATATCCACTATCATTTTCAGTATATGACCAACCACAACCATATCCCAATGTGTCATCAACAAAATCTATACTTTCAATTATGTCTTCATAGTCAGGTGAATCGCGAACAAAAAAAGATACTGTGTCCCAATTTTCTTTAGTAATATTATATTTCAAAAATGCCATACCTTTACCTAAATTCCTAATCGCATAGGAAAAATATGTCATTACAATTGTATTTGAATCTATGAAAAAAGGTGAATAGTACCATTCTTGATTGCTATTTATTTGTACTTTTTCAAAAGTTTCCCATCCATCCTTAGTAATATATAAAAAATCATCCGACTCACCAAAACCGTAATTTGTATCGTACATAGTAAATTCATAAAGATGTTTTAAATAATCATAATCGCAAGTATCTAGATATATTCTTTTAAAAGTTTTACCCCCGTCAGTACTCTTTTTTAATACCGCGCAATCCCACATAGCTATAAAATAATAATCGGGAGTTGGGGAAACCCCACTTGCAGCATTAACAAGAAAGGGATATTCTTCTTTGAAAGGATCAGATTGAAAAACAGAATCCCAAGTTACACCTTGATTAGAAGATTTATATAATTTAGTATACCATGTTCTTTGATTAAGTAAAAAACAGTTATTACTGTCAGTACATGTTATTGATTTAACACTGCTACCTTCAAAATCGTTAATTAATTTCCAATCGCTCGAGATTAATTGGTTATTCAAAATAATTAGAAAAAAAATAATATATTTCATGTTTTTACTCCCAAAAAATTATTGGGCTGTCGTTTAAGACAGCCCAATAATTAAATCATCTTATTATACTAATCTTACCTGTTTCAAGTTGAGCGTCATCAATGATAATATTATATAAATAAATACCACTAATAAGTTTGGAAATATCTAAATAATATATACAAATACCATCCATTTTTTTCAATATCAATATTATAATTTTAAAACACTATTTTATATTTTAAAAATACGATAAATTATTTTAAATGGCAAGAGATGTAAATATGTTTTTATTGTAAATGGTAATGGTAAACGTCATAAAAATAATTTCAAAATAAAATAAATTACGTTTCCTTTTCCCTGGATAATTTTGTCCAGCTTGTTCTTTGCAAATTAAATATGGTGTTCCCTTTGGTTCACAGATAATAGAAAACAGGGTAGTAACTCAAAAAAATAAAAAAAACTACGACAAAACCGCCATTTTAAACTTTAATAGAAGTAAACATACTGGTATATATAAACTTAGCTCATTACTTGTTTGTCGGTACATGAAAAACCGTTGTCGCAAAAAACCACCAAAATAAAAAATAGAAAATTGCGGTGCAATTGGTGAAATTTCTTTTTTCACATTCTTTAACCCATGAAAAAACAATAAAATACAGATAAACAAAATTGCACCTCTCTGGGAAAAAACAATTCAAGCCAAGGTGAAAATCAGCTAAATCAAATTAATCACAAAAATCACAGTTCAGAATTTTGCGTGAAATAATTCAATCCCTCCGGGATAGATTCTCTGTGTATCTTAGCGAGATGTATAAGTTTCTTTTCGATAATTTCGATTTGTTCTTTTTGGGTATTCCTAACTGTCAAACAGTATTTAAGAGGTTAAAAATCTTTTCAATTCCTTCCTTAGCTCCCAAAGGGATTGAAATATGCCCGTGAGGTACCTGATATTCTCTTGGATTGATTCTGATTAGTGTGGCATTTCTCGAAGCGGCTACAGATTCGGATTTATATCTTACTGTTGGAACGGAAGACCCTGCTCCACATTCGACAATTACTATTTTCTTATTAACAATTGAGTTAAGCCATTTATCCAATCTCGTTTCCTGTGCCGAAGTACGTTCGTCAAGCCAGTTCCAATCACCAAACATCAAAATATTCGGTCTGGCAATACTGCCGCAATGAATGCACTTTGGCAATGGCTCTTCGGCTTCCAAAATCTCCTCATTAACTCTGATTTCAATATCCTCAGCACTCCAAATATCACGTGTACAAGCAGAATGGCACTGTAAATGATGAATAGAACCATGACACTCGGCTATTTGGTTCTCATCAAATCCTGCTTTTTGGAACTGACCGTCAACATTTGACGTAAAAACAAAGTATTTTCCTTTCTTCTCATCTGCATACTTTAGTAAAGTTGTAAATCCCGAATGAGGTTCTGTTTTTCTGTATAAATTCAGACGATGCCCATAAAAACCCCATGCAAGCTTTGGATTAGTTGTAAACCACTGAGGATTTGCCATACCGCTAAAAGATATGCCAAGTTTTGCAATAGGGGGGTAAGCTTTCCAAAATCCTTCATTACCTCTGAAATCAGGTAACCCGGAATCTACACCCATACCTGCACCGGCTGTAATAATAATCGCATCAGCTTTTTTTAAAGCTTTTGCGGCTAACTCGATATTTTCTTCAATGTTTGTCAATGACTAAAATTCTTATCGTAAATACTTTTCAAATTTATTTCTTTATTTGTTGTTAGCAAAATAAGTTCCAAATTTGAAATTTTTCTATTAAAAATATGAATTGATTTGTCAGCTAAATGCAGTAACTTATTTTCATTTAATTTGATTACGTTATTTAATAAAAACTTTGATAAATCTGATTTCTTTTTAAATTTGACATAAAACATTTCAATTTCACCGCTATCCGTTGACAAAGGAGTAAAATAACATATTAAATCTTTATTTAGTTTCAGCCAATTAGAGATATTACTATTTATATTTTGCAAACCCAATTCGCCTTTGAATAATTTGATATTAGTATTGTTAATTAAATCGCTCATTTTAAGTAAACTAGGTAATTCAAATTCATCATCAATCTGAATAATTAACTTTTTCGCTATTTCTATGCAATATTCCAGTGTCTCTTTTTTCCCTGTTTCATTGATAATAGAGATGTAGTATTTTCCTCTTGCAATCTGAACATGATAATTATTTATACAATAATATTTTGTTAGTAATTCAAAGTCTTTGCATTTATTAAATGAAACTGAGAAAATGCCGAAAGCCGTTTCATTACTTGTCATTTTATATAATTCAATTTTTATTTGTTCAGCATTATATTGAAAAATATGAAGTGTCAGGTTATCAAATCCATATTCGAGATACAAATCTGCTCCTCCATTAATATATCCCCAAAGAGAATTTCCATTGAAATGTTTGGTTTCAATCTTGGTATCAATAATATCAGGCATCTTAATGACAGATGCTTCCTGGCCAAACAAATTGGGCTGAAACAATATTAAGAATATGAGGCAAGCTAATTTCATCAATTATATAAAGTTAAAATACAAACTTCTTAATTTCAATTTTTCTTATGTCAGCGATACCAAGCCCATTCTTTTCAGCGAGTAAGAGAAAATTTACAGATGAAGGTACAATGTCTTTTTGAATTTCTTTTTCTCGTCTTTTGTTAAGAATAATATCAAATCCAATTCTATCGAGAGCAACAGGGTCAGTTCCGGCAAGAATTGTATTAAAATCAGTAATGAACTCGGGTTTAGCACCGGGACCTCCGTCATAACAACCTCTTATAGCATCGACAATATTTAATACAACTTTGTCTCTTAACGGAGGAAAGCAGGGCACTTCCGCACAGGTTTCAGCCCAAAGCGGTTTATGCAATCTTGCAGTATTGGTAATTGAGCCATAAGCAATGTTTTTTAAACAACCTGTAATTGAAGCACCTGCATTTTTCAGAATTGGAACATTGATAATTTTATCAACGTGCTGAGTAACAATTTTTGTGAAATATGAATATTTGCCTCCATTAACCATATATGGCATGGATTCTTCATCATAAGTCCCTTCGACATCTGCCCGGTAATACCAATCTTTGTCAATCATTTCTTCGCTGTAAAGAATTCCCGATTCATTATAAAATGAACCTTTGGAATCTTTTTTTTCTGTTCCCATAATTTTAATAGCTGGGAACTTATCCGAAGTAAATCCGGCTTCATGAAGCTGAAATTCCCTCCTGTCCCATATAATTATATTTTCATATGGTACTCCAATGTTTACAAGTTCGGCAATTATTGTTCTGACTACTTCGTGACTTGTAGAAAGCAGTTTTCCGGCAACAGGATTGACTTTAATACCTATTCTGTCAGTTGGTGAAAAGAAAGTTTTCCATGCTTCCTTATTGTCTGCTTTTTCTGTGAGAAACATCAAAGCACGGTCTACCATAAAGCTGATTTGTTCGTAATCGAACTTGCCGTCTTGTATAGCTTTTGAATTTTGAATTTCGACAACTCTGCCCGGGTATTTGCCGGGAATTGAATATTCTGTTTTGGGATATTTCAAAGCATCTTCAAGATTTGTTTTTGGTTTTTCAGGAATTTGTTTATCCTGTGCTGATACCTTTTCAAACTTACCAATGGCTCCGGCTAATGCAACAGCCGTGCTCGTTTTTACGAAATCTCTGCGTGTTATTGATTTTTTATCTTCCATAATTTCCTTGGATTCATCAATAAATAATTGAAAAATTTGCTTTCTGACAAAATATAATTTAACAAATTGAGTCGAATAAAAGATTGTTATTCATTGAATTTATAATTATTTTGTTTGATATTTAAAGATTATATTGATTTTTATGGCTCAGTTACCTATATATAATTGCTTTCATCCCTTGATGAAGAAAAAAACGGAAGATGTTACCGAAATTGACAGTAACATCAAAAAGCTGGTTGAAGATATGTTCGAAACAATGTATAAAGATGATGGTATTGGTCTGGCGGCTAACCAGGTTGGTGTTTCCAAATCATTGATTGTGGTTGATACATCCGTAAGCAGTGAAGAAAAATACAGACATCCTCCGATTGTAATGCTCAATCCTGAAATTGAAGATGAATCAGTTCAAGAAGTCGAAATGTCGGAAGGTTGCTTAAGCATTCCAAAATTCAATGATAAAGTTTGGCGTCCCGAAAAAATTCAGGTTAGGTACTTTGACCTCAACGGAAATCAAAAAGTAATTGAAGCTAATGATTTATTGTCAAGGGTAATTCAGCATGAGATTGACCACTTAGATGGTATTCTGTTTTATGAAAGGTTGTCTGCCATTAGGAAAACTCTTGCAAAAAGCAAACTAAGGAAGATTGAAAAGGGTTTGATTATTCCCGATTATCCTATGATTCAACCGGATGGACAAAAAGTATAACCATAATTATTGTTAATTGTTAATTGTTAATTGTCAATTGTTAATTAAATACTGTGGATAGTTTAGAACTAAAAGATATTATATTTGAGGGTGAATCAACCACTACCGAATTTAAAAGGAAATTCACCACTCCCGAAAAAATAGCCAAGGAAATTTCAGCTTTGGCAAATACAAGAGGTGGATATCTGATATTCGGTGTTGAAGATGACGGCT
Source organism: bacterium (assembly GCA_043804925.1). GTDB lineage: Bacteria > Bacteroidota > Ignavibacteria > Kapaibacteriales > UBA2268 > ChocPot-Mid. The sequence goes on along the minus strand of JAZDIP010000090.1, from coordinate 7,758 downwards.
CTATTTATGGTGTTGACAACGAAAAAGGGGAGATTGAATATATCGAACAGGCATGCGGCTTTTATCTTGAACCACCAATCGAACCGGATATTGAAATTATCGAAATTAACTATAAAGATGTTGTTCTTGTCAATATACCTGAAAGCAAAATAAAACCACACAAAGTTGTAAATACTGATGATAACAACGCATATATAAGGGTAGGGGAGCAGTCTGTTATAGCAAGCAGGGAAATGGTCAAAATAATGGAAGGACTGAATCCCGATTCAAGAGCAATAAAGTTAAGCATCGGCAATAATGAAAAACGCCTTTTTGAGTATATGGAAAAGCATGGAAAAGCCACCGTTATGGATTTTGCTAAACTATGTAACATTTCCAAGAGAAGGGCATCACAGTTGATTGTCCGTCTTGTTCGTGCAGGTGTTTTGCAGATTCATCAGGATTCAACGAATGATTATTATACTCTGATACCGATAGTTGAGAAGAAAACTTAACTTTTTCATTGTAAACTCCCAATTATTAACCAAAAGTTTCAATGAATAATTCTTATTTGTGAAGTTTATATCAAAAAGATATACGCCCGATATCAGAAAAGCGACGTCAACTTCAATTGATTGAACATTAATTTTAACATCCCCAATTGATAATATCATGATAAATGTCTTTTAAGTTCTCTGTTAATTCATCAAGTGAGAATCCCTGAGTTACATATTCAGAATAATCGTTGATATAGCCAAACCAAAAAAGTCCATCCTGCCAATATGTTATTTCTTTTCGTTTCATAGTTATATCCAAATTATTAATTAATTATTTAACGTAAATTATACATTTTGATTGTTTTGTAAGTAATCCATTCCAATATTAACCAACACTTTCCCAACCTGTCCGCCTTTTAAAATTATTTCAATCTCTTTATCGAGTTCATCAAGAGTAATTTCTTTAACTAAAAATTCGGGATTATCGAGTTTCCATTCTTCTGAAATTCTCTTCCAGATATTCAATCTGTAATCCATTGGTCTTTCGGCTGAGTCAATTCCGATTAAATTGATGCCTCTTAATAAAAAGGGATATACTGTTGTTTCAAGTTTATCTGATTCTACAAGCCCTAATACACAAACCGAGCCACGCGGTTTTGTTGATTTAATCACTGTTGATAATGTATTGCCTCCTACGGTATCAATAGCCCCGTTCCACTTACCGCTCAGCAAAGGTCTGTTTGATGTGTCGTGTAAATCCTGCCTGGGAATTATTTCCTTGGCACCCAATTGTTTCAGGAAATCCGATTTATCTGCTTTTCCCGTTGAAGCTGTAACTTCGTACCCGGCTTTGGCGAGCATACCCACTGCAAGACTGCCGACAGCACCGGTTGCTCCTGTAACAAGAACATTACCGGTTTCAGGTAAAACATTGTGTTTTTGTAACTCATTTATGCAAATACCTGCTGTGAAACCTGCCGTACCGTATATCATCGCTTCACGTAAAGTCATGTTTGTCGGTAATTTGACTACCCATTCTGACGGCACTCTGATATATTCCTGAAAACCGCCGGAAGTATTCATACCCAAATCGTATCCTGTTACAAGAACTTCTTCTCCTTTTTTGAATTTGGGATTATTACTTTCGGCAACTATTCCGGAAGCATCTATACCGGGAGTATGAGGGAATTTTCTCGTAATGCCTTTATGACCCGAAGCGGAGAGTGCATCCTTGTAATTCAGTGCAGAGTATGAAACCTTGATTAAAACATCGCCATCTGGTAAGTCATCAATTGTTTTACTCTTTATCTGTCTTGTGAGAACAGAATTTTCAGTTTCTTCGACAACAAATGATTTGAAAGAAATATTTTCCATTTTTTTCCTTTTTTCAATAAAAAATCATATAATAATTTATTATTTCTAACTTGATGTAATGCAATATATAAAAACAGAATGAAATCAGATAAAACTAAATTTAAAAAAGTATTCCTTTTAAAATTTATTAACTAAGAAATATTACAAAATGTATCAAAACAATCCAAACAGAGGGCAGAAAACGATTAAATGAACCCTGAATCCAAAATTAATGATAATTTCTTTTTTCATAATTGTTGGAAGTTCATTATTAATTTGTAAAAAAATATTTGCTTTAATCAAAAGTTTTATTATCTTAGCATTTGGAATTGATGGATAATTAATAAAGCATATAGAAAAATGGCGTGGTTTGTAAGAAGTAAAAGCAACATACAAGATTCAGAGCAAAGAGAAATGCCCGACGGGCTTTGGACTAAATGCCCGAGCTGCAGCGAAATTATATACAAAAAACAACTGGAAGACAACCTTTATACCTGCCCAAAATGTGAGTATCATTTTCGAATAGGCAGTGATGAATATATCGAATTATTGTTCGATGAAGGAACATTTGTTGAAACCAACACAACGATTAAATCAGCAGACCCATTGGAGTTTGTTGACAGCAAGAAGTATTCGGACAGAATTAAGGAAATGCAACGCAAAACCAATCTAAATGATGCATTAACAACCGGTTATGGTAAATTAAATGGCAAGGATGTTTCCTTTGGCTGTATGAATTTCAATTATATAGGCGGGAGTATGGGTTCTGTTGTCGGAGAAAAGTTTTTCAGAGCGGCTAAGTACTCTTTGGCGAAGAAAATACCATTAATAATTGTTTCGGCAACGGGGGGGGCGAGAATGCAGGAAGCGGCTTTTTCGCTTATGCAGATGGCGAAGACAAGTGCAATTTTGGGCGAGCTTGCAGAGGCAAAAATCCCGTATTTTTCGGTATTGACTGACCCGACAACAGGAGGAGTCAGTGCTTCGTTCGGTATGCTGGGGGATGTTAACATAGCAGAACCGGGTGCTTTGATTGGATTTGCCGGACCAAGGGTGATTGAGCAGACTATTAAAAGGAAACTACCTGCCGGTTTCCAACGTTCGGAGTTTTTACTCGAGCATGGTATGGTTGACATGATTGTTAACAGGAAACAGTTGAAGGAGACTATATTTAAAATGATAGTTTGGTTTGAGCAGTAAGTTTATTGAGTTTATAAAGTTTTAAAGTTTTAAAGTTTGTAAAGTTTTTTAAAGAAGAAAATTTAAATTTCGATAGTTTGAAAAGTTCTTAATGTTTCAGGTTTGAATGGTGGAATATCGCATATTGAGTATTTTAATAATTCTTGCGATAACCTTTAATAATCTAAAGGGAGATGGAGGAAAATTGGAAGATTTGAATTATAATTACAAACAATTTAATTCTATCATATATTTAACTGCGGGATATGTTTTTTCTGCGGGTTCCAAAGATTTTTTTACTAATTACAGGAAGTTTACCGGAGGTAAAAAAAACGAGTTTGTATTTTTTCCATTAGGCGGAGTAGGAACAAAATTCCAGTTTTGGAAAGGGTACAGAGTGGGATTGGAAACCGAATTTTTTTATACACAAATGAAGGATGCATATATCGAGGAACTGCCTGGTTATGATAAAAAGGACCAAAGGACAATTTCACAGGACTTTTCTTTTAAATCATTTCCTTCATTTATTACATTTGAATATATCCCCCTTCAGCAGCAGTTCAGGACTTATACCGGAATTGGATTAGGAGTTGTTTTTTCCGAAATCACATGGAATGAATTATTGAATTCTTCTGTTCCCTTTGACAAAAGACAAGGTGGTGAGCATTACAATGAGTTTGGTATATATCCATCCGGAAGGATTTATGCCGGATTGGAACTTGGTTTTGATAAATATGAAACTGAGAATTTTGTGGGCAGTTTTATAATTGAAGTGAAATACACTGCGATGTTCAGAAATGCCGCAATATTTAAGGAAATTGCTGAGCAATTTGAGCAAATACCTGAAGGTATAAATGAAGAGTATTCGATTTTGCCGGGATATCTTGGTTTGTATATGGGATTAACGTTTAATTTTAACAGAAGGAGGAAATGATTACTAATTACTAATTAATAATTACTAATTATAATTTAGGAGAAGGGAGATGGGATTTTGTTCTTTTAGATTTGAAGTTGGTTTTAAATTTAGAAATGGAAATGATGAAACGATTTAAAAATTTGAGATTGAATCTTGTAAATTGATTTTCAATTTTAAATTGTAATTTTTAAATTGAAAAGGAGTTTTGTTTAATTATATGAAAGGATTTTTTTAAAGCTTTCAATAAGTGATTGCATGTTTTATTAATAATTTTATTAACATTAAAAGAGAGGTTTTTATGCAAACACAAGTAACATTCAGACAAATGAAGTCAAATCCCGAATTGCGAACGGCGGCAGCCGAAGCAACAAAGAAATTTGAAAAGTTCTTTGAGGATATCATCAGTACTGATATAATTTTCCGTAATGACCCATTAAAAATGGTGGAATTTACGGTAAGAGTCAAAGGAGATACTCTTGTAGTGAAGGAAGGTTCGGAAGACTTTCTCAAGAGTTTGAATGAAGGTACAGATAAAATGGTCAGACAAATTAGGAAATGGAAGCAAAAAATAGGAATAAAATAATCGAATATTAAAAATGAATAAAAAAAGGGGCTTTGAGGAAGCCCCTTTTCTTATTATATTGAATTTTTTAATTTTACGAATTTGTTTTGATTATGTCATACGTTGATAAAATTCAGATATTACAGCAAAAGCAATTGCTGGTAAAGAACCTGCTCAATTCTCCGGCTAAGCTGGAAGTGTTGACTAAGGATGATACCGGTTTCGATAATTTAATACACAATAAAAATCTTTACAGGCCTCAACTTGCATTAGCCGGCTACGTTGGGCTTTTCAATTTTAAACAGATACAAATTTTTGGGAATACTGAATGTTATTATCTTAATGGTTTGACAAAACGTAAAAGAATTCTTGCTTTTAAGAATTTGACTCAATTCCCCATGCCTTGCATTATTTTGACGAATAATCAGATACTCGATAAAGAGTTGATAGATATTGCCAATACTTCCGGTATTGCTATTTTAAAGACACCCTTCAATACCACAAAAACACAATTTTTACTTTCAGAGTTTTTGGATGACCAGTTTTCCCCACAGGCGGTTGTACACGGTTCATTTGTTGACGTATACGGTGTAGGTATTTTATTTGTCGGTAGAAGCGGAATCGGAAAAAGCGAAGTTGCTTTGGATTTGATTGAAAGAGGACACCGTTTAGTTGCCGATGATGTTGTCATGCTTACAAAGAAAAGGGAAAGTTTGATAATGGGGACAGGAACTTCACTTGTAAAACATTTTATGGAAATAAGGGGTTTGGGTATAATTGATATCAGGCAGATGTTTGGTGTCCGGTCTATTAGATTCCAGAAACGTTTGGAAATTATAGTTGAATTAATGGAATGGGACAAGAAAGATGATTATACCCGAATTGGCATGGATGAGGAAGCAACAAGTATTATGGGTATCGATATATCCACTGTCAAATTACCAATTATCCCCGGAAAAAATATTACGGTTATTGCTGAAGTTATCGCCATAAATTATTTGCTTAGAACTTATGGTTACAATGCCGCAAAAATATTTTCCGAGAATTTGACCGAGCAGATTAAACAAAATAAAGGTCCACGTTCTGCGTTTGCTGACCAACGGCATATAAGCTATTTTCAAGCTGATAATGAATAAGAAATTTTTTAGTAATAATTAGTTAAGGCAATTTTTATGAAGTTAAAATATTTAATTTTTGGATTGATATTAACCATATTTTTTAATTATAACGGTATCTCAAATGATAAAAAGCATTTTAAATTGAGTGCTTATCCTTCGGTAATGGAAGTTAAAAAGGGCGAATCATTTTCTGTTAAAGTGATTTTGAAATTTGACAAGGACTGGTACACTTATGATTTGAAGGAGCAACTAAACGCAGATGGTATTGGTCCTACACCAACTGAAATAACTGTTAGACCTGACGATTTTGCAGAAATGGCTGGAAAAATCATAGCACCAAAACCTCATAGCAAACGGGATGAAGGTTTTGAAATGCAGGTAAAGTATTACGAAGGTGAAGTTGAATTTGAAATTCCTCTAAAAGCAAAAAAAGATTTGAATTTTGAAAAAGATACTTTAAAAGCGGTTGTATACATGCAATTGTGCGACCAAACAAAATGTATGCCTCCCGAAGAATTTGTTACAGAGTTGACTCTTGAACCTTATGGGGAGTCAGGGACAGGGATATTTTCATTTTTATGGATTGCCATAAGTGCCGGTGCCTTAGCATTGTTGACACCATGCGTATTTCCTATGGTACCAATAACTGTTTCATTTTTTGCAAAACGTTCGGAAACTGCTAAAGGTAAGGGTTTGCGCGATGCTTTAGTTTATGCTATAGGGATAATTATTACTTTTACGGCACTTGGATTTATATTCTCAGTACTTTTCGGAGCATCCGGAATACAGGATTTTGCGAAAAGTCCGGGAGTTTACTTGTTTATTGCCGCCATTTTTATATTTTTTACATTTAATCTTTTTGGTGCTTATGAGATACAAATGCCTACAGGTTTGATGAATAAATTAAATGCCAAAAGTATGCAGGGAAGTGGAGTAGGAAGTGTTATTTTGATGGGACTTACATTTTCATTAGCTTCATTTTCCTGTACCGGACCGTTGGTAGGAGCAGCACTGATAGCGGCTTCAACGGGTGAGTGGTTTTATCCTATTATTTCCATGATTGGCTTTTCGGCTACTTTGGCTCTTCCTTTTTTCTTTCTTGCACTTTTTCCATCTGCATTAGGCAGTTTGCCAAAAGCAGGAGGTTGGATGAACAATATGAAAGTCGTACTTGGTTTTATAGTTCTCGCAACATCACTATACTTCATTAACAATGCCTTGATTCAATGGGGAGGGGGTTTGTCCCGTGAGTTGTTCCTGAGTATTTGGATTGGAATATTTGCTTTAAATACATTTTACATTCTTGGTGTTTTTAAATTAAAAATGGATTCAAATGTTGAAACAATAGGTTCCGTAAGATTAATATTTGCCCTGATATTTGCAACTCTGACATTCTATCTTGTTGGTGGATTATTTGGAATGAATTTGGGTGAGCTCGAGACTTATATTCCGCAATCGGAAATTAGCATACAGCAGATGGCAGATGGCAGACAGAACGTCGTTATTACTGAAGAAATAGGTGATTGGCTGGAAAATTATGATGAAGCGTTGGCTTTAGCAAAAACAGAAAACAAACCAATATTTCTTGATTTCACAGGAAAAACATGTACAAATTGCAAGAAAATGGAAAAGAACATGTTCCCTAAAGAAAGCATTAGTTCTTTGCTTGCTCAAATGGTAAAGGTTAAATTGATAACAGATGTAAATGAAGAACCATATATTTCCAATAAAAAATTTCAATTGGAAAAGTTTAAATCCGTAGCAATTCCACTTTATGTTTTATTAACACCCGAAGGTGAAATTATTGCTACAGAGGTTTTCAATGACGATGAAGCAGAATTCAAGGCATTTTTAATGAAAGCTTTTAAATAGAGAGATTTATAGCCCGATTCCAATATTCATTTGTGGTAAATATTTTGATAGTAACTTTAAAAGCAGTATATTTGTAATCCTAATATATCGCGGGGTGGAGCAATTGGTAGCTCGTCGGGCTCATAACCCGAAGGTTACAGGTTCAAGTCCTGTCCCCGCTACGGTTTTAGAAAATAGAAAATAGAAAATAGAAAATAGAATTTATGTATAGTTATTCAAATACTTAAATGATTCAGTATATTTTATTTTAAATAATGCCGGTTTCTAATTTTAAAAGGTTAA
>JAZDIP010000089.1:0-2320 GCA_043804925.1 bacterium | reverse complement strand
CCGTATTTTCTTCCTGAATAAGCCATTTTATTTTTGTGAGAGTTATTGACAGGTTCCCATTGTTCCCATTGTTCATCCCAAAATTCATTCCAGACATGGTCTGTTGATAATGTTGAAATTCCTCTGCAGGGTATCAGGCAGGTTCTTGCTGTAGCGTTCGTTATATCTTCATGCTCTCCGCACCTCCCAATATGCAGGGCATAGATTCTGACCGGCTGGTGAGGTCTTTCTCCTTTATCAGTAAAATCCATTACATCATTCACCCAATTTGTAATTGTTTTGATAGCAGACTTGTTTTGGTTTGTGTCATCCCACAAAACCTCACAATTTGATATTGAGTCTTTTAACACCGGATAGAATTCACCCGGAGAATCTAATTTTTCTTCTGTATGTGTAAATAAAAAATCTCTCCAAAAAACACCTCCTCTATCGGGTGGCTGTATATTCAATGTATGATTAGATTGGTCTGGGTTGCACTCAATATAAGACGGTTTAATAAATGTTGGAATTTCATCGGAAAGTTTCGTATGTACAATATACCAATAATAAATATCCCTTGGTACTTCAATCTGTACCTTTTCTCCGGCAGAATTTATTTTCCAATATTTTACCGTTGAATAGTAATCACCCGCGTTAGTATCACCATAATCAACAATATCAACATAATTCAATTGTTTGTCATTTTCGTATAAAAGTCTTGCATTATCGGAAAATAATTGCCTGTAACAATAACCGGAAACTAAGAAATTTGGAGATGTGTTAGCTATCACAAAAGCTATTTCATCAATATATGGATGATATGCACTATTGATTACATCAGCTAACTCCAACTGTTTTGCTTCAGGAAGCATAGATAATGTATTTTCCAAATCCACTCTAATCCATTCCGGTGATTTATTTATTGCTTTGAGTACTTCGCTATTTGGTTCACTCATTCCAACAATATCCATGTGTCTTGCAAGCGGATAGAACTTTACACCCAAGTTTCCATTTGGTTGTATATAAGAATGTAAATTTATCGAATCAAGCAATAACCAGTTTTCATCTAATGATAATATTTTGTTTTTTTGTTTGTTTTCAATAATTTGATTGAAACCATCAGGTATCGTTTCAACTGAATAATCAACATTATTTAATTGAACAGTTTGAGGAATATTCTTTAGGTCAAGTGTTATCCCTGAATTGTACCCGGCATACAAATTTGAGAAAGCGAAAATAGCTAAGATAGCTAATAGCAATTTAAAGTAAATATTTTTCATAATAATTCTCCATAATTTAATTCAATCATTAAACTAAATTAGCAAAATTTTAGTTAAAAGGCAATTTTAACTGATAATTAATTGTAATGTAATCTTTGAATAATAATTTTCAAAATGTTAACAGTTCTGTCAGTTGTTACAGTTGGCAGGATGAATGACTTAACTAATAAAAAACCTTATCAAATCAGTCAAACCTTAGTAAAAAAATAATCCCGAATACCCGTTAAACCTTATTTCTTTATCCTGTTAGGATGAACATAAGGTAATAAGGTTCAAAACGTTGATTACTTGTTTTTTTTACTAAGGTTTTAAAGGTTTTTGCTTAATATCAATATATAATTTATTTTTAATGAGCATATTTTCCATAAAAACATTAATTTTGTTACTTAATATTTTTTCAATTATTTATTATAAAATATGGAAGTCAATAATAACCTGTATTCGGAAATTGATGTAACAGTCGAAACAGCTAAGGAAGTCGGTTTAACGGAAGAAGAATATCAAAAAGTATGTGAAATATTAGGTAGGATACCAACTTATACCGAGTTGGGTGTATTCGGTGTTATGTGGAGCGAACATTGCTCTTATAAAAATTCAATCCTTCAATTGAAAACTCTGCCCCGTTCAGGTGGTCGCCTTTTAGTTGATGCCGGTGCAGAAAATGCAGGATTAATTGACATAGGTAGTGGATATGCAATTGCGTTCAAAATCGAAAGCCATAACCATCCCTCTGCAATCGAACCATTTCAGGGTGCCGCTACGGGTGTTGGAGGTATTTTGAGAGATATATTCTCGATGGGTGCAAGACCAATTGCATCATTGGATTCTTTGCGTTTCGGTGAATTAAACTTCGAAAGAACCAAATTTTTGTTGAGAGGAGTAGTCGAAGGTATTGGTTATTACGGTAATTGTTTTGGAGTTCCTACAGTCGCAGGTGAAGTTTATTTCGAAGACTGCTATTTCGATAATCCCTTGATTAATGCAATGGCTGTGGGTATAGTCAAAACCAATAAAACCGCTTCTGCAAGAATTACGGGTGTTGGAAATCTTGTGTTTATTGT
>JAZDIP010000088.1:0-3920 GCA_043804925.1 bacterium | reverse complement strand
CCCCACATACCCAACATTTTGTTAACAATATCAGAACCCCATTCATTATATCCAAATAAGATTGTTTCCGTATCTGAGTTTGAGCGGTACTTATAACCTTTCAAGATAAGTTCCTGACGAATAGACTGATGATTATAAATTTCACCATTAAAAACGATTGTAAACCTACCATCAGGAGTTGACATCGGTTGGTTTCCGGCTTCACTCAAGTCAATAATAGCAAGACGTCGAAATGCAAAACCGCAACGTCTGTCAGGTGATATCCATTGTCCCTCGGAATCAGGTCCGCGGTGAATTATGACATCACTCATCGATTTGAGGACAGATTGATTTATCTTTGGTTCGCTGCTGCTATACTCGACTATACCTGCTATACCACACATCTAACTATTTGACCTCATAAGCTACTTTTTCAATAATACCATGCAAAGAAGCTTTGTGAATTACTTCAAGCATATCTTTAACTGCTATTTCAATACCCGTAAAAACAGCCCTGGAAATAATTGAATGACCGATACTTAATTCTTGAATATCGTTTATCTGTGCAATTGCGCTTGTATTAAAGTAATTCAGTCCATGACCTGCCGCAACTTTTAAAAGTAATTTTCTCGCATATCGGGTTGCTTTATCTAAGCGGTTTAATTCATTTTTAATTGATATTTCATCTTTCAGATTAGCATAAACACCGGTATGCAGCTCAACCATATCTCCACCAGCTTTTTTTACAGCATCGATTTGTTTGCTATCGGGTTCTACGAAAAAGCTAACAAATATATTTTTTTCGTGCATTCTTTCAACTAAACTTTTATATTTTTTAATATTCGCTGCTACATCCAAGCCACCTTCAGTAGTAAGTTCCTGACGTTTTTCAGGAACGATAGTTACCATATCGGGCAAAGTTTTCAATGCAATATTAATTATTTCTTCATTAGCCGCCATTTCCAAATCGAGTTTTCCGGTAACAACTTCCCGAAGCACTCTCAAATCCCTATCATTAACATGCCTGCGGTCTTCACGCAGATGGCAAACAATTCCGCTTGCACCGGCAAGTTCAGCTTTAACTGCCGCAGTTACCGGGTCAGGTTCAAAACCGCCACGTGCGTTGCGAACAGTTGCAACATGGTCAATATTAACATTTAAAGTAATCATCTTATTTATCCAAAATTTATTTAATATAAAAAACAAAAATATGAAAATTTGGGGAGATATTTGATTATTGACAATTAATAAAAAGGACGAACATAAGCCCGCCCTTTATTAAACCAACAATGATATTCAAATTATTTTTTTAAACATCCAAATTTTTAACATATTGAGCATTGGCTTCAATAAATTCGCGTCTCGGTTCAACTTTATCACCCATCAGCATTTCGAAAGTATGAGCCGCTTCAGCCGCATTGTCAATAGTTACTTTCAGCAAGGTTCTCGATTCGGGATTCATAGTCGTCTGCCAAAGCTGTTCGGGATTCATCTCGCCAAGACCTTTGAACCGGGAAATTCCAATGCCGTCATTAGTCAATACTTCTCCTGTATCTTCAACAGCAATTTCAATTCCTTTTCTGCTTATCATCTCTTTCCGGATTCTTTGAATTATTTCGTCCCGTTCTCTGTCATTATAGGCATAATATTCCTGTTTGCCTTTTTTCAGTTTATAAAGCGGCGGCTGGGCAATATATAATTTTCCCTGATGAATCAGGTCTTTCATGTAAATGAAAAATAAAGTAAGTAAAAGTGTTCTAATATGCGAACCGTCAACATCGGCATCAGCCATTAATATAATTTTACCGTAACGTGTTTTATCGGAATCGAAATCCACACCAAAGCCGGCACCAAGGGCAGTTATGATTGCCTTTATCTCATCATTCTCTAAAATTTTTACTTCACGTGCTTTTTGTACGTTTAATATTTTACCTTTGAGAGGTAATATTGCCTGAAATCTTCTGTCCCTGCCCTGCTTTGCTGAACCACCCGCAGAATCCCCCTCAACAATATATATTTCCGTATCTTCCGGTGTTTGCAAAGAACAATCCGCCAATTTTCCCGGTAGAGTCGAACCTTCCAACACATTTTTTCTTCTGACAAGTTCCCTTGATTTTCTGGCAGCATTTCTTGCTTCTGCAGCCAATGCGGCTTTTTCGATTATCTTTTTTGCTTCTTTAGGTTCTTCGTCAAGATAAATAGCCAATTTTTCATTAACTACTGTTCTAACGATACCTTCAACTTCACCGTTTCCAAGCTTGGTTTTTGTTTGACCTTCAAATTGTGGTTCGGGAACTTTAATTGATAAAATTGCGGTCAATCCTTCTCTAAAGTCATCGCCTGTGAGTTTGATTTTGTTGTTTTTTGTGTATTTTTCTGCATAAACATTCATTGTACGTGTCAATGCAGAACGAAATCCCGTAACGTGAGTACCACCTTCGAGAGTGTTGATGTTATTTACATAAGACAAAACATTTTCATTGTATCCTGTATTATATTGCAGGCATATTTCGACCTGGACATCTACATCATGACCATTTGTACCTGAACCTGTAATTAATATAGGTTTTGATAAATGATTAACATTCTGGTCAATATATTTGATAAAATCAAGCAATCCGTTTGTGAAGTGGAACATCTCATGTCTTCCGTCCCTTTCATCAAACAATTCAATAGTTACTTCTGGATTCAGGAAAGCTAACTGCCTGAGACGGTCAGCAACTTTTGAAAAGCGGAATTCAACTGTTTTGAATATTGAAGAATCAGGAATAAATCTGATTAAAGTACCTGTTTTTTTTGTAGTACCTTTTTCTGATACACCTGTTGTCGGTATTCCCATCTCATAATCCTGCTCATATATTTTACCTTCCCTGAAAATAGTGGCTTTAGCATTCATAGCCAAGGCGTTAACGCAAGATACACCAACTCCGTGCAAACCGCCCGAAACTTTATACGAGCCCTTGTCAAACTTTCCACCGGCATGTAATGTACACATGACAACTTCGAGTGTGGAAATTTTCTTTATTGGATGAGGTCCAACAGGAATACCTCTCCCGTTATCTTCAACAGAACACGAACCGTCGGAATGCAATATAACTTTAATGGTTGTACAAAAACCCGCCAACACTTCATCAATAGAATTGTCAACAACTTCGTGAACAAGATGGTGGAGTCCTCTCTCTCCTACATCTCCAATGTACATAGCCGGTCGCAACCTGACAGCTTCCAATCCTTCGAGCACTTTAATGCTGTCTTCGGAATACTTGTCAACCTGTAATTCAATTTCTTCTTTTATTTCCTCTTTCATAACATTCCAGTTTAAATATATTAAATACTTTCATTTCAATTTTATTGATTGGATAATATTTTTACCCAATTTTTCATTCAATTTATTTACCAATTCTTCGGCTCTTAATCTCAACTCACTTCTCCAGGTTGATGATTCGGTTATGATAGTCAAAACACCATCCTGAAATTTACCGGTTTTAGCATGCTTAGCTATTTTGTCACCAACTATATCATTCCATATTGCCGGTAATTTTGCTTCGTCGAGTTTATCTTCCCATCCCTTTGTTTCGACAAGTTTATCTAACAAAGTTTTCAAAGTTTGCGCCTGATTGTTGCTTAGTGACATAACCTCGTTCTACATTTTAATTCCGGAAAACTTTACCGTCAACAACTTCAAAAAAACACCTTTCATTCCCTTCATTCAAAATCTTTTTCATTACATCAGGATTTGTAACGGTTATCAGGGTTTGAGCCGAATTTTCCTTGATTAATCCAAAAACCATTTTAATCCTTTCTTCATCGAGTTCCGAAAAAATATCATCCAGAAGGACAACCGGAGTTTCATTTCTTTTACTTTTTAAGAACTCGAACTCAGCCAGTTTTAGTGAAACCAGCAAAGATTTGTGTTGTCCCTGAGAAGCATATTCTCTTGC
>JAZDIP010000087.1:0-22524 GCA_043804925.1 bacterium | reverse complement strand
TTCAAGTCCTGTCCCCGCTACGGTTTTAGAAAATAGAAAATAGAAAATAGAAAATAGAATTTATGTATAGTTATTCAAATACTTAAATGATTCAGTATATTTTATTTTAAATAATGCCGGTTTCTAATTTTAAAAGGTTAATTATTTTTTATATCATTTGATTCTTCCGGAATTTCGTTTACTTCTGCATCATCCTTTATTATTTCTATTCTTTTGATTGGTATATCCTTAGGGGCTTCGATACCTATTCGGACTACACCGCGGTCAATGTTTATCACGGTAATTTTTACTGAGTTTCCAATTTGAATTTCTTCACCGGTTTTTCTTGATATTACCAACATCTCATTTGAACAAATAATTATTTTAAAAAAACATATTGTGTATTCTCAAAATACAAAATATCAAAAAAGAACTATACAAAAAATTTATTATTGATTAAATTAATTACATTATTGGATTTTACCTTTTATTTGTAATTATTTTAACATTAAAATTGATATAGAATTAAACCAAATGTCTGAATTTTCAATCTAAAATAAATATACAATATAACTTTATATATTACATTATTTAATTTTGAAACTTAATTAGATTTAATTTCGTCATAAATTGAAAAGTTAATTGATAAATAAATGAGAAAATTATTTTGGGTAGGTCCGATGAAATATAAATTACTTGTATTACTTTTTACATTTTGCTGTTTGACTCCATTTTCAGCCAATTCCCAGTTTGGAAAAAACATTGTTCAATACGATGATTTTAATTGGAAATTCATTGAATCAAATCATTTTGAAGTTTATTACAATGAAGGTTCCAAGTCGCTTGCTGAATTTGCTGTCCTGTCTTCCGAAAAAGCGTTGGAATCCATACAAAGGACACTGAATTTTAGAATTAACAAGCGAATAAAATTAATTGTTTATGATACTCACAATGAATTTCAACAGACGAATGTTATAAGTCAATTTATGACAGAAGGAATTGGTGGAGTAACGGAGCTAAGTAAAAACCGTGTGGTAGTGCCTTTTCAGGGGAACTACTCGCAATTTGACCACGTTATACATCATGAATTGGTTCACGCTGTAATGAATGATATGTTTTATGGAGGTACTTTTCAAACAGCATTGCGGAGTGGCAATCTTGGTAAAATCCCGATATGGATTAGCGAAGGTATAGCCGAATACGAGAGTTTGGGGGGGTATAATGTTGAAACCGATATGTTTATGCGTGATATATCATTGAATGAAAAACTGAAAGATTTGGTTAGCATGGGAGGATATTATGCATATAGGGGCGGTCAGGCATTTTTTTGGTATGTGGCAGAGAAGTATGGGGAAGAAAGAGTTGGTGATTTAATAAATCGTTTGAGAGTGCAAAGAGACCTTGAAGCTGTGTTTAAAAGTGCCTTCAATATGACTCTTGAAGAGTTTTCAGAAGAATTTAAAAATGATTTGAAGAAGTTTTATTGGCCTGATATTGCAAAGTATGAGGGACCTAAAGATTATGCTGAAAGAATTACCAATCAGGAAAAGGAATCAAATTATTATAATTCGTCACCTGCTATTTCACCGAATGGAAAATTGATGGCGTATATTTCGGCACCAAATGGTATTTTTAGTGTCATGGTTAGAAATCTCGAGGATAAAAAAAAGTCTCCCGAAAAACTTGTCAGTAGTTTTAGAGAACAGGATTTTGAAGATTTGAATATTCTGACTCCGGGTATCTCATGGAATCCGGAAGGAACCAAACTTGTGGTTTCGGCAAAATCCGGTGGGCAGGATGCTGTGTTTTTGGTTGATATTAAATCCGGAGATTACGATAAACTTTATTTCGGTTTAAAATCGATTACATCTGTTAACTGGTCATTTGATGGGAATAAGCTTGCGTTTATCGGTTCCAACAAAGGACAAAGTGATATTTATATTTATGATTTACTATCTAAAAAGATGACAAATATTACGGATGATATTTTTTCTGATTCTTATCCCGCATGGTCGCATGACAGCAAGGAGGTTTACTTTATATCGGACAGAGCCGAGAATATAGATAAAAAGAAAGTATCGGATGATTTCAAAATATGGCAACATGATTTTAATACTACGGACATATATAGAATTAACATTGAAACAAATGAAATTGATAGGATTACATATTTACCGGAATACAGTAAAACTTCTTTGGCTGTCGCATCTGAAAATAAATTTTTGATTTATACTTCGGATGACAATGGTATATTAAATCTTTACAAATTGAATCTTGTAACCGGGAAATCAAGTGCAATAACAAATTCATTGACGGGCAT
Source organism: bacterium (assembly GCA_043804925.1). Lineage (GTDB taxonomy): Bacteria > Bacteroidota > Ignavibacteria > Kapaibacteriales > UBA2268 > ChocPot-Mid. Next base: position 20,225 of record JAZDIP010000087.1, on the reverse strand, counting down.
AGCACAAATCTCTTTATCAACCGATGACAGTAAATTGCTTTTCAGCACACAAATTGATGGCTCGTATGATATTTTCCTGATGAGATATCCTCTTGAAAAAAAACTAAGTGTTGATACTTTATTCCTGACAAATTACCGGGAAAAATTACGTGCAAAAAATCAGATACTTAATACTATTGCAGTGGATGACACCTTAATGAATGAAGATTCTTTAGAAAACATCAGAGAAAAAGTTTACGGGAACTTTGAACTTGAGTTCAGCCGCCAACAAGTAGTGAAACCAAATCCTGACGTAAATCAATCAGAAATTAGGAATGAGGGAGCAGAAATTACCAATGCATCAACTACATATAGTTTTGTTGAGAGGGATTATAAAATTACTTTTACACCGGACTATGTTTCAGGCAATCCTGCTTTCAGTACACTTTGGGGTTTTCAGGGAATTACTCAATTACTTTTCAGTGATGTAATGGGTGACCATAAGATTTATCTTCAAGCGAATTTATTTATTGACTTGAGAAACAGTACATTTTATGCGGCATATTTATATCAACCTGAAGTTATTGATTATATGATTTCCGGTTATCACGGTGCAGTTTTTACTTATGGGATTTATCAGGATACCTTAGTTTCTTTATATAGATTAAGAGATTACGGTTCGGAATTGATGGCTTCCTATCCATTTGACCTGTTTAATAGGGTTGAATGGGGACTTAGCTGGAAGAATGTTTCAAAAGAGAATGTTTGGGATGTGAAAGACCCCACACTATCCAAAATGCTGTTTATACCTGAAGCAAGATATGTTCACGATGACGTATTTTATAGTTATTTTGGTCCTATTAGAGGTTCGAGATATTATTTTGGTTTTATGGGGACACCGAAATTATCCACAAGCGGTATTGGATTTTTAACAATTCATGCTGATTACAGGCAATATTTTCAAATTTCGGAATTAAGCAGTATTGCGTTCAGAGGAGCTATTGGGACAAGCATGGGACCAAATCCGAGAACGTTTTATCTTGGTGGAACTGATTATTGGATAAACAGTTGGGTTGTGAACTCAAATTACTTATTCAACCAACCGGAAGATTATGCATTTTTAAATTCAAGTTTCATTATGCCTTTGAGGGGTTTTGGAGTAGGCGCTCTAAGTGGGGAGAGATATTTTTTGTCAAATGTGGAGTTTCGCTTTCCTTTTATCGGGTGGCTTTTTGCCACTCCAATACCAATAGCACAGGCATTTATGGGCGCGGTATTTTTTGATATCGGAGGGGCTTGGTCAGGGGATTGGAATTCATTTAAGTCAACAAGAAAAGAAATCATCAATAAAAAGGAACAAACAATACCAAATAATTTATTAATGAGTGCCGGTGTGGGCTTGAGAACATATTTACTCGGAATACCTTTGAAGATAGATGTAGCATGGGGTAATTTGAACTATATGTGGACGGAACCAAGGTGGCTGTTTTCGTTGGGATATGATTTTTAATAACATTGATATTTTTTATGAATGAATAATTCATACATGATTTGTAGTAATTTTAACCAATTTTCAAAAAATTAAAAAAATTTAATATTTTTCTTGCATTTAATCTTTTAAAGTATTATATTCGCTGTAAGTTCATCTGTGAAATACGTGGGTAAAATGTTGGGGACAACATAGTTTTAGGTTATTTGATATGTAGATTAATTAAGAAAAGTAAAAAATAATAATCTTGGGGGCGTTATGAGAAATAATTTACGCATTAAAAAAATTACAAAAATATTGCTGTGCCTTCTTTTCTTTATAAGTCAACTTAATGTACGACTTAATGCCAACGGTTCAATTGTGGCAACAGATAGCAGCCAACAGGACTTTTTGAAAACATACAAAATGATATTGTATGGTGCTTATGCAGACTATCCTTCTTTATTGATTGATAATAACACATCACTTTTTTCCTCAGTTGGAGAATTTTCAATTTACTGGGCAAAAAGCGGAACCAACAAAGGAAGCTTTATTTTACCGGGACCTGTGCCTTCTGCATATGCTTCGGTAACGAGTTCACAATTTAACAGTTATGATTGGACTACTGAAAATCATTACTCTATACAGTACAAACCAAGTACGAAGAAAATTGCCATATTCAGAAGTAAAATCAAGCATAATAATAATACTGTTTCGTGGGGAGCCATATATTTTAAGAATATGTTCGATACTTATCTATATGATAACATCTATTATTTTGTTGATGAAGACTATCTTATGGAAAATTTTCTGGACGGTTCAACACAATTACTGATAATTCCTTCATTCACTTTGAAGGGAGAAGAAAATGAGTATTACATTGACCAGGTTTTTGATATTTGCCCTAAAATGAAAGAAAGACTCGATAACTTCTTGTCGAAGGGTGGAATGATTTATTCAGAAAACAATTCTGCTTATTTAATCGAAAAACTTGGATATTTACAACATGGTGCAGTTGACTTCGGAGACTTCGAGAAAGCAGACAATCAGACTAATTTGGTAAGCATTAATTTTTTAGATAATGAACATCCTGTCAATTTTACAAAAGGAGCAACAGGAAATTTCTTATATACAAATATAATTCCAAAAGTAAGCCTTACGGGTGGCGAAATTTTAGCAGAAACACAAATTAGAAAATTTCCTGCCGCTTTTGAGTTGAAAGGTGCTGAAGCAAACAGTGGAAGAATTGTATGTAATCTTGGTTTGCCGACAATCGGCGGAATGAAAGAAGCAGGTAACGGTAGTCGTCAGTTGCAATGGACTTTGAACACTTTACTTTATACATTTGCAAAAAGTATTGATGTGAACCGTTCTGTTTGGAATGAGTTACCGGATACACTTACTGCCGGGAAAAATGCTGTTTCTTATGATAGAATTGATACTTTTGAGGTGAGAATTGTAGTAAGAAATTTATCGGATTCACCTGTAAATAATCTTGTTATTACTGAAAGTATAAGACCATTCTTTTCATTTGTTGAATTGACCAGCAATGATGTGAGTTATACAATATCAGGAAACAATCTAACTTTATCTAATATTTTATTAAATCCTCATTCAGAAAAAACTATCGTATATCAACTAAGAACTCCTGACCCTGATGATAAAATTCATGAAGAAGTTGATAAATATATTCAAAATATCAGGAATAAGAATTGTATTTATGCTTCCTTTGGAACAATCAGCTATGAAGAAAACAACACAAAGCATTTATTTTGGAAGTATAGGGATTATGCAGAAGTGATGTTCAGCGCGTTTCTGGTAGCGGATACTGACCTGAATTGGAAGAATTTTCTCGGACTTTATTATCAGCCGTTTAAAGTTTTTATGATAATGGAGAATAAGGAGCGGACTTCTGCCGAAGAGACAAAGTATGTGCAATATATTCCAAAGGATGTACCTTTTTACCAGACTGACAATGCAATTAATATTCCGATATTGAAGACACCGGGGGGTAAGTTCATTGATGTACTTCGCGGAAGCAATGACCAGAATAATCCTGATTATGACATGGATAGCGATGGACATCCTGATGTCTGGCTGGATACGGCAAGCATATATCCAAAAGGATATAAGATTACAGAAGAAAGTGTTTACTGGCTCAATCCATGGGAGCATTTAAGAACAGGTAATACAAAATATTATGAGGATTTAGACCATGATGGTTTAACTGCACAGGATACCGATGGTGACGGGATAGTTGATATTGAAGAACCGGGAGATAAGATGCGTGTTTGGAAGGTGGAATGGAATATAGGCAGAGTTGCCGGTTACGACTACTTTGATCCTTACTGTTCTTACGAGATTTGGGTTGACCCTCCACCGCTTGTTGAGCTATCGGCAGGTGTAAGCCAGGCATACGGTAAGCTTGACCAGAATGTTAACGGAATGTATTATCCTTATACTCCTGATATCAATGATGCTGATTTATCAGATACAACATGGTCATATTGGATGGAGAGGGACAAAGACGGCAATGTAGTCTGGAAACAATTAATATATCAAAGAATAAATAATTACGAGGGCTTTACATTTATTGATACTGCGAAAACGGGATATAAACTTAAGCCCACGGATTATTGTGCCGGAACAGTGCCTCAGCCACATAATGAGTTCATTGCTGTGCTATCTCTCGGTGGTGAAGAAATTGATATGACTCATTACAAACCGACAAAATCTGAGTATTCTAATCTTGAATACAAAACGATATTCGGTGAGGACAGGACTTATCCGATTCGTTCTACATATACGTATTATGCACCGTTACCTAATCCATTGCAGTTTGAGTATCTGAGTAATAATTTTACAATCACAAACAATGATGGAGATACATTAAAGTTCCTGCCAAAAACAGGAAAAGTTAATTTAACATTCGACGTTGATGCTTCGACTGAATATTCGTATTACTGGATAAGGAATGCGGGACATGATGTGGATTACAATGACGCTTCGGAAAGAATCGAGGGAGTAGAAGAACTGGGTGATGGTGTGTTTGGATATATGGTTTATGATATTCCTAAAGGAATGGGAGGATATAAGATAACATTACCAACAAAACCCGACGGGACTTACGATATTAATTCAATTGTAGAAGTTGATGGAGATATTTTCAAGAAATGGCTCGATAACCCAAATACAAAAAATGAAATAGAGGTTTGGGAGGACCCATATCAGTACCATATCTATGTTCCACAGCTTTTAATACCACCGTCTTTGGATGACAATAACTTCGACGGAATTGACGATTGGATAGATGACAGAGGAGACAGATTTCAATCAAAAACAGGATATTTACATGATGGATTTATGTTAGACAATGGTGAGGATTGGCCTGATTATCCCGAAGAACCATTTCAGGATGATATATATGGGATGGTAACATCAGGATGGTACCATGGTGGAGATAATGAATACGGAGATGATTTCTTTGAGAATCTGGGTAAAACTCATTTCAAGTTCAAATGCATATACGAAGGGCAAGGAAGGGAAGGTCCTGTTGATATTAGCAAAGGCGGCTGGCTTGTCGTAGAAGAAATATTCGGAGGGTCGCCTTGGGTAATATTTTCTCATGTCCTCAGCGGTTATGCTCAAGGTGTTGATTTTAAATTGACTGCTCAGGCAAATCCCACATTTGTTAAATATGGATTTGATACCACATATATCAAATTCAAGGTTAAAGATGAAGGAGAACCACACGAATACGATAATAATTTTGACCCGTATCATGTTTCTTATGGATATGGGGAAGCTTCGATTACGACCTATTCTGGAGGTAAAGACCCATGTAGTTTGATTTCACCATCGTTCAATATGTCGACAATTATAGACCCGAATTTTAATTGGAGGACTAACGTTACTTTGATACCGGATGCTGACCCGGATAATCCGGAATTAGCCGATTATCCAAAGACGGTTAGTGGAAATTTTCTCGAAGTAAAAATTGAAGTAATGAATGGTACTGATGATAATTGGATAAATACAAGAATTACACCTTTGCTTCCTGCAGAACTTATGGATACAAAAATAGTTATGTCTTATGTTGCATATCCCAGACCTTTGGTGCCTGCGAAGGTTGACCCTGTTACAGGTGAGATTATACAGGGTGGTGATGATATAGGAGCTTTTAAGGCAGGTTGGAGATTTAATCAACCGGAAGGAGAAGTGCTGGTTAAAATCGGGAATACATTACCTTTATTGCAACCATCACGCAGAGCATACTTTGTATTTCTATTAAATGTTGATACGGATTTGAAAAGGGGAACTTATGATGTCAATTTTAACATCGATGGTGAAAGAAGGCATTATGATGAGAATGCTATTGGTAAGCAAAAAAAGGAAAAAGTGCAAAGCACTCAAATTGATTACGATGTTCCTCCTTTGAAATTTTCAGTTTCGAATAGGGATTATTACGGCAATGTTACTCAATATCAGAAATTTGTAATAGGAACGGGCAATCTTGAAAATATTAAGGTTGAGTCAACTGATGATTACCGTAGCACATGCAAAGCAAAATGGTCAAATATGGATGTAAATTATAACGATTTTGGTATGCTTGCAAGTCCTATACCTTCGAGCTACGATAACCTTACTGGATTAGAAACAATAGATTTATCTCAATTCAAGGACTTCCCGAATAAGGATTTGACTGAATTTTATATTCTATCGCAAGGAGAAGTATTAAGCTATGGAAACTTTGAAAACTTCCCAATTACAATAAGTGAAACTTTGAACTATAATTCTGAGCCATTTGGAAAAAACAGTTCAACAGCTGGTCCGATATTTCTTTCGACAGTTGGACCGAAACTGGATAATTTCAAAAAAGTAAACAAAATAAATGGGGAAGAACCGAAGAAAGATGCAATTTTGACATTTAAAAGCGATGAACCTAAGGATATTGAATCTTTGGTCCAGATAACTAACTATGGTAACGATATGGCTGAAAATGCCATTCTTGAAATCGAAATTGGACCGTATTTCAAGCCAATTTTAGAGAAATTACCTGCAAATTGTACCATTGTAGATAACAAGATTATTGCGAGTATGGGTGCATGTGTACCCGGTGAAAAGAAACAATTATTATTGAACTTCACGGAAGTTGAAGGAGTATGTAGCTGTATGTTCGATACGGGAGCAGTTATTCCGTCTGTTGATGTAACATATAGGGGTAAATCCGTTGTACCAAACAGCGAACCGGCACTTTATTCGTACAAAGATTCCGAAATACTGGATTTACCTGCTGTTGACCTTAATTTATATGACCTGACGGCATCTCAATCAAAATTGAAATATAATTCGGATGTTCGATTAACTGCTAAAATACAAAATGGTGTAACACCCGCCGAAAATGTTACAGTCAATATATACGCAATATCTAATTTGGGAGATACAGTATTGGTTGGTTCTGAAGTTTTCAATTTTATTGACAAATTTGAGAAAATCCAGATGAATACTATATACAAAGTTGAAGATTCACTCGAATATATTGAGTTTCTTGCTTCCGTCCAGAATAACGTAAAGAATTCCGAGTTCTGTACAAATAATAATTCGAGGCAGTTACAAATTCCATTTGAAGGACCTAACTGGATTGTTAATGTAAAGAATTATCCAAATCCTGTAATTCATAATACATATTTCTCATATTATTTGCCAAGAGAACTTAGAAGTTTATCGATCGTAATATTTACTTTGGATGGACAGGAAGTTACAAGAATTAAGGACTGCCCGACAGGTTTAGGATATAATATGGTTTACTGGTTCTGTGCAAATTCACCAAAAGCAACGTATATTTACAAATTTGAAGGAATAAACGAAAAAGGAGAATTAGTTATTTATAATGGAACCATGATTAAGGATTAATTGTTATATTTGAAAAACCGTCAATTGACGGAATCGTTTCTATAATTAATTATAGAAACGATTTTTTTAATTTTGTAAAAAGTTTACCGTTAAAAGACGGATATATTAGAGGCATCTATTGTCAATTTAAGGAATAAAATATTGACTGTTAAGATAATTTCGGGATGTCAAATGAAAAAAAATAGATTATGTATAAAAAAATATTTTATTTACTAATAGGTTTTTTATCAGTTATTGAAATTTCATCAGCCGGTGATGAAGATTTTCTTTTAGGTACAAAATACGGGATATCAGCATATTACAATAATATTTTTCAGGCAGTGGACATGAGACAATTGCCATCTGTAGTAGATAGCATCCCGAGGTCGGCAGTTGGCAACAGCACAGGTATATCTTTTGGGGCTTTTTATGAATATAGATTTACGAATAGAACTTCTTTATTCTTAAGGGGAATTTATACTCATCATAAAGCGGAGATTATTGGAGATATTCCCGAAACAGTAATTGAAAATGGGAATCTAAGTACTGCAAACGTAAAACATATAATTAATTCAGATTTATCCAATATTAAACTTGAGCCACTGATTCGATATCGTCTTTTTAAGGAGTTCTCATTGTTTGGGGGATTTAATGCAGGCATTAGATTTTCACAAATGTTTGAGCATGATAAATCCTTACTGGATTACTCAAATTTTACATTCCCTGATGGGTCAAAATATATTGCAGATATGGATAAAAATGTTGAAGCGAAATTAGGCATTCAAGCATCTTTGATAGTTGGTTTTGGTTACGATATACCCGTAAATTATAACGGGAAATATTTAATTTGTCCCGAAGTATTTTTTGAAACCGGATATTCCGATATTGGCAGTAATCTGACCTGGGATGTAAATACATTAAGATTGGGAATTACACTCAAGTATTCTGTGAATCCTACTGTGAAATACGAAATAAGGGAGATAAGACGGAATAAGGATTCAATTAGGAATGTGAACATCGAGATAGCCGATATTAAAGAAGAATATATGGAAAAAGGAAGGACATATCTTACTTATGATACAAGCTTGTCGGATAATAATTTAATAATAACATGCGTAATGAATAGAGTTGATACTTTATTTTATCCCCCCAAAGATAGATTTAAAAATATTTCAATATCGGATAGAATTGACAATGGCAAGGTTAACAGGAATTGCCTCAAAGTTTATGCAATGGCTTCTGATGGAAAAACAGAATATCCAAAAGCAGAATTAAAAGTCGAAGAATTTCTGTCTACAAGTATAAAACCTTTGTTGAACTATATCTTTTTCGATGATAATTCTTCGAATATACCATTGAGGTATACAATGTTGAATGAAGCAAAAGCAAACAGATTTAAAATTGAATATTTGAGTAATACATCTACTCTTGAGACATATTATCATATAATGAATATTGTTGCAAAAAGAATGTCCGTATATCCCGATGCGAAAATAACTTTAACAGGTTATAATTCCGGGCTCAACAGGGAGAAAGAGAATCTGGAACTATCGAAAAGACGGGCAAATGCCGTTAAAGATTACTTTGTTAATATTTGGAAAATTCAACCTGAAAGGATTAATGTTGATTTTGCCAGCTTACCGGTAAAAGCTTCAAATAATAATGATGCCGATGGTATAGAAGAAAACCGAAGGGTTGAAATAAGTTCCGATAATTTGGAAATTCTTGCTCCTGTTATTATTAATGATACTTTGAATGAAGTTAAGCCGTTTCAAATTCGGTTTTATAACAATGCAAGTACCTGCTATAATGTTACAAGATGGAATTTGGAAGTAATACAATCGGATATATCATTAATCATTTTTAGGGGAGAATTTAAAATGCCGGAAAGATTGATATGGAGACTCTCCGAAGCAAAGCAAACAATTCCAAAAAACTCAGAACCGGTAATATTTAAATTGGAAGTTACAGATGAACAGGGAAACAAGATATTAAGCAAACCCGATACAATTTATGTTGATAAAAAAACAATTGCCGAAAAGCAATTAGGCAGTGAAGGTGACAAAAAGGTTGATAAATACAGCTTGATTTTATTTGATTTCGACAAAGCCGAATTTAATCGTACAAATGAGAGAATTTTGGAATTTATTAACGAGCGTATTGAAGAAAAATCCAAGGTTTATATTCAGGGATACACAGATAGGATGGGTAACGATGATTACAATCTTAATCTGTCGAATAGGCGTGCAGAAAATGTTGCGTCCAAAATACAAAATTCAAAAGATATTAGCTTCGAAGGTATCGGAGAAGCAGAATTAATTTACAACAATGAATTACCTGAAGGACGCTTTTATTGCCGTACTGTAAATATAACAGTCGAAACAGAGATTGAAAAGTAGAAAGTTGTAAAGTTTATAAAGTTCATAAAGTTCATAAAGTTCATAAAGTTTAAAAGTTTGTAAAGTGTTTTAAATTAATTTTGAATTACGTAACAACGTAGTTTCGACAACATGGCAGCTAATTTGTATGAGAGAAATTAAGCTCCGTAGCAGCAACCTGATTGTAGAAAAAAAAATAAAAAAAATGGTGTTTTTAAGCTGCATAGCAGCGACCTGTTTGTAGGAAAATTATGGAAAAAATCGGATTATATCAATATTATTTTAGACCCGGACAATTTGATTTTAAAAATCGAATTTCATTTGTCAATTTGATTAACAGCGTATTGGATGCCGCCGGCAAACATGCTGAATCCAACAAGTTTGGAATTGAAGATTTGATGGAAAATGGTAGAACCTGGATGCTGGGCAGAATTAGTTTTGAGTTTTTAGCGAATCAGCCAAGTACTAATAATTTGTGGATTGAAACTTGGGTGGATGACATTCAGGATGTTTTCACAAAAAGAAGGTTTAATGTCTATGATGATAATAAAAACCTTTTTGCTTCTGCATGTACAATGTGGGCTATGATTGATATTAAATCACGAAGATTTGTACCATTAAAGAAACACCTGAATTTAGATTTTATAGTTTCAGATAAAGAAAAACATACCGGAAATCCTGAAAAAATACCAGAAATATCAGATAATATTCAAAAAATTAGAACTTTAGAAGCTTTTTACAGCGATATAGATATTAATAAACATGTAACAAGTTCAAGATATATCCAAATGATGTTAGATGCATTTTCTTTGGAACATCATCAAAACTTCAATATCAAAAAATTTGAAATCAATTTTTTATCGGAAGTCTTATATGGGGATAAATTAGAAGTAAAAATGGAAATGATGTCTGAGAATGAATACATTATTGAATTGGTCAAATTGAAAGACTTAAAAGTTGCCTGCAGAAGCAGAATTTTGTGGATTTTGTAAAGAAAGTTCTTTGACCTGTCAGAAAAATTAAAGTTCGTTATTTAAAAAAACACTTCCAGTTAGAGTCATTCCTGCGAAAGCAGGAATCTGTTATCTTATGAATTACAGAATCCATATTATCCGTTTGTTTTGTCAGTTGTTGCAACTGACAAAATATACAATCAAAAATCAATCAAAATTTTTTTGATTTTACTATATTTCTTAATTTGCATCATTAATAATTTTACCAAATATTTTATTACATTATGAAAATAGCAATTGCTTGTGACCATGCAGGATTTGAATTAAAAGACAAATTAATGAATTGGCTGAAAAGCCAAAATCATGAAATTCTCAATTTCGGAACAAACTCGCTTGACAGTTGCGATTATCCTGACTTTGCTTTCACTGCTTCTTTATCTGTAGCAAAAGGTGAAGCGGATTATGGAATAATCATATGTGGCTCAGGAATTGGAATGAGCATCGTTTGTAATAAAGTCAAAGGGATAAGAGCCGCGAACTGCTGCTCTGAAGAAATGGCTTTCCTTACCCGTAAACATAATGATGCTAATGTCCTTAACCTTGGAGCGCGCTTAATGGATTATGAAACTGCTCAAAAAATAACTGAAATTTTTCTGAATACTGATTTCGATGGTGGACGTCATGCAGTCAGGGTTCAAAAAATTCATGAATTAACCGGGTGTTAAACCATCTCGAAATAAAATATTTACATCCCCAATCCTTCAATACATTAGTTGTCACTAAAAAATTAATTAGTTTTTAATAATTATGTTTATTTTCGGAATACTTGAAGAAACATTATGGTTATTTCTTGAAATGGCACCATATTTAATGCTGGGTTTGCTGTTCGTCGGTTTACTGAATTTATTCTTTAACAAAGATTTAATTGTCAGGCATATTGGTAAAAACAATTTCATGTCTGTTTTTAAGGCAGCTCTTTTTGGAATACCACTTCCGCTTTGTTCATGTGGTGTAGTCCCTTCAGCTGTTTATATGTCAAAAAATGGTGCATCTAAAGGTTCGGTTGTCTCTTTCTTAATAGCAACACCACAGACAGGGATTGACAGTATAATTGCAACGTATGGTATGTTGGGTTGGGTATTCGCCATTTTCAGACCCTTCGCTGCATTAATCATGGGAATTGCAGGCGGAACTGTTGTCCGATTTATCAAAACTGACATAAAAGAAACTAAAAAGATAGAGATAAAAAATTATAAATCTAAAATGTCAATAGATGATACTTGCGATGCTGATTGTGGATGTCAATCCGAAAAAAAGCAAAATTTGTTCAACAAATTCTTCAAGTATTCTTTCGTTGAATTTCTTGACGATATTTCAGTACAATTTATTATTGGTCTTTTAATATCCGGATTAATAGCTTACCTTATACCCAATAATTTTTTTCAGGGAAGCGTTATTAACAATGGTATCGCAGGTATGTTGTTAATGATACTTGTCGGCGTCCCAATGTATGTTTGTGCTACAGCTTCAATTCCGATTGCAGTAACATTAATGATGAAGGGATTTTCCCCGGGAGTTGCTTTCGTATTTTTAGCAGTTGGACCTGCAACCAATGCAGCTTCATTTACTATTCTTTTAAAAACATTAGGAAAGAAAATATCAATAGTTTATATTGCCGTGATCAGCATTACCGCTATATTATTTGGTTTGTTACTGGATAAAATATTTATCTATTTTGATATAAATGTTCATACGATGATGAGTCATGCACACAATCATGAAGGCATGATTTCACCTGAATTAAAGTGGATTATCGGTTCTATATTTTTTGTGATGTTAATAGCTTCATTATATAGAAAATTAATTTTAAGTAAAATAAGAAAAAAGGAAAAATCTGTGGAATCAAAAACAATTCAAATTGGAGGTATGTCTTGCAACCATTGCGTTATGAATATCAAAAAAGCAATATCAGGTGTCATTGGTGTAACTGAAGTTGAAGTCAACCTCGCTCAGGGTGAAGCATACGTTAAGGGAAATTTTGATTTAAATGCCGTTATTTCTGCTATTACTTCTGTTGGTTATACCGTAAAATAATATTAATAGTCAAATAATATTTCAAAACATTTCGATATAATCTTTTAAATCTTCGACCTGTTCATTCAAAGACTTTTCGATTAATATGGACAGCGAAAAGAAATTAACTATTGCATTAACAGATGAATCTTCAAGACTTGCCTCAGAAATTCTGTTTTTCAAACTTCGGTTAATTATTTCCAACTCTTTATACAATTTTCTTAAACCAAGCAATTTAGTATCGGGTTCCTCTCCATTCTTTGTTTTTAAATAATCACTTAATAAATAAAATCCGATAGTTCTTGCCAAAGTCTCTTCATAAGTGGAAAATGGCAGGTGGAAAATAGCCATAGGTTTTAGTTTGCATAGTATTGGGCAATGGCTGGTTGCCATTATTAATCCAAACAATGAACCGACAACTATTTGAGCATCACATTCCTTGAAGTAGGTTCTTTCGTTTGTATTAACTGTCACTTGAACATACTCATAAGATTTGATTGTTTTAAATAAATCAAGTATATCCTGAATATCTAATGCAACCGGGCAAAATTTACTTTTTTTCGAATTAAGAGAACAAACAGGACATTTATGGAAATCGAGCAAAACCCATTTTTCAGGAGTATCTTCAGGTTCCATAACCTCATATTTTCTGTTTAAATCAACCTGATAATAAACAGTTTTCTTTTTATCGAGTTCAATAATATATTCGATTGTCATCTTTACCTCTTTGTTAAATAATTTACTTAGTAAATAACATTTTTATTATTTACTTTTTAAAAAACTCATTCCTATGTCGTAATTAGTAATTCGTAATTAGTAATTAGTAATTAAATTCTACTTCGGCATCATTCCAAATAATTTTTTGAAGAACCTGTGAAATTTATGTATGCTTGTAGGATTTGCAAACATAAAAATGCACTGCTTGGTTACGATGTTATCGAAATTATTCGTTTTTGCTATTTCCAAAGTTTTGTTTGAATCAGCTGTTTGTTGCACCCAGATGCTTTCAAATCCCCTCTTAATAGCTTCTTCCAAAATCTTATCGGTTTCAGATTTATTTGTCATAATCAACAGCCGGTCAATTTCCGGTGGTAAATCGGTAACAGACTTATAGCACTTTTTCCCGTCAATTTCTTCAACATTTGGATTGATGGGAATTATGTCAAATCCGATTGCCGATAAATCCTTCATCACAGAACGGCTGAATGCTTTAGGATTACGCGATGTACCTGCAAGAGCAAATTGCTTTGTCGCCAAAAAATCATTAATTACTTTCATTGATGCCATAATATTTTCCTTATTCTATTTTAAAACCATTTTTTCTTTTTCATATAAATAAACATCCCAAGTCCGGCTAATCCCATAATAGTGAGTATCAAGGGATATCCCCATTCCCACTCAAGTTCAGGCATATACCTGAAATTCATACCATAAACTCCCGCAAGAAAAGTTAGCGGTATAAAGATTGATGCTACGATGGTTAAGGTCTTCATAACTTCGTTCGTCTTATTACTTAATGATGACATATAAAGTTCGATATGTCCCAGCAATACTTCCCGCATTATATCCAAATCCTGTACGATACTTTTTAAATGGTCCAGGATATCTTCAAAGTACTTTGCATGATTACTTTCAATTACCGGAATATCCTCATCTAATAATTTTCTAAGAATTGATTCAAGTGGGAAAATGGATTTCCTTAAGTGAATCAGTTGTTTTTTATAATCGATAATTTTCTGGAAATTATCCTGTGTGGGATTGAAATATATCTCTTCTTCCAGACTATCAATTTTGTCGTTTATATTATCAAGCACAAGATAATAATTATCAACAATCGCATCTATCATCATATACAAAAGATAATCAGCAGTTCGTTTTCTCGCTTTGCCTTTTCCATTTATAATTCTTTCCCTTACACCGTCCAATACATCGCCTCTTTTCTCCTGAAAAGATATAACATAGTTTGTTCCTAAAACAAAACTCAGATGTTCAATATCAATTTCATCGTATTGATTTATTGACAGCATTTTGAGAGTAATAAAAACATTTTCATCTTCGATATCAATTTTAGGTAGTTGTTGTGTATTTAATATGTCTTCAAGTATCAATGGATGAAGCTTGAAATATTCTCCAATTTCATTAATAATGTCGGTCTTATATAGTGCATCAATATTTACCCAGTTGATTTTATCTTTGTTAAATTTATTCAAGACCTCTGTAATATCTTTGGAGACATGAGAAACGATATCATCCGAATCATAAGAGATTAGTTTAATTTCAATTTCCTTATCAATTACATCTCCCGTATATACAAGAGTACCGGGAGGTAATCCTGCTTTTTTAGCTCTGATAGGATTAGTTAAGAATCTCAAATTCTTTTTTATGTAAATACCTAAATCTTTATGCATTATTAATACCAATTATTAGTCAATAAACAAAAATAAGAAAATGTTTTGAATCCGTCAATTAAGATTTCAGACCAATAAATGATGACATTCTCCCTGATTTGTCACTATCTCTTCTGAAAGAATGATAGTTTGTATTTTCGATAGTACAAATATCCGATACTTCAATATTTCTTGCTCTAACACCTGATTCTATTAACTGTCCATAAACTTGCTTTCTATTATCAAACAAATATTTTTCTTCATTAATTTGAACTGATGTCAGTGGAAAGAATTGAGCTACATCATAACCGACTACATATTTTCTTCCTGATGCACAGGGTGATAGATATACAAGTAGATTTTCAGGATTACTGGAAAAATTTTCTACTAATTTTCGTATTCCTTTTTTTGCAATATTTTCCTTTGTTCCCTTCCATCCTGAATGAATTCCAGCTATAACTTGATTCACAGGGTCATATATAAGTACCGCCAGGCAATCCGCTATTGATACATTTAATATCACTCCTTTTTCCGATGTTATCATGCCGTCAGTTTCAAGTCCGTTTGGAGTTTGTGAAGATACTATTTGAATATCAGTTCCGTGTACTTGTTTTTGAAATTTTAATTTATCAATTTCATATCCTAATTCATTAGCTAAAAATCTCCTGTGAGTATCAATTTCATATTCTGTATAATAATCCAAATTTGATATTGAGAAACCTTTTTCAGGGAATAAATCTGAATTTCTCATTGTAACTCCCGATAGAATCTCGTTTTCTGGAAATATTTCGGGTTTTAATATTTGAAAATTGTTAATCATTCTTGTTTAGTATTCCAAATTAATAATTTGTGGAATTTCTTCTTTGATGTTTAACAGTTTTTGAACTTCCCTTTGGAAATCCAAATCCATTTCAAAAGATTTAAAATGAGAACTTTTTTTCAAATCATCAACTATTGACAGTCCTGCATTTCCTGAATAATATAGCTTTGCAGGTTGCTTAATATCTTTCAAATAGTTAAACATTGGAAAATCTCTCAGTGGTTTTTGCCTTGGTTTTCTGTCAATTAATACAAATGATTTTTGGTCTCTAAAATTAGGTAATTCAATAGCAACATACTGCTCTCGGGGATATATTTTTACTTCATTAATTGCTCTTTCCGGGAAAAGAAAATATACAAACAAAACTACAATTACGGCATAAGATAACCTGAAACAAATCTGTTTAATATTTGAAGACAGAGTAATATAAACAATAGCAAAAGAAATCAGAACAGCAGGGAATATTAAGTTATCTCCTATCAAATATGAGTGAGGTAATTCTACTGCCCATTCATTGATTCTTTGTGATAAACTTATTAAATAATCAGCAGATAAGGCATATATACTTGCTATCGGAAAATAAATATAAGACAATAATAAAGCTATAATTGAGAAGCTCATGCCAAGTGTCATCAATGGTATGACAAGTAAATTAGCTAAAGGTGAAACAACTGAATATACCTTGAAATAATAAGCCACCAAAGGAGCCACAATAATCGAAGCAGATAAAGTAATCGCAAGTGAAGATATTATAAAATTAACAATTATATTTTCATGCTTTATGATAGTTTGAAAAAATTTCCTTATAGGTTGGAACAACAAAATAATCCCTATAATCGCTGAAACAGACATCTGGAAACCAGCTGAATAAAGCATTTCGGGATATATTATTAGTAAAAGCAGAATAGCGATTGAGATTATATTCAAAGGATTTGCATGTCTTTGCAATGTTTTGGAATATACAAACAATATAGCCATTAGTCCGGCTCTTAATGCCGATGCCTGCATTCCTGATAAGATAACAAAAGAAATAATCAGGAATGAAAATATTAAGAATTTCAGCCAATTGTTACGAATAAATCCAAGTAAAAAGAATACAATTGTTGCAATAATTCCAACGTGCAAACCACTGACGGCAAGTACATGTGCTGTTCCCGAGTAAGAGAATAACTTCTTGGTTTCATTTGATAATTTTGTTTTATCACCTGTTAATAATGCCGTTACAATAGGCGATGAATTTTCAGGAAATAATAAATTTATTCGCTCCTGAATAGCTTTCACTTGTTTATCCTTAAAATTCAAAAAACCTGATGGAGTATTCAATATAGCAACAAATCGTGATGAAGTAGAAGCAATCCATTTTACATCTAATGAAGCTGCAAAATCGTTTTCCGGAAAATCTGTTGTTAACTGTGGCTTTCGTGGAGTATTAGCAGTAACATCTGCAAATATTGACATTCCAGTTTCTAATTTCATTGGTCTGTATTTCAATCCGAAAATAGTCAACAATATTCTCTGATTTTTTAGGTAGGGGAGAGCTTGACCATCAAAATCACCTTGGACAATAAATGTAGCTCGTGTCTTGCTTACCTTAATAGTCTTTACTATTTTACCCTGAATCAAAGCCGGGATTTTCTGATAAACCTTATCAGGAGTAATAATCTTTATTTCATTAATTTGATAAGTAAACCATATTCCGAAACAAAGAGTAGTTAAATAATATGATACAGCTCGCGTTTTTTTTATGAACAAACATATTAGTGAAAGCATGAGAAAAAAAGAAAGAACCGTGTAATTGATATCAATGAAATAACCAAGAAATACTCCTATTATACAAACAAAGAGCAGTCTAAGACACGGGTATAATTTAAAATCAATGTTCATTCAAACCAAATAAAAATTAATATTGATACAAATTTAAGTAAAATTGTCAGGAATGAAAATGAAAATTGAATTTTATATGAAGTTAGAAATGATTATTTTTGTAGTTCAATTTTTGGCATATTCGTCTAACGGTTAGGACGCGGCCCTCTCAAGGCCGTAATACGGGTTCGATTCCCGTATATGCTACAATATAATATTATAATAACCATATAAATCAATAAGTTACAAAATATCTGTATACATTAGCGTACAAATAGCGTACATATTCTAAATAGTTTATCTTGCTTTACTTCTCTTTAAAAACCTTTCTTCAAACTGCTTTTTTACATCCATGTATTCATATACTTCAGATAGTTTAAAATAAACCTTTCTACCGAATTTGTGATAACGTAATTTATCTTTCTTCATTAAATTGTGTATTGTTGCATCTGATACTTTGAGTATTTGCTTTAGTTCTTTCCTTGTTACCATCCTATCCTCAATCGGATTAACCTTTGGTGGTTCCTTCTTTTCAATACACTCAGTTACAACCTCAGTGATTAACTGACGTAGCTCTTCTACTGTTATCTCTGTTGATAATACTTGTTTCATTTTTAAAATCTCCTTACTCAAAATTATTCAAAATAATAAAAAAAAAGAAACAATATACTCCACAACCGGAATATACTGTTTCTTTGATTTGTTTCTTTCAGTCTATTTATAGCCTCTCTCAAAGAAATGCTAAGAAATACTGGGCTCTCAGCTAACTATCTCATGATATAGCTTTAAGTGTGCTGTTCGCTGAAATTAATTATTGGACTTTGGGCTTTTACGAAAAGTTATCATCTTGGAATGAATGACTTTCTTCATATTATCAGGTAGAATAACAGGCTCTATCCTGTCTTTATAGCTGTGTTCCAAGTCATTCTCCATAGCCAATGCCACTACCTCCTGAAGATGTTCGTAATCCAAATTCTTAAGAGTTATATCATATACCTTTAATTCTTTAGGTACATCATGCTCTGTACAAATCAGTTTACTCTTATCGGTAAGAAATATAGTATTCTCCATAGTCTTAATCTTGTCATACCCTTCTCTTACCATATCCTCCTGTATGCACTGTCTTATGCGTTCTATCCCGAACTTAAAGACTTCTTCACGTTCATTCCATGAAAACTTTCTTTGCTTGCAAAGTTCAATCTCGCTGTTAAATCTGTCTATCAGCCACTTTGCTGTATCTACTCTACCTTTTACGGATAAAGAAGAATCCAGTACATTAACAAGCTCACCAGTCTCAAAGTCTATAGTCTCAAACTTTGACCTTAGAGCTATACTATCATTATTTTCCATTATACCTCCTCACCTTTAGCTACTGTATCAGACTGTGCCATCTCCCGAATAATCTCCTTAAACGTCTTCATCCTGTTATCATAGAAACGAAGACTGCTTGCGTTACCAGAAAACAAATCCAGTTGTATCGGATTATCCATGTCTTCCATATGTATAAGAATCTCATTCGTGAATCCATCCTTACCTACTGTAGCTTTAGGTTCTGTTAGTAATACTCTTGTTACTCTGTGAAATGAAATCATTTCTATCCTCTCTTATTAATTAAAAAATACATTTCCAATTATATTATCCAATGCTTTTGTATAGCTTGGACACAAACCATATTGTTCAGGTCTGGTAGTCATATTAGTAGCTGCCATAAACAAAGCAAATTCCTTCAGGTAGGTATATTTCCTTTCCATCTTCATATACTCAGCATTGAGTGACATAACACTTGGATGTAACTGCTGGTCTTTGCGTTCAGGAAATACCTTAGCTAAAGCATTGAACTTATCCTTAACTAAAGATTTGTCATCACTCCATTGCTTCTGTGAAACATTGTCTGTCCTGGTATGTAAATATTCCAAACTGTCCTGAACAAAACCTGCTATTTCATTCCTGCCTATAGCAACTGTGTGCTTTCTTTTAAACTGATATGTCATACGTCCAATCTGGGCACCGTTACTGCATATCAATACATATAAACCACCTATCACATGTAGGCTCGATGTACCGTCATAGCTGTTTACAATATTCAAGCTAAACATTGTTTCTTCCGGTCCAAGCTGAAACTTTGTATGCGGTATCGTATATGTAAACTCAAATCTCTTGCCATAGTAATTTCTTACATTCACAAGCTTCAGTTCTTCACGCATACCTACTGCTTCAATAATATCCTGATTATGTATCGGGCTATATATCTTACCCATATACAATACCTTATTATTTCGTTCATTCAGCAATACCTTGTAATCAGTTTCAATTGCTCCTCCGCCGTTTTCGTAATATACAAGCGGTCTTTCCTTTATCCCGAATAATACATCATCAACATTAGCAACATCTAATGCATTATTACTGTGTTCT
>JAZDIP010000086.1:0-102254 GCA_043804925.1 bacterium | reverse complement strand
AGGAATTAATCCCGAATACCAGAAAAAAATTCAGGAACTGCTGCTTAATCTCAAAAAGGAAGGTAAAACGGTCTTGTTAATCGAGCATAATTCGGAATTTATCGGGAATATTTCGGATAAACTGCTTTTTTTGCATAAGGGGAAAGTTACGGAATTTAAGAATTATCATGAATTTAAAGAAAATGAATTTGTTAAAAACGCATATATTTAGCAAATTTGTATAATTAATAGGTGAAAGTGCTTAAAATAAAAAATATATCAGCCGGTTACGGGAAAAAACAGGTACTGTTCGACGTATCTTTCAATGTCGGTTTAGGTGAAATTGTTTTGCTGATTGGCGGGAACGGAGCAGGGAAAAGTACGGTTCTAAAAGCCATTTACGGTTTATTGAAGCCCTACAATGGCAGTAAAGTGTTCTTTGACGGCAAAGATATTACGGGTTCGCACAGTTCAAATTTGATACAAAGGGGATTGGTTTATATTCCGCAAAAAGATAATTGTTTTGAGGAACTGACCGTTCAGGAAAATCTCGAAGTTGCCGGTTTAACTTTGAAGGATAAAAAAGTTTTGAGTGAAAGAATTGACTATGTCTATCAAGTTTTATCGCTTCTTTCCGAATTCCGGCAAAGCACTCCTTTCAAAATGAGCGGCGGCGAGCGGCAGCTTCTTGCATTAGGCATGGCTCTTTTACATCAGCCAAAGTTGATATTATTTGACGAACCGACTGCAGGGCTATCACCGAAAAACACAGGAAAGATTCTCGAAAAAATCAGCGAACTGAACAATAGTAAAATTTCGTTTGTGATAGTTGAGCACAAAGTGAAGGAAACTATAAAATTAGCCGACAAAATTATTGGCTTGAAGTATGGTAAGATATTTAAGAATATAGATTGTAACAACAAAGTGAAAAACAAAAACACGGATTTGGAGTATATTAAATTATTAGATGATGTGTTTGTTTAAATTAAAGGTGAAGTTATGAAAAAACTTATTGTATTATTAATTGCTCTTTCTTTTGTATTTATTGCTTGCAATGAGAAAAGCAAACCTGAGGGGAAAGAGGTTATTAAGATTGGGGCGATATTACCTTTGACTGGGAGTGCTGCTCCTTATGGAAATAATGCAAAAAATGGTATAGAATTAGCAATAACAGATATTGAAAAAATATATAGTATAAAAATAGAAGTGATTTATGAAGATAGTAAGACTGATCCACAAAGTGCCGTCAATGCTTTAAAGAAATTGTATTCAATAAACAAAATAAAAATAATAATAGGTGATATAAATAGCTCTGGGCTTCTGGCAATGGCTCCCATCGCTGAAAAAAATAAAATTATTTTATTATCTCCTGGAGCTTCAAATCCAAAAATATCATACGCAGGTAAATATATTTTTCGGAATTGGCATTCCGATGCACTTGAAGGTGAGATAGCTGCTAAATTTGCATTCGACTCTTTAAAATGGAAGAAAACGGCAATATTATTTGTTAATGCTTCTTATGGTATCGGATTAGCTGAAACTTTTAAAAATATTTTCAGTAATTTGGGTGGTGATGTAATATCTTATGAATCATATCAACAAAATGCTTATGATATGAGAGAACAAATTATTACCATTAAAAAATTGAACCCTGATGGTTTATATTTGCCAGGATGGCCAAAAGAAATGTCAATTGCTTTAAGACAATTAAAACAACTTGGTGTCAAATTACAAATACTCTCTTCTCAGGGATTTGATGACCCGCTAATTTTAAGTCTTGCAGGAAAATCTGCTGAAGGAGTTATTTATACTGTACCTAAGGAAGCTGATACAAGTAATTCAATCACAATAAATTTCAAAAATAAATATAAATCGATTTATGGCAAAGAACCCGGTGTATGCTCAGCTTCTGGTTATGATGCTCTAAAAATACTTGTAACAGCAATTAAAAATGTTGGAACAAATATAGATAGAATTCAGTATTATCTTTCTAATCTTAAAGATTTTCCAGGAGTAGATGGAAATGTTACATTTGATGAAAATGGGGATTTAATAAAACCATTCCTTTTTAAAATAGTAAAAAATAATAATATTATAAAATATTGAGGAAAGAAATGGAGTATTCTTTCAACTTTAAAATCACAGGAAAAAGCCCAATTGGTATTTTTATTTCGATATTAGCGGTTATTGGATCTATAGCAAGTATATATGCGGTTTTTTCAAAGGAATCTAATTCATCAAATGTATTTATTTACATAACTGCTGGTGTATTATGGTTTTTAATTATTAATTTAATAATTATGAGTAATCGTAAGTTATCAATATCTTTTATCAAGTTTTGGATTGAGCAATATGCTCTAATTAATGAAAAAAATGATAACTTTATTCTCCCGGAGGTAATCAAATCTTTTGAATATTTGAAACCAAACATTCAATGTAGGGAACATCAAAGAAGAATTGATAAAACTTTTTATAGCTTTAAGGAGTTTTCTATTGAAAATCATAATCAAATTTTTTTAATGCCACCTTATTGTCGAGAAAATTTAAATAATTCTCAACAAATAAGAAATTATTTTGAGTTAGAATTACATGAATGGACAAATTTTGTATTAGGTAATAATCATAGTGGTATGAGGAATTTGATAGATATAACTAAATACCTTTTCATTACATGGGATCTATCAAATATTGAGAATTGGGAACAAAGAGAATTTGAAAGATTAGATCCCCTACTAGAAAGATTAAATAATAACTCCCGTTTTGGCAATATCTTTATTCATAGAATAATGATTTTAGATGAAAAGAAAATGAAAAATGGAAAATATATAGAATATTTAAAAAATCTATTGAAAAAAATTGAAATTAATGATAATTACAAATTATTTTTTGTTTACAATTCTGTTTTAGAAAAAGTTCAGATTATATCAAGTGATCATAGCTCAAGTATTTTAAAGGATATTTCATTTTTTTCATTTAGTGATGATTTAAAACAATCTGCAACAATTGATATTTTGCCAAAAATTTCTTATATAAATGGTTATGGATACGCATGTGTCCAATATTCTGTTATAGAAATATTATCACCAAATTTAAATTTTTTAAAACTTTATGCAATCAATGGATCTTCTGGAAGTGGAAATGATCTTGGAGATAAAAATATCATTATTAAATATGATGGAACAAAGGAAATTATTAATGCATTAATTCAAGGTAATTATTTGATTAGCTTTGAAAATATCCGTATTTTTGATGAATAATTAAATTTGTTAAATGGAGGTATAATGTCTTTTATTAATAAAACAAATAGTTTAAATCAAAATTATGACACTAAGAATAACTTTGAAGATCTTTGGACAAAGAAAAACAAAGATATTCTCTATATTAAAAATCCTCTAAGTGGAATATATTGTGTTTATAGTATGTTTTGGGTACCAAAGGAAAAAAACAAGATTGATGAAAAAATTATTGAAATTGAAAAGGTTTGTATTACCTAATTGGGCCGAGAAAAGATATAGGGAACGTATTATACTACTTGATGAAGCCATAAAACAACATAAACTTGAGGTATTGGTTTGGGAAGCAACAAGAAGATGTGATTTGGAATGTATTCATTGTGGTACTCCATATGAAAAGGAAGTATCCCTCAACGAAATGTCGACATCACAAGTTAAGGAATCTTTTTTAAAAATTGACAAAGCTTTTGGAATAGCAGAACTCACTGCAGTCTCTATAACAGGGGGCGAGCCTACTGTTCGTAAAGACCTGATTGAAATTATTAAGTTCATATCAAATTTAGGTGCAACTCAAATTGTTATGCATACTAATGGTAATAGAATTGCAAAAGATAAGGAATATCTCAATAATCTAAAAACATCCGGAGTAACAGGCATAGGAATTAATTTGGATGGATTAATAGATACTCATAATTGGCTTCGGAATGATAAGAAGTCCTATGACTTATCTGTTGAAGCTATAAAAGAAATAAAAAACAAAAAAATTAAAACAATGGTAAGTACAGTTTTAACTACAAGAGTTGTTAAGGAATTACCAAGATTAAGAGAAGTTATACAAACAATAAAACCAGATAGGTGGAGATTATTACCCATCGAACCTATTGGCAGAGCATCAGTTCAGTTGCAAAATGAATTATTAAAAGAAAATGACTTTCTTGAAATTATTGAATTTCTCATTGAGTCAATAACTCAATATCCTGAACTTAATATTGAAATGGGTTGTGGTCAATGGTATGGGAAAAAATTAGAAGGAGTTATAAGACCATACATTTGGTATTGTATTGCAGGGGTAAATGTTTTAGGAATATTGAGTGATGGTAGCGTTACAGCATGTAATAATATTGATAAGTCGTATATACAAGGAAATATTTTAGTAGATGATATACAACATATATGGAATGAGAAGTTTATTCCCTTTAGGCAAAGAGAATCATTTAAGATAGATTATTGTAATTATTGTAAAGATTGGGAATTATGCAAAGGTGGTGAAATGCACCTTCGTAATTCCAAAGGTGATCGGATAAGTCCTTGCTTATTTTTTGATTTAGAAAAAAAAGAAAAAAATGTTTTTTAATCAAATAATATTAAATACTATCATAACTTTAAGTTATATTCTAATTATTGCTAATAGTTTTCATCTCATCTACCAATCCTCCCGTTTCTTCTCCCTAACCCACGCCGCAATAATAACACTCGGAGCATACTTCACATATATGCTTTCTGTTCAGTTGGGCTGGTCTTTGTGGCTTGCTATTCCAGCGGCTGTTGTACTTGCAACTTGTGTTGGTTTGTTGCTGGAGCTAGGTATATACAAACCATTGCGGAAACTAAATGCAAGCCCAATGAATTTAATGATTGCATCTTTGGGTTTGTATGTAGTTTTGCAAAATGTGGTTTCTATGGTTTGGGGAGATGACACAAAATCAATAAGAACCGGAGAGGTAACCGTTGGTAATGAAATTTTGGGAGCTTACATAACCGATACACAAATTGCAATTATTATTATCAGCGTTATTTTGTTTGTTTTGATATTACTGTTTTTGAAATATACAAAGAAGGGTAAAGCAATTCGTGCCGTTTCGTCCAATGCGGAATTAAGTAATATCTTCGGAATAAATTCAGATACGATTATTCTTTGGTCTGTCGGTATCGGTTCTGCTTTGGCTTCTGTCGCAGGAATTCTTGTATCTTTGGATGTTGATATGACACCAACGATGGGATTTAATCTCCTGCTTTACGGTGTCGTAGTAATGATTATCGGCGGTGTCGGCAGTGTAACCGGATTAATCGGTGGTGCTTTCCTGCTCGCTACAGCACAGCACCTGACAGCTTATTACATTGATAGCAAATGGATGGATGCAATTACTTATGTTATTTTAATTTTGTTTTTAATATGGAAACCGCTGGGATTTAGTGGGAAGAGGTTAAAGAAAGTGGAATTATGAATGCTGAATTATGAATGCTGAATTATGAATGCTGAATGCTGAATTATGAATGCTGAATGCTGAATTTGTATTCAATTCATAATTCAGAAATCAGAATTCAGAATTAAAAGAAAATGGAATACTTATTACACATATTGATATTCATTGTAATCTACATCATGCTGGTGCAGAGCTTGAATCTTGTTGCCGGATATGGAAATATGATTTCGCTTGCACATGCCGGATTTTACGGGATTGGTGCTTACACTACTGCTTTGCTATCGGTGAATTTCAACTTTCCCTTTTTAGCGACACTGCCGATTGCCATGATAATCAGCGGTTTAATAGCTTTTATTGTTTCACTCATAGCTTTAAGAACTGTTGAGGATTACTTCATTATTTGTACGCTGGGAATTCAAATAGTAATTTTTTCATTGATGAATAATTGGATGGATTTGACACGTGGACCTTTAGGTATTCCAGGAATTCCTTCATTATCAATTTTCGGATTTACTTTTGATGATAAAATCTCGTTTTTAATATTAAGCATTGTTTTGGCATCAATAATTTTCTTTTTATTGAGAAACATAACCAAATCAGCTTTTGGAAAAGTCTTGATAGCTTTAAGTGAAGATGAAATCTATACTCAAAGCATTGGCAAGAATGTATATAAAACTAAAATCCTGACATTTACTATTGGAGCTATGTTTGCTGCAGTCCCCGGTGTTTTATATGCACATTACATAAGCTATATCGACCCAACAAGTTTTACTGTTATGGAGTCTATCTTTATCCTTTCAATAGTAATCATAGGTGGTATGAGGAATTTATGGGGTGGCATAATCGCCACAGCATTTTTAATCATTTTACCTGAAGCATTACGTTTTATCGGTTTACCAAACAGTATCGCAGCAAATTTGAGACAAATCATATATGGACTGATTTTAGTACTGGTGATATTTAGGTATAGCAAGGGATTTAGGAGTTAATAAAAAAAATATTTTATCAAATCTTTAATCCTCACAACCTCACCGTATTCTCACTAATATACTCATCAACTTCCGATTTAGGTATTCGTACCTGTCTGCCATGTTGAACATAAGAAAGTACTCCGTTAAGTCGCAAGTAATACAATTGAGACCTTCCGATCTTTAATAATTCGCATACTTCTTTGATTGTATAGTATTTGACTTCCTTTTTTATTTTCTCTGAATTTTTCGTCTGCTTTGTTATCTTTTCGAGTATAGGAGTATTTTCCAAATCAAAATCCATTTTAAGATATTTCCCTATTACTTTCATCAACTGATGCGGGTCGTTTATGTCTATTGACTTGCTATCTGAAATCTGCATCAGCAATTCATTTATGTCAATTTCGGGATTTACATTCTCTGTTGGAATTTCTTCGATGTAGCCATTGTAATAAGCAATCTCAGCTTCAAGAAGTTCCGGTAAAGTGCGTTCCATAATTGGTGCCAATATTCTTTCAAAATCCTTTTTATTATTTGTATAAGATTGTGCTAAAAATCTAAAAATAATGGATTCAATTGCAATATCTTTTTGAAGTTTAATTGTGTTTTTTGTTATTGTCCTTCTTCTCCGTAATAGATGTTCAGGATACTCCTTCTTGATATAATTTAGATAATTCAATTTTTTTGCTTTAGATTTTAATTTGTCTGTATAATTAAATATTGCTTCTTTGTTGAATGCAAAAGTCGGATATTTAAAATTCAATCCGGATTCTTCTTCTGCAATTTCAATTTCAGTTTGTCTGAATACATCAACTATTTTCAGCATATAATCCCATGAATATTTTTCATCCAGCAATTTGGTATCCTTCTGTTCTTCATAAAAATCCAGATAATGACCTGCTCCGGTCGTCTTCAGTTTATTATAAACTGTAGCTAAGGTATGAATACCACGAAAATAATTTGATAACTCCGAATATCTCGATAGATTTTCGAAATATTCTTTAAATAATAACTCAATTTCTGATTTTTCCATTTTTATAAAAATGTTTGTTAAACATCAATCTAGTGTCATGTCATATTTATAATGGCGGATATAATTTATTCAGTTTTATTCTTGCATCGCCAACTGTAAATTGCCATTCAACTTTTTTACCCTTAACATTTCTCCGATTTTGCCATGCTGAGACTTCCTTAATAATTGTTTCAATATCTCCTATCCTCCTGTTTAAACACTGTCCCTGCAATACATTCAATTCTATCTCAGCAACGTTTAACCAACTTCCATGCTTTGGTGTAAATACAAACTCAAACCTGTCTAACAAAGATTTTGCAATTACTGGCTCAAAGGTTTCATAAAATGCTCCTCTTGTGTGAGTACCGTAATTATCCATGACCAATGTAATCTTGTCAACGTTGCTGTCATAAAATTCTGATATTTCCTTCATAAAAACAGCCCAGTCCTTCTTTTTTTTACTCTCCGTAATTTTAACATACCTTTGACCAATCAAAGGTTCGCTGCACATAAATATATTTACCACTCCTTTACGGATATACTCATAATCGTATTTCTTGATTTTCCCTTTACCACCTCCTATTGGCTTTCTTGTGTCCAATATCAGTTGCTTAGGTGATTCATCCATACATATGACCGGATTTCTCGGATTATACGGTCTTTTATATACGTCTAATACATGCTCCATAGATGCAACAAATTCACTGCTGCTTTCAGGTGGTATGATCCATCCTTTGCTTCTCCATGGCTTTATTTCGTTTTTTTAAAACGCGCCTTACTGTTTCATGAGATAAACTTTCTACATATTCAAGTTCTACCATCTTATCCGCTAATAATCGTAATGACCACTGAGCATAACCTTCAGGAGGTTTACTACATGATAATGCTATCAAGTGAGCTTCACTATCGCCATCCATTTTTTTATCATATTGTCTTTTACGAGGCTTGCCGTCTAACACTATATCTATCCCCTCTTCGACAAATGTCTTTTTTACTCTGTCTATTGTCCTCATTCCTACATTTAGAACTTTAGAAATCATTTCGTTTGTGACATGCTTTTTCGATTTATTGGTTTCGTCACAATTTATTAATATCATTGCTTGTCTATATTTTTTTGCTTTGACTTTACCTTTTTTAATTATCGAATTTAGCCACTCCCTTTCTTCACCTGTAAGGTGTATTTTATAGATATTCATAACAAACTCCTGAATGTTAAACAATTGTTTATTACAAATATATGATTTTTTTACTTTACGTCAAAATATATATGACATGACACTAGAAACTACTACTAAATTAAATCAAATAGTAATTAATTTTAAAATGAATTACAACCATAAATAACAACTTTTGCATGTGTCCGCCAATAGGTCTTACATTTTACTGTTCCTGTTGAGAAAGCAGATTGACACGACCTTATATGAAAAATAAAACCGGGATTAATATATACTTCATAGAATCCTTATTTTATAATTTTATAAATTTACAAACTTTATCCCCTGCTTTCAAGAAATATATCCCAGATGGGAGTGAACAAATATCTATCGTTCCTTGGCATTTATTTTCCGATACTTTTATTCCCATTGTGCTGTATATCTCTATCAAACCAAAATAATCTTTTAAATTTAACTTAATAAAATCTGTAGAAGGGTTTGGAAAAACACTTATGTTATTTGAAATTCTCTCATCATCAATAGATAATGGAAAATCATTTAGCTTTGCCCGAAATAAACCATCGGCAGTATATATGAAAATATAATTAGCACTTAATTCCAAATGATGAACAACTTTGTTTTTCAGATTATCCATTCTTTGCTTGTTCCAACTTCTTCCCCTGTCAATTGAAAGAAATAAACCATCTTCTGTTCCCATAAAAATATTATTTCCATAAGTTCTAATACTTCGTATTTTTCTGTTTGTAAGACCAGCCCTATATTCCGTCCAAGTGTTCCCAAAATCCGTAGAAATGTAAAATCCGTTGGAAAATGTACCTGCAAGAAGTTCATTGTTTGATGATGCTAAAACATAAACATCTCCAGCCAAGCCATAGCTTTTTGGAGTCCAACTTTCTCCAAAATTTGTTGATAAAAATACTCCCCATCCACTCATCCCCATAAATAATCTATCTTTTATAAAAGTAGAAGAAGATATGTGCAAATCAGTAAGACCGTTTGTTTTCTGAACCCATGTTATACCGTCGTCTGTTGTAAGAAATACTCCTTTTGTAAATACACCCATAAAGATTTTGTTATCATATATTGAAAATGTTCTTACTCTATTATTGCCATCTTGACTGCCAATAATAATATTACTCCACGAATTACCGAAGTCAGTTGATCTGAAAATACCATTAAAAAATGTTCCTGCTAATATGGTACTATCTTTTAATATTATTGTTGAAATATAGATTGAACCAGTCGATAAATATTTCTCATACCACAGATTCCCTTCATTGGTTGTATAATAAATAACTGATTTATCTGTTCCGGCAATAATAACATTACCGTTTTTATTTATTGAAGTTAGAGTGTTATTTAATTTAGCTATATTATTCAATCTCGAAGACCAACTTGTAGCGTAATCCTCAGATATATCAACTTTGCCTTGTCTGTTAACTGCAAATATATACTTGTCGTTACCTGAGATTTTCTCAATAAATAAATTGGACAACCCGGTATTCTGTTCTGACCAGCTTTCACCGTTATCAGTAGAAACAAAAACTCCACCACCGCTTGTTCCTGCATAAATTCTATCTTCAAGGGCGGTAACTGCCATGATAACCAGATTCGATAAACCGTTGTTTTTTGCTTCCCAGATTTCACCATTGTCTTTAGAAATATAAACTCCGCTTCCTGTTCCGGCAAATATATTATTATTAGTAACACATAATGAGTATATTGTCAGGTCGTCTAATTCAATGTTTTTTACTGTCCATGTTATTCCATTATCTTCTGAAATGAAAACACCACTTCCACCAGTTCCCGCAAAAATGATATTATTTTTAACGGCTATCGAATATATTGACTTCTTGGATAAACCTGCATTCGACCACGTTAAGCTGTTATCCGACAAAACATAAATTCCATCTTTTGTCCCTGCAAATATATTGTTTGAGTTACCTTCGAGAGTGTATATATATAAATTTTTCAATCCGGTATTATTTTGTTTCCATTTGAGACTGTCCGAATCGTAAACAAAAATTCCACCACCCCATGTACCGGCATAAATTTTATTATCATTAATAAATAATGTATAAACATTAAGGTTTGTCAAACCTGTGTTCCTGGCATCCCAGCTTTTTCCTTCGTCGGTGGATACGTATATTCCATTATTTGTGCAAGTATAAATATTATTTTCAGCCATTGCAACACCGTTTACAAGACCGCCAATAGGTTTCCCATTGCAAAGTTCCCATTGAGCATTTAGGTTTGCAATACTAAGTAATACTAATAGAATTGTAATTATTAACCGTCTCATAATTAAATCTTTATAAATTTATAAACTTTATCTCCAGCTTTTAGGAAATACATTCCTGATGGAAGCGTACTTATATCAATTTTATCCTGGTATTTTGTCTCTAATACTTTTAATCCCAATGTGCTGTAAAGCTCAATTGAATCAAAATAATCGAATAGATTTATTTTAATAAAGTCGGTTGCAGGATTAGGATAAATCTCAAAAACAGAGTCTTCGTTAAATTGCGGTTCTTCTTCAGCTGAAACTATCAAATCTGAAAGTTTGGATCTGAAAATTTCACCCTTTGCATTTGCTATAAAAACATTAGAATCGCTAAATGAAATTACTCGAATATCCTTATAATTCAATCCATCGGATATTGAAATCCAGTTATTTCCTCCATTTGTAGAGAGAAATATCCCATTTACACCACCAACAAAAACATTTCTGCCATATGATGCAATTGTATTAATATGTGAATTTATTAATAATTCAGTATCTAGCTTAGTCCAATAATCACCATAATCATTAGAAAGGTACAACCCATTGCTATTATTAGCAGCAATTATACTATCGTCGAATATGTTTAAAACATGAATATCCTTATCTAAGCCGTTGTTTTTTGCAATCCAATTATCTCCATTATCCGATGATAAAAAAATACCCCAACCATCTACAGCAGTAAAAATATCATTACCAGATGTTGCCATTGATGTTATGTGGTTGTTTGACATATCAATTTTTTTTTGTGTCCAACTTTCACCATCATCTGTTGATAAATAGATTCCATGATCCCGTGTTCCAGCTAACAGAAAATTACCTAAAAAAACTATCTCTTCAACATAAGAAGTTAGATATTTACCCGGTTTTTTTCTTTCCCAAACGTTACAATTACCTGAGTCACGTGATATAAAAACTCCACTGTTCGTTCCTGCATAAATATTATTTTTCATGGTGGTCATTGACATCACAGTCGTGCTAATTGTATCAATAATTTTTTCTGACCAACTTCTTCCTAAGTCAGTAGAAATATATATTCTTGAATTGTTCCCACCTGCATAGATAATGTGACTTTTACTAATTATGACATTAATATAATTATTAATTTTTTTTACATTATTCAGTTCCTCAGACCAAATATCACCAAAATCCTTTGAGGTAAATATTTTTCCTTGTCTAGTAACAGCAATAGTATTGTTATCTTTAATAGTTATTTTTTCAATATATAAATCTGTAATTCCATTATTTCTTTCAGTCCAGCTATTTCCATTATCGGTAGAAACAAAAATTCCACCA
This sequence comes from bacterium, assembly GCA_043804925.1. GTDB lineage: Bacteria > Bacteroidota > Ignavibacteria > Kapaibacteriales > UBA2268 > ChocPot-Mid. Next base: position 90,106 of record JAZDIP010000086.1, on the reverse strand, counting down.
CCGCTTGTTCCTGCATATATTCTATCTTCATGGGCGGCAACTGCCATGATAATCAGATTAGATAAACCATTGTTTTTTGCTTCCCAGATTTCACCATTGTCTTTAGAAATATAAACTCCGCTCCCTGTGCCGGCAATTATGATGTTGTCAACAACACATAAGGAATAGATAGAAAGGTCTTCTAATCCGGTATTTTTTACTGTCCATGTTATTCCATTATCTTCTGAAATGAAAACACCACTTCCACCAGTTCCCGCAAAAATGATATTGTTTTTTACGGCTATCGAATATACTGACTTCTTAGATAAGCCGGCATTTGTCCATGTTAAGCTGTTATCAGACAAAACAAAAATTCCGTCTTTTGTACCTGCTAATATATTGTCTGAGTAACATTCGAGAGCATATATATATAAGTTTTTCAATCCGGTATTGTTTTGTTTCCACTTGAGACTGTCCGAATCGTAAACAAAAATTCCACCACCCCATGTACCGGCATAAATTTTATTATCATTAATAAATAATGTATAAACATTAAGATTAGTCAAACCATTATTTCTCACATCCCAGCTTCTTCCTTCGTCACCTGATACATAGATCCCTTTATTGGTGCATGCATAGATCGTATTTCCATGAATAGCCGCTCCGTTGACAAGCCCCTCAAGAGGTTTGCCATTGCATGCTTCCCACTGAGCATCGAGATAAGAAAAACCGGTTATTAATAGTACAACAACTATTAATAACCGGATTATCTTTGTTTTCATTTTGATTTCAGACTAAATAATTAATATTAAAATAATTCCTACCTAGCTATTACAACCTTCATACTGATTTTACTGTTGCCAATTTGCAGGACCATTATATAAACTCCGTTAGCTAATTCACTGCCGTTGTTGTCAGTTGTATCCCAGTTAATACTGATTTCCTGCCCTGTGATTTCATTAGTGTTAAATCGCTTAACCTCCCTGCCAAACATATCATAGAGTGCCATTGATAAATTGGCTCCAAGCAAACCGTCCGGAATTACTACGTTAATTGTTGTATTTGATGTAATCGGATTTGGAGCTATACTTAATTTCACTCCGGTTAAATCAGTGACAGATAAAACTTCACCGTCGTCATTGCTCGGGTCACCGGCTGTTGTGTCTTTATCATTTTTCTCCAAAGCAAGAAATGCTGTATATAATGATAAAACTCTGTGAAGCCTGCTTTCATCAATTATCTGATAAACAGTATTATTTGTTTGTGTAAGTTTTTCTTTGGCAGCAATCATGTTTCCTGCCCAAAGTACATGTGTGCTGTAATTTTCAGTACTTAAATTTTCCTGTGTAATTTTTATCTTTTTATTGAAAAATTTTGACCTGAAAGTATAACCGATATCAATCGTCATCGGCAATGTTCCGGATATCATCCCAAACTCTTTGTATCTTGAATTTGCAGCGAGTTTGTCGGAAAAAGGAAACTTGTTATAAACAAATCCGTCATCAAGAATTGTATATATCATGAAATTATCATAAGCGCCCATTACTTCAGGCATAGCTTTTCCAAATGCACTAATGGGAGTTTCATTATTACTTGTTTTATAAAATGAACTGCCTTTAGTTAATCTTACCAAATTTAAATACAGATAATCGTTGGCTTTGTAAGTCATTCCACCAATTGTATAGGACCTGCATTTACTTTCATTACAAAACGAATACACAGAGAAGCTAATATTTTTGTTACTACTATTAAAGAAATTGTTAATAAATTCATTTGCAACTTTGTAATCACCATAGGAATCAGAGTTTGATATTATATAAATTATTCCATTGCTGCCTGTCGAGTTTATAAATTCTTTTGCCTTGTCCACTGATTCGTATAAATGTGTTACAACGCTGACTGATGATGAATTAATATTTGCAAATATCTGGGTTATATTTGAAGAATCACTTGCCAGCCATTTGCTCGAAACGGCAACAGGTTTAAAACCCGACAAAATAACATTGAATGAATCTCCGGGTGTAGTATAGTTGAGCAAGGATGTTTTTAAAGCACTAATCACATCGTTCAGGGATTGATTGGCTTTTCCTTCTTCGTAATCGAGTACAAAACATATATTCTGCTTTGGAACTTCGTCTGTGTTCGTATTCAAAGGAATTGAAAGTTGATAATACAAATTATTTTCAAAATTGTTTACACTTAAAAAATTATTAGTGCTTAAAGTTGAACTTACATAAAGGTTCTTCAATCCTTTTGCTGTCGTGGAAGGAATAATTGCTTTCAGAGTATTCCCATAGTCTCCGTCTTGATAAGGAGTGAAGACAATTGAATCTTTTTCAGGACTAAACGTTGGGTTTGAAAATTCCGAATTTGGTACAAAATAAAGATTAATATTTTCAGGTAATGAATATGATGCATTCAGCCATTCAAGCGGAAGAGCAATCTCATCCATATTTTCATAAATTTTGTTCGGGATTTGCATATTGATTTGTGCTCTTCTCGACAATGACCCCGCAAGTGGGAAAATTCTAAACTCGTAATTGACAGCGTCTTTTTTTCGTAGAATGGAAGGGTCAGTTCTACGTTTAACATAATCTTCGTAAATCTTTGTAGCCGTCCAGACATCTATCAAAATTGCTTTAACTTTCTCGCCATCGTCCATGTAAAGATAAGAATCTGATATCATGGCTTTAGAATCTAATTGAAAGTTCAATACTATTTCCAATGTGTCTGTAATGTTACTCCATTTTGAGCCTATTGGATTGAAAGTAACATCAACAATAACTTCGCTGTAACAGCCTTGAGGTTTCACATAAACTGACATTGCTTCAATTGAACCTTTTTGCGGATTTTGATTCCTTCTAGGTTCAAGAATTTGGAGGGTAGTAGCTGCATATATCCAAGAGCAGAATGTTAAAAAAATAACAATTACCATGAAAAAATATTTGGGTCTCATACAAACTCCTTAATATTATGTATTTTTTTTACTAAAGTAAGAAATAATATTCACAAAAAAAAATTAATATTTATATAAATTCAGATCTTTCAAAGTTTTCCCCAGACCCTCTCTACTTCTCTTCTAATAGACTTGTCGGTGAGCTTTATATATCTGTTAAGGGTTCGGATATCTCTTATACCAGTCAAAGCCATGATAACTTTGGGTCTCATGTTCTGTTCATCAGCAAGTGTAATAAATGTTCGTCTTGCCGTATGTGTTGTCATCATCTCGTATTTGAATTTTTTTGAATCTTCTCTTTTTTTCCCTTTTACCCTTACAATCTGGTTCTCATCGTCAAATCCTGCAATCTTTCCTATCTCCTTAAGATATTCATTCATCTTTTGGTCAGAAATTTTGAAGAATCCATTCTGTTGAACACGAGTCAATGCTGCTCTCAGTGGTTCGAAAAATGGTATTTGTACAGTCTCTCCGGTCTTTATTGTTCTAATAACTAAGAAATCGTTTTTTATATTTTCCGGTTTTATATTCATTAAATCTGAAACTCTCATTCCGGTATAGCATTGCAAAACAAACAAATCACGTATTTTTGAAAGCGTTGGATTATTTGTTAAATCAAGACTTTGTAATTTTTCTAATTCATCTTTAGTCAAATATATTGTAGATGCTTCTTCTCTCAAAACCTTAAACTTTTTATATGTTAATTTATGGTTCCAGCCTCTTTCAGTAGCAAAGTTTAAAAATACCTTAAGAGTTTTTATATGTTTACCAAAAGAATTGTTGTAAACTCCAACGACATGAAGCATGTATTGCATGAATTTTTCATAGAAATCCATATCAATATTATTGAAGTTTAAATTGTAGTGATTGTGCCTGTCGAATTCTTTCAATCTCCGTAGTGTTGATTTATAATTCCTGATAGTGCCATCGGTAACCATGTCCTTTTGCTTTTCCATAAAAAGTTCATAGCAAACAAAAAAATCTTTTTTATTTCTTTGCCGTTTAAATGTTATATTAAAATCTTCTTTAATACCAGGAAGACTCAATTCCTGATTCATTAATACCCGGTTGTCAATTATGGCTTCGAGTTCACGTCTCATTTTTCTCAGCAGAGCATTTATTATCATCTTGTTTGCTACCTGACCGATAACTTCTTGTCTGTCTGAACTCCAGTTATTCGGTTCGACTGATTTCCCTGTTGCAATTTTCAATCTGCGACCATTTATGAAGCAAACAATAAAAATCGGAGTCTCCTTTTTTGCATTAGGATCCTTTAAATAAAGACAAATTTTTGACATAAAATCTCCTTTATGAATAAATAATGAATTATTCTTAATGAAAGGGGACGGTTTAAGGGGACGATTAGTGTATTTTATTTTGTAACCAGTGCTGAACAATCATGAACATAGACCTTTGTAAGTTGTTGTTTTTATTGACTGTTTCTTTGTTCACCGATGTTCATTGATGTTCACCGGTGTGTTGTAGCTCAGTGATCCCGACGGGATTCGAACCCGTGTTACCAGCGTGAAAGGCTGGTGACCTAACCACTAGTCGACGGGACCAAATGGCATAGAATACAAAATTAAGGAAGATTTTACTTTTTTCCAAATTTTAATTTGCTTAAATTCTATTTATATTGAAAACTTATCAGAATTATTTAATGATAGTTATTGGAATGATTCATTGTCAGTTAAAGTTTGTAATGATTAATAGAATTGAATTATGGAAAACAAAACAAATAAAACTTTAGTCTGTGCTATAACAGGCGGTATCGGTTGTGGTAAAACTGCAGTTGCTAACATCATAAAAGAAATGGGGTACAAAGTTATATCATCTGATGAAAATGCAAAAGAGATAATAGCGACTGATAGAAATGTTAAGAAAAAGCTAATTGATACTTTTGGCAAAGATTTATACAATGAAACAGGGCTTATTGATAAAGACCTGCTTTCCTCTATTGTTTTTGGTAATACAGAAGAACACGAAAAAGCGCTCTTAAAATTGAACTCCATAGTTCATCCTGTTGTAATTGCAAAGATGATTGACGAAGTTGAGGAATACGAAAAAAAAGGCGAGAAACTTATTTTTGTTGAAAGTGCTTTAACATTTGAAGCTCAGATTGAAGAAGGATTTGATTACATAATTGTTGTTGATGCCAAAGAAGATATTGCTATTGATAGAATTAAAAAAAGAAGCAATATGAAAGAAGAAGACATAAGATACAGAATGAAACAGCAATTATCCCAGGAATTAAAAATTCAACATTCTGATTTTGTAATTGAAAATAATGGCAGTCTTGACGATTTAAAGAAATCAGTTGAAATCATTGTCAACATCTTATCACAATTGGCAAAGTGAATTGGGAATAATCAAAATTTTAACGTAAATTTGTTTTATTAGAGATGATAAAAATAATCAATTAATAAGTGGAGGTTTAATGGAAATTTATGTTGACACAGCAAATATAGAACACATAAGGCATGCAGCAGAACTTGGCTTTATTACAGGCGTTACAACTAACCCTTCTTTGCTGGCAAAGGAAGACCCAAACGTTGATATTAAACAAAGAATTCTCGATATTCATAAGCTCGTCGGAGGGCATCTGTCGGTAGAAGTAATTTCGACAAAAAAAGATGGTATGTTGAAAGAAGTTGATGATATTTTAAGTTGGTTTCCCGAAGCGACAATAAAAATCCCAATGATTCCCGAAGGTCTATCAGCCGTACATGAACTTTCGCGTCAGGATATACCCACTAATGTAACGTTGGTATTTAGTCCTACTCAAGCAATTGCGGCTAACAATGCTGGTGCAACTTATGTATCGGTTTTCATGGGACGGCTCGATGATATTTCACAAAGTTCGGCTGAAGTTATTTATGAAGTTTGCGAAATATGGGACATGCAGGAATATGATTCGCAAATAATTGCCGCTTCAATCAGGCATCCTTTGCACGTAATTGATGCCGCTAAAGCAGGTGCGGATATAGCAACAGTCCCGTATAATGTGATTATGCAGATGTTAAAGCATCCTTTAACCGACAAGGGTCTGGAAGCATTCTTATCGGATTATGATAAAATGCAGAGTAAAAGAAATAAATAACATGTTCATGAAAAATAATATCTAAGCTGTTGCAGGTTACCCGTAACAGCTTTTTTTAACGCCATGATAGGTAATGATTTTTTATATCCGGAAATTTTATTGTCGGCATACAGCCAGGGCTATTTTCCAATGGCAGATGACCAAGGAAAAATATTATGGCATAATCCCGACCCAAGAGCAATTGTGCCATTGAATAGTATTAAAGTTCCTCGTTCACTCAAACAATTTTTCAAAAAAAACGATATTGAATTTCGTGTTGACTCAGATTTTGAGTATGTGATTAGCCGATGTGCAGGAAGGGAATCTTCGTGGATTAGCCCTGAAATTCAGGCGGCATTCGTTATGTTCCACGATGCAGGTTACGCTCACTCTGTCGAAACTTATAAGGATGGAAAGATTGTAGGGGGATTGTACGGTGTGGCTTTGGGTGGTGCTTTCTTTGGTGAGTCAATGTTTTCAGATGTAAGCAATGCATCAAAAGCCGCATTTTATTATCTTGCCTTCAGGATGATTGACAGAGGATTTATTCTATTAGATTCTCAATACAAGAACGAATTTACTGAAAGTCTTGGGGCAATCGAAATCCCTAAAACTGATTATTTAAAAATCCTGAAAAGAGCTTTGATACTACCTTGCAGTTTAATATAAATTATTTTAGTTGAAGTCTTAAGAAAGTATTCTATTTTCAGAGTTAAGATTTTGTGTTATTTTTATAAATATTTTTGATAAATTGCTTAATATTGTTTTTTAATTTTGTGGAGATAAAACATGGAAAAAATGATTAGAAATATTAAGTTGATTATTACTGCAACATTATTAATTACATTCGCATTGTTTACAAATGCTTGCGATACTGATAGTATAACCAATCCAAACATTTTTACTCTTGAAGACGATGTATCCTTAGGGAAAGATTTGGATGGAGAGATAAGGAAAAATACTACTGAATATCCTATTTTAAATAATGCTAATGCCAGACAATATGTCCAGAATATTATTAATGAAATAATCAAATCGCCTGAAGTTGATTATGCGTCAACCTTTGCATATCAGATTGAAATTATTCAAAAGGATGATGTTGTAAATGCTTTTGCCGCTCCGGGTGGCTATATGTATGTATATACCGGACTATTGAAATTTGTAGAAAACGAGGCAACATTAGCGGCAGTGCTTGCTCATGAAGTTGCTCATGCTGAACGCAGACACGCAACGAAAAGAATGACAAAGCAATACGGTGTTTCGTTTTTGCTTAATTTAATCCTTGGTGATGACCCTTCACAGCTTGAAGAATTAGGGGCTAATATGCTGACCGGTATGGCTTTTTTGAAGAACAGCCGTGATGACGAGTTTGAAGCCGATGAATATTCATTTAAATATTTGCAGTCAACAAAATGGTATCCGGGTGGAATTACTTTTTTCTTCAAGAAAATCAGTGATAATTCAGGGGGTGGTTTACTTGAAGAGTTGCTTTCGACTCATCCAATGCCGGAAGACAGGGTTGCTGCTGTTGAAGATATGATAGCTAAGGCGAATATCCCTGCACCGTCAGAAAGCAATTTGTTCACGACAGCGTATCAGAATTTTTTAAAAACGCTTCCCTGAAGCAGTAAAAAGTTTAAAAGTTTAAAAGTTTGTAAAGTATTATTATGGAAAAGGGAAAAAGGAGAAAGGAAAAAGGAAAAGGGATTTTGTCATTCCTGCGAATGCAGGAATCCATTTCTATCTTTCTATTTTCTAATTTCTATTTTCTATTTTCTAATACCGTGCCACTATCTTCAGATAGTGGAATAATAGAAGTTGTTTGTAATGGACTATAGTCCAAAATATAAAAATATTTTAAAAATTCATGAAAACAAAAACATTAATTCTAATCACAATGATTGCCTTCGTATGGACGAACGGTGGTTCACTCCTGCAATCTCAAGAACCTCTGCCAGACACTGTCTGGACTAAAAAAATTAATAATGTAAAAATTGCAAAATTTAGTCCTGATGGTCAATATGTTTTTGCAGGATTTCGTAATTCTTTTTTAAATAATTATATTTATAAAATTGAAACAATGACAGGTATCATTGTCGATACTTTAAGGAATAACCCATATACCATTGATAATATATCGTTATCACCAACAGGTGATACTTTATTAGTTTCCGGAACTGGATACATTTGGGTATGGGATGTTAGAACTGGTGATACAATTTTTACTTTACCATATGGAGAATATGCTTGTATTACTCCTGATGGTAAGAAAATCGTTACAACAACCGGTGAAATAGGTACTGATAAACCTCAAATATTAGTAATTGACATTGCTTCTAAGGAAATTATTAAAACATTTATTGGACGTTATTATTATACAGGAAGATTAACAATATCTCCCGATGGAAAATATTTTAGTTTTCATGATTTCCGTGGTTCCACGGGTTCCATTGTTCTCGTTGACCTATATACATTAAACGAAGTAATAATTTTTACTAATCCAAATGGTTCTTTAGATCATCCCTCTTTTTCAATTGACAGTAAATATCTTGTTGCAAATTCTGCAGGTCATGAATATTTATTTATTTGGGATTTAGAAACTTTGAAATTACATAAAACTATTATTTATAAAGAGCAGCTAAACATAATAAATCCTTCGGTTAGATTTCCTCATTTTTTAAATGATAACAATTTTTTAATATTTTCTTTTTTTGATACAGAAGATTTTAATCCTCAAAAAGTTATTGTTTGGGACATAGAAGGAGATTCAGTTGCTTATGAATATTTCTATGCAGCTGATCAATTTATTGATGTTTCAAAAGATGATTTAATCGCAGCAGTTGGTTTACAAAAACCTAATATGGTTTGGACTGTGAATTTACTTAGGCCAAAGTGGTTAGAAACCCATGTAAAAGATAAAAATTTAAATGAACTAAAATATACATATGCTAATGGTAAAGTAAAAATATTCTTTGATGAAGAAATATTGGCAAAACCGGAAATAAATATTTATAACATTTTAGGCGTAGGGGCACATTGCAATGTGCCCGTACAAAACGGCGTGCCCGTACAATACGGCAACGAAATCGAAATGGATTTGGAATATTTGACCTCAGGAGTTTATTTTGTAGTTGTGGATGTTGGAGGAAAGAGGAGTGTGGTGAAGGTGATGAAGTAATCACACACCCCAGGTTTTAGAAATTGGAAAATAAAAAATAGAAGAACACACCCCCTAACCCCCTCTTGATAGAGGGGGAACAAAAATTTCCACTCCTAACAAGGAGGGGTTAGGGGAGGTGTAAGAAAGATTTGGTTTGAATAAATACTTGGAGATTATGAAAATATATTATAATCCAAAACTGAAAGAATTGGCAAGGCAAATGAGAAATAATCCGACTTATGCTGAAAAGTCATTATGGTATGCTTTGAAAGAAGACCAGTTGAGTGGTTATGATTTTCATAGACAAAAACCAATAGGTGATTTTATTTTTGATTTTTATTCATTTGATTTGAATTTGGTAATAGAAGTTGATGGATATACACATGAATCCGAAAAAGTAAAAGAAAATGATTTGAAAAAAGATAATTTTATAAAGGAAATTGGATTTAATATTTTGAGATTTACAGATGATGAAGTTCTTGGAAATCCAAATAAGGTAGTTAAAAAGATTGAAGAATATGTTGAATGGTTTGAAAAGAAAAATTTGAAAAAAGGGGAATAACACACCCCCTAACCCCCTCTTGATAGAGGGGGAACAAAAATTTCCCCTCCTAACAAGGAGGGGTTAGGGGAGGTGTAAAGAAAAAAGTGATTTTAAAATAAATGAAGGTTTTTATGACAGCATTAGAAAAAATAAACAATATTCAAAAGCAAAATAATTCACTTTTATGTGTCGGTTTGGATTCAGATTTATCCAAAATACCGGAACATCTTGGCAATGATGTTGATGCATTATTAGAATTCAACAAAGCAATAATTGACAGTACAAAGGATTTGGTTTGTGCCTACAAAATCAACTATGCTTTCTATGAGCAATATGGAGTTGAAGGTTTCAAGGTATTGAAAGAAACATTTGATTATATTCCAAAAGACATTTTTACGATAGCCGATGCGAAACGCGGGGATATCGGGAATACATCGAGTGCTTATGCAAAATCAGTATTTGAATATTTCAAAGCTGATTCGATTACGGTTAATCCCTACATGGGAAAAGATTCCGTTGCTCCCTTTCTGGAGTTTAAAGATAAAATGGTTTTTCTGCTCGCAATAACTTCAAATTCCGGCTCAAATGATTTTCAGAGGATTGTATCAAACGGAAAATCACTTTATCAATCAGTAATCGAAACAAGCATGAATTGGTCAGGAAAAGAGCAATTGGGATATGTTATTGGAGCTACTCATCCGCAGGAACTCAAGGATATAAGAAAAATAATTCCCGAACATTGTCTGCTTATTCCCGGAATTGGTTCTCAGGGCGGAAGCATTGGAGATGCAATTTCGGCAAATTCAGGAGGACCGGCAATTATAAATGTTTCGAGGGATATTATTTATGCTTCAAAAGACACAAACTTTGCTGATGCTGTTAGAAAAAAAACTGAATATTATCGAAATGCGTTCAATAGTGCAGGGAAATAATTATGAAAGAATTTCATGAAATTGAACTGCAAAGGGCTGTACATTTATTGCTGTCCGACCCTTCCGTAACAAGGGAAACGCTGAGCGGTAAGCGTCTGCAAATTCTCTCTCCGGGTAGAATAAATGTATATTCAGGTCCTGATTTTCGGGATTCGGCAATACTGATTAATGGTGATATTATAATCGGTGATTCCGAATTTCACAAAAAAGCTTCTGATTGGTTCAATCATTCACATGATACAAATCCTGAATACAATTCAGTAATCTTGCATATTGTATTAGAAAATGATTTAAAAAAACAAATGCCGTTTGAAACTCTTATTGTAAGCAAAGTGGAGCTAATGGCAAAGTTGAGCAAGGTCAGCGAAACTCCTCTGCCCGATGTTGATTCTTTAAATGATTTGCAGGATTATGCACTCATCAGGTTATTAAAGAAAACGGTTGATGCAAAAAAAGTTATTGATTTTTCAGAACTGGGTGATGCTGTCCGTATTATTACTTCGCGTTTCATGGACAGGTATAACAAAAGGAAACACAGACCGGTTTACAAAGACACTGAATTAAAGGAAATTATCGTCAATATGAATGATACGGGTATCTATGGTTTTCTTGATTTGATTCAACAGCAAAAGCCAATTCCGGTGCTTGATTTAATGCCGAAACTAATGAAAGGAAAAATTGCTTCCGAAGGTCAAAATCTTAGACAGGAAATAATCCTGAATTGCATTCTTCCATTAGCTCTTTGTCTTGCCGATGAAGAAACAAGAATTTTGCTTTTCCATTGGTACTGGTCCACCCCTGCTTTGAATGTTTACGGAGTTTTAACAAGAAGATTTAAAAATTTACCGCAAAATTTTATCTGGCAACAGCAGGGCATGCTCGAATATTTAAAAGAATACGGAAATAAGCGTTCAGTCGTCTCTGATGCTGTTAGAGATTACGGCTTTGCTGAAATATTGAATTTTTACAGAGTAGGAAGGGCAAGCAGTGATTAATTTTAAGTGTTGAGTGTTAAGTGTTGATTTATTTTAATATCGTTTGAATAGAATTATGGAAAATAATAAAGTTGAAATGCCGAAACCAAAAGACCCGAACAGCTTATCAGACCAGTTTTTGAACTTTTATGAAATAGTGGAAATCTTAAGAAAAGAATGTCCCTGGGATAGAAGGCAAACGAACAAGACAATATCACAACTTTTAATAGAAGAAACTTACGAGGCAATTGAAGCAATAAATGACAATGATGATGACGAGTTCTCAAAAGAACTTGGTGACATATTACTGCATGTCGTTATGCATTCTGTTATTGCCGAGGAAAGGGGCAGCTTCAATATGGTTGATGTCCTTAAAAAAATCAGCAAGAAGCTTGTCCATCGCCATCCACATGTATTTGGTAATGTAGCGATAAACGGTGAAAAAGACGTTATGAAAAATTGGGAAAACCTGAAAATCGAGGAAGGTCAAAAATCAATTTTGCAGGGAGTCCCGAAGACTTTGCCAGCTCTGATGAGAGCCCAAAGAATACAGTTCAAAGCATCGAAGGTCGGATTTGATTGGGATAATAAAAATGGTGCATGGGATAAAATCGAAGAAGAATTAGCCGAATTCAGAAAAGAGATTGAAGCAAATAATTTTGAAAAAGCATCCGAAGAATTAGGAGATATTATTTTTGCAATAGTCAATGCCGCAAGGTTCGAGGAAGTAGTTGCCGAAGAAGCCCTTCAAAAAACGAACGACAAATTTATCCGCAGGTTTCAATATATCGAGTCAAAGGCAAAGGAACAGGGAAAGAAACTGTCCGATATGACACTCGTCGAGATGGATGCCTTTTGGGATGAAGCGAAGTTGAGTGAATAATATATCCTTCGACAAGCTCAGTATGACTCCATATTTTCATCAATGTCTTACCCCAACAACTGGAAACATTGTTTGGTTAAATCCAGAAGGAGTGATGGGAAGAAACCAAATAATAAAATCCCGACAGTGCAGATGAGCAAAGAAACCAAACTAAGACCTGTTTTAAATTCAAGGTCTTTTTCGGTTCTGTCCTTGAAATACATCTGAATTATCAAGCTGATGTAAAAATACATCGAGATGATTGTTGCTACAACTGCAACTATTGTCAGCCATGTAAAACCGGAATCAATAGCTGCCCTGAATAAATAATACTTGCCGAAGAACCCAGCCATTGGCGGTATTCCCGCAAGCGACAGCATAAACATAGCCATCATAGCGGCTAACATCGGGTGGCTCTTGCTCAATCCTGCATAGTCTTCAATATTCAAATTTGAGTCCGGTCCTTTTTCGATTAGGCCAACAATAATGAATGCTCCAATTTGCATGAAGAGATATGCAGTTGCATAAAATGTAATACCCTGCCATCCATATTGTGAATTTGCTACGATTCCCATCAGTAGGTAACCGGCATGTGCGACTGAAGAATATGCGAGCATTCGTTTAACATTCTTTTGCATTAAAGCAGTAATATTTCCAACCAACATTGTAGCGGCGGCAATAACTGCTATTATATTTTGTAAAGTATTAGTATCAAAGCTCAATTTACCTGATATAATCTTTTCAGGCATTAAGTGTTTCGCAATAACTATGAATGCGAGAACAGCGGCGGCTTTACCTGTTGTGCTCATAAAAGCAGTTACAACTGTCGGTGAGCCATGGTAAACGTCAGGAGCCCATTGATGAAAAGGAAATGCGGCAACCTTGAAACTCAAGCCGACAATCATTAAGCCAATTCCAATTACCAGAATTACTTGCGAATTTACTCCGTTTTTCAGTGCTTCGGTAATGCCTGCTAAGTCCATTGTTCCGGTTGCTCCATAAATCATTGCGATTCCGTAAAGGAGGAATCCTGTTGCAAATGCACCCAAGAGAAAATATTTTAAGGATGCTTCGACTGATTTGATGTTTGTTCTGATAAATCCTGCAAGAATGTAAAAAGGTATTGACATTAACTCAATTCCGATGAACAACATCAGCATATTGTTTGCATGTCCTATCATCATCATACCGGTTACTGAAAAAATTATGAGGGAATAGAATTCGGTGTATTCTTGATATTCTCTTTTCAGATAATCCCTCGAGGCAAACATTGTGAGAATCGCACCGAGACAAAACAAAATATCAAAAAAAGAGGAATATCCCCCAAAGACAATCATACCTTTTGATATCAGGTTTTCTGTGTTCATAGGTAAAACAATTGAAGGTGCCTGTACTAAATTAACAGCTGAGGCAACTCCTGTTAAGACCAAACCGAACAGGGCATAGAAAAATCCTACATTTTTATTTTTTTGAAAAAGTGCATCTACAACAACGATTGTAATCGCAAAAAACGATATTAATATTAAAGATGAACCTAATTGTATTTCACTAAACATTTTTCACACCTGATATCATTAACATAAATTATTAAAAAAATTATTTTGAATTTTGTTCCTGTTCCATTTTAATTCTGTCAATTTCGGTAGGCAGTTCGTACCGTGTCTTACCGAATTTGATAAACTCTAATTTATTGACTAATGCCTTTGTCGAGTTCTCGGAAATATTTAAAAATGTGGATGGATACACACCAATCCATACAATAAATATTACAATCGGTACTAAAGTAGCCCATTCCTTTTTATTCAGATCTTTCAGGTTGTGATTTTGAGGATTATCGTTTGTACCAAACATAACCCTTTGGAACATCCAGAGCAAATAGCAAGCCGCAAATATCACACCCGATGCTGCTATTATAGTATAAGACCATGAATTAAGGAATGGTGAAGTAAATGCACCAAGCAATGTCAGATACTCTCCTACAAAACCATTAAGACCTGGCAATCCGACAGAACCTAATAATGCTATACCAAAGAATACTGTAAAAGCAGGCATAACACGGGCAATACCTCCGAATTCCGAAATCTCTCTTGTATGCCTCCTTTCGTATATCATACCTACAACAAGGAATAACATACCTGTCGTCAAACCGTGGTTTACCATCTGAATTATTGCTCCTTGGATACCTACAACCGTCATGGAAAATATTCCCAGAACAACAAAACCAAGATGGCTAACAGATGAATAGGCAACCAACTTTTTAATATCTGTTTGGACCAACGATACCAAAGCTCCATAAATAATTCCAATGACAGCTAACCATGCGATTGGTGAAGCATAGGCAAAGGATGCATGAGGGAACAACTCGAGATTAAATCTGACCAAACCGTAAGTACCCATCTTCAGCAAAACTCCGGCTAATATGACAGAACCGGGAGTTGGTGCTTCCGTATGTGCATCGGGCAGCCAAGTATGCAGGGGAAACAAAGGGACTTTAATACAGAACGAAAGAGCAAATGCAATGAACATCCATTTCTGTATGTCAAAAGGAATATTAAAAGAAACATCCCTGATTATCATAAAGTTTGTTGTAAATCCCTGAGCATTTTTTATAATCTCGGTTCCGACATAATGTCCAAGCCAGACTATTGCAACAAGCATGAACAGTGAACCTACTACAGTAAAGATAAAGAATTTTACCGCTGCATATATTCTGTTTTTGCCGCCCCAAACACCGATGATGAAATACATCGGGATTAAAATTATTTCCCAGAAAATATAGAACAAGAATAAATCCAATGATAGAAATACTCCGGTCATACCAAACTGAAGCAACAACATCATAACATAATATTCTTTATCCCTTTTGTGAATGGAATAGAATGAGGATAGAATTGTTATTGGAGATATAAATGTCGTTAGCATTAGCAACAACATTGACATACCGTCAACTCCAACTCTGAAGCCCGCATCAAAAGATTCCACCCAGATTTGATTGATAACAAACTGGAATCCGGGATTGTTTGGGTCGAAATTCAAAATAAGAAATATACTCGCAATGAAAGAAAGGATTGAAAAAACCAAAGCCCCAATCTTGATTACCTGCGTTTGTTCTTTTTTAACAAATAATAATAAGAGCGAACCTGCCAAAGGCAAAAATAATGTCAATAAAAGTGCTGTCATATTTTATCTAAAATTTAAAATCATACATTTATTTCTAATTTTCAATTTGAAATTTTCAATTTTCAATCAATTTTAAAATATCAAATTATTAATTTAATCAACTTAATTTTTCCAACATTTTAACTTATTACTTGTAATTCTTTATTAACTTTACAAACATTATAAACTTTATAAACTAATTAAAAGCCAAGCTAAAATCACAACAATACCGCCAATCATCATGGTTGCATAGTTTTGTGCTATACCATTCTGGATTTTCCTGACAATCTCGCCACTTGATGTTGTAACTTCAGCTAATCCGTTAACGATACCGTCAATTATTTTTACATCGAAAATACTCCATAATAGATTTCTCGAAGTAGTAACCAATGGGTCAATAATTACGCTAAAGTATAAATTATCCAAATAATATTTATGCCATAAAAGTTTATAGGCACCTGTGAATTTCTTTGCCAGCATTCTTGGTACAGTCCACTCTTCATCATCATAAAATTTCTTTGCAAGCAAGATTGCACCAACTGCTACGGCAATAGAAATAAGCATAAACAGATACTCGACTATGTGAGAAGAATGAGCATGAAGGGGCGAATACCTGATTATTATTTTTTCAGCATCCGAAAATACAGGTAATAACCAACTATGTATCAGGTTGGGATGTCCCGAAAACCATCCGCCTAATGCTTCGGGAATTCCAAGAAATCCTCCGAAAGCTGACAGAATTGCAAGTGTTACGAGTGCAAACAGCATTGTTTTTGGTGCTTCGTGAGGATGAACTTTATGATGGTCGAATCTTTCCTTTCCGTGAAATACCAGTTTTAGCAATCTGAACATATAGAATGCAGTGAAGAAAGCCGCAGTTGCCAATACCAGCCATGCAAACCAACCTCCGTTTGAGAATGTCAGCCACAAAATTTCATCCTTGGAAAAGAATCCGCTAAACAAAGGAATTCCGGCAATTGCCAAAGTTGCTACAAAGAAAGTTTTATATGTCGTTGGCATGTGATGGTTCAAGCCACCCATTCGTTTAACATTCTGTTCGTCGTGCATTCCGTGGATAACTGCACCTGCAGCGAGAAAGAGTAGTCCCTTGAAAAATGCGTGTGTCATTACATGAAATACACCGGCTGTAAATGCACCAACACCCAATGCCGCAAACATAAATCCCAACTGACTAACTGTTGAATATGCCAAAACTTTTTTGAAATCATTTTGTACTATACCTATCGAAGCAGCTGTGAAAGCTGTAAATATTCCAACAATCATTACTACTTCCATTGATACAGGAGCCAAAGCAAAAAGAACAGAGTTTCTTGCTATAAGGAAGATACCTGCCGTTACCATGGTAGCGGCGTGTATTAAAGCAGATACAGGAGTAGGACCTGCCATAGCATCCGGCAGCCAAACAGCAAGAGGTATTTGTGCGGATTTCCCGGTACACCCTAAAAACATTAATAATGTTATAGCAGTCATCAAACCTGTACCGTAATATATATTTGATGAGCTTGCAGCTGAGTCCAAAACCTGAGTATATTCCAGTGTATTGAAATTCAGAAATATTAAAAACATGGCAATCAAAAAGCCGAAATCACCGATTCGGTTTACTATAAAAGCTTTGTTTGCGGCGTCGCCTGTCCAGGTAATCCTAAATCCGTCGAATTTTCTGTCGTACCAAAATCCAATCAGCAGATAAGAGCAAAGTCCAACACCTTCCCATCCTAAAAATGTCAGAAGGTAATTACTAGATAACACCAAAGTCAGCATCATGAATATAAACAAATTCATATATGCAAAGAAGCGGTAAAAACTTCTGTCACCATGCATATATCCGATTGAATAAATATGAATCAAAAAGCCGACACCTGTAACAATCAGTGAGAACAAAATCGAGAGCTGGTCTGCCTGATAAGAAATGTTAACGCTGAAATCTCCTGCCTGAATCCAGGTAAAAACAGGCACAATATGAGGACTGGACGGGGAGTTACCTGCCATATCAATGAAAATGATTAGCGACAAAATAAAAGAAGTCCCGACTGCAGCAGACGCAATACCGCCGATTAAAACTTCTTTCTTCAAATATTTGCCGAATAATCCGACTATTAAAAAGCCAATTAATGGAATTAACGGTACAAATTTAATTAGCTCGTACATACACTATCCGTTTTTCTCTATAATTAAAAAATAATTCTATCTTCAAATATTAAACTTTAAAATTACAAAAGAAAAACCGATTAAACAACCAAAAAGCTGATATTCGGATTAAAAAAGGTTAATCATTCACTCCTAAAAAGTTTGAAAAGCAGGTAAAATTCTGAAATGATTGACTTTATTTGTCAATAATTTATTAGCAATTCAAACCTTACTGTCTCAGATTTTCGGTATTTCTGTATTTCTGTCTTGCACTTATCTTATATGCGATAGAACTAAAGTTGAACTTTGCTCATTTGTTTTTACGATGCAGTAATATACTCCACTTGGAAAGTAACTTAAATCAACCTCAAACTCGTTTAATCCTTTTTCCAGCTTCCCATTGTATGTGAAATCTACTTCTTCGCCGAATATATTATATACTATTATTTCAACTTTGGTTGATGCAAGTGAATTTATCCTTATTGTTGTTTGCTCATCAAAAGGATTGGGAATACACATGATAGAAACAATTTCATGTTTCCAGGGAATTAATGAATCTGTCCCATTTAATCTTCCGGGAGTTCCATAATTTTCCGAATTTCTCCAGCTTTGCGGTAAAGCATTATCAAAATCAGGAGATATTAGTTCGAGAGTATTTCCATTGCCGTTGGATTCTGATGGCCAAGGAGTTGAAACTCCATAAATAACCGAATCAATGAGAGAAATATCGTTATCATATAATCTTATTAATTCCCCGGTACTGCTTAAGCCAAAACTGAAATCCCCGAGAATATTTTTAATATTCGGATACAATGATGTAAACCTGTCAAGCTGTCTGCAAAGTACAATATATGCACCTTTTTTCAAGATAAAATTGTCCGGGAAAATATATTTGTGGCTGTTATCACTATCCATAAAAACCCATCCGGACATATCAACATCATAGCTACCTGCATTGTAAAATTCCACCCAGTCTCCGGTATCGAAAGTGCTTGATGAATTATAATTTATTTCATTTATAACTATCTTAGGTAGTTCAGGACGGTAACCGTAAGGAATAGCTCCAATGTCTACTTTTGTTCCATCCGGGTCCAGAGGACTGTTTGGATTTCCTGCATCAATACATGGTGAACCTACTTCAAGTGAGAAATCATAATTTTCCGGGTCAACAAACATCGGGTCAGCCATTATATTTGATTCTCCCTCCATCAATCTTCTATCCGACAAAGAGTAAGAAATCTTTGCTGTTGATATAGGGTCGAGGTATAAAATTGAATCTGTTCCCGAAATTATTGTGTTCTCTATTTCGAGAAAGCCACCTCCTTGACCGAGTCTCTTTTCATAACAACTGAAAGCTACATCGTTTTTATAAAGTGTATTATTAATTGCTTTAACAGTCGAACTATCCTTGACAACAATTCCGGTGTTACAACCGGAAATAATATTTCTTTCTAATAAAATATTTAATGAAGGTGCTCCTAAATTTTCATTTCCGATTGTGATTCCCTTATCTACTGCATTCCTGATAATATTACCCCTGATTATGATATTCCTGCAAGCATCAATATCAATACAATCATCAGTTGAAGTATTTATGGAGTTATTTTCAATTAATCCGTCAGCCGAAAGTGAATATTCGATTGCATCAGGTGTATTATAAAAATAATTATTTTTAACTGTGCAATTATCGGCACCAATAATATCAAATCCCCCCCTGTTTGCATTACTTCGAATAGTAGAATTATACATGTTTGCTCGAGTCAAATCGAAATACATAAGTGGTAGGGCGTATGCTGTATCCTGATAATCGAAATTCAGATTTAATGAATCAAAATATATAACAGAATTTTGTGCGTAAAAGCATCCGTTATAAACATTCAGGTTTTTAAGATGGCAATCTCTTGTTGTGTAATGAAAGTAGATATTATCCCACTTTTTGGTAAATTCATCAGGCAGAAAATTGACTGGTTCTTTTTTTGTTCCATTGACTTGTAAACTACCTCTAATTAAAATCCGGTAATCACCATTAAAAATTACATCAACTCCTTCATTTATAACAATGTCGGCAGTGGATTTTACTTCGATATTGCAATTGACAAAATATGGAGATTCTTCTTTTGTCAGTGTCATATCCGATGTTATGGTGCATGGAAGTTCAGTTCCCTGTTTAATTTTTATAGGATTTGGAAAATTGAATCCGTCAACATATTCTCTACCATCATAGGCAGTAACCTTCCACCAGTAAGTTCCATCGGGAGGTAAATCCGTTTTAACATAGAAAGTGTCAGTTATATTTTTTATAATAGTTGTTGTATTTGTGTCGTCAAGTTGTTCTTTTGAACCGAAATAAAAATCATAAGTTATTACTTTTCCCGCAGCGTGATATGAAGGATGCCAGACAAACTTAATTGAATCCGAATAATAACTCATCGTTGGCTCGACTTTAAAACTTCGGGGCCATTGGTCGAATTGGTCTTGTAAGATATTGTACCTTTCTCTAACATATTTTTTTGGACCTTCGGTGTCATGTAGCCATTCATATATGTCCGGAATATTGTCGGTTGTATCTTCTTCTACAGATGGTTCCAGTTCGGTTATTAAACTATCAATTATAGGGTCAAAAAACTCATTATCGAAGAAATCATCTTTCAGTTGAGTGATTCTATCCCTTATATCGTTAAATATTGGTTCACAAAGCAATGCTCTTTCGTAATAAGGATTATCGGGTGATGAATATGAAGAACTGCGATGGTAGGGATAATAATATCCATACATGCTAAAAGTTTTATCCATATCCCAAGGAAGCATCATCCATTTTTTTGTGAAATAAATATCGTGATACATGAAATAATTATGATAGTATGTACTTCCATTTGCCAATAACATATTTACAGCGAATATGTCAATCATTTTATTATAATCAAATGTCCGTTTTGCAAAATCATAATACTCATTGTCGGGAACATAGAATAAGCTGTCAATCAATTGCTGTAAATCATTCCAGCTTCCCGATTCATTTGTCTTCTTTTCCCAACTCTTTCCTATGTCATCATATATACTTAATGAAGCATCATCTTCGGTTGCTTTATATAGATTTCCGGTTGGGTCTAATCCTCTTGATTCGAGAAACTTATCATCAACGTTTTCAATTTGTAAATATAGACCTAAAAATATCCCGTTCAGATAAAGTCTGGCATGCTCTGCTGCAAAACAGGGGTAACCGATATGACGAAATGTCAAGGATGCAAGATATTGGCACATATATGTCGGGTCTTCATATTCGGCATTAAAATTCAAAACATCTCTCCCGTTTTCAAAGGCATCACCTTCAAATTTCAACTTCAATGATTTTTTAGGATGTCCTCTGCTATCATCTCCCCGAATTCGTAAAGTTACATTTTCCCAGGTTCTGTCGTTAAACGTGAGAGTTATTGGAATGTATGTGTCGGGCCATGGATTTTTATAAATAGCTTTAAAATCATCGGGATTGCAAGTAATATAATATTCCTTGACATTAGCATATAAACCGGATGTGGATATCAGTAATAATGCGATTAGCGATATTTTCAGAAATCTATTTTTCATAATTGAAACACCTAATAATTTGACAACCAATTATTATAAAAAAAAAGTCAAAATTTACATCCGGTGCTTTCAATTATTTAAAAATGTATATTATCAAACTGTAATTTAATCAATATCTATATATTTTCAAAATTTTTCTAATGGGAAATTACTATTGTTTCAGTTATTACTTTATCAAAATAAATAATTCTTATCAAATATAATCCTCCCGGTATGCAAGAGGAATCTATAATGGCAAGTTGCTCACCAACGCTTTTGTCATAAAAATAATAACTAAATTTAATCCTGTCTCCAAGAACATCGAATATTTCAATAATCGGCTTATAGTTATTTAATACAATATAAAAAATATTTGACGCAGGATTTGGAAAAATTTTAAATTTACATTCATTGCTCTTTACGAACATTTCTTTTTTAATCAACCCTAAATCATATCCATCATCTGCCAATCCTTTACCTATTGAATTATCTGTTAAAAAGTATAACTCATCAAAATCAGGTATACCGGTCAGGCAATTTGAGTATGAATCATATTCTTCGTCATTTGTTATTGAATATGATATATCAATACCGCCATCGACAGGAGCTTTTAACAATAGGTCGTAGTTAAGGATATTATCGGAATTATTATAAAGTATTGAATTTTTAGCTGATAAATGACCGTTACATCCCCAGTCATAAGAATCACCAAATCTAAGACCAACATCGTTATTAATTATTACGCAATGATTGACATTTACCTCGGGACTACCATAACCTGATTCGATACCTTGCTCACAATTCATGATGACTGTATTAGAAACATTGACAAAATTTTTAAATGAGCAAGCTATTCCCTCGTGTTTAAAATTTTCAATCCAGCAGTTTTTTACTTCGAGCTTTGCCCCATTATGGTCAATAGCATCATCTTTACCATTTACAAAAACACAATTGTTAATCGTTGAAGGATTTGTTTCATTCGAAAAAGTACTATTAAAGTAAAATCCGTCATTATCATCATCAATAAAAGCGGTGTCATTTGATGGCATGTTAAGAATGTAGGAATTATTAACTGAAACAGAACTTTCAGTAAATTCTCCACCTGAATCGCAATCTGAAAACAAACAAAAATCAATATTAATTTTACTTCGATACAAACCTAATGCTTTACCTTCGTTATAAATAAAAAAACAGTTGTTAAAACCAACATTGCAATCTTCCGAAAATACTACGGGCTGGCTTTTTGAGTGACCGAATTTCCGTGTTGTATCAGCTCCTCCGTTATAAAAAATTGTGTACTGAAAAAAAGAATCTTTAATGAGTTCAACACCACCCCAAGCAGAATCTTTTATTAGTGGAGAAAAAATAATCGGATTATGTTCTTTTCCCCAAGAAATTATTCTTCCATACGAAATTATATTTGTTTTTGGTGCGATGTAAATTCTTGTTCCTTCTTCAATAACTAATGTAGCTTTTCTCAAGATATCAATACGTTTCATAATATAATAAATTGTATCTTGTTCCCAAGTTTGATCGGCTTCAATATCTTCGGAAATATACTTTATAGGAACAGTGTTATCCAATATAATTGTTTTAAAATTCAGACTGTCAGCAAAATAGAGTTTTAAGGTATTCGATTCTTCGTTTTTAAACAATAGACTCCCTGCACCATGGTAAAGATTAATGATTTGGCTATTAGTGTCTTTATCAGAAAATATGCGATATTCACCATTAAGCAAATTATCAAATATTCCGTATCCAGGATATGTTTCACCCATCCTGATAATAATTGGAATATCGTCGTTAGGTCTTAATTTATTTGGCACAATAATTTGAGCTGACTCAAATTCATTTGAAAAAAGAATTGAAGAATGAATTATAAACAATATGATAAAACTAATTTTAAGCAATATTATTCTCTTATTATTTTTTGGATTATATTATATCCATCTGATTGCATACGACAAAAATACATCCCTGATTGTAGTTTAACGCTATTTAATCTGAAATTGTGTTTACCCTGATTTAAGTAACCTGAGAAAATATCTTCAATTTTTCTACCAAAAATATCATAAACAGCAAGAGTAATATTGGAGTTTTTATTTAAAATCACAGTGATTTCTGTTTTTTCATTAAACGGATTCGGAAAATTTGAAATCTCTATGTTTGAAAAATAATCTTCAACATCGATTGGACTATTTGTTTTACCCGGCGTTGGGGTATAGAATAACATCCAAGAGTATGCTCCATCGGGTCTCCTTCCCCATGAAACATCAGTTTGCTGGCTTTTATAAGCTATCATATCAACAAGTGTTTTTCCGTCAACGGAATAAATTGCAATGGAATCACCATCCTTACCTAAATTAAAATTAGTGTGATAAGGACCGTCCTTTGGGTCGCTATCAGCCCAGATAAGTAAGAAGGCGCGAGGATTTAAGACTGTCCCTTCAGGAATTCTCCACATTGATGGCTCACGCATTGGTTTGTCAGTTAAATAAAATCCACTGATATCAATTTGTTCGTCTGAGTTGTTATATAACTCAAACCAATCGGGATATGCACCTGTTTCATCCTGAATAGTTTTTGAATTGGAAGCCATCAGTTCATTAATAACTACAGGCAAAACATCAGAATTAGGTTTAGTATTAGCCGCATTTGGTGTCGGCTGTTCAAAGAAAATCCACGTCTTGGCTCCGTCAACAGTTCTTCCGTATGAAACATTTGAAGTTTGTTCAGGGAATTTAATTGTGTCAACAAGCGAAGTTCCATCGGGCATAACCAAAGCTAAAGTTTCCCCTGTTACACTAAGTTTAAAGTTCGTGTGCCGGTTTGAATTATCCCCACTTGCCCAAAACAACAGATAAGCTTTTGCAGGGATTGTAGTGCCGGATGGGATTTTCCACATGTTTAAAGTATCCATATCGTCAGTCAAATAATATCCGCCGATATTAACATCTGAATTTGAACTGTTATACAATTCAATCCAGTCGCTGAAATTTCCTTTATCGTCTTCGAGGAATGAATCGTTTTTTGCCATTAGTTCATTGATGAAAATGACATTCGTTTGACCAATAGCTGATGAAAAGCTAAAAGCCAAAACTATTAAAACTAAAATACTTTTCATAAATTTCTCAATATTATTAATTAAACATTCTCCGGAAAAAGCTTAACTAAATCTTCCTTTTTTGGTTTTGGTGTCAGATAGCTTATGATAACCAATGACCCAATAGAGACGAGCAGACCAGGGTAAATGCTTGGTATTCCCCAAGGGTCACCGTCTATTAGCAAATTAGGAAAACCGTAAGTTATTACAATGTCGAGAATGAGAACAACTATTGCTCCTGAAACGATGCTGACTACACCGGCTGTCTTTGTTGCTCTTTTCCATGCAAGAGCCGCTATTAGTGCGGGAGTTATGGCAACTCCGTACATTGTGTATGCTGTATATGCATATTTCAATACCGAAACCTCGATTGCAAAATATGTTGGAATGAAAATCATCAGAAATGCAACAAAACCTATAACAACGATAAAGATTTTTTGCAGAGCGACAACTTTCTTTTCTTCAGCATTGGGATTAATGAATGTCTGGTAAATATCCCTTATTATATTTGTTGAAGGACTCAAAAGATAATTCATGCCTGTAGAAATTACAACAACGCAAGCGGCACCAAGAAGTAAAATACCAACCGGAGCCCATATCATTTCCCTTGCGGCTTTGAGTACTATTGAAGCAGGGTCGTACTGAGTTCCTGCAAAATATGCGGCGGCATAAATAGCTATTACAATTACAACAGTTTCTATCACAATTGTTCCAACAATCCAAAGAGAAACTGCTTTCTTGGCATCGGCAGGTGTTTTAGCACTATAGAATTTTTGGTACATACTTTGAACACCAAGCAAAAGAAACATTGTTGCGAGGAAATAAGAAAGTCCTTTCAAAACAGGATGAGCTCCGAATTCTGACGAGAACCATTGAAATTGTGAGGCAGGCAGTACCGCAGCAGGTGCATCCCATCCTCCGGCAGCAACTACAACAAAAGGAACTGCAACAATGCAAGCCAATGCGATAATTATTCCATTTGGCAAATCTGTGTGCGCAACTGCAACCATACCTCCAAGGGCTGTAAGCAGAATTACAAATGCTGCGGCTATAATCTGCCCTTGAGCTGTGGAAATTGCACCATCAGTTATTACATTCAAAATCAAACCACCGGCTCTGAACTGATATGATACAATTGTAGTAAATGCGATGACTAGTGCGATTGCTCCAAAAAGACGGGCAAATCTACCATATCTTACTTCGAGTATATCGCCGATTGTATATTGCCCGAAAGTTCTGATTTTCCCTGCAAGAAAATATATCAGAGCAATACCAACCCATGCACCGGCAGGCATCCAAAGCGAACTCCATCCGGCTTTTACTGCAAATTCCGCTCCTGCAATGAAAGTTCCTGAACCAATCCATGTGCAGATTAATGTGAAAACCATTTTACCGACACCGAGACTGCGACCGGCAACCATCATATCGTCCTGTGTCTTGACACTTTTCGCTTTATAAAAATTAAAAGCTGTCAGACCTAAGAGGTATATCAAAATTATCCAAATGTAAATATTCATACTTTATTCCTTATATTTTTCATTTTAAATTATTTACCTTCCAGTTACACTGAGTTCTACAGAGAATTCACAGAGTTCCAATAAAATATCCACAATCCAATAACCATTCTACATTTTACATTTTTCATTCTACATTTTACATTTTTCATTCTGCTTATGACCCCATTATTTCTTCAATCTCGTCAACTTCTCTCGGTATATTTGCCATAAGGTCAACAGGACCGTTCTCTGTAACTAATATGTCATTTTCAATTCTTATACCAATACCTTCATCTAATATATAAATTCCCGGTTCACAAGAAAAGACCATACCTGCCTGCAATGGTTCCTGCTTGAAGCCAACATCATGGACATCCAGTCCCATAAAATGAGAAGTGCCGTGCATATAATACTTGAAGAATAATGGTTTTTTCGGGTCTTGTTTTTTCACGTCTTCTTCGGTGAAAAGTCCTAACCCAATTAATTCCTGCTCCATTAATTTGCAAACTTTTTCGTGGTATTGGTCAATTGTTGTCCCTACCACGAGCATATTTTGTGCCTGCTTCATAACATTTAAAACTGCATTGTAGCAATCTTTTTGTCTTTGACTAAACTTCCCGTTAACAGGAATTGTCCTGCTCAAATCACCTGCATAATTTGCATACTCAGCACCGAAATCGAGAAGCATCAAATCACCGTCTTTACACTCTTTATTATTCTCTATATAATGAAGCACACATGCACTTGCACCGGAAGCTATAATCGGGTAATAGGCATGCCCATTGGCACGGTTACGTGTAAATTCATGAACAATCTCAGCTTCGACTTCGTATTCCATTACTCCCGGTTTGACAAATTTCAGAACTCTTTCAAATGCAACACCTGTTATATTACATGCTGTTTTAATCAAATCAACTTCTACTTTTGACTTGATTGTTCTTAATGCACGCATGATTGGTGCAGAACGATAATATTCATGCAGAGGAAATTTTGCTCTCATTTCCTGAATAAATCTCATATCCGAATACTGAACATCAGTTGAAAATCGAATATTTTCATTTGAATTCAAATAAATACCATCGCAGTTTGCCATTAAGTCAGCAAGAACTTTGTTGAATTCGGAAGTCCATTGAACATTTTCAATACCTGAAATTTTTGTTGCTTCTTCCTTAGTATATTTATGACCATACCAGATTGCAATCAGTTCACTTGTTTCTTCGGTG
Organism: bacterium; assembly: GCA_043804925.1. Lineage (GTDB taxonomy): Bacteria > Bacteroidota > Ignavibacteria > Kapaibacteriales > UBA2268 > ChocPot-Mid. The sequence continues at coordinate 62,927 of JAZDIP010000086.1, read as the reverse complement.
AAAACTATTTCCTTGAATTCGTTTCTGTTAGAATCCGGATATAAAATCAAGATTGTTTTTGCCTGGTCTAATCCCGTCAGATAAAAGATATCGGAGTTTTGTCTGAACTGGAAAAATTGGTCACCATTGCGGGGATAGTCATCATTGGAAGTAAAAACAGCTATTGTATTTGGTTTCATTTGTTTCACAAATCGTTTACGATTCTCGATAAAGAGATTTTTATCTATTGGCAAGTATTTCATAATTTATCCTTATAATTTATATATTATTTAATATTCTAATTGCTATAATTTTTCAACTTAATAAATATCGGCAAAAGAAAAAAATGATTTGATGTTAATATAAGAAGTTTCCAGTGTTTTTGAAACAGCCAATTTACAATATTCAGACTGAATTAATTATTTCTTGGTTAATAAACCGCATTTTCTTATTTTTAAAAATATTGATTAGTTTATTTAAAAAATAGAAATATTTTATATGAAATTTAGATTTATCATATTTTGCTCAATTATTTTCATAACCTGTCAGAATTTCATTTTTTGTATTTTAATACCCAAAGAATATCCCGCACCAAGATTTTTACCTAGTTTTTACGACATATATGGAATGTATGATCTTGACATAAAAAAATATAGTAACGGTGATATAAATATAGATTCATTAGAAGAAGAATTAAAAAAAAGAAATTTTGATTATAAAAACGAAGATTCAGTTTTTCACATATTATCAGACATCCTTCAAACAAAAAAAGAATTGATATATTTAAATTTTGCTAATAAAAAATATGAGGAAAATGACACTAACAAAGCTTTAGAATATCTAAGACTCTCTGATTCAGTAAATAACAAATTTATTCCATCAATAATGTTTAAAGCAATAATATACTATGATTTAAATAAGGCTGATTTAGCAATTGAGAAACTGAATAAAATCTTAGACATAGATAAAAATGATATCAATGCTCAAAAATTTCTCGTTCACATTTTTGAACAACAAGGAAAATATATTGAAGCTATACCTTTAATGGACAATATAATTGAAACATCACAAGATGATCCATTTTTACATATTAAGAGAGGAATTCTTTATAAAAAAATAGGAGAGCTAAATAAAGCTGAACAAAACTACAATCAAGCACTTTCAGATAGTAGCGATAGAGTTTATGCTTTTAATAGAAGATCAAAAATATTTGAGGAGTGTGGAGAAGATAGTTTGGCTTTACATGATTTAATGAATATCATTAAATACGATTCAACTCATATATGGGTTTATTTAGCGATTTTCGACAAAATTGAAAATAATAATAATTATGCTAAAAGTTTAGATAGTACAGATAAAAATAAAATATACAGAAAATGTTTGGATGAATTTAATAAATCAATTGAAGAAAATCCAAAAAATGTACATAATTATCAAAAACGAGCAAAATTATATGAGGAGCTTAAGTCTATTAACCTTGCTAATGCCGATAGAATGAAAGCTAATGAACTAATACGGATACACGAATTAATTCTGAAAAATTATTTTGACGGCAATAGCAAATTGAAAAATAGACTTTATGATTCAGCACTTATTTGTTATAAAAAAGTATATGAACTTAATCCTGATTATGAGGATATTTTGGAAAATACTTTTAAAACTTACAAGGGATTAAAAAAATTTGATTCAGCCGAGCATTATTTAGTGAAACACATGACTAGTAGAAACTATAGCGAATGCTACTACTATAGTGAATTAGGTAATTTTTTTTATGATATTCAATCATTTGAAAGAGCGATTATAAATTTTACACACGCTTTTCAGTGTTATTCAAAAACGAATTCCTTGGAACAAGAATCAAGAGTTAAGAATAATATTGGGCAAATCTTTATGGAAATAAATAACTTTGATTCAGCATTTAAATATTTCTATGAATCAGTTTATTTAAATCCAACGAAAGAGTATAATGCCTATAATAATATAGGTTTGATCCATAATAAACTTGGTAATATTGATTCGGCTATTTATTATTCTTCAAAAGCTATTGAAATGAAAAAAAATTTATGGTCTGCATACGCAAACAGGGGATTACAATTTGTAAAAAAAGGGGAATTTGATAGTGGTATTTATGATTTGAAAAAGTCTGTCTCAAAAAGACCGTATGATACTACCATATTTAAATATTTGATATGGGCTTACAATAAGAAGAAGGACTATATAAATGCATTGAATGATTGCAATAATATATTAATTTTAAAACCTCACGATGCTGAAGCTTATTTTTTAATTGGTCAAGTTTACTCAAAACTTGACTCAATGCAAAGAGCAAATGAAATGTTTGATTTAGCAACAAAAATAGATTCGAATTATAGATATTTAGCAACACTTCACATGGTTGAAATATATTTTGAGAGAAATGAACAAAAAAAAGGTAAGGAAATTCTTAATAAGTTCTTAAATGATTATGAAAATTTTATTGAAAAGGTCATTGATAATGATGTTATGTTGTATAATATTAGTGTCTACTTGATTAAACTTGGAAGTATAGATGTTGGTTTGGACTGTTATAAGAAAACAACAGAAAAAAACAAAAACTGGATAAGCTATTCAAAAATAGATGAAGATTTTCGACCTGTTTGGAATCATCCGAAATATATCGAAATAAATAAGTCACGTTAGATGATTGTCTAAAATTGTTAAATTCAATTCCAATCATTCCCCGAACTCCAATTCAATCAAAAGAGAATCACCAATTTGTTAATATTCCGGTTACCATACTTAAGAAAACTCATTGTTTTACTCCCCAAAAAATTGAGTGTCCCAATCATTTTTAAACTATCTGTTTATCTTTTAACCATTTTGTTCAGTCTTTGTCATAATTGTTAGAATATAAAACAAATTCCTTATTACAAATTTATACATCCACCGTTTTTCTTTTCTTGATTTCTAAAAATATTCCAAGAACTAATGCTAAAGCTACGATAATGTTTGAAGCAAAACTCAGGTTTTTACCTGTTTCAAAACCCTCAGATTTGTATTTTAATTCGAGCGTATGCATACCTTTAGGTATAACAACGGAACGAAAAGCATAGTTTGTTTTATATATTTTCGTTTCCTTCCCATCAATAAATGCCTTCCATGCAGGATAATAAATTTCGCTGATAAAAAGTAGATTATTCCCAGTAGCAGTTGCTTTTATCTTGATATTTTCATTTTTGTATCCGGTAATCTCGGCAACATTTCCATCCAGGAGTGTGTCAAGTTTAATGTTAATAGATTTTTCAATGTATGCAATCTTTATCGGGTCAAAGTCTCCATCCCGCAGATGATGCAAAATCTTAATCGCTTTTTCAACCTGAACCGAATTAACGAAGAATACTCTTGGCAGCATACCCGGATTATAATAAACACTCTCCCCTGTTTGCTGTGATTGATAGATTGGTGTTGCCCCTTCCCAAAGTTTCCCCTGTGCAATTATATATCTTACATTCATTAAATTCCACAAGAAAGGATTTAGTACCATCGAAGTTGAACCCTGTGCCTGAGGCATATTAGCTACATCCATTATATCCTGATATACTCTCAATTTTGCAGAATGATACCCGTTAATATTTTGAATTTTAAAATAAGCCAGACCGTTAGGTGTATCTCTTTGAGCCATATCGGCAATGCGGAAAACAGATTTGTCTTGCTCCAGAAATTGCACGATATCAGTCTTTACAAAAGCACCTTGTTCAATCGGTTTTTCAGATACTTCCATAGGCCTAAAATCCACGCGCCATAAATCTACAATTAATAATATGGCTAAAGCAACAAAAAATAGATTTTTGGATAATTTTCCCTTGACAAAATAAAAAATCATAAAGACGGATAAAACAAGTAACACACCATTTAAAAGCCAATCGGTTATCATTTGATTGTAAATGAATTCTGCATAATCTGGTATTTGTTTTAAATAACTTTGAAAAGACGAATTTTCAGAACCGGTAACTGCATCAATATAAGATGTTTTGAAAAGCAATGCGAATAAAAATCCCAATCCAAGAAAACTCAATGAACCGATTATTAGTCCTTTCATCATTTTCTTGCTGCTTTCGTCAGGGTTTTTTCTCCAGTTAAGTATACCTGTCAAACCGTATCCTGCAAGAATTGGTACTGTGAATTGCATTATAATCAGAGCCATACTCGGAGCCCTGAACTTATTAAAACTTGGGACATAGTAGTAGAACAAATCAAACAAAAATGGTAAATTTTTACCGAATGAAAGTAGTAATGAGAATAAGGACGCAACAAATAAAAATTGAACAAAAACATTACTCCTGTACATAATAAATCCCAAGACAGCAAGAGCCATTATGCCGATTCCCATGTAAGCCGCGGCATCGTCAAATGGCTTTTGTCCCCAATATGCAGGAAGCTTAACTTCATCTCCGCGAGTAGCAGGACCGGAATATTTTAACTTACCGAATCCGAAATAATTCGGTACTAAAAACAGCATCATTTCCTGAGGACTGTAAGACCACATTGTTGCATATTCGTAATCATTACCACCGGAAGCACCTACTTTTGAGTTATCTGCTTTTTCGATAGGACCGGAACCTCGTGTTGAATGAGGGGTATATTCCATGGTACTCAGGTATCTGTCTGATGACATAATGAATGCAATCCCGCCGGCTAATGCTAACAAACCTGCCGCTCTTAAAACTTTAATTGGTTTTCTTTTGCTGATTAAACGGCTGATAAATTCAAATAATAAGTAAAGGGCAAATGTTACAATACCGTAAAATATCATTTGAACGTGTCCGGCTTCCATCATAATATGTACGACAATGACCAACAAAACGGTGTGTAAAATAGAGAATTTCAGGCGAAGTTGTTCCAACAGTAAAATGACAAATGGGAACATTGCAAATACAACCGGTTTGGTATTATGTCCAATCATAATCCATACAATTACACTTGTTGAAAAAACTGCTGCTGCCGAAGTAAAAAAAGCAACAAATCTTTCATGGTCTTTAGTACGCATTAGAATATAAATTCCGGTTCCATAGATTACATAATACATTGCAAGGCGTGCAACGTCACTCGAAAACAGTATCCCAAAGAACCCGATTATATTGAAAAATATTGATTGTATAAATGCCCATGCTCTTGCCCCGGTTGTCAACATAGCAGCAAAGCTCGGCATTCCACTGAATATATATGGTATCCACTGAGGGAAATTCCCATCTTTGTTAGCTTGATTCACGTAAGTTTCAAAGCTTTTGGATGCAAGATTATCCGAGACATAAAATCCATTACCAAAAATCGCTGATGAGAAGAAAATATATACTAAAAGAAATAGCAATCCAATAAAAAATAAATCCTGGTATTTTTCAGGTATAATTTCACTCTTTTGAATTACTTTTTTGGCTTCCTTTTGGGATACTTTATTACCCTGTGATGTTTTATCCCTTTGAGTAATATTCTTAGCCGTATGTTTCTTTGCCATTTTCAATTCCGTTAAAAATTATAAAAAAAATGCTGCCAAAACTTTTGACAGCATTGAAATTACGAAAAAAAATAAAATTATCACTAAAAAATTTCTAATAATTAATTTAAACCATTAAACATTAACAATTAACAATTGAACATTATTTAGCTGTTCATCGAGAGTAAAAAGTCCCTGTTGCTTCTTGTACCTTTCAATCTATTCAGGAAAAATTCCATAGCATCGGGAGCATTCATTTCGTTAAGCACTTTTCTCAATATCCAAATCCTGTAAAGTTCTTCTTGAGCAAGCAATAAATCTTCACGTCTTGTACTCGATTTATTAACCTCGATGGCAGGATAAATTCTTCTGTCGGCAATTTTTCTATCCAAAACAAGTTCCATGTTTCCCGTACCCTTGAATTCTTCAAAAATAACGTCATCCATTCTGCTGCCTGTTTCAATCAGGGCAGTAGCAATAATCGTCAAAGAACCGCCTTCTTCTATATTCCTTGCGGCACCAAAAAATCTCTTGGGTTTATGTAATGCATTAGCATCAACACCACCGGAAAGTATTTTACCTGAATGCGGAATAACCGTATTGTGTGCTCTTGCCAATCTTGTAATAGAGTCTAAAAGAACCACTACATCCATCTTGGCTTCGACGAGACGTTTGGCTTTTTCAAGTACCATCTCGGCAACCTGCACGTGCCGGTCGGGTGGCTCATCGAAGGTTGAGGCAATAACTTCGGCATCAACAGAACGCTCAAAATCCGTTACTTCCTCAGGCCGCTCATCAATCAACAGAACTATAAGTTTAATTTCAGGATGATTTTTTGTAATGCTGTTTGCTATTTGTTGCAATAAAATAGTCTTACCTGCTTTAGGTGGTGACACTATCAAGCCCCTTTGCCCCTTACCGATTGGACAAAGTAAGTCAAGCACCCGCATTGAATAAATGCTTGGAGCTGTTTCCAAGCTGATTCTTTTATTTGGAAAAAGTGGAGTAAGATTATCGAAAATTGTTCTTTCCCTGATATGCTCGGGAGAAAGATAATTCACTTTTTCGACTTTCAGCAAAGCATAAAATCTTTCACCTTCCTTCGGAGGACGTACCTGACCTTCAATAGTGTCGCCGGTTCTAAGCATAAACTTTTTAATTTGAGATGGAGAAACATATATGTCATCGGGTGAAGGAAGATAATTATAGCTGGTCGCCCTTAAAAATCCATAGCCGTCAGGCATTACTTCCAGAACTCCCTGGCTTGCAAGCTGGCCTTCCATCTTATCCGGAGAAGCAGTACTTTTAGGTGCTTGGGTTTCGACAATTTTTAAAATCAATTCCTGTTTTCTTAAATTGGCAAAGTTAGTTATACCGAGTTCTTTTGCAAGTGATGTCAATTCCGCAATCTTTTTGGTCTTAAGTTCATTGATGTCAATTCTGCGAATTTCAGTCGGTTTTGTTTCGACTTTTACAACTTTCTCGACTGTGGTGGTAGTTTCAACTTTTTCAGTTGAGTCAGAAGTTTCAATTTTCTCGGGTGCGTTGGAATCTTCAACTTTCACTGTTGTTTCAACCGGTTCATTTTTTTCGACTTTTGGCTCATCCTTTGGTACGAAATCTTTACGTTTTCGTGGCATTGTTAATCCTTCAATTTGTTTATAAATATATAATAAATGATTTTCATAGTAGTAATAATTTTTTCATTCAGCAGTAAAAAACTGATATAGCAAAACTGTAAAGTAATTAATTTACAGATATGGAATTAAGTAATAAGGTCCCCTCAAAAAATAAATAATAATGCATTTTCAAATTTCTGTCAATATTACATTCTAACAGAAAAAATGTTATTAAAACATTTTAACTCAACTATTATGGAATATACTTTTCTGCCGGTTACTTCAACCGGAAACAGCTACCAAAAAGGCACGCTTTACTGCCAAAGAAAATAAATCTTATTACAAGATTTTTAACAGATGAGCTAAACTCAATTTCAAAAATAACATATATTTACATTTTATGCAAGTAATTTCAGAAACTTAGTACTCCAATAGCACTTAAAAAAAAGAGTTTTATAACTTGCAAAACATCATCAACTGATTATTTATTTTACTTAATATACTCAAATTTCGCAGTAAAATGTCTTAAGAACTCCGGTTCCCAAACAATCTTAAGTCCTTTTAATTTCTTGCGGTTCCTATAAACTTCCACTACGGCTTCAGCAGTATATTCGATATGACTCTTGGTATAAACCCTTCGCGGTACTGCAAATCGTACAAGTTCCATATTAGGTGCGATATGATTGCCATTTTTGTCTTTAGTACCAAACATTACTGAGCCAATTTCACAACTTCTTATACCACCTATTTTGTAAACTTCTAAAGTGATGCTGTGTCCCGGAAATTGTTCTGCCGGTATGTGAGGAGCAAAACGCTTGGCATCTAGATAAACTGCATGCCCGCCTGTAGGAACCAAAATTGGTACTCCTGCACTTTGCAACATATCACCGAACATTTTTACCTGACCCACTCTGTATCTTAAATAATCTTCATTTAATACTTCATCGAAGCCAATAGCCAATGCTTCCAAATCCCGCCTGGCTAATCCACCATAAGTAATAAAACCTTCGGTAATAATTAGTAATGTTTTGGCTCTTTCGGCTAATTTGCTGTTGTTTGTCCCGATAAATCCACCGGTGTTCGAAAGTCCGTCTTTTTTTGCACTCATCGTGCATCCGTCTGCATAAGAAAACATTTCACGGGCTATCTCTTTTATGGATTTATTTTTATATCCCTTTTCCCTTTGTTTTATGAAATAGGCATTTTCTGCGAAACGGCAACAATCCAGAAATAGCGGGATTCCGTATTTTTTTAGTAATTCTTTTGTTTCCCTAATATTTTGCATTGAAACCGGCTGACCGCCACCGGTATTGTTCGTAATGGTCAGCATACAAACGGGAATATTCTGTGCTCCGATTTTTTTAATGAATTTTTCTAAAGCAGGTAAATCCATATTCCCTTTGAAATCTGCAATTTTATCGGGTTGTTTGCCAATAGCAGTAACAAAATCAACTGCTTTTGCCTTGGTATATTCAATATTCCCTCGTGTCGTATCAAAATGAGTGTTATTTGGAATATATTTACCTTCTCCGGCTATCAATGTAAAGAGAATACGTTCTGCCGCTCTTCCCTGATGCGTTGGGATAATATATTTAAATCCTGTTATCTTCTTGACCACTTTTTCAAATTTATAATAACTTTTTGAACCGGCATAGGATTCATCCCCATCAATCAATCCGGCCCACTGATGCGAACTCATTGCCGTTGTGCCGCTATCGGTAAGCATGTCAATTGTTATATATTTCGAGTTTAAATAAAATGGATTGTAAAAAGCTTCTTTAAGTAATTTTTCTCGTTGTTCTATAGTTGTAATTGGGATTTCTTCTACCGTTTTAATTTTAAACGGTTCTATCAATGTCTGCATCTTTGCCTCAAATATAAATTTCTAAACCTCATTATTGAAAAATTGAAAAAATCAAACAAACAACTTACCAATATTCAAATCAAAAAAAAAATGATATATCATTATTTTGTAATAATCATTTGTATGCGAATGTCGTAAAATAGTATAATAAGTTTAATAAGTTTAATAAGTTAATAGGTTTGATAGTGTGCTTCAGTTCTTTGTTTCTTCCGTTCTTCGGTCTTTCGTTCTTTCGGTTCACAGGACAGTACATTAATTGTCTATTATTCTTTACATTTGGACATTATGAGATTTTTTTTGTAAGATGACAATATCTATTTAAATTGTATCGTCTGGTTTTGCAATCTCGATTAATATAATTGGTATTACAAAATATTGAATAGCTATATACGTAACTTGTTTTTTAAGTATATAAAAAAATTAACATTATGAAGAGCAAAGAATTACATCCGGAAGTACAATCAACAACCGTTATAGGTGTTGTAAAAGACGGCAAAGCGGCTTTGGGAGCAGATGGCCAGGTAACTTTCAACAATACCGTTATGAAACACAATGCAAAGAAAGTAAGAAAGCTACATGATAATAAAATAATTGCAGGTTTTGCCGGTGCTACTGCAGATGCTTTTACATTACTTGAAAGATTCGAGGAAAAACTGAACTCAACGAGAGGAAATTTGTTGAGGGCTTCAATCGAATTGGCAAAAGATTGGAGGACAGACAGATACCTTCGCCGTCTTGAAGCTATGCTTATTGTTATGGATAAAAATGGTGCATTACTGATTAGTGGTACCGGGGACGTTATCGAACCCGAAGACAATATCCTTGCAATTGGCTCAGGTGGCAGTTATGCTTTAGCCGCTGCAAGAGTTCTAATTAAATACACAAACATGTCTGCAAAGGAAATTGTTGAAGAAGCATTAAAAATCGCCTCTGATATTTGCATTTACACCAACAATAGCATTGTTATTGAAGAACTGGATTAATTTTAATAAGTGAAAAAAACAAAATAATATTTATAACTTAAAACTTAAAATTTAAAACTTAAAACTTGAAACAGGATTGATAAAATGAATAAACGAGAAATGTTAGTATCGGAAAAACAAAGAGAACAAATTAAAGACATTGTAAAAGTACTTGCAGGACAAAGTTTAACCCCAAGACAAATTGTTTTTGAACTTGATAAATATATAATTTCACAAGGCGATGCCAAAAAGGCAGTAGCTATCGCTTTGAGAAACCGATGGAGACGGCAGCAGGTTCCCGGCGATTTACGTGAAGAAATCATGCCGAACAATATCATTATGATTGGACCAACAGGTGTCGGTAAAACTGAAATAGCCCGAAGATTGGCTCGACTTGCCGGTGCTCCTTTCGTTAAAGTCGAAGCTACAAAATTTACCGAAGTCGGATATGTCGGAAGAGATGTCGAATCTATAATCAGGGATTTAGCAGAACGTTCAGTTTCAATGGTCAGACAAGAGCAGGCAGAAGAAAAACACAAAGACGCTGAAATTGCCGCTGAAAACAGAATCCTCGATATCCTCTTACCACCGATAAAAAAAGGACCCTCTTTTGACACTGCCACTGATACCGATGTTCAGGACAACGAAAGGTCAAGAGAAAAGTTCAGGCAAATGCTTCGGGATGGTAAATTAAACGATAGAATGATAGAACTCGATATAGCTGTTGATTCAATGCCGTCTCTTCAAATTATGGGACCAATCGGGCTCGATGAAATGGGCGTAAACCTTCAGGAAATTTTTGGCAATATTATGCCAAAGAAAAACAAAAAACGTAAAATGAAAATTTCCGATGCCATTTTAATTTTAAGAAAAGAAGAAGCAGAAAAATTGATTGATATGGAAGCTGTAGTCAAAGAAGCTTTGAACAGAGCCGAAAATTCAGGCATCGTTTTTCTTGACGAAATTGATAAAATTACTTCACGCAGCGGTGATGGTGCTCATGGTCCCGAAGTTTCAAGGGAAGGAGTACAAAGAGATTTACTCCCTATTGTTGAAGGTACCACTGTAAATACAAAATACGGACCTGTCACAACAGAACATGTTCTCTTTATTGCTTCCGGTGCTTTTCATGTAGCCAAACCATCTGACCTGGTTCCCGAACTTCAGGGAAGATTTCCGATTCGTGTGGAATTAAAAAGCTTAACTGAAGAAGATTTTATTAAAATTTTAACCTTGCCTGAAAATGCTTTAATTAAACAATACAAGGCATTAATGCAATCGGAAGACATCGAACTTGATTTTACTGATGACTCAATAAAAGAGATTGCAGCCATTGCCGCAAAAGTAAACGACGAAATCACAAATATCGGAGCAAGAAGATTGCATACAATCTTAACTACATTGCTGGAAGATATACTTTTCAATACTCCCGATAACATTGAAAAGAAAAAAATTAAAATTGATGCAAAAATGGTAACCGAAAGGTTGAAGGATATTGTGCAAGATACCGATTTAAGTAAGTTTATTTTGTAAAGAAATTGTATTATTCAATGGGTTGATTTAACTTTAAGGGATATCTATTGTTATCGGCGAAGATTTTGTTTATTCTGGGTTGGAAAGACCATATCCCAAAAGGAGTCATCCAAAATACGAAAAAATCCCAAAAAAATGATTGGTGAGGGATTTTTTTTATATCTTCTATTAACCTTAGTGAATTTGTCAGAAACCAAGTACAATATAATATACATCCAAAAAATCCGAACAAAATAAATAATAAAATAAAAAAAACAGGCATTATTTCGTTATTAAAAGTTATATTTCCAAATGTTTCACTATATAAAATTATGAAAAGAAAGAAGCAAACAGGGAAAATCAATGAGAATTTGAATAATTTAATCTTAATATTAGTTGTCTTTGGAAGTTCATTATGGAGAGATTTTCCGACAGTCCAAATCCAAACAAATATAGCAGTTCCGATTATTATACTAAATAATAAATAAAAGGTATCTTCCAAAGCACTTGGATCATTAGAAGATTGTGATATCATAAAATATAAATTTATGATAAATGGCAATGCTTCCATTAATAAAAACAACTGCCAATGTTTGGCTCTCAAAAAAAATTCATCTTTTCTCCAAATGGAAAAATTATTTATTGTCAGGTAAATTTAGATTTTAACTTTTAACTTTATGCTTTTAGCTTTTAGCTTTTTTACTAAAATCTAAAATCTAATTGCTGAACTTCGGATTAACCGCTCTTCTCCCAATGCAGTAATATTCAAAACCAAGTTCTTCCATTTCGTCCAAATCATAAAGATTTCTACCATCAAAAATTAACGGTTCATTCATCAATGATTTGATTTTATCGAAATCGGGACTTCTGAAAACATTCCATTCGGTAGCTATGATTAATGCATCTGCCTGATTCAATGCATCATAAAAATTTTCCGAGTACTGAATTTTATCATGATATCTCAATTTTGTATTTTCCATTGCTTCGGGGTCATAAGCAACGATATTTGCTCCGTTTTCGAGCAAAATATCTATGATTTTAAATGCAGGTGCTTCTCTCGTGTCATCCGTATTATGTTTGAAAGCTAATCCCCAAAGGGCAAAAGTTTTCCCTTTGACATCATTTTTAAACCGGTTAAGAATTTTACCGGTAAATCTCAAAATTTGTTTGTTATTTACTTCGTAAGCTGCTTTTACAATATCGAGAGGCGTGTTGGCTTGTTCTGTCGAATATAATAATGCTCTTACATCCTTTGGAAAGCAGGAACCGCCATAACCGATTCCGGCAAAAAGAAATTTTTTGCCTATTCTGCTGTCTGCCCCAATTCCATGCCTTATCTTTTCAATATCAGCACCCGTTTTTTCACAATAAGCCGACAAATCATTCATAAAAGATATTTTTGTTGCTAAAAAAGAATTTGCCGCATACTTTGTTATCTCAGCACTTTTTTCGTCCATGATAATTATTGGATTACCTGTCCTGACAAATGGCTGATACAAATCAATCATTACATCTTTTGTGTATTCGTTCGATGTACCAACAACTATTCTTTCCGGAAGCATAGAATCTTCGACAGCAAATCCTTCTCTTAAAAATTCAGGATTGCTCGCAACTTCGAACTTATCATCAGGGAGATATTTAATTAAAATGGATTTTACCTTTTCGGCTGTACCGACAGGGACAGTACTCTTATTAACAATAATCTTTTTCTCTTTAAATTCATGGCTGCCCAATATTTGTCCGATTTCTTCCGCAACGTCCATCACATGATGTAAATCTGCCGAACCGTCTTCATATGGTGGTGTAGGCAGGCATAAAAATATAACCAATGAATTTTTTACAGCATCTTCAAGATTTGTTGTAAATCGTATTCTTCCTTCTTTCACATTAGACTTTAACATTCTCTCCAAACCGGGTTCGAAAATAGTTGGGATTCCTTGTTGAAGACTTTTTACTTTTTCTTCTTCGATATCGACACAAATAACATCATTTCCGGTAGCGGCAAAACAAGTACCTGTAACCAGTCCGACATATCCTGTTCCAATAACACTAATTTTATAAGCCATTAAAACTTTTTCCTTTTCAATAAAAAATAAAAAACAAAAATAACATTTAATATTAACAATAATGTACAATTTTATTGCTTCTTGTGGGTAATATCGAATGGCTTATCAAAATATTTTGTTAAATATTTTATTAATATTTGAAGACAAACATTAGGTTAAACACAATGTTTCCTTTTATTAATAATATTAATTCAAATTTTTTTAAAATAATTTAGTAAAATATTGTATATTGTTGTTTATGGTTTTTAAAAAATCGCTATTTATTTATATTAAAGCATGACTATTAAAGAAATTGGGGAGCCCATAAACAAACATCTTGAAGAATATAATAAATACTTTAAGAGTTTGATGAAGTCAGATGTTGCTTTACTGAATTTAGTTATACAATATATAACTAAAAAGAAAGGCAAACAGGTAAGACCGGTTTTGGTGTTCTTATCTGCTGAACTATGTGGAGGAGTTAATCAAAGGTCTTATATTGGTGCTGCTATGGTTGAATTACTTCACACTGCAACATTGGTTCATGACGATGTCGTTGACGAAGCCGCAGAACGGCGTGGAATGGCTTCGATTAACGCTTCATGGAATAATAAAATAGCTGTTTTAATTGGCGATTATCTTTTAGGAAAAGGTTTACTCAGTGCTATAGATAATCGTGAATTTGATTTTTTGCACGCAACCTCAGAAGCAGTCAGGAGAATGAGTGAAGGAGAATTGCTCCAAATTCAAAAGAGCAAGGATATTGATATTGACGAAGTAACATATTTTAAGATTATCTCAAACAAGACAGCATCATTGATGGCTTCCTGCTGCGAAATTGGTGCCATTAGTGCTTCATCAGATAAAGCTATACATAAAAAAATGAGAACTTTCGGAGAATTAATCGGCACTGCTTTTCAAATCCGCGACGATATTTTTGATTATCAAAGTAAAAATTCTTTTATCGGTAAGCCCGTTGGTAATGATTTGAAGGAAAAGAAAATGACTTTGCCTTTGATTTATTCGATTAAAAACGTACCTAAAAAGGTCGCAAAAGAAATCACAGGTATTGTTAAAAAAGGAAATTTAAGAAAGTCCGATATTCAAAAAATAATTGATTTTGTTCATGAGCAGGGTGGTATTGACTATGCTGAGAAAGTATCATGGGAGTTTAGCGATAAGGCAAGATTTATCATTCAGGAATTTAATGATTCTCCGGCAAAACGCTCTTTGCTTAGCTTTTGTGATTTCGTAATTGACAGGGTGAAATAATCTAACTTGAAAAGCAGAGGTTAGATTCTGGGACCGGTGAAAATTCAGAGACATGTTAAATGTATGTCCTATATAAAATTGAAAATTTTGTAATACTTCCAAAATATTTCAACAATAATAATAATAATTTTTCGATATATAATTTTAAAATGTGATTTTAAATGATGGAGTAGATATATGAATAAAGCTGTGTCAACAATGGGGCAGGATGCAATTGCTCAGGCACAAACCGAATTTTTATCAAAGGTTTATGCATGGATGTTCGGGGGACTTTTATTGACTGCCGGTGCCGCATGGTATGTATTTGATTCCGGTTTATACTTTCAAATTAGTGGCTTCATTCTCCCTTTGATTATTGTTGAATTGATACTGGTTTTTGTCCTTTCAGCCAGAATCGAAAAAATGTCAAGAGCTACAGCCGCACTAATGTTTTTGGGATATTCTTTATTAAACGGTATAACGTTATCTGTTATATTGGCTGTATATACGCTTGAATCAATTCAGGAAGTGTTTTTCATAACCGCTGCTATGTTTGCTGCACTTAGTGCTTACGGATATTTTACGAAAAAAAGTCTTTCCGGCATAGGCAACTTCCTTTTTATGGGTTTAATTGGAATTATTATTGCAGGAGTTGTAAATATATTTATGGCAAGTTCTGCTCTTAACTTTGCGATATCCGTTATTGGTGTTGTAATATTTGCAGGTCTAACCGCTTATGATACTCAAAAACTAAAAGAAATGTATACAATAATGTATGAAAATGAAGATACTGTAGCCAAAGGTGCTATTATGGGTGCTTTACGGCTCTACCTTGATTTTATTAACTTGTTCCTGTTCCTGTTAAGATTATTTGGAAACAGAGATTAATTTTATCGGATATTAAATGACAGACTCTACCCCATTTTTTGCAAACGATGCCGAATTATTGTTGAAATCACGTATGTTCGACAAAGCTATCAGTATGTGTAAAAATGGAGTTGCGCAGTATCCTTTATACTTATCAGGTTGGATAATCTTAATTAATGCTCTTAAATCCGCCGGTCAAATTGATGAAGCAAAAAATTCGACAAATTATGCTTTGAAAATTTTCCCCGAAAACAAAACCTTAAATTTCCTGAAGGAAGAATTTGAAGATATTTTCTATGAAGTTGTATATAATAACAAGGATATGGATAATAACATTGAAGAAATTAATACTGAGTTCTCAACATTAGAAAATATACTTGAAGAAAATATGTCCGGTAAGGAGAATTTTGGGAACAATCTTCAAGATATTGCAAAAAAACTTGCTGAAGTTTCCGAACCTTCAATGGAAACAAATTTATCTAAGGAAAGTCAAAATCCACTTCCAATAGGCATCATATCCGAAACTATTGCAAAAATATATATTTCTCAGGGTGCTTTTTCGGAAGCAATAACCGCTTACAAAAATTTAATCACAATTAATCCTGATAGAAAAACTTTTTATCTTGAAAAAATCAGCGAACTTGAAGCGGGAATCTGAACGATTAATAAAAAAAACTTCCACAATTATTTTTTATTTATTAATAATTTTGAAAAATATATATATTATACAAAATAATTTAATTTTATTTCACTCTTATTGATTTTATCTTTTTCATATTATAATGAATAATATTGCTGACATTCGCAAGGAATTAATTAATTTCTCCGGTTCTTTTTATTCGGAGGAACAGAAAAAATTATCTTTAATGCTTTTGGATTTGCTTCTCGATTTGAATCTTGACGTTGAATCCTTATTAGCAGGGTATTTGCTATTAGCCGATTTATCAAATAAGAATGTAGCAAATTCTATAAATTCAAAATATGACAAAGCAGTATCCCAGCGTATAGAATTGCTCCAAAGACTTGGAAACATTTCTTTCCCTGATTCCAAAAAGCATATCACTATAATGAGAAAGCAATTCATCGGAATAGCAGATGACCTGTCTGTTATTTTCATCAAACTGGCTGAACGTTTAGTGTCTTTGAAATATGCCGAATCAGAGAATTCAAATGAATTAACCAGGATTGCCGATGAATGCCTGAACCTCTATTCACCTATTGCACACCGTCTTGGATTGAGAATAATTTATCAGCAGATGGACGATATTGCTTTTAAACATCTGTTCCCTTCTGATTACCATAGATTGTACAAAGCAGTGCAAAAAAGAAAAGATATGCTTGAGAAAAATCTCAGGGATATGAATTCGGATATTGCATTAAAGCTGAAAGAGAATAAAATTAAAGCGGCAATCAGCTTCAGGGTAAAAAGATTGTACAGTATTTTTCTAAAGCAAAAGAACAAGGGTGTATCTCTCGATGATGTTTTCGATTTAATGGCATTACGGATTATTGTTGATAAGCTGGATGATTGCTATTTTGTTCTTGGCGTTGTTCATAGCAGTTGGGTGCCGATAGAAGGCAGGTTCAGGGATTGGGTAACATATCCGAAACCAAACGGCTACCGCTCGATTCAGACTACTGTCTTGAATCGTAAAGGCGATAAGTTCGAAATTCAAATTCGGACTCAGGAAATGCATCGTCAGGCAGAGTTCGGCTCAGCGGCTCACTGGGCTTATAAGGAGGGTGAAAAAGCAGAAGACAAAACGGATTGGATTGTAAGGTTGAAAGAATTTCTTGAAACAGACGAATACTTCGATAATCCTTATGAGTTGCAGGAGCTTTTAAAATCTGAGCAAAAGCGTGATTTTATCCATGTACTTACACCCAAAGGAGATATAAAGACATTAAGAAAAGATTCTACACCTATTGATTTTGCTTATGCCATACATACGGGCTTAGGAAGTCAGGTTTCAGGTTCTAAAGTAAATGGGAAACTCACAAAGCTGACTACTGCATTGAAATCCGGAGATGTCGTTGAAATTATTAGTTCAAAGAACTCAAAGCCATCCAGGGACTGGCTTAACTATGTTAAGACACAAAAAGCAAGGTCAAAAATATTAATTTGGTTAAAAAAGAATGAGAAAGACCAATTAGTTGCAGATGGAAAAAGAATTTGGGAAAAATTCAAGAAACAATATCGTACAAAATTGGGAACTCATGCAGATGAGCAGACTTTTAAAAACAACCTGTCCGGTGTTGGTTTTAAAATGGCTGATGATTTTTACTCTGCAATTTCAATTAACTCAATAAAATGCAGTCAGACTCTACTCAGGAAATTATATCCGTCTGCTTTCGAAGTTAAAGCAAAAGAAAGGTCAATTAGCAATAAAAATTCAATTGCACGCCCTCCACAGATTAAAGTTGAAGGAATGGAAGGTATTGAAACGAAGCTGTCAAAATGCTGCAATCCTATTAAAGGAGAACCTATTACTGCATATGTTACTAGCAAATCGGAAATTAAGATTCATTCAGTTAATTGCAGGTTTATTTCTTCATCTGCTTTCGAAAAAGATAAATTCAAAAAAGCTGAATGGATGACATCGGATTCGGTTCAAACAGCAAAAATCAAAGTATTTGGCTTGAATTATAACAATATGCTAAATGTAATTGTTGATGAAGCCGCTTCAAGAAAGCTGGTCATTAGGTCTTCCGAAAAGATAAAAACTGCTAAGAAGTCTGCTTGCATACTCATTGAATTAGAAGTCAAAGATATTAACCAACTGCGTCAATATATATCAAAAATTGAGAAAAATAAATATATTGATAGCATTGTTCAGGGCTAATTACTCTATATGTAAAAATATTATTAAATATTTCTTTAAATTTTCTGAATATTAAATTAAAAAAAATTTTGTTTGTTTGTCTAAATAAATTAAGTTGATTTTTGTAATTTGTATTTTTAAAATTTTGTTTCCGAAATACAGGGGATTTGTTATGAAAACTATATACATACTTGCTATTGTTGTTGTTATGTCATTGACAATAAATCAAAAAACATCCGCACAAACTGGTGATGACATGGTATCTCAGTTGAAATCACATATTACTTTTCTTTCCTCAACCGAAATGCAGGGACGTTTTCCGGGAACTCCGGAGAACAAAAAAGCAGGAGAATATATTGCAGGAAAATTCAAGGAATCTGGCTTGGAAACTATAGGTGATTCATACTTCAAACCATTCAAATATATTGATACTCTGGCTATAGGTCCAAGCTCGGCAGTTTCATTTGATGTCTTAATCAGAAAGCCGGGAGTTCCTGAGAATATGCTTAGGTCAAGAACGAAAACATGGACTTCGGGAAAAGATTGGATTCCAATGAGATTCAGTAAAAATGGAACCGCTAAAGGTGAAGTAGTCTTTTGCGGATACGGTGTAACTGCAAAAGAATCCGGGTATGATGATTATGAGGGGATTGATGTAAATGGAAAAATTGTAATTGTGCTGGCAGATTCTTCTGAAGGTCTTCCTCTCGATGATTTCTGGACACCATATTCTGATTTAAGTTATAAAGCCGATAATGCTCTTAAACATGGTGCAGCTGCCATTGTTTTTGTAAAAGTATTGCATGATTCAGCAAATGTTTTTTATGATTTTGATGTTGACAGGAAATACAAGTCCGAAATAGTCGCCTTGCATGCAAACAGAACTCTTATGTCAGAGTTCTTTACAAAACAAGAACCATTGCTAAAAGTAGAAAAGGAAATAAATACAACAAAAAAACCAAAAAGCTTTGTATTACCCGATATCAAGATGTCAATTACAGTTGATGTTGAAGAAGTTCAGAAAGAGTTGAATAACGTTGTTGGTTTAGTCAAAGGCACTGACCCTGATTTTGAAAATGAATACATAGTGGTTGGTGCTAATTTTGATGGTTTGGGTGCTTATTGGGAAACACCAAAATGGAGACCAAAAGTATGGACAGTATTGAATAGCGCTGATTTTAATGCTTCTGGTTCTGCCGCTTTAATAGAATTGGCTAAGTTAGTTAAGCAAAATCCATTAAAAAGACCTGTGCTTTTTGTTGGTTTTAATGCATCTGTAACAGGGCAAGATGGTTCAAAAGCATTTATTTCTAATCCACCGGTATCAGCTGAAAAAATGATATTGATGATAAATTTAAATACAATTGGTAAGCTTAGAAACGATAGATTGAGTATTATTGGAAGCGGCACCGGAGCTAATTTCTCTCAAAATTTAAATTCCGCTAAATCACAAGATTCGACTTTAATGTTAATACCCGGACATCATAGCTTTTGTAAAAGCGACCATCTCCCATTTTATTCATCCGATATACCTGTTCTGATGTTCACTACCGGCTTACATACAGATCTTTGGAAGCCATCGGATACTCAGGAAAAAATAAATTATTCCGAAATACCAAGAGTAATTTATTTTGCAAATAATCTTATTCAAGACATTGGGAATTCGGGTTTACGACCTTCTTTTTTTCCTGACCCTTCTATTACGGAATATAAAGATGCAAAAAGAGGATATGACTGCTGGCTTGGGATTATGCCGGACTATGAAATTAATCAGAAAGGTCTTGTAATTGCTGATATTTTCAGGAATAGTCCTGCCAGTAAATCAAATCTAAAAGCAGGTGATGTTATTTGTAAAGTAAATGGCAAAGAAATTAAAAATTATTTCGATTTAGAAACCGCTTTAAGTTTAACAAAACCCGGTGATAGCATTCAGCTTCTTATTGTTAGGGATAATGCTGAAAAAACAATAAATGTGAAAGCAGAAAAACATAAAAAGTAAAGGATATAATACAAATTTTCAATTTAAATTATAAAACATCGGGGAAATAGAAAGAATATTTTCCTGACTTCCGCACTTTTTTTAAAAAAAAATCGGTAGGAATCCACATAAATACTATATTTGTATTTTTGAGTTGGGTGTTTCGGTGCGGAAGTCAGGTTCCTGCTATGATAAAACATTTTAATCCTCCTCCACCATCTTCCACATCTCCCATTTCAACTCATCCAGATTTTCCATCATCGGTGCTGAAATTATTAGAGAAGCAGATTTTATACCTGTGAATTTTGTTTTTAATAGCTTTTGTTTAGTCGCATCATCAACCAAATCGGATTTGCTGAAGCAAATTATTTTCTTTTTGTACTTCATATCCGGATTGTATTTAGTCAATTCATTAAAAAGCACTTTGAAATCTGTTTTTGGATTTTCACTTGTTGATTCAATCATAAATAAAAGAACTTTTGTTCTTTCTACATGTCTTAAAAACTGATGTCCTAATCCCTTGCCCTCATGTGCTCCTTCGATTAGACCGGGAATATCTGCAACTACATAACTTTGTCCTTCGGCAACCCTGACCATTCCAAGGTTTGGAACAAGAGTAGTAAAAGGATAATCGGCTATCTTCGGCTTCGCGTCGGATATAACAGAAATCAATGTTGACTTCCCGACATTCGGATATCCAACGATACCTACATCAGCAATCAATTTCAATTCAAGAACAATTTCCATTTCAATTCCGGGAATACCGGGCTGAGCATATCTGGGAGTTTGATTAGTCGGAGTAGCAAACTCTGCATTACCTCTGCCTCCCTTGCCGCCTTCAGCTAAAGTATAAGTAATTCCTTCTTCATGAAGGTCTGCAATTATTTCATCGGTATTTGCATCCTTAATGACAGTACCGCAAGGCACTTTGATAATAATGTTCTTTCCGTCCTTACCGGAACATCTTTTTTTTCCACCCTGAACACCATTATCTGCAAAATAATTCTTCCTGTATCTAAAATCAAGGAGTGTGGTTAAGTGCCTGTCGGTAAAAAAGACAACATCTCCGCCTTTTCCTCCGTTTCCTCCATCGGGTCCACCTTTTGGAACAAACTTCTCTCGCCTGAAGCTTATATGTCCGGGTCCACCGTCTCCTGACTTAATAAATATTTTCGAGTAGTCTATAAATTTCATAATTATGCCGTTATTTTTAGAATATATCTGCCAAAGCCAAAGAAATTCTCTCCACAGGAGTCATTGCAACTTTAAAACTTCCCTGTAATTTTTTATGACTATGCTTAGGCAAAATAATTTTATTGAAGCCAAGTTTTTCTGCTTCCTTGATTCGTTGCTCGATAGCAGATACTGCACGTACTTCACCTGTCAATCCAATTTCACCAATTAAAACAGCTTTTGAATGGATGGGTTTATCACGAAGTGAACTCACCAGTGCTGCAGCTATCCCCAAATCAATTGCCGGGTCGCTAATGTAAACACCACCAGCTATATTAACAAAGACATCGTATTGCCTGAACTTCAATCCCAGACGTTTTTCTAGGACAGCGAGAATCATATTCAACCTTCGGACATCAACACCATTTGCAGTTCTTTGTGGTACGGCAAAACCTGAGGGGCTTACCAATGCCTGTACTTCGAGCAAAATCGGCCTTGTCCCTTCTATTGCCGCTACAATAGCCACACCCGAATCTTCTTCCTGACGCTGAGCTAAAAATAACTCTGACGGATTTGAAACCTGTTTCAAACCTGACCCGGACATTTCGAAAATGCCGATTTCATTTGTCGAACCGAATCTGTTCTTTGTTGCTCTTAAAATTCTATAAGAGTATGTTTTCTCGCCTTCGAACATCAATACTGTATCAACCATGTGTTCAAGTATTTTCGGTCCGGCTATAACACCTTCTTTTGTAACATGACCAATAATGAAAATCGCTTTTCCGGTTTGCTTTGCTGTCTGCATCAATAGTCCTGTACATTCTCTGACCTGACTAACGCTACCGGGTGTTGATTCAATTTTTTCTGTATATACGGACTGTATGGAATCAACTATTGCTATGTTACAATCGGAAGATTTGATAGCATAATCAATTTGTTCGATATTGGTTTCAGCTAAAAGCAAAATGTCATCAGGTATTCCGCTGATTCGTTTTGAGCGATATTTGATTTGCTGTAAAGATTCTTCACCTGTTATGTAAAACGGATTGAATTGTTTTAATCCTGTACACATTTGAAGCATTAATGTAGATTTTCCGATACCAGGGTCACCACCCACTAATATTAATGAACCGGGAATGATTCCACCACCTAAGACTCTGTCAAGTTCTTTTATTTTTGTTGCTAAACGGAATTCGCCATCTGTATTAATCTCAGATAAGCGGACCGGTTTGTTCTTTCCGATTGGAACTTTAGCAATATTTTTCGGTCCGACACTAATAGCTTCTTCAGTATAAGAATCCCATGCACCGCAGTTAGGACACTTACCCACCCATCGTGCAGACCTGGCTCCACATTGCTGGCATATAAAAATTGATTTTGCTTTCATAAATTATTTTTCAATTTCGTTTTACTACATATTTTACCGCAAAATACGCAAAGTTTACGCTAAGTTTTTCTCCGTGGTTTTCTATGTAATTTCTTTTTAAGCATTTTGTTACACGGAGATACACGGAGTTTCAACTCCCAAACAACGCTTCAACAAAGAAATCCGGTTCAAACACCTGAAGATTATCTATCTTTTCTCCAACACCAATATACCTGACAGGGATTTTTAATTCATTTGCAATTGCAAGTACGATGCCTCCTTTTGCTGTTCCATCAAGTTTAGTTAAAACAATTCCGGAAATATCTGCAACTTTCATAAACTCCTTCGCCTGTTGCAGTGCATTTTGACCTGTTGTTGCATCCAAAACCAAATAAACATCATCAGGAGCAGATTCTTTAAGCTTTTTCATTACACGATTGATTTTAGAAAGTTCAGCCATCAGATTTCCTTTATTGTGCAATCTCCCCGCTGTATCAATAATTACAACATCAAAACCCTTTGATTGTGCAGATTTCAATGTATCGAAAGCAACTGCGGCAGGGTCTGCTCCCTGTGCTTGCTGAACGATTGGCACATTTGCTCTTTTAGCCCAAACCTCGAGTTGTTCATTTGCGGCGGCACGAAAAGTATCTGCCGCACCTATTAGAACCTGTTTACCTGCATTTTTATAATTATATGCCAGCTTTCCAATCGTTGTTGTTTTACCGACACCGTTAACGCCGACAACCATAATCGTATGCGGTTTGTTGCTTTCATCTATCGAATAGTTTGCGTCATTATTAGCTGAGGGAGATTTAAGCAAAATTCCGTGAATTTCTTCTTTTAGCATATTAAGAACATCATCTGCATTTTCGTGTCCTTCTTCTTTTACTCTAATCCTGAGTGCATCAATAATTACATCTGCTGTCTGAACACCAACATCAGCTGAAATCAACAAGTCTTCAATTTCCTGTAAAAGCGATTCGTCAATTTTCCTTCCGATTCCAAGAATACCCTGCAAATTATTCAAAAATGAGTTTCTTGTTTTTTCAAGACCTTCTTTTAATTTAGTAAAACCAAGTGCATCTCCAGTTGATTGCATTGCCTGGCTAACTTTATCTTTAAATTTATCAAATAATCCCATTAAAACTTTCTTATTATCCTAATTATTAAATGTTTTAAGTAATTGTAATTTACATATATTTCAAATTTACCTAAAAAAAGTCAAACCTTATTCTCTAAACATAATTTACATTATACCGTTCTGTCAGTTGTTACAACTGGCAGCAAGAGGAATCGGTTGTAACAAACGACTCAATGAAAAAATAATTCAAAAAAATAATACAATTTATTTAATTTTGCAATGTTATATAGATAAAAGGAAGGACTGAATATGACAAACATAGTAATTGACATAAAAATAGAACCGCTCGAAGAAGGTGGATTTCTTGCTTTGTCTGATGATTTACCCGGCTTATTGGCTGAAGGCAGAACTTATTCGGAAGCTCAGGAAATCGCACAAGATGTAGCACGGAAACTAATCGAATCATATATTGAACATAATGACCCATTACCTGTAAAAATTCAAAATCAAATAGATAGGAACTCAAAAAAAATGAAATTAAGAATTCCTGTTGCTGTTGCATTATGAGCATTCTTGGTGGTATTACATATAAAGACTTAATAAAAAAACTTAAAGCTGCCGGTTTTGTTTTTGACAGGCAAGCAAAAGGCAGTCATGAAATCTGGTACAATCCCGAAAAAAAATTCAGAACAACTATACCAAACCATCCCGGGACAATTAAAAAAGGTACTTTGAAAGCAATCATCAACCAAATGGGCTTAACAACCGAAGAATTTATAAAATTATAATTTATCTTTTTTCAGAAAACTTTCCGAAAGTTTGGAACTTCAAGAAAGTAACAATTAAATTATTCATTTTTCACTATTCACTATTCATTTTTCACTTAATTATAACCATTTTCCCGCTTTCAACTCTATCACTAATTTGAATCGTATAAAAATACAATCCCGACGGATAATTCCTTCTGTCAAAGACAAATTTCTGCTCTCCGCTTTCCTGATATTCATTGACAGCATTACAAATCTTACTCCCAAAAGAATTGTAAATATTAATACTGACTAGAGCAGGTTCATCAAGATTGTAATGAATTGTTGTTGATTCGGAGAAGGGATTGGGATAAATATTTGTAATTCCCATATTAACATCATCGACACTATTAGGAGTTAATTTGCCTTGGTATACAAATATAATCCATCTAGCATTTTCAGGTTCAAAAGGCCCAACAGCAGGAGGGTATAAATATATACCAATTCTATATGGATTTTTTGCAAAATCTTTTATTATTTCCAAATTTTGAATTCCTTGCCATGCTATGTTACCATTAAAATCGCTATAATCACCAATTGAGTAAAATAAAATTTTATAGTACTTGATAGATTGAGGTGGCGAACAAATTCCTGTGGAAAATCTAAAAGAGTCTTTTGGAAAAAATGAAGGTGGAAATTTTATTTTTCCAGTTCCCAAAAAAATAACACTTCCATGGAATACTTGTTCGTTATTTTCAAAATATAGAAATTTTATGTATCCTATATCACCATTCATCACGTCGTCTATTAAGAATGGCAAGCTATCTTTGTCACAATCATCACAAGGTTTATGAACTGAAAAATGCCCTTGTATGAATTCGTGAGTTTGATAGTCAAGTTCAAGAATTGCTAAATTCATAGAATCTTTTTCCAATTTCCAGAATGGAGTTTGTCCATAAGTTAAAAATGAAAAGCAAAAGAAAAGAATTGCTGAGATGATTATTATTTTTAGCTCTTTCATAACTTAACTTTATACAATTAATAAATTAATTTCTCAATATTAACTAATTCCAATTAATTATGCAAAAAAAATGTACAATTTCTTTAAATTTGTATAATTGAATAATAATTATAAATATAATGAAAATAGTTAAAATTGCATTGCCTGTTCCGATGAATACATTGTTTTCGTATTCACTCCCTGAGAACATCCCTTTTGATGATGTTCTCCTTGGCAGACGTGCATTGGTTCCCTTCGGTAAAAGAAATGTTTCAGGTGTAATTGTAGAAGTATTGGAATCTGTCGGTAATGAAAAACTAAAACAGATTGTAAATATTTTGGATGATGAACCGGTACTTTCTGAAAATTTATTGAAACTTACAAAATGGATTTCCGAATACTATTTTTGCTCCTGGGGTATTGCTTTAAAAGCCGCATTGCCCGAAGGTCTTTCGGTTAAAAGTGTTGTTAAAGTAAAATTATTAAAAGAATTATCCGATGAAGATATTTATTTAATATCGCAAAAAGCACCTAAGAGGGCTGCCATTCTAAAGCTATTACAAGAACACAGCGGTAGTCTGAATATAAATTTCATCGAATCAAAATTAAACAGCAGTTCACTCAAATCTCAGATTGAAACACTCGAAAAAGCAGGTATAGTATCTGTCGAAAGCTATACCGGAAAACAAAATGCTCCTAAAACAGCAAAGGCAATAAAATTATCCGATTCATTTTTGAATAATCAGAACTCTCGTGATGAAATTTCAACTTTAGAAAAAAAAGCACCAAAGCAGGCATTATTGCTCAGTAAACTTTTCCAACTCAGCGAAAAAAAATATGTTTTTCTTAAAGATATTGCTTCAACTTATAAAATCAGTTCTAATGTAGTAAAAGAGTTAAGCAAAAAAGATTTTATTCAGGAAATTGAAATCGAAATTCCACGTGAAGAATCAATCACAAGCGAAAATAATTTAAGTAACCGAAATGAAATTGAATTGAAATTAACAGCAGAGCAGGAAACAGTTTTAGCTAATATTAAGAATAATATTGATAAAAATAATTTCAAACCAATCTTATTGCATGGCGTAACAGGTAGCGGCAAAACACTTATATATTTTCACACTGTTAAACATGTTTTGGATAAAGGAAAAACCGTTTTAATTCTTGTTCCTGAAATTTCATTAACTCCTCAACTAATTGACCGTTTCCAAAGAACATTTCCTGAGCAGGTTGCCGTATTTCACAGCAGAATGTCTGCAGGAGCCAGATTTGACTCGTGGAAATCAATTCTTGATGGCAAAAAGAAAATTGTTTTAGGTGTTCGTTCTGCTATATTCTCACCCCTGAAAAATATTGGTCTTATTATAATTGATGAGGAACACGAACCATCATATAAACAAGATGCACCGGAACCAAGGTACAATGCAAGAGATGTGGCGATTATCAGGGCGAAAATTGAAAACTCTGCTATCATACTAGGGTCTGCTACTCCATCACTCGAAAGCATGGAAAATGCAAGAACAGGTAGATATGATTTATATGAAATAAAAGAAAGAGCCGACGGTGCAAAGTTACCGCTAATTAAAATAATCAATACAAGTGAAGCAAGAAAGGTAGGTAAGCTATTCGGTTCATTAACGGAAGATTTACTTCTTGCTATTGAAGATAAAATTAGTAAAAAAGAAGGTGTCATTCTTTTCCTCAACCGCCGGGGATTTGCACCCGTTCTCGAATGTCCCGATTGTGGATTTATTCCCGAATGTGAGCAATGCTCGGTTCCTTTGACTTATCACAAAAAAAAGGATAAGCTTCATTGTCATTATTGCGGGAAAGTTTACCACACTCATGCGACATGTCCTTCATGTGGAAATCCCGAACTAACGGAAATCGGTTTTGGAACTCAAAGAATTGAAGAGGATTTATTTGCATACTTCAGTGAAAAAGATATTAAGCCGATTATTCAAAGAATGGATTTGGATACCACCGGTTTCAAGGGGGCTCACAGGGAAATTCTCACAAACTTTTCACAGGGTCATACTGACATTTTGGTTGGTACACAGATGGTAGCAAAGGGTTTGGACTTTGAAAGAGTAACTTTGGTTGGAGTAATCAATGCGGACTTGCAATTGTACCAACCTGATTTTCGGGCATCTGAACGAACTTTTCAACTTATTACACAGGTTTCGGGCAGAGCAGGCAGAACCGAAGCAAAACCGGGTGAGGTCATAATCCAAACATCCCATCCTGAAAATTTTGCAGTCAATGCGGCTGTAAAATATGATTATAGTGCTTTCTTTGAACATGAAATCGAACATCGAAAAAATGCAAATTACCCTCCTTTTTCCAGATTTTGTATGATAGAATTTTCAGGAAAGGATGTTCAATTAGTTGAAAAAAAATCTCAGGAATTTTATAATCTGCTTCCAAAAAAATCACAATCAATTAATGTTTACAAGCCATTTAGTCCTTATATCTATAAAATAAGAAGTTTTTTCAGGAAGTTGATTGTCGTAAAAAATATCAAAGAATATGATGCAAGTGGTAAGGAACTGCGAAAATACTTGAACTACGCCTTAAGCGAATACAACAAACGATTTGCATCATCAAAAATTAAATTAAATATTGATATTGATTCGTTTTCATCTTTATAGTTTTTGCTTTTTATTCATTTATCATTAAATTTGTCGGTTGTTTATTATTCAGAAAGGATATTATGAAAATATTGAAAGTAATTATATTTCTATTTGTTTTTTTTTCTTTGCAGTTAGCCGCTAAAAATTCTTACAGCATAAACTGCACTATTCTAAATTACAAAGAATTCAAGAAAGCATATCTTTATGATTATTCTTACGGAAGATATAATCTGATTGATACTGCTATCGTTCAGAATGGCTCATTTATGTTTAAATTAAATTCATCAAATCATCCCGGTATCTACAAAATCAGAATAAGTCCTGACAAAGTTATTGAAAATATTATTTTTAATTATGAGGATATAGAACTAACTGCAGATTATAATGGTTTGAATGAATCATTAAAATATACAAAATCTGATGAGAACAAGTTTTTTTTAGAGTACAACAATATTCTAAACCGCGAAAGAGTAAGAGAAAAAACGTTGAGATATTTGTTGACTTTCTATAAAAATCAGGACATATTTTACTCAGAAATACAAACCGAAATTAAGCGTATAAGCCAAAACAACAAACAAATTATTTATAATTTAACCAAAGAAAATCCAAACTTAATTGCATCGAAATACATCAATTACGAGCAAATTCCTTATATTCAATCTGATTCAATCACATCAATAAAACAATATTTGGCTGAACATTTTTGGGATAATATTGATTTCAACGATTCACTTCTTTTGTATTTTCCACTATATTCGTCAAAAATCGAAGATTACTTTGCACTATTCGATAATCCGCAATTGAGCAGGGAGGAACAGGAGGAAGTATTTAAGATTCCTGCTGATGTGATTTTGGAAATCTCATCGGTGAACAAGTTAATTTTTAACATTTCTGCCGAAAAAATCCTTAAAGACCTCGAAATATACAATCTTTCTAACTTATATAATTATGTAGCAGAAAAGTATATTAGCAACTCAACTTGCATTAGCAATGAACATGCAAATGAATTAAGAATGAAATTAGAACAAATAAATTCATTAACAATAGGGAATAAAGCAATAAATTTTGAAATTTATTCAGGATTAAATTTATTTGACATAAAAAAGGATTATATTTTATTAGTTTTTTGGGACAGCAATTGTCAATTTTGTTTTAAAACATTGTCAGAACTGAATACCATATACAATGATACAAAAAAAAGAAACTTCGAAATAGTTGGTATATCCCTCGATACGAGTACTACTCAATTTAAAATAAGTATTATAGAAAATGGATACAGGTGGACTAGCATTTGTGATTTTAAGGGTTGGAATTCTCCAATAATTAAGGATTACAACATTTCTGCAACACCTACAATGTTTTTATTAGACAGGAGTAAAAAAATTATAGCTAGACCAATAAACGTAAAACAGTTCTTGCAGAAAATAAAAAAAGCCGGTTAAAACCGGCTTTTTAAAAAATACAAATTGAGTATTACTCCTCTTTTTGAACTTTATTCTGCAACTCAACAATGATTTCATTGCCTTTATTTCCTAATTGATTAATCTTCATAGTACCGTTAATCATTCTGAATTTTGACAAACTCAAAGCAATTCTTAAAATAATGTCCCTTTTATCGTTTTTCAGAGTATCGATAAGATTATCAATATTATCATTATAAAATTTCACCATTTCACTTACCAAATCGCTTGTTGGGCATTGGATTGTAACCTGAGTCAAATCCTGTTTATCGAGTTCCTTTGCAGATATTTTAACTTCACCTTCATCAACATCTTCGGTCATAGCTTCCAAAATATCTTCAACTGCACTCACCAAACGTTTATAATCAACAACTGCAATCGTATTTCCAATACCTTTATCAATAGAAATTTTAATGTTTTCATCAGCTTTGTGTTCTTTTATAAAAAAGTTACTGATTTCTGTAAAAGGTTTATCTAATTTGACAGCAGTCATAATTGTCAAGTCATCCTTGTCAGTACCGGTTGCAGCGGAAGTACCCCAGGAGTCAGAAGTAGATGTAACAAATGACAAAATTTCTTTTGATGATTTGCTTGCCTCGTCAATATATGAATCATGTTCAGCATCATTTTCATAAGCTTTCATCGAAATAAGGTCAAGATAACCCAAAATACCTCCAACAGAGTTACGTAACTGTAAACTAAGTTTGGCAAAGAAGTTCGTTTTAAATTCATTAGCTTCTCTGGCTAATTGTTCGGCAAGCATAACCTGTTTGTTACGAATCTTGTCTTGTTCTTCTTTAAACTTCTCTAAAGTAACATCTCTTCCTGTAATGTATATTAATCCCTCGATTCTCGATACGGACAAGCTCCAGCTAACCCATTTTGTTTCACCGGATTTGCTTAATACCTGTGTGTCTATTTTTTGAGTTAAATTCTCAGATGGTTGATTCACTAAATCGTAAAAATCATTTTGCTCGTAAGTATTTGCAAAAAGTTTATCAATCTTTTGATTAACCAATTCATCAGGTTCATACTGCAAAATTTTTGAAGATGCAGGATTCATAGATTTCCAATAACCATCCAAATCCAAAACGGCAATAATGTCATTTGAAGACTCAACTATTCGTCTTTGAGACCGTGTCATTCGTTCTGCCAAACTCAAAGCGCTTTGTTTCCTGTTGATTACATTCAAAATGAATGCAAAGGCTAGTCCGCTCAATAGTAAGGATACAACAAGTGTTAAAATTGGAGTATATCTTTGAAATGAACCTCCAAAGTCAGGAATCGTAGAAAATTGTACGGTTATCTCTTTGTCGGCAATCTTTAAAGTTCTTGTTTCAGCCAACTCAGGTTCATATCCGGTCTTTAGCAAACCTGCGTTTTTCGATTGATAAATTATATCCTTTTTACCATTTTCCTCGACATTTAAACATTGGAAAATAACGCTGCTATCACTTTGATTTCCAGTTCCCAAACTAATTTCAAAAAACATATTAGAATTTATTTCGAGCATTACCGAACCATCATAAAATTTCTTGCGTTCTTCCTTACTGGTTGTGGTAGCACCTTTCTTATAAATGGGTGAAATCATAAAAAAGCAAAGTGTGTCCTTTCTAAAGTTAAATATCGGTGTAGCAATCGTAGCTTTTGATTCGATTGCATCTAAAATTGCTTTTTTCAATATAGGATTTGTTCCAAAATCAAAACCGCTGAGATGCTTGCTTTCAGGAACAATAAATTGTATGGGATAATAATTTTCCCTTATTCCTCCGGGATGAATTACATATTCCCACAAACCTTGAGAACGGATATTGTAATAAAACAAATCCAGTTCTTTGTCAGCAACACGAGGTGAATAAATAACACTCTGCAAAGAGCCATGTGTTTTGGTAGGAATAGATGCATACAAATTAAAATAATCACGAACTACCTGAACCAACTCACCGTACAAACCACTAACAGAAGTTAATACTTGATAGTTCTTTTGATACTCACCTTCGAATCTGGTCATAATAGAAGAAGCTGCCTTATCGAAAGAAGTTGTATTCTCGTTTTCGACTTGGCTTTCAACTAACTGCCATAATCCAAATGACACGATTAAAGTTATCAGTAATGTAATATATGCAGGATAAACCTTGGATATATTCAGAAAGGTAGTCTTATCTGAGGTTGACTGCTTTAATACCGATTCGTATGATGATGTTCCTAATGAAAATTGTTCTTTTCCCATTTTTATTTTCTCAATTGATTAACATTACATTAAATTTTACTTCTTTTCAATAATTTCTTTTACCTGACCGGCAAAATTTGCAGTATCTATTGGCTTTGATATATAAGAATCGAAACCAAGTTTGAGTATCTTCTCCTTATCATTTTCCTGTGCAAGTCCTGTCACAGCTATTACCGGTACTTTAGCTCCTTCCGTTTTGTTCCGGATGAATTCAATAATTACCGAACCGTCCAAATCGGGTAATACGTAATCAACAAGAACAGCAAGGGGAGAATTTGTCTTAAGCCATTCCATTGCCGAACTACCATCACCAAAATCCACAACGGCGTACCCTGATTTACCTAGTACGGTTGATAATAATTTCCTTATCGGCGTGTTATCTTCGATAACGCAAATCGTGTTAGAATTTGTGCTCATGTCTTTCCTTTATATTAATTTATAATATTATTATAATTATTTTCTTTGGATACTAATTTATTTAGTCAAATTATAAAAAAATGCAATAAATAAATATTATTAATTATTCATAATTGTCACCTTCTCCGCAAATCCTGCGCAGATGGGACAATACGAACATCAACCCGTCTATTTTTTCTTCTGCCTGATTCGGTTTTGTTACTTGCAACCGGTTCGATAGAACCTTTACCATTGGCAAGTAATCTTGCTTTAGGTATTCCTTTTTTCATTAAATATTCAACAACCGCATTTGCTCTTTTAACAGACCTTTCATGGTTTTCACCCATAGTTCCCTGGTCATCCGAATGTCCTGTGATACCAAGTACAGCACCCGGATTCTCTTGCATATAAACTGCAACCTGATTTAAGTGCTTCTTCAAATCTCTTGTAATTTCAACTGAAGCAGATGTGGCAAATTCGAAACTAACATCCTTATTCTCGACCAATTTAATATCAGGTAATGCTTCTCCAATTTTTTCCTTAGGTTTAGCTGTTCCTGCCAATGTAATGTCAACACTCTCAGCGATAGCTTTTAAAATCTCTGGTTTTGAGCCCACTTCGTAAGCTACAACCGTTTCTATCTTCCATTCATCTTCTATTACTTCACGGTCAACAGCAGTCATTTCACCGCGAATTACAAATGATTCTAAAGAAAATCCAGGAAATTTTATATTGCTTTTCCTATTCAAAGAAGCAAGAATAGGAGGCAAAGGTTCCGGTTGTGGTACATAAGGTAATGTGTCATATTCGATTACATCGGGGCTAAATTTCATGCTCAATCCAAAACGAAATGTTATAGTATTCCAACTCGATTGTTCTGCTGAAATCATCGGCGTTCCTGCATGAACCGATATAAATGGCGAGAGAATCAGTCTCATTCTTTGTCCAATATCTGCAACTACCAACTCGGCAGCAATGCCGGCATGTCCGCCAAAACGCATTTTCATATCGTATATATCTTTTTCTATATAATTATGTTTTATGTCACCAACATTAATATGCTTCCTTACAAGATAGGAAGTGTAGGACAAATTCAAACCTATGTCAAGACCCGCATAAGCATGGAAATTCGGATGAAAATTATATCTTAAACCCGGAGAAATTGTCAAATATGTAAAATCCACTAAATTGTCATATTCAGATTTCATGGAATCTATAAGAGTTGGTGAAAGTGCAGTACTACTCCACTTATCCAATATATATGCTTTCATTGTTACACCCCAATAAGAATCCGGCGGCTGCCAATCCCCGGTTGCTCCAAGAAACCATCCACCTCCCGAACCTGGAAAATATTCAATAGGTCTATTAAGTATAGAATCAAACGGTTCATTTGGTTTTCTTAAAAATTGAACACTCCCCATATCCATATTTAAATTTGCCCCTGCCATTATTCCATACCAAAGGGGTCCGTGTTTGCGGTGTAAAACAATAGTGTCAAGTTCAGGAGTTACGAAATAATCCGTCAAATCTCCCGAAGCAGATTGACCATAAAGAAAATCAGGTAAAATTAATATTACCAATATAAAAATCTTTTTGAACGCTGTCATTAATTAATTACAGTAATTTACTTTGCTCTAATTAACAATTTTACTGAATTTTATTGATTATCCCAAATAATTATTTACAAAAAAATTTTCCAAGTCATTTTTCCTGTTTTCCGCATACAATAAAACTATTATTGTAAGTACTTGCAAATTAACAAAGTGATTTTTAAATTGGATGCTGCAATGATGATTTTGATGTGTCTATTAGAAAAACAAGAATCGAAGCGCTAGTGTAAACATCCGGATTGTTGCCAAACATTCCGGTTATAAGATTACCAAAACATTTGTAAACTGCATGACTGTACAAGAAATTGAATTTTTAATATCAATGTGCAAAAATAGAAATCCAAGCATTTATGCAAACAATAGCATTATTAGTTATTAAAGAAATTGATACTGAGATATTTTTAGGATGCTGCAATGCGGAAGACAGAAAAAAAATCCCGTCATAATTTAAATATAACGGGATTTTTTAATTTCTTTGTACTTTGTTAATCAGTTCTTTTGTTCAAAGTTAATTAAACTTTATAACTTTACAAACTTTATAACTTTACAAACTTTATAACTTTACAAACTTTATAAACTTTCTACTGAATTACATCATTCCGTCCATACCACCCATTCCACCAGGAGGCATCATTGGCATTTTATCCTTTTCAGGTTTGTCAACGATGGTTGCCTCTGTAGTAATCATTAAACCTGCAACTGATGCTGCATTTTCCAAAGCTACTCTTGTAACCTTAGTCGGGTCTATCACACCGGATTCAATTAAATCTTCGTATGTTTCAGTTGCGGCATTGAAGCCAAAAGCTCCTTTACCTTCTTTAACTTTATTCACTACAACCGATGCCTCAGCACCTGTATTGTGAACAATTTGTCTAATTGGCTCTTCTACTGCTTTACGAATGATAGCTATACCAACATTCTGGTCGGTATTTTCTCCTTTCAGCTTATCAAGTGCTTTTAATGCTCTGATGTATGCAACACCGCCACCGGGAACAATACCTTCCTCAACAGCGGCTCTTGTTGCGTGCAAAGCATCTTCTACTCTTGCTTTCTTTTCTTTCATTTCGATTTCGGTTGAGGCACCAATTCTCAAAACTGCAACACCACCACTTAATTTAGCAAGGCGTTCCTGAAGTTTTTCTCTGTCGTAATCGCTTGTGGTTTTTTCGATTTGTGTTTTTATTTCGTTGATTCTTTGTTTAATTGCCGCACTCTCACCACTGCCTTCGACGATAGTTGTATTGTCTTTGTCAATAGTTATTTTCTTAGCAGTACCCAAATATGCAAGTGTAGCAGCTTCAAGTTTGAAACCTTTTTCTTCGCTAATCACAGTAGCACCTGTTAGAACTGCAATATCTTCAAGCATGGCTTTTCTTCTGTCGCCAAATCCCGGAGCTTTAACTGCAGCAACACGTAGTGTGCCACGCAATTTGTTTACAACCAAAGTAGCTAATGCTTCGCCTTCCAAATCCTCGGAGATAATCAGAAGTGAACGTCCTGCCTGAGATGTCTTCTCGAGTATCGGCAATAAATCTTTTATTGCAGAAATCTTTTTATCATGAATTAAAATATACGGGTCTTCGAGAACTGTTTCCATCGAGTCTGCGTCTGTTACGAAATAAGGAGACATATAGCCCCTGTCGAACTGCATACCTTCGACAACTTCAAGCTCGGTTTCAGTACCTTTTGCTTCTTCAACTGTAATAACGCCGTCTTTGCCAACTTTTTCCATTGCTTCTGCAATCAAATCGCCAATGGTTTTATCATTATTTGCTGAGATTGAACCAACTTGTGCAATTTCTTTTTTTCCTTCAACTTCTTTGCTTAAATTTTTCAATTCTTCGGTTATTGCTTTAACTGCAAGTTCTATACCGCGTTTCAAATCCATTGGATTTGCACCTGCTGTAACGTTTTTCAAACCTTCACGGTAAATTGCCTGAGCTAAAACGGTAGCTGTTGTAGTTCCGTCGCCGGCAACATCACTTGTTTTAGAGGCGACTTCTCTAACCATATTTGCACCCATGTTTTCTACAGGGTCATCCAATTCAACTTCTTTTGCAACCGTTACTCCGTCTTTTGTTACTGTTGGAGCACCAAATTTCTTGTCTATTACGACATTTCTTCCCTTAGGTCCCAATGTAACTTTTACTGCATTGGCTAACTTGTCAACACCGGCTTTTAGTTTTGTGCGGGCTTCAAATTCAAAATCTATTATCTTACTCATTTTTTTTCTCCTTAAATTTCAATAATAATTAATTAGTTAATAATTGCGAAAATGTCGCTTTCTCTCATCATCAAATATTCTTCACCGTCAACTGTAATTTCCGTTCCTGAATATTTTCCGTATAAAACCTTGTCTCCGGCTTTAACTGCCAAAGGTAAAACCTTACCTTCGTCGTTGATTCTGCCACTGCCCGCTGCAATAATTTCTCCTTGTTGGGGTTTTTCCTTAGCGGTATCGGGGATGATAATCCCCCCTTTAGTAATTTCCTCGGGTTCCGATGGTTTCACGATTACCCGGTCATGCAATGGTGTCAAATTCATAATCTCATCTCCTATGTTTTGTTAAAAAAAAAATTATTAATAAATATCTTAATACATTTTTAATTCTTAGTCATACGACTTTAATATTAAGTACAAATTCCAATAATTCGTAATTCGTAATTCGTAATTGATTAGCACTCTCTTGGGTCGAGTGCCAACAATTTAACGCAAAATTACATTTTTTATTGTTATTTTAGTAAAGAATTTAATTTTATTTCGTAAGTTTTTGATTTTTGGTATTTTTTTTGATTTGATTTATAAATAAATTTGAATGTAATCGTCTTTAAATAAAATATTTATGAAAAGATAATGAAAATAAATAAAATAGTATCGTTAAATCATTGGAGATTTATTATGAAAATATTAACAAAAATTCCCGTTAAGTTATTAATACTTATGGCAATTACACTGTTCGCATTTACTGCTGTGAAATCACAAACCCCACCAAGTTTGACATATCCAACAGCAAATGCTTTATGTATCCCTCTCGAAACTACATTTTCTTGGGAGACCATTGAAACCGCAATACAGTACAGATTACAAATTTCGACTTCGGCAACATGGACATCCCCGGATGTTACTGAAGCTGTAATGACTCATCCGACAAGCACTTTCACTTTTACTTTGCCGGAATCAAATACCGAGTATTATTGGAGGGTAAGTGCCTCGTTTTCAGAAGATGAAGACTTTTCGGCAATACGTAAATTTACGACACAAGGTGATACTCCCGAACTTGAAGAACCGGTAGATGAAGAAACATGTGTAAACAAATCCACACTTTTCCAATGGTCATCCATTACCGGTGCAGGTTCATACAGGATGCAAATTGCTACCTCTACAACTTTTTCAGGTGGTGAACTTGTTTATGATTATGAATCAATACCTTCAACAACTTTTACATCGGCAACATTTTCGGCATTAATGCCACAAAATTATAAAACTTATTATTGGCGTGTTGCTGCAAAATATGGTACTTGTTATTCTGAATGGACAGAACCATTTTCCTTTACCGTAAAACAAGCGGCGCCTATTGTGGTATATCCAACTGCAGCTGCTACCGGAATTTCGACAAGTACTTCACTTTCATGGACTGAGGTTACTCCGGCAAGTACATATGATATACAGATAGCTACAAATAGCAATTTTTCAACTATTGTGCAATCTTTTGTTAACCTGAGCCAGACAACTACCACAATTACCCCGTTGCTTTATAATACGACCTATTATTGGCGAATGAAATCAAAGTTGTCAGGTTGTGAATCCGAATGGTCTGCCGGTTCTTCATTTAAGACCGTTTACGACGCTCCATCCCTGAATTCTCCTTATGATGGGAGGGTATGCCTCGATTTATCCGGTTATAAATTCGAATGGTACGAAGTTCCAGGTGTTCAAGCTTATCAAATTCAAATTTCAAAAGATGAAATGTTTATTGACCTCGTTATCAATCAGGAAAACATTCTTGATTTATTTTATAGTAATGCAACTTTGCCTGAAGGACTCACAGATTATTACTGGCGTGTAAGAGCCAAAGATGCAAATAATACAGGAAAATGGTCAAATTACAGGATTTTTACAACGACAATTAGTCCCGTACAACCTGTTTATCCTGTGAAAAATTCCGGTGGTATTCCAATTAATATGGTATTTAGGTGGACTAATGTAACCAAGGGTGCCGGCACTTATAATTTGCAAATATCGAAATCCCCGGCTTTTGCAGATACTTTGGTTAGTGTTACCGGATTGACTTCGACATCTTATACGTATAATTTACAAAAGTACAATACTGAATTCTACTGGAGAGTTTCTGCTGCCTACGACCAATGTACAATCGGTTATTCAACTCCGTGGAAATTCCGTTCGGTTTTAGCAGCTCCCAATTTAACAAGTCCTGTTGATGGAGCTGAAGACTTATCCTTCTCCGTATTTTTTGAATGGACACGGGTAGATTCAGCAAAATCATACACTATTCATATATCGGAAAGTCCTAACTTTACCCCGGTTACTTTTGGTTACTCAGGTATAAATAATAATCATTACTTTAAATCAGGACTTGAACCCGACAAAGAATATTATTGGAAAGTTCAGGCAGTTAACGAATTCGGAGCAGGTCCATTTTCATCAGTACGCTCATTCACGACAATTACAAAAGGACCTACCATTCCGCTTCTTACTTTCCCGCTATTGGCTGCCGAGCAGGTTGACCTTGATGTAACATTAAGATGGAATCCTTCCGAAAGAGTTGACAACTACCATTTACAGGTAGCAAATAATGAAAACTTTGCGACTCCAATTGTTAATATTGATACAATAACGGTAAACTACTACAATCTCACCGGTCTGGCGAATGATGTTATGTATTATTGGCATGTTTCCGCCATCAATGACAGTGGTGAAACAGGATGGTCTATCCCTTGGCGGTTCAGGACATTGTTAATTGCTCCCGATGATGCAGCGGTTTTACTCGAACCGGCTAATGCCGCTATTGATGTAGAAAGAAATACGGTACTAAAATGGGAACCTGTTCAATATGCAACATATTACGAAGTTCTTGTTTCCAAAACCGATGATTTCAGCGGCGAGCTATTCGTAAATGACCCAATGTGTTTCAATCCGCAAAAAACGGTTGGCGGTCAGGAATATGGAGCTACTTACTATTGGAAAGTCAGGGGTAAAAATGCTTCAGGTATTGCTCCGTGGTCTGAAACCAGAAGTTATACTGTCAGAACTCTTGGCGGTGTTAATGACGAAGCTATTTCAAAATACCAGATACAAACCTATCCGAATCCATTTGGTCAAAGCTCATTGTTGAGTTTCAATATCAATAAACCTGAGAATGTAACAGTTAAGCTCTATAACATTGCAGGCGTTCATATTACGACACTGATGGACAATCAGCTTGCTCCGGGCGACCACTTTATCAGATGGGAACCAACAAATTTGGAAACAGGAGTTTACTTCTACTCAATCCAAATTGGCGAAACAAGAATGCTAAAGGAAATTACTTATATTAAGTAATAATCTTAAATATTAATAAGAAAAAGGGATTCAATTAATTTTGATTCCCTTTTTTTTATTTGAAAATTAGAATTTATTCCTTAATAAAAATTCCAAATGCATTCCCATACTTCAATAAATATAAAGCGGGTGTTAATTCACTGATATTTATTGTGGTATTCTGAGAATTTAAAAAAGTAAATTCTTGATGTTGTCCCAAAACATTATATATCTCAATTGGATTTTTGGTTATTTCTACAGATACAATTACAGTAATGTATTCCGTTGCAGGATTTGGAATTATTTTCAATATAATTAACTAAATATTTGTAGTAATTATTCCTATACAGGTAGATTAGTAAAGATGTAGAGAACACAATCCTGCCTCTCTCGAGAGGGGATTTTAAAAATAATAAAAAAGGCCCGGATCTTCCCGCAAAATCCGAGTAGGTGTCTATTATAGGCAGGATTCATTATTTCTAAAACTTACTGAATAGATTTTATCAAAGAAATGTTTTTCTTTAATATGTTATTGACCAAATCCTGTGGATTCTTCTTCTTTTTTATTGATAGTTTGTTAATATAATCCTGTATATCTGAATCTAAGTAAATCGGTATTAATAGTTCAGCGTTTTTATTAAAAAATTTACCTCTTTCTCCTTTAGAAAAATCATATTCGCGTTTCATGTCATTCCCCATTATAAAGTTTAACTTCATTTTTTGTTGCTTTTCTTGCAGATATTATCCTAATATTTACAACATCATTATCTAATTCTGAGAAAGTATGGATAACCACTAATATTATTCCTGAACTTTCCAGTCCAAGTGTTATCCACCTATCTTCATAATCACTATGCTCATCGTCATAAATGGTCAGAGCATTTGGATCATTGAAAATACCTGTCGCACTTTGGAAACTTACTTTGTGTTTTTGTAAATTCGTGAGTGCTTTTATTTTGTTCCAATCAAATTTATAAATCAAAACATTACCTACATAATTATTTTCATATAAAATTACGAAATAATTACTACCTAATAAAAAAAATTTGAGATTAGGAAAGTTTTCATAAACGTCAAGAATAAAATAAAAATGGCCCGGATCTTCCCGCAAAAATCCGAGCCGGCGTCGTATATTTCCTAACCAATTTAAGAGTATTCCGACGAATCTATTCTATCACAACCTTTTCGGGTAATGTCATTAATACTTT
This sequence comes from bacterium, assembly GCA_043804925.1. Lineage (GTDB taxonomy): Bacteria > Bacteroidota > Ignavibacteria > Kapaibacteriales > UBA2268 > ChocPot-Mid. Next base: position 22,114 of record JAZDIP010000086.1, on the reverse strand, counting down.
TTCTCTTTCCGATAGTTTCATCATATTAGCAATATATTTCAACTGGTTCTTAACAGCTTCCGGTAAATTGTTATAAGCAGGAAGAAAATCTTCGATTTTAACTCCAAGCAGACTTGCCATTGTTTCTGATAAATTTGTTTTAACTTCATCATCATTGCTGTCATCCAAACCGAGCAGTTGAAGGAATAAAGCCATCTGGTCTTTTCTTTCGGGGTATTCCTGAATATAAACTTTCATCGAATCAGGTATGCCCATTCTCTTTTTTGCCAAAGATAAAGCTGTTTCCATTCCTCCTAAAACATCCACTAAACCGATTTTATATGCATCCTCACCAGTCCAGACACGACCTTTTGCAATTGAACGAATTTCGTCATAGGTTTTATGTCTGTGCTTTGCAACCTTGTTGATGAATCTGTCATAAACACTTTTTGCTATGTTTTTAACTTTTGCTTTGTCCTGTTCCTGTAAGGGAATCAAACCGGAGAGCTGAGTTGCGGCAGGTCCTGTCGAAATCGTATCAACTCTTAGATATAGATTACCTGCAAGTTTGCTGAAATTCGGGATTGCCATTACGACACCAATCGAACCTGTTATGGTCGAAGGATGGGCAATTATCGTATCACATGGCGATGCAATATAATATCCTCCCGATGCGGCTACATCACTCATGGATGCATAAACCGGTTTTATCTTAGTTGTGTTTTTGATTTCTTCATAAATAGCATCAGAAGTTATTACAGAACCCCCCGGGCTATCAATTCTGATTATTATTACTTTGACTTTTTCATCTTCCCTTGCCTTTTTCAAACTTGCGATAAATTCCTTCGAAGTAATTTGCAATTCATTTGAAAATTGTCCCTGAACCTGTTCGAGAAGTGGTCCCGATGCATATATGATAGCTATCTGTTTGCTCCTGTCGGCAATCATTTTTTTATCCTTAATTTCAGGCAAATCCTGATTGTATTTGCCAACGGAAACAAGTAAGTACTTTTCATTAGATTTCTTCTTTCCCTTTTTGGGAACAGTATTAGTACCGAAAATCCGTTTTTTGATTAACTGTTTTACATCTTCTTCGAACAATAAACTGTCAACAAATCCCAATGCCAATAAAGTGTCTGCCGAATATATCCCGCGGTTCAAAGCATCTCTAACTATTTTCTTATCTAATCCTCTTGTTTTAACAATAGCTTCAACAAAGTGTTCCATTCTCTGATTCAAAAGAACATGATACTGATACCTCGATGAATCAGAAAAATTGTTTCTGCTGTATGGCTCACCAGCTGATTTGAAATCTTCAAATCCTAAAACAAAATAATCAATTCCGATTTTCTCAAACATATCTTTGTAGAAAAGCGAAGTAACCGCAAAACCGTTTAATTCCATCATACCTTCACGCGGCATAAATATTTTATCGGCAGTTAATGCCAAATAATAATCAATTTCGCGACCCCAATCCAAATATGCATATACAAATTTTCCCGACTTTTTAAATTCGAATATGGCATCTCTTATTTCTTCTGCTTTTGCAAATCCCATAGAAGAAATAGAACCTTTAATAAAAATACCGCTTATCCTCTTATCTGTTTTAGCTCTTTTAATTGCCGTTAATAACTCGTATTGAGTAAATCCACTTTTTAAATTCATAAAATTCAACGGACTATCGTTTACTCTTTCTTCAATATTCCCGGTGATATTTAAATAAAGAACGGAGTTGTCTTTAACCTGATACGGCTCTTTTTCAAATGATGACGTTATAACAGCTATACCGGCAATAAAAAATATTATTATCGCCGCTATAATTCCGACAATAATAACAACCGGTATCCACCATCTCGATTTCCTCTGCTGCATATAATACGGCGGAGCTGACGGTGGTAAAGTCGTTGCTTGTGAATTTGACATTGTTTTCCTTTCATATTTCTTATTCTGTCAGTCTTTTACGAAAGACAGACTTTTTTTACTTATTATTATACGTAACAATTATATTTAAGTTTCATAATTTTACGATTGTCAATTATTTTCCGTGTAACTGAACAAATCAACTATTATTTTATTGTACACCTTTAAAATAATCCGGAATAAAATAGTATAAGAAAATAATATATTATTTTCTCTATTTAATTATTTTTCATTAAATTAAATAATTAAAACAGTTTGCCATAAAATAAATGAATTTCGAGGTGCTTAGTGAAATATAAACTTGAAGATTTGATTGACATAACAATGTTTCAATCCCTACAGGACAGATTGAATGAGGTTTATTCCTTTCCTTCCGCAATAATTGATAATGACGGCAATATACTGACTGCTACTGCATGGCAGGATATCTGCACAAAATTCCATAGAGTAAATAAAGAATGTGAAAAGGAATGCATAAAAAGTGACCAATATATTCTTGACCACATACACGAAGCCAATCCTGCTGTTTCATACAAATGTCCCCATGGTTTGGTTGACAATGCTACACCGATTATTATCGAAGGTGTTCACTATGGAAATTTCTTTACAGGGCAGTTCTTTTTGGAAGAGCCGAATTTGGAATTCTTTAAAGAGCAGGCAAAAAAATATGGTTTCGATGAAGTGAACTATTTAGAAGCAGTAAAAAAAGTTCCTATATGGACACAAGAACAACTTGATAATTATTTGTTTTTTATAAAAGGTTTAATCGAAGTTATCTCAGGCGTTGGACTGAAAAATTTAAAGGAAATTGAAGCAAACGTAAAAATCAGAGAAAGTGAAACAAAATACAGGACATTAATCGAGCAAACTCACGATGGTATTATTCAGGTTGATAATGAAGATGTCATTCAATTTGTAAATCCCAGATTTTGTGAATTATTGGGATATGACGAAAAAGAATTACTGGGCAGAATAGGATATAATACAATTTTATTTGAGGAAGACAGGGAGTTAATTAAAGAAAAGAATAAATCCCGTACGACTCATGTATCAGAACAATACGAATTAAAGATGAAGAAAAAATCCGGTAACCCTATTTATTTCATAATGACCGCTTCTCCGATTAAAAACCAAGAAGGTAAAGTAATTGGTTCTATGTCTGTTTGTACGGATATTAGCAAGCGAAAGTTGGCAGAAGAATTATTAGTTGAAAGCCGGGAATATGTAAATAGTATTTATCTTGCCGCACCGATTGGTATTGGAGTAGTTTCTGACCGTGTATTAGTAAGAGTTAATCCTGAATTATGCGATATAACAGGATATTCTGAAAATGAACTAATCGGGAAAAATGCAAGGATTGTTTATCCGGACGACGATGAGTATGAGTTTGTCGGCAGAGAAAAATACAAACTCATAAAAGAACATGGTACAGGAACAGTGGAAACCAAATGGAAGCATAAAAATGGAAAAATAATGGACATCTTGCTTAGTTCTACACCGCTGTATACAAATGATTTATCAAAAGGAGTTACATTTACAGCATTGGATATAACAGAACGAAAACGGGCAGAACGTTACCAAAAACTAAGCGCTGAAGTCCTTGACATCCTAAATAAGGATTTGATAATGGAAGTTGCAATTGACAATATTTTAAGAGCTATTAATAGAGTAACAGACTTTGATGCCGTAGGTATCCGTCTGGAAAAGAACGGTGACTATCCCTATTATGTTCAAAACGGTTTTTCTGATAGTTTTCTTAAAACGGAAAATACATTGATTGAAATAACAAAATCGGGAGATGTGTGCCGGGATGAAGACGGAAATATTAGTTTGGAATGTACATGCGGTTTGGTAATCTCAGGGAAAGCAGATTTAAGTTTACCATTCTTTACAAAGCACGGAAGTTTTTGGTCAAATGATACTCTGCCATTATTGGATTTAACAGATGAAGAAGACCCAAGGCATAATCCCCGCAACCGGTGTATTCATGCGGGATTCATGTCTATAGCTATTATTCCAATCAGGATAGAAAATGAGATTATAGGAACCCTGCAGTTAAACGACACAAGAAGAGATTGCTTCACCGAGGATATGATTCATTATTTCGAAGGTCTTAGCAGTAGTATTGGTATAGCTCTAATGAGGAAGAAGGATGAAGAAGCATTGAAAGAAAGCGAAGAAACATATCGTAATATTTTTCAAAATTCTCAAGTAGGATTATACCGCACAAGGATTGAAGATGGTAAAATTCTCGAAAGTAATGAACAGCTTGCACTTATGTTTGGTTATGAGAACAGAGAAGAATTTATAGCAGAATACATTACTTCGGAAAATTACGTTGACTCCGGAACAAGAGAAAGAATGATTAAAGAAATATCGGAGAATGGAGAAATTACAAACTTTGAAGCAAGATTTTACCGTAAAGACAAGTCAATTTTCTGGGCGATGTATTCTGCCCAAATTTTTCCTGAAAAGGGCTGGATAGAAGGTGTTGCAGAAGATATCACCGAACGCAAGATAGCAGAAGATACCCTGAGAGAAAGCGAAGAGAAATACCGTACATTAGTTGAAAATAGTATGGATGCAATACTAACAACCATACCTGACGGACGTATACTTTCAGCAAATGAAGCCGCATGCAAAATGTTTGGTAAAACTGAAGAAGAAATCTGCACTAAGGGCAGAGAGGGAATAGCAGATATTTCAGATTCAAGAATACCTTTGCTTTTAAAACAAAGGAAGGAAACAGGAAAAGCAAAAGGTGAATTAACAATGTTAAGAAACGACGGGTCATGCTTTGAAGCGGAAATATCATCTTCAATTTACAAAGGTAAGGACAACAATCTTTTTACAAGCATGATAATTCGTGATATAACTGAGCGCAAGAAAGCAGAAGAAGCATTAAAAGAAAGCGAGGAGAAATTCAAAAATTTAGCGAATTTATTACCTCAGGTTGTCTTTGAGACAGATATTAATGCTAATCTTACATACGCTAATCAACAGGCATTTGATATGTTCGGATATTCGGACAAAGATTTTGAAAACGGTATCAATGTTCTTGAAGTCATTAAATCCGAAGACAGAGAAAGAGCAAAAGAAAATATAAAAAAAATAATGGGTGGTGAAAAAGTCGAGGAGAGAGAGTACACAGCTTTAAGAAAAGACGGTTCGACTTTTTCGGTTTTGATTTTCTCAAGTCCCATATTCAAAGATAATAAACCTTTGGGATTAAGGGGAATATTGGTTGATATAACCGAACGTAAAGAAGCGGAAGAAGCTTTAAGAGAAAGCGAAATAAGATTCAGACAGGTAGCTGAAACCACAGAAGAATGGATTTGGGAAGTGGACAAAAATGGGATGTACACTTATTCAAGTCCTATCGTTGAAAAAATTCTCGGGTATAAACCGGAGGAATTAGTAGGCAAGAAGTATTTTTATGACCTTTTCTCTCCTGATGTTAGAGAAGAATTTAAAGCTGGGGCTTTTAATACTTTTGCCCGAAAAGAAGCAATCAAATCCCTTGTAAATCCAAATCTTCATAAAGATGGTCGAACAATAATTTTAGAAACAAGCGGTTTGCCTGTATTAAACAAAGATGGTGAATTAATTGGTTATCGGGGGGCAGATTCGGATATTACAGAACGCAAAAAATTCGAAGAAGCTTTAAAAGAAAGCGAAAAAAAATACCGAAATGTTATTGAAAATATTCACGAGTCGCTGATTATCGAAGACATCGAAGGACAGCTCGTTTTTGCAAATGAAGAGTTTTGTAAAATATTCGGTTATGATAAGAGTGAATTACAGAGTATATCTATGTTAAACTTTGTGAGTCCCGAATCCCTCGAAGAAGTATTGACAAGGCATCAGCGGCGTATGAAAGGTTTGCTTGCAGAAGAGGAATTCGTTTACCGGGGAATCCGTAAAGACGGGAAGAAAATCTGGATAGAAAGCAGAGTTACTCCTTTATTCGAAAATGGTAAGATAGTTGGGACACAATCTCTCGAACGTGATATTAGCGAACGGAAAATGGCGGAAGAAGATTTGCAAAGAGAAAAGATTTATCTGGACAAATTATTTGCAAGCACACCCGGAGCAGTTGCAGTTTTGGATAATGAGGATAAAGTTCAAAAAATCAACAATAAGTTTACGGAATTATTTGGATATGAAGCAAAAGAAGCTGTAGGCAAACATATAAATGAATTAATTGTTCCTGATTACTTAACCGAAGAAGCCAATTCATTGTGCAGTTTGGAAGGTATCAAAAAATTAAGGGAACATGAGTGGGAAACACAAAGGAAGCACAAAAACGGAACTTTGATTAATGTCTCCATAATTGGCTCAGATATCTTTATTGATGATAAATTTGTTGGTGTCTATGCAATATATATTGATATAAGCCAGCGAAAGAAAACAGAGGAAGCTTTGAAAGAAAGCGAAGAAAAATACCGTACATTATTTGAACTTTCTCCATTCGGTATTCTTTTGCATCAATTTGGCAAAATTATTTTTGCAAACAAATCAGCGGCAAAAATGTTTGGAGCTAAGAGCAGTGATGAATTAATCGGTTATGAGTTAATGAAATTAGTTGAACCCGATTATCATCTTATTGTTAAAAGAAGATTGGAAGAATTGAAAAGAACAGGTAGCGAAGTACCATTAATCGAGGAGAAGCTTGTACGGCTTGACGGCTCTGTTTTCGATGCTGAAGTGATTGCAAAGGAAATTGAAATTGACAACAAATCTGTTATACAGGTTTTATTTAATGATATCTCGAAAAGAAAGATTTCCGAATTGGCTTTAACAAAAATGTTCGAGAGGTTCAATCTTGCGGCTACTGCAGGTGGAATTGGAGTGTGGGAACGTGATATTAGGACCGGCAAACTTGAGTGGGATGAGAGGATGTATTCGCTCTATGAAATAGAAAGAGATGAATTTCCGGGCACATACGAATCTTGGCTGAAATATTTACATCCTGATGACCGCCTGAAAGTGGAAAATGACATGAAATATGCGATTAACAATTATATTGATATCCAAACTCAGTTTAGGATATTATTACCCCGAAATAATGAGGTTAAATATATTAAATCTTTTGGACGGCTTATAAGTAATAAAAAAGGAGAACCCGAAAGGTTAATAGGCGTCAATTATGATATCACAAAACAGGTAAAATCAGAAGAAGAAATTCTGAAATCAAGGGATAAATTAAATGAGTATGCGGTTCATCTGCAGACAGTAAGGGAAAATGAGAGGGACGTTATTGCCAGGGAGTTGCACGACGAAATGGGGCAAATACTATCTGCTTTGAACATCAGTGTTTCATCTTTGATTAGAGATTTCAGAGAAAATACTGGTAATTTTTCAGGTGATGAACTTATTCAAGAATTTGAATCGTTACAATCTATGATTAATATGACTATTCAGCGTGTAAGAAAACTGATTAATGAATTGCGTTTGGAAGTACTTGGAGAATTTTCTATTTATGAAGCCATAATCGCTCAATTCAACGAGTTGAAAAAAAATACAGGTATAGACTATGATTTCCATTCTAATGCAAAAGATGTTACACTGGATAAAGACATATCCCTTGGAGTATTCAGGATTGTTCAGGAAGCTATCACCAATATAATCAAACACTCTCAAGCAACTAATGTAACGGTTACTTTCAACATAGAAAACGGAATTGCAGAATTGAAAATATTCGATAACGGATTAGGCATAACAGAAGAAACAATGAGTAAACAAAAATCATGGGGTTTAACCGGCATGAAAGAGCGTGCCCAACTTTTTAACGGCACTCTTTCAATTAACAGTCAAGCCGGGAAAGGGACTGAGATTGTATGTCAGATACCAATCGAAGAAATTGTTAATTGTTAATTGTTAATGAAGGAATATATGAAACAAAATATTATTAGAGAAAAATCTTTTAAATTTGCTATAAGAATTATTGATTTGTATAAATATCTTTGCGGGCGGAAAAAGGAATTTGTTATGAGTAAACAGCTACTGCGGTCAGGAACAAGCGTAGGTGCAAATATTCGTGAGGGATTAATGCTGAAAGCAAGCAGGATTTTATACACAAGCTTGCAATTGCACAGAAAGAATGTGATGAAACTATTTATTGGCTCGAATTGCTCAAAGCAACAAATTATTTAACAGATACAGAATTTATAAGTATTAATACCGATGCAGTTGAAATAATGAAACTGCTAACAGCAATTTTAAAGTCAACAAAATTGACAATTAACAATTAACAATTAACAATTAAAAAAGATGATAAATATCTTAATAGCAGACGACCACGTATTATTACGTGAAGGATTAAAAAAGGTCATCAAATCGGAAATAGACATGAATATAGCCGGAGAATTCGATAATGGAACTGATGTTGTTGGCTTTTTCCGGAAAAATGATTGTGATTTGGTTATTTTGGATATAAGCTTTCCCGAAAGAAGCGGTTTTGATGTATTGGCTGATATAAAAAGAATAAAACCAAATGTGAAAGTGATTATGTTAAGCATGTTCCCCGAAAGTCTTTATGCAGTGCGGGCGTTAAAACTCGGGGCCAAAGGTTATATGACAAAGGACAGTCCCCCTGAAGAAATAATAAATGCAATCAGACTTGTTATGAACGGAAAACGTTATATTAGTGAGAATTTTGCTCAAAGACTTGCCGAAAGCGTGGATTCTGATATTAAAAAAGCCAGGCATGAAAATCTTTCAGAACGCGAAATGGAAGTCCTTATAAAAATCGCTCAAGGGAGAAACATCAAGGAAATTGCAGATGAACTGACTTTGAGCCCAAGTTCAGTCAACACATACAGAGCAAGGATTTTAGATAAAATGAATCTAAAATCAAATACCGAAATAATCTATTATGCTATACAATACGGTCTGGTTAAATTAAATTTGTAATTAATTGTTAATGGTTATGTGAGGAAGATATGAAGCAGAATCTATTAAAGAAAAATCTGAATCTCCGCTAAATGAAGTGGGTAATTCTAATTTAATTTTTCTTGTAATAATAAAATCCAATCAGAATATTTTTTTGGTTTATCAAATTCACTTAATAATTGAAGATTGCTTCACTGCGTTCGCAATGACATACAGGAGTGTTGATGTCCTGTGGACAATAAACGACATAACCTGTCATTGCGAGCGGAGCGAAGCAATCTATTGATGGTTAGGGATTGCTTCGTCGTTGCACTCCTTGCAATGACGGACTCAGTCTTTCATATAGTCAATCTTATAATTTCTAATGAACGATTTGAAATTATTTAACAGAAGCAGAATAAAAAGTATTAATACAGATGCAGTTGAAATAATAAAACTTCTTACTGCAATATTAAAGTCATCCAAATTAACAATTAACAATTAACAATTAACAATTAACAATTGACAATTAACAATTAACAATTAACAATTAACAATTAACAATTAACAATTAACAATTAACAATTAACAATTAACAATTAACAATTAACAATTAACAATTAACCCTTCCTCCTGAAAAGAAATGTAGTAATTTCAACTATTTTCACTTTTTTTGTTTGATATTTTAATATTATATCTTATATTTCATATTGTGTTGTGTCTTATTTTAATTTTTATATATCGTTTATGAATATTTATTTATTCAAACGGTTCTTTAATAGAAGAAACGAATTATTATTTTTATAAACAATTATTGGAGGTTTTTATGAAAACTTATTTTTTCTTATTAATAACATTAATCATTTCAATTGTTTTGACTAGTGAATATGTATATTCAGGTAATTGTTCACTGTGTGAAAGTTATGATGAATACTATAGTACTTTAGAAGGTGAAATTGAAGGATGCCATTTTAAAATTTTTTATAGTGTCCAAGCTTGTGGAAGCCCTTTTTATTATCAATATAACATAAATAGGATTGAGTTTGACCGAGGAGATTGTTCTCAAAATATTTCCATAGCCGAGGTATCAGCTTATTCTTTACGAAAAATCCTTATTAATTCAGTAAATGATATAAAAGAAGTAAATCCATCGTTTGATCCACTTTTAGAATTTAAGGTAAATTTTATATTCACTACTTGTTGGACATTATCTTATGTTGATCCGAATTTAGTATCTCTCGACAATAGATTTTATGTTCCTTGCTTTCCTATTTTCGATTGTTGTGAAAAAGAATATAAATTAAAAGAAGATATTGATGGAAATGTAATATTAGTTGATATTTCAAGTGAAATACCATCATCAGTTACATGCACAACAGGTACTTATCAAACATGTTTATCAATCTGCGAAGCACATCTTGATGAAAATGACGAAGGATTCCCAATTCCATCACCGGGGAGTGAAGGGAAAGAATGTCCAGAACAGTGTTATTGGAAAATTCGTGGTAATCACTACATTAAAGATACTGAAAACTTTATCGGCCCAACAGGTGGTCAAAACTTTGTAATAAAAACTGGTAATAAAGATATTAGTACATTAGCTGAAAGAATGAGAATTAATGGAAATGGTGATGTACTTTTTGGACCAGCAAATAGTCCAAATTTAACCATCACTAATAATGGTATTATTAATTACAAATCACTAACTATTACTGAAGAGGATAGTAAAATATATTTTAAAAATGATCTGAATACATATTTATCCTTATACAAAGACAATTACAATAAACCGGTTGTTGATTTTGGCTCATTTTCAATTGTGCAGGATATTAGCGAAAACAAAATTGGCCTTAAATTAAATGATGGACAAAAATTACAAGTTGGTCCAAATTTCTTACATAACGCAAGTGGAGATATTACAAATTATTTAATGTCAGTTGGAGGTCTTTTTGTTGCTAACGAGATTGTCGTAACACAAACCAATGGAACTTGGGATGCTACTTGGCCAGATTATGTTTTTAATAACGATTATAAAATAATTTCAATTTCTGATTTGGAAAAATATATTATCCTTAATAAGAAACTTCCCGATTTACCAACATTAGATGATGTAAAAAAGAATGGAATAAATATTGTTGATATGCAAGTTCAATTATTAAAGAAAATTGAAGAAATGAGTTTGTATATAATTGAATTGAACAAACAAAATGAAGAGTTAAAAGAGAAAATTGAAAAAATAAAGAAATAAGGAGATATCATGAAACTGAAAAATTTATTTATAGTTCTTATAATAATATTTTTCTTTTTAAATCAAGAAAATTTATTTAATAATGAACTCATTTATGATTGCTACACACCATTCGGTGTCAATCCTATAATGGATGGAGGTGGAAATAAAATTGAAGTCAATGATGGTATTTGGACTAATGAATTTTATAATGCAGTTGTTCGAAATGAAACTTATTTAAAAAGTCTGTTTAAATTTAATAGTGATTTATTTTCAGAAATAAATTGTAATTTTTTAGGAGATAGGTCAGTATTTTCAATAATCAAATTTCCTATTGATAATGTTTCAAAATTCTTTGCTGGAACTGAAAATGGATTATTTTATTATAACAATAATAATTCAGAATGGGGTACTAATTATAATTCAAGCGATGATAATTTGAAAAAAAATAAAATTAATTGTATTAAAAAAATTTCTAATAATAATTTAATCGCTATTATGGGTACCAATATTTTTCAAAGCACTGATAACGGTTTAAATTGGAACAAAACAAATACGTATATTAATTTTAATATTAAATCATTTGAATTTAGAGATAATGGAAATATCATTACCTATTTAATTGGTAAATCTGATGGGATTTACTTTTCAACTGACAATTGTATTTCTTGGGATGAAGTAACACCAAGAAAATATGAAGTAAATTTTATTTTTAAGGATGATAATAATAATATTTATATTGGTCAAAATTTTTCTGTTTATAAGGTTGTTTTTAATGAAAGTAACATACCTACTTCGTTTGAGAAAATTGGGAATGACTTAAGTTCAATTGTAACATCGATTTATACTGATAATAGTGATTTCTATTGCGGAACTTCCAATAATCTTTACAAATTAAATACGAATTCTTGGTTACCTGTAGATGATATTTTTTCAGGTAAGACTATCAATGATATTATTAAATTTGATAGCAAATTATTTATAGCAACGAATGATGCTCTGTGTATGAAAAGTAGTAGTTGGTCACTGCACTATCAAGGTAGAAATATTTTGGATTTATTTATAGAAAAAGATTCTCAAGGTTCTGACATTTCATTATTAATCGGTACTTATGAACTTAAAAATCCAGATTTTTCATCTACTATAGCTATTAAAACATTAGGCGAATTAGGACCGAGTTCTTTTTATAATAATAGATATGATCCTAATTATAATCTACCTTTATATAGTTATTGCCCGAGATTTGATTGTAATGGTTTTGCCTGGCACATCATGGAAGGTGGGAGATATATACATTATTCATTTGGAAATTACTATGTACCTATTGATAAAAACCTTGGATATACATCAAATATTACAAATTATAGAGAAATTAAACCAACTGATAATGATTTTGATGATTATTGGGCAAAAGTTACATATCATACAGAAAATGATCCAACCACCACATTAAATCATAGTGCAATACGAGATAGAAATCCTAACAGACAAGTGACTGGAAAAAAAGTAGTTATTTCTAAATGGAACCAAGGAGGTGCAATTTACAGCCATTTTCTTGAACAGTGTGATTATTACAGTGGTGACAATAAAGTTTTTTATTGGACTGATATATGGGATTTAGATAAATTAACAACAGATCCATTTGAAAATAAAAGCGTGTATCAAATTTCAGGGAAAATAATTTATTCTAAAAATATCCCTGTCGGTAATCCTATAACATTTATAATTGGTAAAAAACCAAAATCAATGATACACCTTAAAAGTGATCCTTTGGGTCTAAATGATTTTAAAGCCATTAATGGTGCCGAATTTAAAGCATTGGTAAGAGGTAATCATCACTATTATTCTAACGTTCTCATAGAAGAACCACAAGGATTTAATCATGAAGTAACTGTGAATGATTACATAAATGATCAAAAGGAAAATGATTTAAAATTATTTCCAAATCCTACTTCAGATATTTTAAATATTAAAATAAGTGGTAATATTGATAAATCCGATTTTATAATTGAAATATTTTCCTATAACGGGGAGAAGATTTTTTCAGATATTATCTCTGAAAATAATTTTTCTATCAATGTAAACAATTGGGTAACAGGTTTATATTTAGTAAAAGCAACTGTTATACAAAGTGATTATAAAGAAGACGATTCATTTTCTTTGCAAACTGATACTAAAAAGATATTAATAATGAAATAAATTTTATATTGCATTTATGAAATTAGAAAAATTAACAAATTATTTATAAATTTAAAGGAGGTCTTATGAAAAGATTAACTACGATTTTATTAGCAGTTTTGCTAATATTTGCGATGAGTATCAATCTTGATGCTAAAAAGAGAGTACTGATTGAATGTTTTACAGGGACAAGTTGCGGATATTGTGGTTCAATAGCCAAACCTAAAGCAGAAGAAATTATAGATACTTATAATGGAGATGTTTTTGTTGTTGAAGTCCATTGTGGTTCCGGCGACCCATTCAATACAAACGATGGATTGCAGTTAGCTGGTGCTTTTGAAGTCGAAGGTATTCCATCATCAGTAATTGACAGAGCTATTTTTAATGTCAATAACCAAAATATGATTTTATTTCATCCGAATTACTGGGTACCTATTTGCCCGTTAGCATTAGAGCAGGAAGATGTTGTGGATGTAAAGTTATTATATCAAATTAATGAAAATACAAGGGAATTGACTGCTACTATTGAAGCTGTATTTCTTCAGAGTCTGAGTCAACCCGGTGAATTGAGGTTCAATGTATATATAGTTGAAAATAATTTGATATATTATCAGGCAGGTCAGGGTGATAATTATAATCATAAACGTGTTCTCAGAAAAATGTTAGGCGGTCCATGGGGGACTACCGGTATAATTCCAAGTTCAGTTAAAGCCGGAGATACATATACACATACTTATACATATACTCTCGATGCATCATGGAAAATTGATGACCTTGATTTTTATGGTTGTGTTAATGAGTATCATGCCTCCGATGCTAACTACATTCAAATATTGAATTCAATAAATGGTCAGCAAGGCACTCCTTATGCTGAACTAACGACAACCGGACCAACCATTTCAGCAAAACCGGCTGGAGAAACATTCTCAAAATCTTTCAACCTTAGGAATGTTACAAATGAGCAAATCACTTTCAGGATTAACGACGAAGTTTCGGCTCGCACACCTGCCAATTGGACTTGGCAAGTGGTTACACCAAACGGTATTGTTTCAAAATCCGAGAAAACACAGGCAACCGAAATTACAATTAATGCCGGTATGGCAAAGGATTTCACTATTGAATTGACTCCCGGCACTACTTTAGGTATTGGTGATTTAAATATCGAGATATTCAATAAATATGACCCATCCGGTCAAAGGGTTAAGGGTTTCATTACTGTAGTATCTTCAGAAATCGAAAATTTGCAGGTAGATGATAACGGTGAAAGTCAGTATTCATTAATGTCGAACATGAGTTCTGCAGGACTGACAAGTCCTGTTCAACTAAGTACCTCCGAATTTGAGGCAACTTCTCCATTCTTAAACGACCTTAATATTTTGGTTTGGAATTGCGGTGAAAAAGGCAGTTTAGTTGCTTCCGAAGCCCTTCAGATTAACACGGCTATCAATGAGGGTGTTAATGTGTTTATGTTAGGAACTATAATTGCTAATTCTACTGATAACTCCGTAAAATCAATGTTAAGCAATGCCGGTGTTCAATTCCTAAAACAAGCATTTCAGGGAGCCGGAGACGGTAAAATTAATATTATAGGTTATCAGGGTGATGCAATTAGCAATGGTTTTGACCAACCTTGTACTTTAATCAATTATCTCGCTCCTGCACTAAAGGCAGTCGGAACTACCGCACAACCTTTCTTAAGATTTAAAAATGTTGATACCGTAGTTGCAGTTCATTCCATGGTTGGTGAAACCAAGGTAATTGTTTTGGGTTTGAATCCATTTGCAATTGGCGATACTTATGCCAGAAATAATCTGATTGGCAAATGTTTTGAATGGTTGCAAGGTAACGGTCCTTCAATTTCCTGTTCTGAAGATTTGAGCTTTACAAGTACTGAGGCAGGACAGACTTCAGAACAAACACTTACATTGGAAAATAAGGGTAAATCACCTTTGAATATAACCGATGTCGAGGTGGAATATGATTATTCGAATGTTTTCTCTGTAAAGGGCAACAAATCATTTACAATACCTGCAGGTGAAACTTATGACCTTGTAATGGAGTTCAAGCCCTCTTATGCTGTGCAATATGATTCATGGATTAGGATTTATTCAAATGCCGAAAATGCACCTATCAAACAGGTAAATTTGGAAGGTCGAGGCACACAAGCATCAGCGGGTCCCGTAATTTCCCTGAACGTAGAGGAAATCAATTTTGTTGATGTAGCTGTAGGTGGAACAGAAACAAAATCATTCAGGATTAATAACACCGGTAATCAGGCATTGAATGTAACTAATATTACTGTTCCCGGTGCTTATGCTCCGTTGTTTACGATTGACCCAACAGCATTCACAGTAGCCGCAGGAGCAAGTCAGGATGTTGAAGTAACATTCAATCCTTCAGATGTACTATCCGTTGAAACCAATTTGACAATTTCATCGAATAATAAATCAGGTGCTGTTCAAATGCCAATTAATGCCAACTCAATTGTTGGAGTTGATGACGGCACACAAGCATCTGCTCTTATCAACTTGTTTGCCGGACCAAATCCATTCTCAGGAAATTCTAATCTTGAATTCACATTGAATGGTGATATGTCACTTCAGGTTGAAATAGATTTGATTGATGCAACAGGCAGAACAGTAAAAGAAATTACAAACAAGACATTCGAGCCGGGAACATATAATTTCAGCTTGAATTCTTCGAATTTGTCATCAGGCACATATTATATAGTTGCCAAGACAAAAGATACTACCGAACAATTGCAGATAGTAGTTGTGAAGTAAGAATTAATTGATTTTAAAAAAAGGGGCTGTCTCAAAATACGAGACAGCCCTTTTTTGTGTCATCCTAAGCTAGCCGAAGAGGAATTCATCAGAAATATTTTATTAATTCATCTCCTGTTGCAATTTCCTTTTCCCAAACCTTTACCCATGCCGTCGCATTGTCCTTTTCCTCCCGGTCCCATATTGCCAATGTTTGGGCAATTTCTTTTAATATCGTCAATTTTGGACCTTTGCTCATCGGTTAATACATTGTACAAATCAATTTTGTATGACATAGCTCTTTTTTGCATATCATTTCTTAGTTTCTGTACATTGTCCTGTTTACTGAGCAATACATCCTTATTGATATTAGTTTTATCCGCCTCATTTTTGAGTTCCAATCCTGCATGCTGGATTTTAGCTCTGGCATCTATTCTTTCTTTTTGAAATGAATCATCAATTGATTTGAGTTTTTTAAGCTGGTCAGCATTTAATCCCAAATCTTTTTGATTCATATCATAGAAATTATAGCCGGGAATTTTTCCCATCAGTTTTTTTCCTTTGCCAAAACCTCTGCCTTGCATTGGTTGTGCAATGCTTGCCGTCAACATAGCAAATATTGCCAGTACTGTGATTAATGTTAATTTTTTCATTTCAAGCTCCTTCTAAAAAATATATAAAATTACTTAATAATCATCTTTTTTGTTGAAATTTGCCCATCAATTTCAACTGAATAATAGTAAACGCCGGATTTCATATTAACCGGTTGATAGTCAATTAAATTATCCCCGGAATTTAAATCACCTTTGAATACTTCGGCAACTTTGTTACCGCTATAATCATATAGATTTATAATACCGTATTTTGCTTCTGAAACATTGAGGTTCAATGAAGTATTTCCGTTTACGGGATTTGGATAATTTTGTTCCAGTTCGAAGTCACAACTACCGTCTCTAAGTCTTTTACCTTCACCATTCATTCCCTTGCCTTTTCCTCCCTGTCCTTGTCCATTTCCTGAGCCCATGTTTCCTGTTCCCTGATTATCACAATTGCCATCTCCATCTTCATCAATAAATCCAGTACCCAAACCGGTACAATGGTCACACTTTCCGTCCCCATCTTCATCTACAAAGTTATCACAAATGCCATCACCATCGGCATCAACGAAATTTACTGTTCCGTGGTTTCCCCCATTATTGTTTCCTTTACCATTTCTACCCTGTGCATCTGCATTTGTTGTTACAAATATTAACATTGTAACTAAAGCTATCATTCCAAATAATTTTTTCATGTTTCAATTTCCTTAATGTTTTATTAAAAATTTATTTTTAAACAGACTGTTTAGGTATTTGACACAAAAAAATGATTTTGGTTTAATATTGCCGTAAAGTAATATAGTTTACTCGATTTCTATTTGTCATTCCTGCGAAAGCAGAAATCTATTTAGGTATCTTATATAGCCAGACATCTGCACCAATCATAGGTTCGTAGTGAATCAGCTTAAAATTGTCTTTCATCCAATCAAAATAATTACTATCGTATTCCTTGTGGCCTCTCAGTACCCATATATATTCTTCTTCCGGGAATTGTATTTTAATATTTTGAAATTTAGTAGTGTCTTTGGCATCTAAAACATGAATATCGACTGTTCTGTCGTATCCTATCTGATTGAAATAATAATTGAAATAATCCGGGAACCATGCGTATCCGGCAATTATTGAATTTGGATATTTGCTGTCGTATGATTTTACGTATTGAGCGGCTTCCCTGAACATTTGTTTCGTACGTTTTTTTATACTTTTACCAAAAATAACAACTTTGTCCTTATAAGGTTCACCGTAATAATTGAAATCAAAAATTATTTGCCATGTAATGAATAAGAATATAAGGATTGCTACCAGATTTTGCCATTTTTCCTTTAGCTTTAATGTTGTTATTCCTCTTGCAAACAGTATATACGCAGCAGGTCCGGAAAGCAATAATCCGTAATTTGTTAAAGTAGGTTTGGAAATCAATGATTTAATGAAAATGATAAAGAAAGGAACCACAAGCCATAACAATAAAAATAAATCTTGGGACATGAAAAATTGATTTTTATAAAAATGTTTGTTCTTTATTGCATATACTAAAAGAAATATGTAAGAAGTAACGGCGATAAATAAAACATAAGGTGATAAATTAAACAGGAATGCTAAAAAGTACCCAAAAGCAAAAATTGATGGCTTAGTAATCCAAGATGGACTATTTTGAAAGTGTTGAATTGCATAAGGCAACCATGGCAGATAACTGATTATTATAATGATAAAAATTATGAAAAAACGCAATAAATATTTTGGCGACCTAAGAAAATATACCAATGTGAATAGACCTTGAAGAAATATATAGAACATAATAAGATAATGTGTATAGATACTAATTATCGCAAAGACAATATATATGACAATCCAAGTTGTTTTTGGATTCTTATCCTGTGAATATTCATTCAGTATTTTTAGCCAGTATAAAGTAGTCATTATTGATAAAAGAAAAATCATAGAATGAGAGCGTGCTTCCTGGCTATAAAAAAGTGGAGCCCATAAAACAGTAACCATTAAGGCAGAAATAAGTCCTTCTCTCGAGGAATATAAATATTTTCCCAATACGTAAATCATAGGTATTGATAAAATCCCAATTAACGCCATCGGAAATCGAAGCCAAAATTCGCTGTCCCCAATATAATGAACGACATAAAACATAATTACCTGAAAACCCGGAGGATGAACATCGGGAATTATACCTTGATTTATCATCTCGCTGATTGTAGAATATTTTGCAACTCTCAAAGTTTCAAGTTCATCATTAAAGCAAGACGGCTCACCAAGATTGTAAAACCTAAGAAAAGCTCCGAATGCAACAATTAATAAAAGTATTATTATTTCTTTGTTCTTTTTCATATTTTCTTCTATTTATTACAAAATTAATATTTTAATCTTTACTTTCATAAATCGGCAAAAAGAAAATTGTAAGCATTCCGGGAATTGTAAAGAGAAAACTCAGTACAAACAACCAGAAATAGCCGACTTCCTGCTGTAAAAATCCGCTGAAAAAACCCGGAAGCATCATTCCGACTGCCATAATCCCTGTAGATATTGCATAATGAGATGTTTTGAACTTTCCTCTTGAAATATATAGCAGATAAACCATAAATGCAGTGAAGCCGAGACCGTATCCAAACTGCTCAAGTATAATACATAGCTGAACTGTCAAAATATCCGGCGTAAAATAAGCCATGTAAGCATAAAGTAGATTTGGCAGATTCATTGCAAATGCAAATCCCCAGATAAGCTTTTTAAGACTGTATTTTTTAATTAACCAACCCCCGAGTATTCCTCCTGCCAGCAATGCCATTACTCCAAATGTTCCATACATCAATCCTACTTGAATTTCACTTAGCTTCAATCCACCTTCTTTGTAAGGATCAATTAAAAAAGGTTGTGCCATTTTTTCGAGAAGTCCTTCTCCCAAACGATAAAGCAATATGAAAGCCAAAATCACACCAATCATAGGTTGTTTGAAATATTCTTTAAAAACCTCAATAAACGGTATGGATGAAATATTCTTTTTCTCGTTTCTTACGGGCTGGTCAGTTAAAGGATATGGCAAAATGAATCCATGATAAAGGTAAAAGAAGAAAAATAAAGAAGCCGAAATAATGAAAGTAATCGTCCAGCCAAATTTATTGTTACTATAATTGGTGCTTATCCATCCTGCCAATGCTAAAAGCAAGCCGCTTCCGAATATCTTCGAGAAGCGGTAAAATGTCGACCTTATTCCTGTAAAAAAAGCTTGTTCCTTTTGGTCAAGGGCATGGAGGTAATATCCATCTGTAGCTATATCATGTGTAGCTGAGAGAAAAGCAATAATTGTAAAAATAATTATTGACAATAAAAATATATTTGGCATCTGAATTATAAACGCAACCACTGCAAAGCAAATCCCTAAAAGCAATTGCATCATTATCAGCCATTTTCTTTTGGTCAGATTCGCATCTACAAAAGGTCCCCAAAGAAATTTTATTGCCCATGGCAAATAAAGCAAGCTGGTCATGCCGATTAATTCATTGGATACTCCCAACGATTTGAACATTGCTACGGATAAAGTATTTACTATTACGTAGGGTAAACCTTCAGCAAAATACTGCGTCGGGATAAAACTCCATGGATTTTTATTATTACCTGTCAACTGCTCTCCTTTAAATATTTCATTTTCGTCAAATAAAAAAGATTAATTTAAGTCTGAATATTCAAATTTACAATTTCTCCTTTAAATTATTTAAATTTGAAATTCTTTGTTTTCAAAAAAACAATAATAATGAAATTAAACAATATATTTTTAAATACAATTACTGTTTTAATTCTTTTTTTAATCGCTTGCAACGACTCTTCGCAGGTAATTGAAAATGGGATACCTCAGATTGTTGGTATATCCAAACAAACGACATTCCATTTTGATGTTCTTACAGTTTACGGGAAGTACTTTGGAGAGGTTACAGAAAATTCACATCTTCTTTTTATTGAGCAAACTAATAAAGATACTCTATTGAAACTGCCGGCAAAGGATTGTATAAAATGGACAGGAACTGAAATAAGCTTTCGGGTAAGCGACAAGCTTGTTTCATGCAATGTTGCAGTGTGTTCCGATGGCAAGACAAGTAATAAGATTTCGATTACTGTTAGTAATCTTCCGGTTTTTGAAATGATTGAAATACAGCCGGGTACATTTTCCATGGGTTCAGATTGGGGCTTTGCCAATGAAAGACCTGTTCACCAAGTCATTATTACTAAGAATTATTATATTGCCAAATTTGAAATTTCTCAACTCATTTGGGAAAATGTAATGGGATATAATAATAGTTATATTAATGACAAAAATTTACCTGTTCATAATATTGATTGGCTTGAGGCAATAAGATTTTGCAATGCAATTTCAAATAGAATGAAATATGATAGCTGTTATATTTTTGTTATTGATAGTACGGTTCAATATGATACAACTGCAAATGGTTACCGGCTTCCTACAGAAGCCGAATGGGAGTTTGCATGCAAAGCCGGTAATAATTTGGTATTTGAAGGAATGAATCCCGAAGATATTGCATGGTTCAATATCAATTCCGGATATTCTCCCCATCCATCAGGAACTCTTTTATCCAATGATTTCGGATTATTCGATATGCACGGTAATATCTGGGAATGGTGTTGGGATTGGTACTCAGGAGACTATTATCATGATTCATTGATGATTAATCCTAAAGGTCCTCAAAATGGAAGTAGAAGAGTATTACGTGGAGGTTCATGTGCTTCGGGAACCGCATATATCCGTGCTGCCAATAGAGCATATCCTGAAAGTGATTATAAATACTGCGGTTTGAGATTAGTCAGGACAAAATATGAATAATCAGCAATATAGTTTGGATTTTTTCGTAATATAAAAAAATAATTTGAAAATTAAACTGGGATTAAAATGGAAAATAACTTAATGGATGTAATAAAATTCGCAATCGAACGCGAATTGGAAGCCGCAGAATTTTACAGGAATTTGCAAGGCAAGGTTAACGTGCAGTCAAGCAAAGAAATGCTTATAACTTTTGAGAAAATGGAATTAGGACATGCTGATATATTAAAGAACCTTGATTTGAATAAATTGGAACTTTACAAACCGGAGAAAGTTACAAACATGAAATTAAGCGATTATATGGTTGAACCCACAACACATGGCGAAATGACTTTTCAAGATATTCTTGTCATAGCAATGAAAAAAGAAGAAGCTGCAAGCAAAATGTATAATGATTTAGCTAATAATTCACAGGATGCAGCAATTAAGAATTTATTTTTAAAGCTGGCAGCCGAAGAATCCAAGCATAAACTTCAGCTTGAAACGATTTACGACGAAGAAATAAATTATGAGTTTTAATTTCTGAGTTTTCTCAATAACCAATTTTTTGAAAATTAAATTCAGGAAAAACGCAAGAAAAATATTTTGAAGTGGGTTCAGAGGATAATTAGTTAACGGTGAAAAAGTCCGTAAGTATCAGCAATGGTAATAAGTTGTGGATAAATTATACTTGATAAAATTGCAAGGTTTTCGTAATTTTGTATAAAATTCTTGCAATATTTGTATGGTATAATTATGTTAAAAC
>JAZDIP010000085.1:0-20665 GCA_043804925.1 bacterium | reverse complement strand
AAAATATATTATTAATAATTGAAAAAATAATAAAAATTCACTAATTGAGGAGAGACTATGCCATTCATACGTTCCATATCCGGTTTGAGGGCAACTCTTGGAGATAGTTTGTTGCCAAATGTTATTTCTAATTATGTTGCTGCATTTGAAACTCTTTTACCCAAAGGAGAAGTTATTGTTGGAATGGACGGAAGGCCTTCCGGTAACTGGATTAAAAAGATAGTAAACGGAACTTTGCTTGCATGTAGCAGGCAGGTCAGGTTTATTGGAATCGTACCAACTCCTACAGTGCAAATATCAATTGAACAGAGAAAAGCCGCCGGAGGAATATCTATCACAGCTTCACATAATTCCGAAGAATGGAATGGATTGAAGTTCATTAATAATGAAGGTGTTTTTTTAGACATGTTGGAGAATACACAGCTTTGGAAAGCTGAAAAATACGGGGCTTTTAATTTTTCAAAGCAGTTGATTTTTCCGGAAGTAATTTTTGATAATTATGCCATCAAAAATCATATTCAATCAGTAATCAATACACCTTTATTTACAGCAGATGCCGTTAAGAAAATTAAAGAGAGAAAATTTAAAGTTGTTGTTGATGCTGTCAATGCATCGGGTTCAAAAGCTATTCCAATGTTGCTCAAGAAACTTGGCTGTGAAGTTTTTGAATTGTATTGCAACGAAACCGGAAATTTTCCACATACACCGGAACCTTTAAGTATAAATCTCACAGCACTTGCCGAAGAAGTTAAAAAAACAGGTGCCGATTTAGGCATTGCCGTTGACCCGGATGCAGACCGCTTGGCATTAATTAATGAAAATGGAGAACCAATCGGTGAAGAAAGAACAATCACTCTTGCAACTGAAACTGTCCTTTCCAACATAAATAAATTTAAATTTATTACAAAGGTTCCCGTTGTTGTTGTGAATCAATCAACTACGAGAACAGTTGATGATATTTGTGAAAAATACGGGGCTAAACTGGAGAGGTCTGCTGTTGGTGAAATCAATGTTGTAAAGGCAATGAAAAAATTCAATGCAGTAATCGGCGGGGAAGGAAGCGGCGGTGTGATTTTACCTTCCTGTCATTATGGGCGTGATTCACTGGTTGGTACTGCCCTGATACTTTTTCATTTGGCTGTGAACAAATTTTCTTTGTCTGAAGCTAATAATAATTTGCCGATGTATAATATGATTAAAAAGAGATGTGTATTTCACGGCGATTTAAGTAAATTTTACAATGCTGTCATCGAGCAATTTCCAAATGGCAAACCTGTCAAGGGTGATGGTATTAAAATACTGTTTCCCGAAAGCTGGGTGCAGGCAAGGGCATCGAATACAGAACCTATCGTAAGAATAATAGCAGAAGACCAAAATCCCAAGGAAGCTAAAAATCTTGTCAAAACGATGATGAAGATTTGCGAGAAGATGTAAATTTACTTCGTAAATTAATTGATTAAGGACAATTGGTAATTGTTAATGATTATGGATATGTTCTGCCAGATGTTACATCTGACAGGGATTGATTAAGGATTAGGATAGATTATGGAAGGTTTAAAATATCTTGGCAATAAAATCTCAGAAATTTACGGTTATTAAATAAATTTTGGATAAATTATGAAAAAGTTAATACTTGCATCAGCTTCGCTTTTTATTATAATTTTTATGTATTCTTGTAATTCAAAAAAATATGATGAACAAGAAAATCTAAAAAAAGAATTTCATCCATTGAAATTAATAAAATTAGCCCAATCTGGGACATCATCTTCAGATTATCAAAAATATAAGCAATCTCGTAAAATTACAAAAAACGGGTATATTAAATTCAAGAGAAATGATTTAGAGAAATGTAAAAAATACACTGACAGTCTATTAAAGAAATATCACAGTTCTTTGATTTCTGAGAAGTATGAGAAAAGTTATTATGGGACTTATAATTTTCAATTAAATATTCCTGCTGGTTATTTTGAAACTTTCATAAAAGATTTACAATCACAATTTGGTAAACCTGAAACAATAAATATTTCATTGGAAGATTTTACAGAAAGTTACTATGACATAGATTCAAGGTTAAAAAGCAAAAAAGCATATATTGATAAATGTCTGGAATTATTAAAAAAAGCAAAAAAAATCAATGATTTATTGGAAATTGAAGAAAAAATATCTGATGTACAGGAAGATATTGATCGTTTATCAGGTTCCTTAGTAAAAAAAGATTATCAAATAAAGTTTTATTTCCTAAATATTGATTTTATAACTGATGAATTCAAGAAAGACAATGAATCTCCGGGCTTTTTTAAAAGCATTATAATATCATTGGAAGAAGGATGGAATTTAACTTTGAATATTATATTAGGTTTTGTATCAATATGGCCTATTTTACTCATTCTGATTACAGCTTTTTTCTTAATAAGAAAATTTATTAAAAAATCTCAAAAAAAGTAACAACAAATATAATAAAAATGAAATGCCATAATTGCGGAAGTGAAAAATTTGAACAAAAATATATTGAAAATATTTTTAGAATCGAGGATAAAATTTATCTGGTTAAGAACATTCCTGCTGAGGTTTGTTCAAGATGTGATGAGCCATATTTTTCACCTGAAACTTATAAAACGGTTAGGGACTTGATTGATAACAACGTTCGTGTTGTAGAGAAAATCGAAACTGCTGTTCTCGAATTTGCATGAATAAATTTATTTGAAATTTCTGAATGAGAATTATCAAATAATTCATTTATAATGCCGTTTAACTTATAAATTGGAGGTTTTTATGAATTATAAAATAAGAATGGTAAAAAGTGAAGAAGGTTACGCAGTATGGTGCGAAGACCTTCCGGGTTGTGCTTCTCAAGGTGATACCGAAGAAGAAGCAATTGCTAATATCAAGAAAGCAATTGAGGACTATTTACAAGTAAAATCCAGCATTCTTATTTGAAAAAAGTTATATATTGTGATGGAGTTTCTGGATTCTTCACTTCACTACGTTTTGTTCAGAATTACTATTTAGAAATTAGCTCTGCTTTTTAAAATTTTGCAATAGGATACAAATATTAACACAACAACTTTAGCATGGCTTTATTTAATAATTGCCGGAATCTTCGAGATGGTTTGGGCAGTCGGTTTGAAATATACTGAGGGATTTACAAAACTTCTCCCAAGTATTTGGACATTTGGAGCTATGGCTGTTAGCGTTTACCTGCTGTCTTTAGCCGTTAAAACAATTCCCATCGGCACTGCTTATGCTGTTTGGACAGGTATCGGTGCGGCAAGTACCGTTATTATGGGAATAATCTTATTCAACGAGCCATTGACTTTAATCAGAATTTTTCTTGTACTTTTGATTATTTTCGCAATTGTCGGTTTAAAACTCACATCGTAAAAAATACTACACAGTGATTACATAGTTCACGATAAATTTTGAATTTTCGATTAAAAAGAGTTGCTTTTAAATTCTTTTTTTCATAATTTCAATGATACGGAGTGTGTAATTTCCTAAAGATTTAATATTCTACTAAGTACTTGAAAAATATTAAATTAAGATTAGTTCTTGAAAAATAGGAAATCTCTAAAAAATTGGATATATTTAAATTGAATTTTTTAATGGCTGCTGCTGATTTTTAATAAACGGATATTATCATTAAACATATAAATTCAAATTGGTAATAATTAAATGTTCTTTTCAACAAATAAAAGGAGAGATTTATGTCAATTCTAAAGGAAAAATTAGCGAAGAAATTCGCAGAGGAAAAAGCTGACATCGCCGCTTTTTTAAAAGCTAACGGCGATAAAGAAGTATCTAAAGTTACTTTGGCTCAAGCTTATGGTGGCTTGAGAGGAGTAAAAGGTTTGGTTTGTGATACATCTGAAGTGCCACCGGATAAAGGTTTGATTATTCGCGGTATCGAATTGAAACACATTACCGATAAGCTGCCTGAAGAAATTCTTTGGTTGCTTTTAACAGGTGAACTTCCTAACGATGCAGAATTAAAAGAACTTCAAGCTGATTTAAAATCACGGGAAAATGTTCCTGCTTATGTTTGGGCTGTGCTTGATGCTATGCCTGCAGATTCTCACCCGATGGCAATGTTCAATACTGCCGTTTTGGTTATGCAAAAAGAATCCAAGTATGCCAAGAGATACGCTGAAGGTATGCCGAAACCGGAATATTGGGACCCTACTTACGAAGATATGATGGACATCATTGCAAAATTACCTGCAATCGGTGCTTATGTTTACCGCAAAAGATTCAACAAAGGTCCAAGGATTGAAGCAGATAAGAGTATGGATTGGGCAGGAAATTATGTCCACATGCTTGGCTTACCGGATCCAAACGGCGAATTCTCAAAATTAATGAGATTGTACCTCACATTGCATTGCGACCACGAAGGTGGCAATGTTAGTGCTTATACTGCCTCAACAGTTAGCTCAGCATTATCAGACTTATACTATTCACTCTCAGCCGGCTTGAACGGATTAGCAGGTCCATTACACGGCTTGGCAAATCAAGAATGTTTGGGATGGGTTTTGGAAACAATGAAGAAATTCAACGGTGCTCCATCAGAAGAACAATTGTACAAGTTCGCTGAAGAAACTTTAGCTTCAGGTAAAGTTGTTCCGGGTTACGGTCATGCAGTTCTAAGAATTACAGACCCAAGATTTGATGCTTTCTTGGCATTCGGTAAACAATATTGTGCGGATGACCCTGTATTCCAAACAGTAGCCAGAGTATTTGACGTTGTTCCTAAAGTTTTGGCTCAGGTTCAAAAGATTAAAGACCCATGGCCAAATGTTGATGCCGGCTCAGGTGGATTGCTCTACCATTACGGAATGAAAGAATTCAGTTACTATACTGTATTGTTCAGCATTTCGAGAGCTTTGGGTATTTGTGCACAGGGTGTCGTAGCACGCGCTATGGGATATCCAATCACACGTCCGAAATCTTTGCCGACAGCTAAGTATAAAGCATTGGTTGGTGCCTAATCAATTACGAATTAGTAATTACGAATTGGGAATTTAAAGAACTTTGAACCGATAACCTAAAACGGGTAATGGACAACGGAAGACAGAAAAAGAAACAACCACAGGGTTAACCCTGTGGTTGTATATCTAAACTTTCTAAAAGTTTTGAACTTTCGGAAAGTTTTTAATGAACAATTTTGAAAATAAATAACAAGGAATAAAAATGAAAATTACAGTTATTGGAGCCGGAAATGTCGGTGCTACATGTGCCCAGCTTTTGGCTAATGACGAACTTGCAAAAGAGATTTATGTAGTAGATATTCTCGAAGGTATTCCCGAAGGAAAAGCTTTGGATATGTATGAATCAATGCCAATCAGGGAATCCGATTCGACAATTTTCGGTACTAACAATTATGAATTGACTAAAGATTCTGACATAGTGATTCAAACTGCCGGCTTGGCTCGTAAACCGGGAATGAGCCGCGATGATTTGTTAGTTGCAAATGCAAATATCGTTTCATCATGTATAAAGAGTGCATTCCAATATTCTCCGAATGCATACTACATTATTGTATCGAATCCATTGGATGTTATGACCTACATTTCTTTGAAAATAACGGGTCTTCCGAGAAATAAAGTATATGGTATGGCTGGTATCCTCGATACAGCACGCTACCGTTCATTTATTTCGATGGCAACCGGATATTCGATGCAGGACATTCAGGCATTGATTCTTGGCGGTCATGGCGATACAATGGTTCCGCTACCGAGATTTACAACAGTTGCAGGAATCCCGCTGACAGATATTCTTCCTGCCGACAAAATTGACGAAATCGTTAAAAGAACTGCAGGCGGCGGCGGCGAAATCGTTAAGTATTTGAAAACAGGTAGTGCATACTATGCACCGGCAGCAGCGGCTGTACAGATGGTTGAATCTATGGTTAAAGACCAAAAGAGAATTCTACCATGTTCGGTTATGCTCGAAGGCGAATACGGATATAAAGACATGGTTCTCGGTGTTCCTGCAGTATTAGGCAAGAATGGTGTCGAAAAGATTATTGAGTTGAAATTGAATGATGCCGAAAAAGGGCTACTCAAAAATTCAGCAGACCATGTTGTTGAAACTAATAACGAAGCAATGGCTTTGATAAAGTTATAGTAGTTTAGTTCTATAGTTTTTTAGTATTTTAGAAAAGCCGTCTCCGGTAGGGGGCGGCTTTTTTTGTTAAAATATTCAACTCGGTAATAATCTGAATATTAAATAAAGATAAGAAATAATTAATTTGAAAATAAAAAAAAATTATAATTGTATGGTTTTTATATATATATTTGAAAATTAAATAAGTAAGAATAAATTCATTTCACAGGATTTTTTGAAAAAAACACGGCTTGACTTTTGGCAATGGGTATGGATTTGGTTAAAAAGGAACAATATTTTTTATAACAGAAGAAAACATAGGGTAAATAAAGTAACAATAAATAACATATACCGGAGAAGATATGAAAAAGTCCTTTTCTTACATGTTAGTGATTTTCATAATCACATTAATATTTATTTTTAATAACCTAAACATTAATGCAAATGATAATAAAAAGGATAAAATCAACATTGTTTATGGTGATAATGCAGATATAAAAGATTATCCCTGGCAAGTTGCACTTTTTACTGTAGATACTTCTAATAACATCGAATACCAAATTTGCGGTGGTTCAATAATTGATACTTATTGGATATTAACGGCAGCCCATTGTGTCGTCGGTGAGACATACAGAACAAGGAAAATTGCCGTTGAAATAACATCATTGAGTGATGCCCAATTAGGGCAAATCCTCGATATTTCAGATATAATAATTCATCCTGATTATAATGATTCGACTTTGCAAAATGATATTGCTTTATTAAGACTGTCTTACCCAGTTGATACTTCAAAATTGGGAGCTTCGGTAATAAGAATTCTTGCTCCTGACGAAGAACTAAATGGTTTAATTGACCCTGGAACAGTTGGAACAATTACCGGCTGGGGTGTAATACAAGATGATATGTGGGACCAACCTGATACCTTACAGGTAGCAGAAGTTTCTATTATATCCATTTCACAGGCAAATGAATGGCTTGATGAAACTGAACCTTTAGGAATCAGGGTTTCTGAAGGAATGCTCCCAACCGGCAAAGAACAAGGGGGACCGGATGCGTGCAGGGGTGATAGCGGCGGACCTTTAGCAGTGAAGGATAGTACAGGCAATTGGGTGCTTGCAGGTATCACTTCATGGGGTTATCACTGTGCTGCTCCGAAAAATCCCAACGTATATACACGTGTACCTTATTATTATAATTTTATCATGGACAACACAAAAATCGGGATGAATATAAATCCAATTCAATCCGATAATGTAGAAATAATTAATCTTGAATTAGAAGATACAATTTGTACATGCAAACCTGAAATTTATTTCGGAAATGTTTTTATCAGAAATTTTGGAATTAATTCATTAGAAAGTTTTTTATTAACCGTTAAAGTCGGATTTAACAAGGATTATTTGATTGATTCTGTGAATTCTTTAATTTCATTTAATAAAAGTTTGCCATCAAAAGGAAGTAAACACATAGACATAGAAAAAAAATTCACACTCGATACAGGTAAATATTATTTTGAAGTAACTGTTAGCAATCCTAATGGACATAATGTTCCATTAGAAAATTCCACCAGTTCAGGAACATTTGCTTTAATAGTTCCCGATACAGCTAAACTTATTTTTAATTTCAAGGGTATGTATGATGATCAAAGATGGACATTAACGAAATATCCGTTTCAAAGAGCTATAGCTTTCGGATATTATAATACAGGCAATTCTTATAAAGAAATCAAAGAAAAATTGTGCTTGACACCCGGTCAATATCGTATGGAATTGGAAGGAGGAAATAATGGAGAATACAGTATACTAATGTATAATAATGGCTTGGAATATTTAACAGAAAAATCAGAGCTGATGTATATGAATTACTCACGTTTCAGTATCCCATTTATTCCTGAATATGCACTCTCGATTTATTTAGGAATTTCATACGGTAGGGATAGTGTTTTTTTATGCAATGACCAACATCCTGAAGAAGAAGGTGTTGTTTATTTAATAAATGACGGCTCTTTATTCGCATCAAATGTCAAAATACAATATACTTTTAATGGGGCAAATAAAGACACAACTTTTGAATATTTAAGACCACGTTCCGGTTTTATTTATTCCACGGATTTGAATAATCTAAATTTTGGGAAAAACAATATAAAAGCTGAGATAGTAAATTATAATAATATCCAAGAAGAGAAAACACCTGAAGATAATGTCTTCGAAAAATCTTTTTATGTCATACCCTCGCCAAAGGTAATTAATATTGAAATCCCCCCGATAGAAAGTTATGGGTATTATTTTTATCTAAGAGACTGGAAAGACGATATTGTTTTATATGGTGATTTCGATGAGGACGAAGGGTATTACAATGATTTATGCTTACCTCCCGGTTGTTATACAATCTTTCCTTATGATTGGGATGGTGTTGGAATGGAAAGAGATACTGCAGCAATAATAAGAGATAATGAAGGAAAGATTTTATTTGTTATCAAGGGATGTGATTTTGTGCCGTCAAAACCAGTACGTTTTTGTATACCAACAACAAATGTTGATGATGAACTCTCTCAGTATTTTCTCGTTTACCCAAATCCTGCTAACGATAAATTAACAATACAATTTCCACGGAACCATTCAAATGTTATTTTTATCACAATCTATAATTCTCAAGGTATGGAGTTAAAAAATTTCGTTGTAAATAAAAATTTAAATAACGGATTAGTTTACATAGATATAAGTTCCTATTATTCAGGATTATATTTTATTAAATTTCAATATGGCGAAAATTTCACATTTCAGAAATTTATTATTTGCAGATAAAAATAATTAACTTAGAACTTTGCTGCCTGATGTAACATCTGACAGAATGAAAAAAAATCAGAATAATCACATTGAGATGATTTCTTATGAACTAACAAAGCTGCTTCCGAAAAAGGAGCGGCTTTTTGTTTAAAAAGATTTTTTTCGTAATTTAACTCATAAAGTAATTATAAAGTTTCGAGGTTGTTGAAAATGAAAAACAAAACTTTAATATCGGGAATATTGTTTGCCACCATAATTTTTATTTTTTCCTGTGGTGAAAGGTATCCCAACTCACCTTTTGACAAGGAACCTCATTTACAAAGTTCTGAATATTTTCCTCTTACTGTTGGCTCTTGGTGGGTTTATGAAGGTTATGAACTGGATACAAATTTACAACCCATAAAGTTAAATTTTAAAGATTCCATTACTGTTGTTTGCGATACGGTTTATTATAATGAATTATGCACTAAATTTTTAAGAAAAAGAACACTCGTTTCAGGAAAAATTATGGAGAAAAATCTTTACTACTATTCAGATAACAATAATCTTTTCCAATACAAACGTTATGCCCAAGTCGGATATATGGATAGTTTATGGCAAATCGAAGCCGATTTTGGAGATAATAAGGAATATATTATTTTAGATACAATTGTCAGTGGAGATATGTATGGTATTGAATATAAAAATTCATTTCAATTAACTGATTTTATAAATTTAAATCTTAGAGGTATTGAATATCGTGCAATTGGCATTAGAAGGAGTTATTACAAAAAAGGTTTCATGACCGATGCAACGGGTATGCCAATTCCATTAGCGACTATTGACTCGAAAACTTATGATTACTATTCGAAAAGCATAGGTTTGGTATATTCTGTTGATACGTCGGGTTTGAGAGAAACAATACTTGTAGATTATAAAATTAAATAATGGAAGTCTAATATACATTTGAAATAATAAAGCCGTTCCAGAAAAAGAGCAGCTTTCTTTCAATCAAAATAATATTTACCACCATTTGTTGTCTTCAAGATTAATCCCTGGTCGCCAACCAACCAACCGGTATTATCGTTTATGAAATATCCCGAATTAATTTTCCCATACATTCCCGTTTGATACGATTTCCAGCTTTCTCCTAAATTCGTACTACGGGATATATAGCCAATATACTTTTTAGTATATGACATATCATTGCCCGTTATAATTAAATTTTCATTATTATGATAAATTAATTTGAATGGTCTATATAATGATGTTCCATGGTCATGCAAAGAGAAGGGTACATTGTTATAAATACTTAACCATTCATCTCCGGAATTTGTAGTCTTTTCAATATTTCGAAAGTCAAATACTTTAAAACCAATTTGAGGAGAAACAAAATAATATTGCGTGGGTCCGAATAATGATGTCCAATAATCCTTATTAATAAATTCCCAGTTTTCACCACCGTCAATTGTTCTCATTTCTGCTAAATAAGAATCAGACATGTTTTCCGTAGTATCAAAAACTCTACAAAAACCGAAACCATTGAATTCATCAACAAAATAACTAAGCCATACAATTATTATTGACGAATCCTTTTTAGGCGTGACAATCTCCCAGTTATCTCCGCCATTTGTCGTTTTATAAATATCCATACTGCAAATCCAACCCGTTTTAGAATTCAAAAACTGCATATCGAAGAGGTTAATACTGCTGTCCCTTACAAAAATTGATATCCATGTATCGCCTCCGTCGGAAGTTTTATATGCTTCATAATCTCCTAAAACAAATCCGATTTCCGGTTCAGTAAAAAATATTTTATTTAAGTTTGTTTTATTAAGTAAATCATCTTTTTGAATCCATGTTAATCCGGCATCTGTTGTTGTTAGTAAGATACCATATTCTCCGCAAACCCATCCTGTAAGTGAATCGGTAAATGCTATATCGTTCAATGTTAATGTTGTGTTCGACACCTGTTTTTCCCAGCTATAATGATAATACTCAAACTCAGAATTATTTTCGCAGGACAAAAACATACTTATTATTACAATCAATATTACTGTTTTACTTTTCATTTTCGTAACCTATTTTATTATAAAAAAATCTTTAAAACCAGAGCCGGGCGCCAATTTTAAAACAAAGGAAATCAATTGTTTTATCACCGGAATTAATTGTTCCTCCTGCTCCGTCATTAATATCTCTGTCAAAAATAAGTTGTGGCGGTTTCAGGGCAGGAGTTTGATAATTCTTTAAAAACAAATTTGAATTGGTATAATTTGTAATTATTTCTATGGAAACCGGTGTTCTTGGAATATTGAGTCTTCCACCGATTTCAGTTTCAAATCCGATTCTGTATAATCCGGTTAAACGAATTTTCTGGCTTAAATAATAAACGGTACTGCCAATACTTGAAAAACAAATTCCTGCTCTGCCAAAAACATTCCAAAGGTCCTCGCTTTCACCAAAACAATACTCGATTCCGGGTGTGAACGTACCAATAAATAACGAAACACGGTCAGTACCTTCAAAAAAATAATATTTTGGTGTTAGAAAATATGTACTTCCGAGATTGAAATAAATGCTTATTGCTGATTCAGGAAATCTGTATGCGATTTGCCCCCGTAAATTTGATGAAAATATGTCGTCATTACTGAAAGGGTATTTTGAATTTTCATAAGTTTCTTCGAATTCGGTATAAAATTCTTCCATTGTACCTAACATAGAAGGTGATATGCCATAATTCGTAAAAATATTTCCGTCGAGCATGAAACTCCATTCACCAGGGAAACGTGAATTTGCACTACTGCTCATATTGCTAAGGAATATCATGGTTAATAATACTATAAACTTTTTAATTAACATTTCTTTGTCCTATATGATTAATAATATTTTTCGAATGGTTGCTTCCTTAAAGAAAAGTTCATTATTAACTTATCAAAAGGAATAATAAATACTATAAACAAAATTCAGCTTTCTTGAGTTTGCCGTTCTATCGTCAACTGTTTTATAAAAGCAATCATTATATTCAATGCCGGCTTCCATAAAATAATTAGGGCTTACCTGATATGCAAGTCCGCTCATCACACGTAAAATCATACCTGAGGATGCATAACCTAATGTAATTTTTCCATCAGGGAATAGACCATCTTTGTTTTTTGAGGTTATAAATAATGATACACCTGAAGTAAGAAAATCTTCTTGTCTTTCGTAAGTCAACTGTTCCCCATATTTGTTTATCATGGTTGTGTCGGGTAAGAATGCTCTTTGCCCAAATGTCTCCATTCGCAACTCTCCACCCAATGCAAAATAATCGGATAACTTATAATAAATAGCCAGTGAGCCATTATTCATGATGCTCGAATTCTGTGAAGGAGCCGGATTAGATGAGAAAAACCAGCTTTGAGCTCCCGAAAAAGATATTAACATATTGTATGGTTCCATAAAATTTTCCTCCAATGAATTTATTGTATTTGGAGGAAATATTAATGTATTAGATATATCATTTTTAAATCTTGGTATTTGAAATTCATCCATAAAATAATTATCTGATGAAGCATATTCGATATTCAGATTTTTGGCGATTTTTTCAGTTAAATATAAATCAGTTGTGTTTAGTTCATTAAAGGATTCCGTTGTAAGTTCACTTTCCGTAATAATTTTATTTGTTCCTATATTTATTATACTTTTCCTTTGTATCGGTCTTGCCTCTTTACCTGAAATGGCGATATTATTACTTTCAATATGGCTAATTGGTTTTTCAATTATTTGCCTGGCATTTCCCATATCATTCAATTTTTCAAATCTAAATCCAATCAAATTTGAAAATAAAAATATTAATATTGTACTGATAACTCCTGCTGAAAAATACAATGCCTTTTTGGATTTATTCCTTTTTTTAGGCAATATTTTACCCGGGAAAATGGTTGATGACACTGAATTGTATATATTATCCTTCAAATAAGAGGGTGGAAAAAACGATGAGGAATTTGTTCGTATTGCGGATTTCAATGCAAAAATTTCTCTTGCGTCATTTCTCAATCCATCATTCGATGCGAGTGCAAAATATATTTCTTCTTCGTTGTCAGGTGATAAATCACCGCTGACCAAATCCAGTATTTTAGTATTATATTCCATGATGTTTATCTTTCATTTTGTTTTCTATATTAGTTGATGACAAATCCTCGAGATAGGGAGCAAGTATTTCCCTAATTTTGATAAATGCCCTGTGAAGACGGCTTCTGACCCCCTCTTTAGTTAAACCGCAAATATTTGATACCTCTTCATTCGTTAATCCTTCGAACTCCTTTAATATAAATACTTCCCGGTATTTTTCATCCAATAAAGCAAGCGAGCTAACGACAAGGTCGAATAGTTCATTTTTTTCTGCATGACTTCTTTCGTCAACGATTAGTGATTCCATATCGAGTGGCAAAGTTAATTTCCTGTTTCTGATTTGATTTCTGCAGTGGTTACGTGCAATCCCAATAAGAAATGCCAGGATATTATCTATATCGTGTCTATTTCGAACTTTTATAAAAAAACCAGCAAATGTTTCCTGAAATACATCTTCGGCTAAAAATCGGTTGTTCAACATACCATTACAATATGAGTAAACTTGCTTGGAATAGCGTGCATATATCTCATCGAAAGCAAAACGGAAATTTTCTTCATCCCCGGAGGTGAGATTTAATAATTCAATATCAGTATATGTTTTTTTCTTGTCCATTATTTAATTAACAATTTAGCAATTCGTTCAATAATATAGTAACATAAACAGGAATTTTGTTTCAAAAAATATTTTTTTTGAGTTAATCTCTATTTAAAAAATTCAAAAAGATTTTGGATGACCATGTTGTAGAAAAAAAATTAAGCAATGGCTTTGATAAAATTATAGTGCTTTAGTATAATAGTTTTGTAGTATTGTTGTAAAGCCATTCACGAAAAGGAGCGGTTTTTTTTCAATTAACATAAGAACTATTTCCTCAACATTATCCTTGCACCCAACCATGCCATTGGTATATATGCAAAAACAAGGTCAATGATTGTAAAAGCTATCGGAGATGGGAGTATGAATATATTTGTGATACCACCTGCTAAGAAGAATAATCCAATAATCATTGCAAACAACATTTTGCGGCTTGTGGCGAGCCATGAGGTTGACAAAGCTCCAACCAATGTCCCTAAGGCATGTGCTAAAAACGGGAAAATAAAATGCTGGAATCCAAATAAGTGCATGGACTGAGCAAGACTTTCCGAACTCGAAACATCAACTCCTTCAGGCACAGGAATTATCATTGGTCCCAACATTACCAGTCCCATGTTTACAAGACTGCCAACCACAAGTCCGGCAATAACTGCCAATATATTTTTTAAAATTAAATTCAAAAAATTACCTCAATAAAATAATTTATCAAAACTTGAAATTCAATTACATTTTACATTCTACATTTTACATTATTAACTTCCTTCAGTTTTCTGACTTCTGACTTCAGTCTTCTGACTTCTGACTTCAGTCTTCAGACTTCTAAATTACAATCTCCCCAATAGCAATTTTTTGTAATACTTCGGGAAAAAGAATATGTTCCTGTTCGAGTACTCTTGCTGCTAAAATTTCAACAGTATCATTAGGAAGGACAAGGACTTTCTTCTGGCCTAAAATTCTTCCTTTATCATAATATTCATCGATTAAATGTACTGTTGGACCGCTAAATTTTTCTCCTGCCTTAATGACGGCTTCATGGACAAAATTGCCGAACATTCCTTTACCTCCATATTTTGGGAGGAGTGCCGGGTGTATGTTCAAAATTCTCCCACGGAATCTGTTAATTACGGATTGACCGAGTTTTTTCATATATCCTGCAAGTATAACCGTATCCACACCGTGTTTGGTAAATTTATTTATAATTTCTTTGTCCAATTCTTTTGGGTCAGGGTATTTTGCCGAAGAAATGTGATAATTAGGGATGCCCTCATTAGCGGCACGTTCCAAAGCTTTTGAACCGGAGTTGTTGGAAATAACACAACAAGGTTTAGCATCGAGTTTTCCGGTTTTACATGAATCAATTATTGACTGCATGTTACTTCCCCCGTGAGATGCAAGAAAACCTAAAAATAAAGTCGGCATATTAGATTATTCGTTTTTTTTCTTAAATTCTTCCCAAATTACTTCAATGTTTTTATCTATTGTTTGAAGTATGTCGTGTTCAAACTGCCCGTTGGATTCCCAAAAGTGTACTCTGTTGGTTACAAAATGCTCGAGACCGCTCATATTTCCTGAAAGTAAAAGATAGACTTTATCATCTGGTTGTTCCGTTATTACGAATTTGTACTGCATTCTTCCATTTCTCCATGCACCACCCCGGATGAAAGGCATCTTGTAACTTTGTTGTTGCAACTTAATAAATGTGGAATCACCTTCAACAAAAACGCAGAAATCCGATTTGATTATCCATCTTATCCATCCGTCTTCATCATCTGTTTTTTCCTTTTTTTGAACTATGGCGCAATTGATATCTTCTATGGCTTTTGTTACTGCATCGGCTACGACTTCAATCGGAGCCGAATATGTTGCTTCGTATTTTGGCTTGTAATACCTTAAAGGGTCGAGTTCTTCCTCAGTCTGAACTTCTTCTTGCGACCATAAATAATTGCCGCAGAATAGCAAACCTGTAGTAAAAAAAATTACAAATAAATTTTTCATTTCCCACTCCCAAAGATTAAGAAAACAAATTACAATTTTATATATCCGATATTTACAAAAAAAAAATCAATTAGTCAAATATTTTTTAAAATAATTCAAAGAATTTTTTACTTCGATTAATGATTTTATACGTTATTTTACCTGAGATTGTAATGAAAAGTAGTTCTGAGCAATCCTCTTGCACTAAACCTTTCCTTAAAATAAATCAGGTTTAAGGAAGGAGTCATAGGGTCTTGTGCTGATGTATCCTGTGAAACACCAATATCAACCCATTCATATCCATTTTCAATTGACCACTTTGTAACTTCGTGCATGACCAAATAAATTGGCCTTAAATGTTCATATTCATACAATAGCATATTATAAAAACAAAGACTTACCTTATTATTCGCAAGAAACAGCAGAGAACCAGCAATCGGCTTATCTTTATGATAAACTAAGAAAAGTTTAAGATTTTCCGGCATAAGTTTCCTCAGTTTCAACATATCTTCCAAGGTATGAGTTGGTTTAATATTATGCCGTGCTTTATTTTCAATTAAAATCCGGTTAAAAGAAGCATAATCATCACTTTCGGAAATTGTAAGCTTTTTCTCCCGTAAAATCTTATGTATGGATTTTCTTGCTGTCTTATCAAAATATTTAAGAAAATCTTTTCCGATATTCAAATCAATTGCATGGGAAATATAATGATATTCAAAATCGAACCTTCGGTAAAGCATTGAATATTCAATATGCTGATTGTAAACTTTATTATAAATTATCGGTGGTGGAATTAAATATAAATCACTTAGACCCTTCTCTTTTGCATACTCTAATAGCTTGTCAATCAACTCTAATGACAAGCTGTAGGGGACATCCTTTGTTACAATAGAACCATAACTTGCACCCACTGGAGACCAGAAAACCTTGTTATTATCAGATAATCCTCCGGGTAGTACAGCAATTAGTTCTCCATTCCTCTTGAACATTAAATGATGGAAATTGAATTTACCGGGAGTATGATAATCAAGGAAAACTTGTTTGTGGAACATTGTTCCATTGTTTGATTTATCTACAAATTCATCCCACTCGGATTTATATTTATCATCATATTCCTGAATTATTATATCGCTCATATATCATACTTTGTTATCAAAAAATAAAATACAAAGTTAAGTATAAGTTTTGTAAAAGAAAATAATATAAAAGTAAAGAATACTGAAATTTCTTAGGAATTAATCTAATATCTCAAGTATTCAATAATTTTTCTACAATAAATGAAACTACAACGGTATATTCCCGTGCTTCTTCGGTGGATTTTTGTCCACTTTGTTTTCTAACAAATTAAATCCTTCGATTAATCTCATTCTCGAGTATTTTGGCTCAATGACATCATCAATATATCCATAAGATGCGGCGATGTACGGATTAGCAAACTTTTCATTAAATTCATCAATCAGTTCATCCTGCCTTTTTAGCGGGTCATCAGCAATATCAATTTCTCTTTTGAAAATAATCTCAACCGCTCCCTTTGCACCCATTACGGCAAGTTCTGCTGTGGGCCAAGCAAAGTTCAAATCACCCCTAACATGCTTGCTGTTCATAACGTCATAAGCACCTCCGTAAGCTTTTCGGGTTATTACGGTTATTTTTGGAACAGTCGCTTCGCAATAAGCGTAAAGAAGTTTTGCTCCATTCGTAATTATGCCACCCCACTCCTGATTTGCACCGGGAAGAAATCCGGGAACATCTTCGAATGTCAGAATAGGAATATTAAATGCATCACAGAAACGTATGAATCTTGCTCCTTTCTTTGATGAATCAATATCCAGGCAACCTGCAAGAAACATTGGCTGATTAGCTATTACACCGACAGAACGCCCTCCAAGATGAATAAATCCCACAATGATATTTTGTGCAAAGTCCTTGTGAACTTCAAGGAATTTTCCATTATCGGCAATTTTCGTAATCACTTCTTTCATGTCATATGGCTGATTTGGATTAGAAGGTACTAAATAATTTAAGTCTTCATCAATTCTTTCTGCTGAGTCGCCATTCGGCATAAATGGTGGGTCGTCCGTATTATTCGGAGGTATAAAAGTCATCAGTGTTTTTACAATTTCAATTGCATCCATATCATTTTCCGCAGTGAAATGAGCCACGCCGCTTTTACTTGCATGAGTGTCTGCTCCACCAAGCTCTTCGGAAGTCAGTTCTTCATGTGTTACAGTCTTGACTACCTTTGGTCCTGTAACGAACATATAAGAAGTCTTTTTTACCATGATAATAAAGTCGGTTATTGCTGGAGAATAAACTGCACCACCTGCACAAGGTCCCATAATTAAAGAAATCTGTGGTATTACACCCGAGCAAAGTGTGTTCTGCAAAAAGATATCTGCATAAGCTCCAAGTGATATAACTCCTTCCTGGACACGAGCACCACCCGAATCATTCAAACCAATTACCGGACATCCGTTCTTCTTCGCCATTTCCATTATCTTAACGATTTTCCTGCCATGCTCAGCCGCTAAGCTTCCACCCAGCACCGTAAAATCCTGTGAGAATACGAATACTTTTTCACCATTTAA
Source organism: bacterium (assembly GCA_043804925.1). Taxonomy (GTDB): domain Bacteria; phylum Bacteroidota; class Ignavibacteria; order Kapaibacteriales; family UBA2268; genus ChocPot-Mid. Next base: position 2,537 of record JAZDIP010000085.1, on the reverse strand, counting down.
ATTGCCGTATCCTGTAATGACACCGTCTCCATAATAAACTTCTTTATTCAAGCCGAATTGTGTTGAATGATGATGAACGAGCATATCAATTTCGCGGAAAGTGCCGCTGTCGAGCATCAGTTCAATTCTTTCTCGGGCAGTAAGCTTGCCTTTGGCATGCTGTGCATCAATTCTTTTTTTGCCGCCGCCTAAAAGAGCTTTGTCTTTCAGCTTATTCATCACATCAATTTTCTTGTCAATTGCATCCTTTTGTTGCTTATCCATGTTTGAACCCTGTTTATATTAAATTATTCCTGTTATCAAATCAATCAGCACAATAAATATTGGTTTGCCAATAAAGACATTAAGTAATTTCGCAATAATTTTAATTTTTAGCAAAATATTTTAAATATTTTCTATTTTTTGGAAAAAAAGTGTAACTTTTTCACATATCCAAATAATCCAATTTTTTATTTACAATCACAATTGCTTTTCAATTCCTTTTTTCGTAATTTTAAATATTGGAACTGATTAAACTCAATAAAGTAATTTAAATAACATGTTTATTGAAAAAAATAACGTAGATTCATTGTATTCTTAATTAAACATTTAAAAATATGTAGAACTATTTTAATATTAAAATGAACAAGACAATTCTCACCAAACACATAACTAATCTTCAGGAAAAGTTAAAAAAAGATTCAGCAAAATATCTTTCCGAAAAAAACGAAAGGGAAAAATATTTTAATTATTATCAGAATTTTACAAAAGAAAAAATATTATCAATGACGGTTGATGATATTTACGAATATTTATCAAATTTATGGGCAATGCTTATCTGGGGTAATAAACATTATGTAGTAGATAACGTAATCAATGATAATGGACTAGAAAATTTTAAAAAAGAATTATCCGAATTATTATTTAGTAAAAATGAAATTGCCAAACGATGGGATCATTTTAGGTCAAAAATAAAAGGGATGGGACCAGCAATGATAAGCGAGATACTTTGTAAAACCTTTCCTCATGAGTTTATGCTTTGGAACAGACGTGCTTTTGTTGCATTAAATTATTTAGAAGTTGATGAATTACCAAAATATGATTATCAACTTAACGGAAAAATTTATAGCCGTTTGTGTTCAATAGCAAAATCAATTGCAATAGAATTAAAAAAGCATGGATTTGAAGATGATTTATTGTCAGTTGATTACTTTATTTGGGAAGAATTACAAGTCGAGAGATTTTTAAGTAAAATACATGAAAAGAAAGAAAAAACGAAGATCAATGAACCTGAGACTAAGGAAGAAAGTACCTTTAAACATAATGATATAAGAGATAAATTAAGGGAAATCGGACTTTGGCTTGGATTTAAAGCTGAGATTGAAAGAAAAGTAGCAGCCGGTTCTGTAGTTGATACAGTTTGGGAAGCAACCATAGGAAATATGGGTAGGGTAATTTATGTTTTTGAAGTTCAAACAAAAGGCAGCGTTGATAGTCTGATTGTTAACCTACTTAAAGCATTAAATAATCCTGCAGTTCAAGGTGTTGTTGCGGTTTCTGACAAAGAGCAATTGAACAAAATAAAAACACATGTAGCTGAAGTTAAGAATTTGAATGAAAAATTAAAATGTTGGGATTATGAAGAAGTTCTACAGGTTTATAATTCATTGGAGTTTGTTAATAGTACAATTAATAATTTAAAATTAGTTCCTGATGGTTTTTAAGCATTTCATTTGTTATGTCAAAATATGATGAACTTAAAATATTGAAAAAAACAAAGTCTCGAAAGTTACATCAGTGCAATTATTGCGGGATAATGATAAACCAGGGAGAATACTATTTTATTGAGTATTTAGATGACAGGTTTTTACATACTCTTCATGCTAAAAAATACTGTTGTGATTGCTACGAAAAACATGGTGATTCATTATTAATAAAAAAGTCTTTCAAGAAAAAAGCTAAGCGTTTATATATTAGTAATGATGAAGAAAGGTTGTTTGAATGAAAATAATCATGGCAATCAAATAAATCACAAAAATCAAAGTTCAGACAAAAAAATCAGCGAGATCAGCTTAATCAGCTTCAATCAACGGTTCCGACTTTTCTGTTTTCTATTTTCTATCTTCTATTTTCTAAAGCCGGTTCAGACATTTTCCTTTGCGTACCATTGCGAAAACTTTGTGCCCTTTGCATTTAACCAAAAATTCGTAATTCATAATTCTTAATTCAAAATTGCTTCCGTCCTTCCGGCTGCCGTCTCCTGTCTGCCGTCTGCTGTCTGCTGTCTGCAATAAAATTAAAAATCCTTTTAAAATAATTTCCATTATATTTGCTTTTCCCTGCATAATTTCGTCCATCTTGTTCTTTGGCAAATTAATTGTCCGGTAAATTCTCTGTGAATCTCTGTGTCTCCTCTGTGGAACCTTTAGATTTGTATTATCAACAAGTAGAGTGTTGATAAAAAAGGAAGAATACAGGTAAGTAATTGATAATAATAGACTTTTGCTACTTTTAAAATTTTTGTGGAAAAGTTGAAAATGTTCTTTTGTAAATTTGAA
>JAZDIP010000084.1:0-45604 GCA_043804925.1 bacterium | reverse complement strand
CTGCCTGATACCCTGCAGAGGAATTTCAACATTATCAACAGACCATGTCTGGAATGAATTTTGGGATGAACAATGGGAACAATGGGAACCTGTCAATAACTCTCACAAAAATAAAATGGCTTATTCAGGAAGAAAATACGGAACGGTATTCGCCAGAAGAAGTGACGGAATCGTTGAATGGGTAACAAAAGAATATGAGAAAACAGGAGCTGTCGCCACTTTGAATTTGACCGTTAATGATAATAATAACAAACCAATTGATGGTGCAATAGTTATATTATTTGTCAGAAATCTTGATGACCCGAATAACGCAAACCTTGATTCTTATACAATTACAGATAATGATGGTAAATGTTCATTTCTTGTTGGAACAACAAGGGAATTTTTCTGCAGAGTAATATCCGAATATGGTAATTATCCACCAACATCAAATCAGGTTGCTTTGTTGAAATCCTTCCCGGATAGCGGTCAGACTTATAATTTATCCTGCAAAGTAGCGGGAAGCAAAGAATTAGCTCATGTTAACACAATTGAACCACCTGCCGACGATTTGGAAGATTTTATTATTGAAGCAGAATACAATGTTATAAACCAGGTTGTAAATTGGGATGTCGCATTTGACGATTTCGACGGGTATTTTTCCTTCTATAAAAAGGATAACGGTAAGGTAAATTTTTATATTTCAGATATTGACCAATATCTTTGTTGTAATAATAAAGCACCTTTTGATGCCTGTATGCAGCAGTTAAATTCAACATCAATGGAAACAATTTTATTCAATTTCCCATTACAAATAAAGTCTTGGGTATTATTTACAAATAATGGAAATTGTTCAAGAAATTTTAATATTGTTGATGCAACTTTTAAGCTTCGGGCTTCACCAACAGTAAAAGTAGAAGAGAAACAAGGTTACGGAAATATAATTTCATATTCTGCATATCCAAATCCATTTACCGATTTAATAACTTTCAATTTTAATTTGCAAAATAATGCTAATGTTGAACTAAACATATTCTCAATCGAAGGAGAATTGGTTAAATCGTATCCGTCTAAAATTTTATCTTCGGGCAGTCATCATCATATTTGGGATGGTACAGATGATAATAATAATCCAATAAATAATGGAGTTTACTACTATCAATTAAATGTTGGAAATCATATAATCACAGATAAAATAGTTTTTATTCGTTGATGATGAAGGTTAAAAAAAAGAAAAAATACTTCACGACACAACATAATGATTACATATTTATTTAAGCAATATGAAAATTTTTTATAATTAAGTAAGTTAATAAATCATAATTTAAAAAAAAATAATTATTATTTTTTTCCATAGTGTCATTAGTTTCACCTGACACTTAAGTATTGAAAAAGTTCTTTTTTTAAATAAATTATTTTATTAACAAATTTAAAGTAAAAATTATGGATCAAACAATTCTGTATTTGATTCCTGTAGCAGGAATTATCGCTCTGATATTTACATTTTGGCGTTCCTCATGGGTAAAAAAACAAGACCCGGGTAATGACAAAATGCAGAAAATTGCAGGTCATATCCAAAAAGGCGCAATGGCATTCTTAAAAGCCGAGTATTCAAAAATTGCAATCTTCGTAGTTGTTGTAGCTATTTTGTTAGGTGTTCAAGGTGCAACCGCTCCGGACTCGCATCCTTTGGTTGCATTTTCTTTTGTTATGGGTGCTATTTGTTCCGGCTTAGCAGGTTATATTGGTATGAAAGTAGCCACAAAAGCAAATGTTCGTACAACAAACGCAGCACGGGAAGGTTTGAACAAAGCCCTTGTCGTTGCTTTTAACGGTGGCGCTGTTATGGGCATGGGCGTTGTAGGCCTTGGTGTACTTGGTTTAAGTGTGCTATTTATTATTTATTCCCAGATGTGGGTTCCAACAACAAGTATTGAAATGCTCGAGAAAGTTGTAACAATTTTGACAGGTTTTTCGTTCGGTGCATCATCTATAGCGTTATTTGCAAGAGTTGGCGGCGGTATTTATACTAAAGCTGCTGACGTTGGTGCTGACTTAGTTGGAAAAGTAGAAGCAGGCATTCCTGAAGACCATCCATTGAATCCGGCAACAATTGCAGATAACGTTGGTGACAATGTTGGAGACGTTGCAGGTATGGGTGCAGATTTATTTGAATCTTATGTAGGTTCAATAATAGGTACGATGGTCCTTGGAACAGTATTCTTCGGATTAGCTGAATTTGAAGGAACATTATTTGGTAACCTTTCCCCTGTGGTATTACCATTATTGCTTGCAGGATCAGGTATCATAGTTTCGATTTTAGGAACATTCCTCGTAAGAGTGAAAGAAGGTGGCAATCCCCAGATGGCTTTGAATAAAGGTACTTATGCAGCAGGGATTGTTATGATAATAGTATCTTACTTTATCATCAAATGGATATTACCTGAATCATGGATTTACACAAGCGCACTTTACGGAGGAACTGTAACGATAACATCAAATGGTGTGTTCTTATCGACAATCATCGGTTTGATAGCAGGACTTGGTATCGGCGCAATTACTGAATATTACACAGGCCTTGGCAAACCGCCGGTCAAGAGAATTGCAGAGCAATCACTAACAGGTGCTGCTACGAATATTATTGCGGGTTTGGGCACAGGTATGATGTCAACAGCAATTCCGGTTCTTTTAGTAGCATTTGCTATTATTGGAGCTTTCCATTTTGCAGGACTTTACGGTATAGCTATCGCTGCAGTTGGAATGCTTGCAACTACCGGTATTCAGCTTGCAGTTGACGCTTACGGACCAGTTGCTGATAACGCAGGCGGTATAGCAGAAATGTCTGAATTACCACCGGAAGTACGCGAAAGAACAGATAAATTAGATGCAGTCGGAAATTCGACAGCAGCTATTGGTAAAGGATTTGCAATTGGTTCGGCAGCTTTAACAGCATTAGCTCTTTTCGCTGCATATATGACTGCTGCAAATATTGAAGTCATAGCTATTTCAAAACCGATGGTAATGGCAGGATTATTCTTTGGAGGCATTATGCCATTCGTATTCTCAGCTTTGGCTATGGGTGCAGTCGGACGCGCAGCTATGGCGATGATACAGGAAGTACGCCGTCAGTTTACGACTATTCCTGCATTAAAAGCCGCTCTCGATTTAATGAGAAAACACAGTGGTGAGGATGATGTATCAAAATGGCCTGAAGAAGACCAAAAGGTATTCCATCAAGCAGACGGCGTTGCCGAATATGAAAAATGCGTTGAGATTTCAACGAAAGCAGCAATCAAAGAAATGGTACTGCCAGGTTTGTTAGCTGTTGTTGTTCCTGTTTTCGTAGGATTTGTATTCGGTGCAGAAACATTAGGTGGATTGTTAGCCGGTGTTACCGTAACAGGTGTATTGATGGCTATCTTCCAGGCAAATGCCGGTGGCGGATGGGATAACGCAAAGAAAATGTTTGAAGCAGGTGTAGAGATAAACGGACAAATGTATTATAAAGGTTCAGACCCTCATAAAGCTGCTGTTGTCGGCGATACAGTAGGCGACCCGTTCAAGGATACATCAGGTCCTTCTATTAATATTTTGATTAAACTTATGTCTATCGTATCTTTGGTTCTTGCTCCGCTCTTAGCACTGTAAGAATGATTGAACAAAAAGCAAGTCATTGACTTGATTAATATACAAGGGCAGATTTTGAACCTGCCCTTACTTTTTAATAAGGATTTTTTCCATGATTTCCGGATATTGGTCGAAGCCCATTAAATCATTATGATGTCCGCCCTCGATTAAATACATATCTGCATCAGGTTTTATTTCTTTTAGTTTTCTACTGTTATCCGGGTGAATCAGGTCGTCGTCTGTGCCGTGAATAAGAGTAACAGGACCTTTTATATCAATAATATATTCGTTTGTGGGGAAACTATATCGCATTACAAACGATGGGATCATCGAAAAATGGACTTTTTTGAGTTCAATGTAATTGTAATATGGCGATTCGAGGATAAGGCTTCCGGGATTGTTTTTAGAGGCTATGTAAGCTGCTATACCCGTACCGAGGGATCTGCCGTATAGAACTATATCCTTTTCTTCATATTCTTTTTTTAAAACATTATAGATGAATTGTGCATCCTTATAGAAGCCACTTTCGCTTTTTATGCCTGTGCTTTTACCAAAGCCCCTGAAATCATATATTAGTGCATCATAGCCGTACTGTAGGAAATATTCTCCGACCTCACCCCAACCTGCCAAGCTGCCGGCATTGCCGTGGTGGTAGTATATCACTCCTTTGGGATTCTTCGTTTTGAAATGCAGGGCGTTGATTGTTACACCATTTTTTATTTCAAAGTTTCTTTCGGTAAAATTTGAATCGAAATCAAATTCGAAATCCTTTTCCAGTTTTTCGGGGAAGAAGATAAGGCGTTCCTGATAGTAATAGACTAGGAAGAACAGTGCGAGAACTGTAATTATTATGAATGTTGTTAGCATGAATATCTTTCTCATTTTGATTAATTTATTATTAAGACTTATTTTATGATGAAAAGTTTCGGGGGAAGCTGTATGTTGACAATGAATCAGGCATTTTCAAAAGTTGCATTGATTGATTTTGTGTTTGCCAGTTAAGCTGCATAGATCAGACAGGCTTCAATATCCTGATATCCGATATATGAATAATCTCCCCATATCTCTCTTTTGACATTCCGGAAGCTTCTCTCGTAATATCTTTTTATCTATTATCAGATTCAAACTCCATCACTTCTTTATAAACCTCTTCAACAATGTCGCTCTCCTTGATTTTCCTGACCATCTCGCCTTTTTTGTAAAGAATGGCTTCACCCATTCCACCTGCAATGCCAATGTCAGCTTCCTTTGCTTCACCGGGACCATTGACCACACAACCAAGCAATGAAATTTTAATGTTCTTCTTTATACCCTTGAGTTTGTCTTCCAGCTTTTTGGTTATGTCGAATAAATCTACATCGAGACGTCCGCAAGTGGGACAGGAAATTATTTCAACTCCACGCTGGGTGAGTTGCAAAGAACGTAAAATGTCTTTTCCTAAAAGCACTTCTGTTTCCGGCTGGTCAGTTAATGAAACTCTTATAGTATCACCAATACCTTCGGCTAACAAAGCACCGATACCAACAGCAGATTTAATACTTCCCATAGCAAAAGAACCTGCTTCGGTTACTCCTAAATGTAGGGGAAAATCTGTCTTTGCCGCTATCAATCTGTATGCTTCAATCATCAACGGAACACTCGTTGATTTCACTGAAATTGCAATATCGTCAAAACCAAAATCCTGAGCCAATTCCACATGCCGCATTGCACTTTCAAATAGGGCTTCTGCAGTTGGGAAGCCATGTTTTTCCAAAATATCTTTTTCCAAAGAACCGGAGTTTACACCAATGCGGATAGGAATATTTCTTTCCTTTGCTTTAAGCAAAACTTCCCTGATTCTTTCTTTAGAACCAATGTTTCCGGGATTTATCCTCACTTTTGCGATACCTGCTTCGATTGATTTCAGGGCAAAAACATGATTGAAATGAATATCGGCAACCAAAGGCACTTTTGACTGTTTAATTATTTCAGTCATCGCTTCAGCCGCTTCCTTTTCGTTTACGGTAACCCGGACAATATCCGCACCTGCTTCATAGCAACGGTTAATCTGTTCGACTGTTGCTTTCACGTCGGCAGTCTTGGTTTTTGTCATTGTTTGCACGGAAATCGGCGACAAACCTCCGACTGGAACAGTTCCAACCATAATTTGACGGGATTTTCTTCTTGGATAATTTATAAAACCGTCCATATATATTATTTTATTTTTTGACTTAATTCAAACAGAATTGCTTTTTCTCTTTCAGTTAAATTCTGATAACCGGTAGCAGAGATTTTATCGAGTATTTCATCAATTTTAGATTGGTCAATCTCTTCACCATTCACATGAAATTTCGATGTATATTGATTTGGTTGAGTTTTCACTTCCTCTTTATCCTGTTTTCCAAACCAATCACTCTTAAATATTTTTGCCTTTTGCTTTCCTTGAGTAAATGTTTCTGCATAAGGATTTTTATAAGGTTCGCTCCATGCTCTTGCTTGATGTTTTGGCGGAAAAAATTTATCAATTGTTTTGTAAATACCGATTTGTTCTCCATATTTCATCATTAACCACCCGGTAACTGCACCCCCAATATGTGCAAAATGAGCTACATTGCTGGAGTCCGAAAAACCCATAAAGAAATCCAAAGCTACCAAAATTATTATCAGGTATTTTGCTTTTATAGGTATGAAAAGCGGAAAAATCATAATATGCCTGTCAGGAAACGAAAATGCAAATGCGAGGAAGATTCCATATATCGAACCGGATGCCCCAACTGTTGGTCCAACCTGACCTATGTATGGAGCCAAGAATAACTGAACCAGTCCTGCTCCCAAACCGCTAATCAAATAAAATATCAAAAATTTTCTGGAGCCCCACAATTTTTCCAGTTCCACTCCAAACATCCAAAGCATTATCATATTGAAAAATATATGATAAAAATCACCATGTAAAAACTGGTAGGTAAACAATTGCCATGGATAAAAATAATCAGAATTAAAAGGAAATAATGCACCATAGCGGTATATTACCTCAAACAATGAAGTTTGCCCAATCGAGTAAACACCAAAGAAATTTTGTAATAAAAAAACTGCCAAATTCGCAATTAATAATCCTTTAATTGTGGGTGGAAACATCCCGCCGCCAACTCTACCCGAACTGTAAAATTTGCTCATATAATATTATAATTAATAAAAAATTTCACTTAAAGACGTTATTTATGAGTTACAATTGCTTTTTGAAAGAATGTTTGAAATCCAGTAAGGACGGAAAGACGGAAAAAAGTCAAACAAAAGAGATTTAATTAGGAAAATGGTAAAAAAATATTAATTTGGTAATAATTGAAATTGAATACTGAAAAAAAAACTCCGCCGAAGCGGAGATCTGCTTTCGCAGAGTTTAAATCTTACGGCATATAGCCTTATTGTGATAAGATTACAGGTTTTGATTTTCTTATCTTATACAAAGTTAATAATTATTTTTTATATATAAAAGGAAAAAATAATGTCAATTACTTTAGGTTTAGATTTAGGACCAAATTCTATTGGTTGGGCAATGATAGATAGCGAGAAAGAAAATATCATTTCTACAGGAGTCAGAATATTCCAGGAAGCTGTAAATAACATGAACACCGGAAAAGAAGAATCGAAAAATGCTACCCGGCGCACTAAAAGAGAAATCAGAGTTCAAAACAGGAGAAGAAGATTTAGAAAACAAAAGCTAATTCCTTTTCTTAAGGAATTAAACTTAATGCCCAAGGAAAATGAAGGTGAATTTTTTATTATTAATCCTTATGAAACCAGGAAAAAAGCACTTTACAGTCAGCTTAGTAATTTTGAATTAGGTAGAGTATTATTTCATCTGAATCAAAGGCGTGGATTTAAAAGTAATAGGAAAACTGAAGTCTTAGCTGAAACGGTGAAAGACATAGAGAAGGAAAAAGAATCGGGAAAAGTCAAATCTGCTATTAGTGACTTGGAACAAGAAATTCAGAATGGAGGATTTAAAACACTTGGAGAGTATCTTGCTTCATTAAATCCACATGAAAAAAGAATCAGAGACAGATACACACATCGGGACATGTTTATAAATGAGTTTGATATTATTTGGGAAATTCAGAAAAAGTATTATCCTAAAATTTTGACTGATGAAAACAAAAACATTTTGCGTGATAAAATTATTTTTTATCAAAGACCTTTGAAATCACAACGGGATAAAGTCGGGAAATGCCCGTTTGAGCCAAATCAACACAGAGCAGCCAAGAGCAATCCGGTTTTTCAGGAATTCCGTATGTTACAGCAGGTAAACTCACTAACAATATATGGCGGTAATAGAATTGAAGAACACGAGCAGGAGCTTACTTTTGAAGAAAGAGAGAAATTAATTGACTATCTTTCTGTAAATTTCTCGATAAGTTTGGACAAACCAACTACTTTCAAAAAAGTAATTGGCTTGGATAAAAAATTTAGCTACAGAATAAATCTTGAATCCCTTGGTAAACTTGACGGGTTAAAAACACATTGTTCAATTAAGAAAGCTCTCGGTGAAGATTTATTCTATGGATTGGATGAAACTGAATTGTATAAAATGTGGGATGTACTTTTTTTCGCAACTGACAGAGAATGGCTTAAGACAAACTCCATAAAACGATGGGGCTTTACTGAAGATATCGCTGATAAATTTTCTAAAATTAATCTCGAAGATAAATTCGGTAATTTAAGCACAAAAGCAATGAGAAAAATGTTGCCTTTTTTGAGAGAAGGCAAAATATACAATGAAGCGGCTGAATCAGCCGGATACAAACACAGTCTTTGGGATAATGAAGTCGAAATATTGGATTTATTACCGGAACCGGGACAGGTTGCTAATCCAATAGTAATGCAAACACTTCACCAAGTTAAAAAAGTTGTTAACGAAATAATCGAAACATACAAAAAACCCGATATTATAAGAGTTGAACTTGGTAGAGACATGAAACAGCCGTTAAAAAGACGTCTCGAAACTGAAAAAAAGAATAATGATATACGTAATAATAATAACAAAATCAGAGACATCTTAATAAATGATTTTAATATTGAAAAGCCATCGAGAGATGATATTATCAAATATAAACTTTGGGAAGAATGCAAGTTCACATGCCCTTATACAGGAAGAAGTATAAGCAAAGAACAATTATTCGATTCCAAAGAATTTGAAGTCGAACATATAATTCCTTATAGTCGTTCTTTAGACAATTCATTTATGAATTTGACTTTATGTGAGAAAAGAGCTAATGAAGATAAAGGTAATAAAACTCCTTATGAATATTTTGAATCAATTGGCACTCCCGAAGCAGTAATAAAAGAGCGTGTAAAACATTTTCCTCAGCCAAAAGCAAGAAGATTCTTTGCTAAAGAAATCGAAGAAAAATTCATTGACAGACAACTTAACGACACAAGATATGCATCTAAACTTGCTAAAGATTATTTGAAACATATAACACCTGAAGTAACCTGTTCAACCGGTTCTTCAACATCTTTACTAAGATATTATTGGGGATTAAACTCCGTGTTGTCAAAAGCTAATGAGGAGGGTGAAGAAAACGAAATTAAAAACCGTGAAGACCACCGGCATCATGCTTTGGATGCAATTGTTATTGCAATGACAGACCAATCAAAGCTACAGCGGCTTTCAACTTATCATGGTACTGAATCTACAAGATATAAAGACATGAAAGAAGATGAAAAACTGAAAAAACATTTTCCTTACCCTTGGGAAAATTTCAGGAATGATGTAATTGATACATTGAGTAATATTATTGTATCACACAAACTGAATAAAAAAGTCAGCGGGGCTTTACATGAGGAAACTTTATACGGTAAACTTAAAGATTCATTTGGAAACGAAAGAGTGAACGAAAAAGGTTTCCCTCTATTTGCAGTCAGAAAACCCATCGGGAGTTTAACTCATGCTGAAGTTCACAAAATAATTGACCCGGAAGTTCAGGCAACAGTTATTCAAAGATTAGAGGAACTTGGTGTTGACGTTAACCAAAAGAAATTTAATATTCCAAAAGATGCTTTTTCAAATCCACTTTTTCTTTATGGCAAAAAGTCGGGAAAAATGACTGAAATAAAAACTGTAAGAGTGCAAAGGGCGGCAAGAGCTATGTTCAAAATTGGAGATTACAATCTGTGGGTTGAGCCCGGCAACAATCATCATATAATAATTTATACCGAAAACGAAAAAGTATGTGGTAAAGTTGTAACTATGTTTGAAGCATATCAGAGGAGATTAAAAAAACTCCCAATAGTAGATAAAGAACTGGGACCTGATAAAGAATTCCTATTCTCTCTCAGAATTAATGACCTTGTAATCATGGGTGATATACCTGAATATTTTGAACCATTAGACCAATCAACTTATCATCTCATATTTGATAAAGTTTACAGAGTACAAAAAATGGTAAACACGAACAATCAAATATTTTTTAGAAAGCATAATATTTCGGTATTGAAATCAGTCGATAAGGAAGGTAAAGAATACGAACCTGGGGCAATAAGTAAATACCCATCAACCTTGAACTGTAGAAAAATATTGATCAGTACAACCGGTATAATTGAGTACGCAAATGATTAAAAGAATAATTTATATCGGCTCTTCCTCATATCTGAGTGCAAAAAACGGGCAACTACACATTAAAAACACTGAGAGCGGTCTAGTTTCCTCTGTGCCTATAGAAGATATGGGCTATCTCGAACTCGACAGCCCTCAAATTACGATTACAAACTATTGCATTCAATCATTGCTTTCCAGCAATGTAGCAATTGTTTCCTGCAATGCTTCTCACACACCCGAAGGAATTTTCCTGCCGGTTGCAGGCAACTCGCTTCAATCAAAAAGAATGCAGCAACAGGTAAATTGTTCTTTGCCTGTGAAGAAAAATCTTTGGAAACAGTTGATTCAATATAAAATTAAAAATCAGCACAAACTAATAAACCGAAACGGCGAGCATCCCGAAACTTTGAAAAAAATGTTTGAGAAAGTAAAAAGCGGTGATACGGACAATATGGAAGCACGTGCTTCGCAATACTATTGGAAACACTTGTTTCCCATAGCCAAATTCAAACGTTCGAGATTTGGCGATTACCCAAACAATTTGCTTAACTACGGCTATATGGTATTAAGGGCAATAACTGCCCGTGCCGTAGTTTCGGCAGGTTTGCACCCATCGGTAGGTTTGCATCACAAAAACCAGTACAATCCTTTTTGCCTTGCAGACGATGTAATGGAACCCTTCCGTCCTGCCGTTGACCAAATTGTTTTGAAATACTATCTAAATAATCCGGCTTGTGAGCAATTGACAAAAAAGGAAAAAGCCATTATGCTCTATGTCCCTCATTGCGATATGGAAACAGAAGGAAAAACGCACCCTTTGATGCTCGCCGTACAAAAATTGTGTTCTGAAATTGTTGATGTTTTCGAAGATGAAAAAAAAGAATTGCGATACCCTGAATTATGTCTGACAGATTAAGTGCATATCGTATTATGTGGGTTTTTACTCTATTTGACTTACCTGTCCAAACAAAAAAGAACAGGTATGATTACTCGAGATTTAAGAAATTTCTCGAAAAGGAAGGATTCGATATGTTCCAATTTTCAGTTTATATCCGGCATTGCCCAAGCATCGAATCGGCTGAAGTTTACGAAAAGAAAATAGGAAAAAACCTGCCGGAAGAAGGAACGGTTACAACTTTCACATTGACAGACAAACAATTCGGAAGAATAAAGCATTACTATGGACAATGCAAGGCAGAATTACCTGATGTACCCCAACAGCTTCAAATGTTTTAAAAAAAAACGCCGAAATCCTTTCGAATTTCGACGTTATTTTTGCTTTTTAAATTACGCAATAAGCTATAAATAACTTATTACAGGTAGCTTAGCCAAAGCGTAATTTATAAGAACTTTACCTGTAATCAAACCACAACATCAATCAATAATGAATATTGAAGACAAAGAAATTTATAAGAACTTTACCTGTAATCAAACCACAACACAGACCTCTAAAAGGTTATGGTGATGATAAATTTATAAGAACTTTACCTGTAATCAAACCACAACTTTGTGGTACTTGGTCATCAAATCAAATGCAATTTATAAGAACTTTACCTGTAATCAAACCACAACTCATCAGTCATTGTATTCGGATTTGTAAGAAATTTATAAGAACTTTACCTGTAATCAAACCACAACGATACGGTACAGCTAACAAAAGACAAATTTGAATTTATAAGAACTTTACCTGTAATCAAACCACAACGCTCTAATTTCCCGCCCTAAACTTACTTTAAATTTATAAGAACTTTACCTGTAATCAAACCACAACATAATATTGAAAGGGCTTTGAAATGAGTGATAATTTATAAGAACTTTACCTGTAATCAAACCACAACAAGAATTGGAGAATATCCAATGAGTTCATTGAATTTATAAGAACTTTACCTGTAATCAAACCACAACCATCTCTACATGAGGGCGTGGGTGGTTATTAATTTATAAGAACTTTACCTGTAATCAAACCACAACTAAAGTAAACATCTTTGCCTTTTATCTTTATAATTTATAAGAACTTTACCTGTAATCAAACCACAACCTAAAGCATCGAATTTGTCGTGAAGTTCCTAATTTATAAGAACTTTACCTGTAATCAAACCACAACTATTTGTGTAAAAGGGTCTACGGTTGCACGAATTTATAAGAACTTTACCTGTAATCAAACCACAACGAAATATTGATTTTACTGTATTAGGAAAAAAATTTATAAGAACTTTACCTGTAATCAAACCACAACATTACATCTCCGGGTACTAACGCTACGGGTAATTTATAAGAACTTTACCTGTAATCAAACCACAACCTCAATCGTATTGGCACAAAGCATTTCATAAATTTATAAGAACTTTACCTGTAATCAAACCACAACACAAAATCCCAATTAAAGAATCGACACGTTTAATTTATAAGAACTTTACCTGTAATCAAACCACAACTGCTAAACTTAAAGGGAGACCAAGAAAAAAAAATTTATAAGAACTTTACCTGTAATCAAACCACAACGTGGGAAATGATAAATGCAAAAGCATTGATAAATTTATAAGAACTTTACCTGTAATCAAACCACAACATCATTGCAGTAACGGTCTTTGCGTAACCACAATTTATAAGAACTTTACCTGTAATCAAACCACAACACACGGAATAAGCAGGCGTTGACCGATACAAAATTTATAAGAACTTTACCTGTAATCAAACCACAACAGAAGAACGGCAAAGCAGAACCGACAAGAAAATTTATAAGAACTTTACCTGTAATCAAACCACAACGGCAGCTTGGTTGTCAGCCCACAAGGTTATAAATTTATAAGAACTTTACCTGTAATCAAACCACAACGACAGTGCCACCGTATATGCGTTCCGATGGTAATTTATAAGAACTTTACCTGTAATCAAACCACAACGATATGATGAGTGACGGATTTATTATAAAAAATTTATAAGAACTTTACCTGTAATCAAACCACAACTTTATCACGAATATGGAATAAAAATTATGGAATTTATAAGAACTTTACCTGTAATCAAACCACAACGCAAAACTCGTCTTCTCGATGAACCGCTTACAATTTATAAGAACTTTACCTGTAATCAAACCACAACTGGTTTGTCACTTCAAAATTCAAAGAACTTAAAAATTAAAATTTAAAACTCTCAACTAAAAGTTCACCTTTCCAAAGCTTCTATTCCGGGAAGGACTTCTCCTTCCATATAGGTCAGCCAAGCACCACCGCCGGGAGTTACGTGTGTAACCTTATTCATAAGGTGCATTTTCTTGATAGCGGCAGCGGAATCACCACCTCCAATTATAGTCAAAGCACCCTTGGCAGTTACGTTTGCAAGTGAAGTAGCAACATCTAATGTACCTTTGGCAAAGTTTTCCATTTCGAAAACACCCATAGGTCCGTTCCATACAATAGTCCGTGATTTCATTATTTCATCCTTGAACTGATTTCTCGTATTAGAGCCAATATCCAGACCCATCCAATCCGAAGGTATATTTTCAATGTCAACTTCTTTGCAATTTGAGTCATTAGCATAATGGTCCGCAACGACAATATCAACAGGAAGTAAAAGATTGCAATTGTTTTTCTTAGCCAGTTCCATCAATTCTTTAGCCATTTCAACTTTTTCAGCTTCGAAAATTGACCTCCCGATTTCCAAGCCCAATGCTTTATAGAATGTAAACATCATACCGCCTCCGATGAGAATCGTATCGCAAACTTCAATCAGTTTTTTAATCACGTTGATTTTATCCGAAATTTTTGCTCCCCCGATAATACCTGTATAAGGATGCACTACATTATTCATGGCATTGCCTAAATACTCCAGTTCCCACATAAGAGATTTTCCGGCATAGCGGTTTTCAAAAAGTTTTGGCAATTCATAAATACTCGAATGGTAGCGATGAACAGTACCAAACGCATCGTTGACATAAGAATCCCCGTACTGGCTTAAGATTTTTGCAAATTCCAAATCATTCGAGACTTCGTAATTATAAAAACGGAGATTTTCAAGCAAGACAACATCCCCCTGCTTTGCCTTTTCTATGGCATCAAATGGAGCTTTACCAAGACAATCAGGTGAAAATATAATGTTGTAATCAAATTTTTTTTCTAAATAATTTGCCACGGTATCTAAACTTAACCTGTTTACCCACTTGCCCTTAGGTCTTCCCAAATGTGATAGAATGATTGGAATTCCACCATCATGGATTATTTGGTCAATAGTAGGTAATGATTCCATTATTCTCAAGTCATCAGTAATATCCTGATGAGAGTTCAAAGGAACATTAAAATCAACACGGACGAGAACCCTCTCTCCATCAAAATTTTCATAATCAACAGATTTCAGCATATATTTTTCCTGTTTATTTTATAATTTCTCAATCAAATCAACAATCCTGCATGAGTACCCGAATTCATTGTCATACCAGCCGACAACTTTCACAAAATTACCTTGAGCAGATGTCAGTTGAGAATCAAAAATACAGGAATGGGAATTTCCGATAATGTCTGAAGAAACCAAAGGTTCATCGCTGTATTGCATTATACCTTTCAAACTTGTTTCTGCGGCTTCCTTCATCGCGGCATTGATTTCAACGGCTTTTGCTTCTTTCTTTAAAATGGCGGCAAAATCTGTAATAGAGCCGTCAGGTAGTGGAACTCTAATTGAATATCCCTGCATTTTACCCTGCAACTCCGGTATAACCAAGCCAACTGCTTTTGCGGCTCCGGTAGTAGTAGGAATCGAATTAATAGCCGCTGACCTTGCTCTTCGAAGGTCACTATGCGGTAAATCCAAAATTCTTTGGTCATTAGTGTAAGCATGGACAGTAACCATAAATCCCTTTTCAACTCCGAATTTATCATTCAGAACTTTTACCATGGGAGCAAGACAATTTGTAGTGCAGGAAGCATTCGACAATATTTTTTCATTACCTGTCAAGACGTGTTCATTTACACCCATCACAACAGTTGCATCCAGGGCATCTTTTGCGGGTGCAGAAAGTACAACCTTCGAGGCACCATTAGCCAAATGCCTTTCAAGCTGCTCTCTTTTCCGGAAAACTCCGGTGGATTCCAACACAATATCCACATTGTTTTTCCATGGTAATTGTGTTAAATCCTTTTCTGCAGAAACACGAACCTTAATACCGTTAACGACAATATACTCGCCATCAACGTTAATTTCGCCCTGGAAAATTCCGTGAACCGAATCGTACTTAAGCAAATGAGCTACAGTTGCAGTATCCATTAAATCATTTATACCGACAAATTCAAACTGTCCTTTTCGTTTGAAAGCTTCCCTGAAGACCAATCTTCCTATTCTTCCAAAGCCGTTAATAGCAATTTTTTTACTCATATCCATTCCTTTTTATAAGTTAAACATAGGTTTCAAATTTTAAAATATCAAATATAGCAATTTCAATTTGATAATTTTTACAATTTTCAATTTTTACAATATAAATAAGAAAATAAAACTATTCGTGAAAAATCTTGTTTAATCATACGAAAACTGCAATAAATCTTTATATTGCATTAATTTATTCTTAACAATAAGATGGTTTTTAGCTTTACCTTTTACTCTCCAAAGAATTGTAATTTTATCATTTTTTCTGGATTTAACAGTTGCAATAATATGAAGATTATATTCGGCAAATAGTTCTTTTAGTTCAGCAATCTTCTTTTTATTGTGTACCATTATTATTGTATAACTTGAAATTTCATTCAGTTTGCTAATAATTTTTTCAAGATATGGGAAGAAACTTAAAATTAATAAAACTAAAACGACAGATGCTATGGAAAAATAATACTCACCCAAGCCAATTCCCATACCAAGAGCGGCTGCATACCAAACAGTTGCGGCAGTAGTTAATCCGGAGACCTGCCCTTTATTATGGATTATAACACCTGCTCCCAAAAAACCGATACCTGTAACAATTCCCGCAGCTATCCTTGAGGGGTCTCCCCAACCGAATTTTGAGGATAAAATGCTGAAAACTGTTGTTCCCAAACAAATAATAATAATAGTTCTGAAACCTGCGGCTTTTTCCCTGTATTGCCTTTCCAGACCTACTATTCCGCCAAGAGCAACAGACAGCAATAGTTTTATTATATCTTCATTCATAGCTTTACCTGTTTGATTGTTAAATATTTACAAATATAAGAAAACCAAGATAATTTGCTCAAAATATTTTTTGAAGAAAAGACTAAATGACCTAAGAACTGAAAACCGGAAAACTTCACAAACTTTCTTCTTCCCATTTCCGTCAGTTGTTACAAATGACGACTTCTTTTTTAAGAAAAATAAAAAAATATAATCATCAAATTAAACTTAAGACTATTTTTTTTCGTCTTTAAAAACCAATTAAAATTTTTGAAAAATAATAAATTTCAAGAGAATAATAAATGGTAAGATTTGAATATATTGATTTTTTGTATTTTCTATTGGTAATACCGGTTTTTGTTTTAGTGTTTTGGCTCATTAGAACAACAAGGATGAAGTCATTGGCAAAATTCGGTGATATACAGCTAATAAATAATCTTTATTCGGATACATCCGATATTAAACCAATAGCAAAGTTTGTTTTGTTGATGTTTGCGCTTGCTTTTATCATTCTTGGAGTATCGAATTTGCAAATTGGGACAAAAATAGAAGAAGCCAAACGCGAGGGTGTCGAAGTAATGCTCGCTTTGGACGTATCAAGAAGCATGAATGCAGACGATATAAAACCTTCCCGCCTCGAAAGGGCAAAACAGGCAGTTTCAAAACTAATCGATGAGTTACAAAACGACAAAATCGGAATAATTGTTTTTGCCGGTGATGCCTACTTGCAACTACCCATGACAACCGATTATTCAGCCGCAAAGCTTTTTTTGAGTGCTATCAATACCGATATTGTGCCAAAGCAGGGAACAGCTATTGGTGCAGCTATAAATCTTGCATTGGAATCTTTTAATAATAAAGACCAACTGCGAAAAACCCTGATAATTATTTCGGACGGGGAAAACCATGAGGATGATGCAGTTGGAGCGGCTAATCTCGCCGCAAGCAATAATGTTATCGTACACACAATAGGTATGGGTTCGATTGAAGGTGGACCAATCCCTGTTTTCCGCAACGGTCAAAGAGTGGATTTCGCCAGGGACAAGGAAGGCAGTGTTATAGTTACAAAACTTGACCCGAATATGTTGGAGCAAATTGCTGCATCGGGTGGTGGGAAGTTTATCTTAGCATCAGGTGTTGACCCCGACTTGTCGAAATTACTCGATGTCATTGGAGGAATGGAGAAAAAAGAATTTAGTTCCAAGTTATTTACCGATTACGAAAGCAGGTTCCAATATTTCTTCGGAGCTGCTTTTATTTTACTTTTAATTGAATTATTGTTAACGGAAAAGAAAAATAAATTAATATCATCTCTGAAATTATTCGAGGAGAAGAAATGAAAGCAATAATAATCATCCTTGCATTATTTTCATTTGGCCAGCTATATTCACAGGATGCTAAGGAATTTATACGCAAGGGAAATAAAGAATACAACAAGAAAAAATTCAATGAAGCGGAAATAAACTATCGCAAATCATTGGAACTTGAAAATAAATCACATAAGGCAGTTTTTAACCTTGGTGATGCTCTTTACAAACAGGAACAATATGACAAAGCTTCACAGGAATTTTCATCCATAGCTAATGGAAAACATGATGAACAAACTATTTCCAAAGCTTATCATAATTTAGGTAATTCCTTATTGAAATCTCAAAAATATGAAGAGTGTATTGATGCTTACAAAAAATCCCTGAAATTGAATCCCAAGGATGTTGACACGAAATACAATCTTGAATATGCAAAAATGATGCTGCAAAAACAACAACAGCAACAAAATCAACAAAATAAAAATCAGCAAAATCAGGACAAACAACAGCAGCAACAACAACAGCAGCAAAATCAAAATAATGATAATAAAGATAAAAAACAGCAACAACAACAAAACCAAGAACAGAAAATTTCTCCTAAGGATGCTGAGAGAATGTTGCAGGCATTGAATCAGGAAGAAAAAAAGTTACAGGATAAACGCAAAAAGAAAGCTGTTGGTGTTAAAGGAAAAGTTGAAAAGGAATGGTAGTTCTTGTTAATTGTTAATTGTTAATTCTTAATTGTTAATTGTTAATTCTTAATTCTTAATTGTTAATTGTTAATGTTTTTCAATCCCTTAGGAATTGAACATTTGTATATGTTAAATTTGATTTTGAAAATTGATTTTAAATTTTAAATTGAATTTTTTGAATTTAAAAAAATATGATTTTAGGATTATGAAAAAGTGGCTTTTAATTTTAGTAGTACTGAATTTAAGTGCATCATTCCTGATGGCACAGGATGTTAAATTTGTTGCAACAGCGACAAAAACAGCAGTGAGCGAAGGAGAACGATTTCAGGTTACTTATACATTGTACAATGCACAAGGTACAAGATTAACACCTCCAAATTTTAAAGATTTCACTGTTTTGATGGGACCAAGTATGTCTCAAAGCACTCAAATTATAAATGGTGCTATGTCACAACAGGTCTCATATTCTTATGTTTTACAATCAAATAAAATTGGGACATATACAGTTGGACCAGCAACAATAACGGTCAATGGAAATCCAATCCAGTCTAATTCACTTACTATTAATGTTTTGGAACCAAGTCAGGCAGAAAAACAACAAAGAGAGCAGGTCAAACAAGAAGAAAAGTCGTTGAGTCAACAAGCAAAAGATGTTATAGCAGAGAACCTTTTTGTTACTTTATCAGTAAATAAAAGCAATGTATATGTTGGCGAACAAATAATAGCTACTTATAAAATTTATGTTCATCCTGAACTTAACGTTCAAAACCTGACACCTAATAAAGAACCGGCATTTAACGGATTTTGGACTCAACAAATTGATTTGGGAAATGTTCAGTGGCAAAATGAGTCTTATAAAGGTAAAACTTTCCGTTCAGCGGTCATAAAAAAAGTCATCCTGTTGCCTCAGCAATCGGGTAAACTGGAAATAGAGCCATACCTATTCGATTGTATCGCCAGACTTCGTGTTCAGGGACAGCAACAAAGAAGAAGGCATAGTGTTTTCGATGATTTTTTTGATGACCCTTTTTTTTCGGGTGGGGGATACCGCGATTTTCCTTATGTTGCAAGTTCATCAAGGGAGTTTATAAATGTAAAACCCTTGCCTAAACCACAACCGGAAGATTTCAATGGAGGAGTAGGTAAAATTACTTTAGATGCATGGATTGACAAACCAAAAACAAAAGCCGGCGAACCAATTTCATTGAAAATAAAAATCGGCGGAAGCGGCAATTTAAAGTTAATCGAACCCATGGAAATGAATTTCCCTCCGGATTTTGAAGTATATGACCCTAAAATAGCAGATAATGTAATCGTTTCAGCTAATGGAATATCCGGACATAAGGTGTTTGAATATCTAATGATACCAAAACACGAAGGCGAATATAAAATTGACCCTGTCCATTTTTCTTTTTTCGATTTGGATAAGAAAACTTATGTCAGTTTGTCTTCTAATGAATTTACAATTAGTGTTTCCAAAGGTGACGGTAACGAAACAGCAGTCATTTCCGGTATTCAAAAAGAAGACATCAAATTTTTAGGAAAGGATATAAGATTTATTAAATCCGAAAAAAATCTTTCTAATAATGGAGAACGGCTATTTGGTTCAACTGGATTTATATTATTTTCATTTTTGCCATTGTTTTTATTTTTCTTTCTGATATTTTACAAGAAAAGAAGATATGAACTTGTAAGTAACGAAAAACTCATGAAAAACAGGAGAGCAACCAAGGTTGCAAGAAAACGACTAACAGCTGCCAAGAAATATTTAACAGCAAAAGATAAAAATAAATTTTACGAAGAAATTGAAAAAGCATTATGGTATTATGTCAGCGACAAGCTAAGCATTCCTGTTTCGGAATTAACAAAAGATACTGCTTCAAAAGCTTTGGAAAAGAAAAATATTCCTATTGAAGTAATTAGCGAATACCTAAATACGGTTGACCACAGTGAATTTGAAAGGTTTGCACCCGCTACAGATGATTACGGCATGGATAAAACTTACAGTGATGCTGTAAGAGTTATTACAAAATTGGAGGGGATTTTAAAATGACAAATAGATTCTTGTTTTTGATAGTTCTGTTTTTCATGACCGGAACATTATTGAATGCAAAAAGCCCTGAATCTAAGTTAGATAGGGCGAATGTTCTGTATTCAAAAGGCGAATATCAGGAAGCATTGGATATATATCAAGAATTAATCCGGCAGGGTTACTCATCGCTTGAACTAAATTACAATATTGGAAATACTTATTTCAAACTCAATAAAATTCCTGATGCTATCCTCTTTTATGAAAGAGCTAAAAGATTAGCTCCCGATGATGAAGATTTGGATTTCAACCTGAAAGTTGCTAATTTGAAAATAGTTGATAAAATCAATACTGTACCAAAATTATTTTTTATCGAATGGTATGATTATTTAAGTGAAATGTATTCCTCAACTACATGGTCATATTTTATTATTATATTTATATGGCTGACATTTATTTTCTTAGCCGGATACTATCTTATATGGAATATAGCAGTAAGAAAAATGTCCTTTTTTGCATCTGCGGCATCCTTGATTATAGCTGTATTTTGCATAATATTTGCAATTGAACAAAGCAGAATGGAGCAATCGTTGGATGAAGCAATTATTTTTTCGCCAAGTGTTTATATCAAAAGTTCACCTGATAAAGAAAGTACAGATTTATTTATTCTTCATGAAGGGACTAAAGTAAAAATTCTCGATGAAGTAGGAAATTGGAAAAAAATTAAAATATCCGATGGCAATATCGGGTGGTTACCAAATAAAACCATAGAAATAATATGAAATTAAAAAATTTAGGCATTCTGAGCTTGTCGAAGGATTTTTTTATCCTTAGATTTTCATTGTTCATTATTTACTTTTCACTAATTTTCTTTGGCTGTAATAGTGAAAAACCGGTTTGCCCCCATTGCACCGGTGATGATGACCAAAATGAAATATCTGCTATGGTAGCTAATATTAGCGGTTGTTATAATTGTAAATTCGATTCGGAAAGCTTTGAATACCATAGTTATAATTATAATGAATATAAATTGCGGGAAATAGTCGCCAAGATGTATATAGATACAGCTTATTTGGAAATCAGATTGACTTTTAATGATTATTCGGATAATAATAAAACTTATGATTTCGCAAGCGATAAAGCAAATGCTTCCATAACAATATATTCGATTCCTCCGGAATATTTCCAATATAATATTATCGGAAGTATTACCATTTCCGAATTTAATGATAACGATATATCAGCTACTTTTGAATTGTCTTGTACAACAACTGACGAAAACAGAAAATTGTCCGTTAATCAGGGTGTGATTTATTTTAAGAAGAATAAATGAATATTATAATCTATCCGGATTTGGAGATGGATGATTTTTAAATATTAAACGAAATAACATGAATCAAATAATATATAGAGCAAAAGAAAGAGGACATTTCAATCATGGGTGGCTGGATACTTACCATTCTTTTAGTTTTGCCCAATGGTTCGACCCAAATAAAATGGGATTCGGGTTGTTAAGAGTCCTGAATGACGATACTATCGCTCCGGGTAAGGGATTCGGTATGCATCCCCATGACAATATGGAAATAGTTACTATCATCCTCAAAGGTTCTTTGAAGCATCGCGATTCAATGGGCAACGAAGGGATAATTCAGGAAAATGAAATTCAGGCAATGTCTGCCGGCACTGGAATCCTGCATTCAGAGTTTAATCCATCAGAAACGGAGTTATGCTCCCTTTTGCAAATTTGGATTAAACCATCTAAATTTGATATTAAACCAAGGTACGAACAGAAATCTTTCAATTCATCAGAAAAGAAAAACAGGTTTATGACTTTGGTGTCTCCGAAAAAATCAGAAGAAACAATGTTTATTAATCAGAATGCATATTTTTCGATAGCAGAGATTAACAAAGATATTAAGATTGAATATAGTATCAATGATGTCAATAATGGTTTATTTATTTTTGTAATCGAAGGAGAAATAAACATTAACGATGATATGCTACAGCGACGCGATGCAATAGGTATATACGATACTTCTTCGATAACAATACAATCTCAATCCAAGTCTGAAGTCTTGGTTATTGAAGTACCGTTAAAATAGTTGGCAGTTAATTGTTGATAGTTGACAGAAAATAGATAAAAGAAAAATACAGATTTATTATAGTGAAAAAGAAATAGATGAATTCATATACATTTGGAATTAATGGGTCTTGGTGGTTATTTATATTGTTGATGCTGTTGAGCATTGGCTTTGCAATTTATAACTACAGGTACACAATACCTCCAATTTCCCAAAGAAAAAAAATGATTTTGATTTCTTTGAGAAGCACCGGAATGGGACTTCTTTTATTTCTTTTGTTTGAACCTCTTATCTCATTGGTTTCGGGAAAAGAAGAATCTCCCGTACTCGCAGTCTTACTCGATAATTCTCACTCTGCCGCTATGACGGATGCATCAGGCAGCAGAAAGCAAAAGTATTTTGAAGCAATTGATGCTTCAGACTTTTTATCCTTAACGGAAAATCAATTGGATGTTAACTTATTCGATGGAGAGATAAAACCATTTATTGAATTTGACAAGAGAAATCTCAATTTTAACGGACAGATGACTGACATTTCTTTAGGATTAAAGGAAATCATGAGAAAAGCAGATGAGAAAAATATACAGGCAGTTCTTCTGATAAGTGATGGGGCTTTTAATACCGGAACGAATCCTATTTATTTGGCAGATGTTTTGGGTAAGCCAATCTTCACAATTGGTATAGGTGATACAGTTGAACCGCGTGATGTATCAATTCAATCAGTTCTTACAAATGATATAGTTTATGTTGAAAATCCAGTCCCTGTCAACATCAATATGAAATCTTCAGGTTTCGAAGAAGGAAAAATTACATTGGAACTTTTTGACAACGGACAAAAAATCGGAGAGCAGATTTTCAATATAAATCCTGAGAAAGATGAGTTTACGGCAATATTCGAATATAATCCCAAAATAGAAGGAGTAAGAAAAATAACAGCTAAGATTAATTCTTTACCGAATGAGATAACAATAAAGAATAACTCGAAAACAGAATATATTGATGTGCTAAAAAACAAACGAAAAATCACAATTTTCGCCTCATCTCCAAGTCCTGATGTATCCTTCGTCAGAAATGCATTACTCGAAGAAAAAGGCACCGAAGTTAGAAGTTTTGTCCAAAAAAATAATATTGATTTCTACGAAGCAAATCCAACCGAAAAAGATTTTAAAGAAACTGAAGTATTCATTCTTATCGGCTTCCCCGGAAACTCAACAAGTTCCGCAATCATGCAAAATATTAAAAGAGAACTGGATAAAGGAAAGTCCCTGTTTTTTATCGCATCAAACGAAATAAATTATAATAATCTTAGAATAATCGAAGACGAATTACCTTTTGTTACGACATCCACCAAACCAATGGAGTTTTTAGTAATTCCCGATATAAATCCTAATTCCGTATCCAGCCCATTGCTTAGGGTAACCGGTAACACAGAAGATTTGCAATATTGGAATCAACTTCCCCCTGTTTTTAAAACAGAAACATTTGTCAGAGTTAAACCTGAAAGCGAAGTTATAGCGACAATGAAAATCAACAATGTCCCATTAAAAGAGCCATTAATTCTATCCCGTTCTATTGCAAATAAAAAATCAGCTGCTTTTCTTGGATATGGATTATATAGATGGAAATTGCTCGGCTATGCTTCCGATTACGCAAAGGGAAATAAGAATGAGCCTGATTTGTTTACTGCCTTCATTCAAAACACTGCCAAGTGGCTATCGGTTGATATTGATAATAAATATGTGAATATAAAAACGACAAAGAAATTTTATACAAGTTCGGAAAAAGTACAATTCATCGGACAGATATACGACAAATCATTCAATCCGGTTGAAAATGCAATAGTTTCAGTTATAA
Organism: bacterium; assembly: GCA_043804925.1. Lineage (GTDB taxonomy): Bacteria > Bacteroidota > Ignavibacteria > Kapaibacteriales > UBA2268 > ChocPot-Mid. Next base: position 21,353 of record JAZDIP010000084.1, on the reverse strand, counting down.
TAAGAGGTTCTGGAGAAAACAAAGAACTGATATTAAATTCCTTAGGTAACGGCAGATATACAGGCGAAATCGAAGGATTAACCGAAGGAGCTTTTTTCTTTTCAGGTAATGCAATTGTCAATGGCTCTAAACTCGGCTCAGACAACGGCAGATTTTCTATTGGTGAACTCGGACTTGAATACCGCAACATGACAATGAATATACCATTATTGAGAACACTCTCCGAAAGAACAGGAGGAAAATTTTACCTACCGCAAAATGCGAGTAAATTCTTAGATGATTTAGCAAAAGCAAAAAACTTTCACCCTCATTCAATAACTCAAAAATCGGAATTCACATTGTGGAATCTGCCATGGCTGATAGCTATTGCTTTATTGCTTCTATCTCTTGAATGGTTCATTAGGAAACGTGCCGGAATGTTATAAAAAAAAGGTGGAACTTTAAATCATTCCACCCTTTATTTTTAATTGTTAATTGTTAATTGAATTAAACCCATCCCCTCATTTTGCATGCTTCAGCAACTCTTGATATAGATATCAAATAAGCGGCATCTCGCATATATACTTTTTTATTTCTTGCCATAGCTGAAACAGCATGATATGCATCGGTCATCTTTTGGTCTAATCTTTGAAGCACTTCCTCTTTAGTCCAGAAATAGTTCATGTTGCACTGAACCTGCTCGAAATAAGAACAAGTTACTCCACCGGCATTAGCTAAAAAGTCCGGAATAATCCAAATGTTCTTTTTCTTGATGATTTCATCAGCTTCGGGAGTTGTCGGTCCGTTTGCACCTTCGCAAATTAACTTAACTGTATCCTTAATTTTTGGTGCGGTTTCTTCGTTTACCTGATTTTCTAATGCAGCAGGAACCAAAATATCAACTTCCTGTTCAATCCATGCATTACCATCAAGAATTTCAAAACCAATTGCTTTTGCTTTTTCTTTATCAATTTCACCAAATCTATTGGTGATTTCAAGTAATTTTTTGTAATCAATACCATCCATTTTACGGAATGTATATGATTTCTTATCTGTATTATCCCAACTTGAAACAGCAATAGTTTTACCACCATATTGAGTATATAAATCAATTGCAAATTGACTAACGTTTCCGAAGCCCTGAAACGATGCACTTGTTTTCTTAATATCAATTCCCAATTCCATCAAAGCTTCACGAACTGTGTACATTGCTCCATAACCTGTAGCTTCAGTTCTACCAAGTGAACCACCCATTCCGAGTGGTTTACCTGTAATGAATCCAGGTGCTTTGGCTCCTGTCATCTTCTCATATTCGTCAAGCATCCAAATCATGTGCTGACCTGTCGTCATAACGTCGGGTGCAGGAACATCCTGAATTGGACCTACTAATCGATAAATCTGCCTAATCCATCCCCTGCAAATTGCTTCTTGCTCTCTCATCGAAAGGTTATGGGGGTCACAAATAACTCCACCCTTGCCACCGCCGAGTGGAATATCCACAACTGCAGTTTTCCATGTCATCCACATTGACAATGCTCTTACTGTGTCAATCGTTTCCTGTGGGTGAAACCTGATACCGCCCTTGCAAGGTCCTCTTGCATCGCTGTGTTGGCAACGAAAACCCCTGAATACCTTATAGCTACCATCATCCATACGAACAGGTATGTTAAAGTGAATTTCCCTGTTTGGATTTCTCAATAAATCGCATGTAGCTTCATCTAATCCCAATTTTTCCGCAATGGCGTCAAATTGTTGCTGAGCCATTTTAAACGGATTGAATGAACCGTCTTTCATAAAAAACATCTCCTTTTTATAAATCAATTTGGGACATTCAGCATAAGTAAATTATTTAGTCCTTACGTTCAATGTCCCTTAGTTTTCAAATATTTTTTCTTTGCTAAAAAAGAAAATGCAAATTAAGGAGAATACATTGATTAAAAAACAAATTTTCGATAAAAAGTTGATGGTTCTGTAATTTTTGTGTTTTAAAAAAACAGAACATCTTTATCATAATGCAATTGACTTCACTCTGTATTTCTTTGAAGTTGTTTCAGTAATATTTTTTTAAAAAGAAATATTTTAACGCAAAGAGCACGAAGCTTTTTCGCAAAGTTTTTTTGTATGAACAGGGATTTTTGGGATTAAAATGATTCTGCTGATTTTTTTTATCACATGAGTAATTGAATTATGGTAACTAAGCAATTAGTAATCCTGTGTTTTCCCGTAGGAAATTAATTTTTTCAGACAAATTCCAATTTTTTTTATGCTGCGCTAATCACCATATTGTTTTTCGTGGAAAACAATGCCGCGCGCTCTGTCAAATCGTATTCGGAAATCAGTTCATCAAATATTTCTTTAACTGTTTGCAGTCTTGTTGCTCTGTATGCATTCGAGCCGGCAAAGGCAAAACCTTCGTTCATTTTTCCCTGTGCGGAATTAAACAAAGTTCCGGCTATGCAATACTGAACACTTCTGAAATCACATGTTTTCAGGCATTGCCATGAGCATTTAAACGGTTTTTCTTCTCCTTTTTGAATCTGATTTACAAATTCATTTTGGATGACTCTTCCGGGTAAACCGACAGGACTGTCAATAATCATTATATCTTCCTTGTTACAGTTAATATAACTCTCTTTAAATTCTAAGGCGGCATCACATTCATAAGTTGTAACGAACCTTGTACCCATCTTAACGGCTTTAGCTCCATATTGCATTATTTCGTATATATCCTTGCCTGTGTAGATACCACCGGCAGCTATTACAGGTATATCCTTCCCGTATTGTTCGATATACGGCTTAACTTCCTGAACGGAATCTTTAATAATTGAAGATAATTTGACTGAATTGTCATCTAACTCACTTTTTTTAAAGCCCAAATGTCCTCCTGCAAGCGGTCCTTCGACAGCGAAAGCATCGGGGACGTAATTATACCTGTCTGCCCAATACTTTAAAATCACCTTAATTGCTTTAGCAGATGATACTTTAGGAATGAATTTCGTTTTAATATTTTGAAATCCCTTTGATAAGATTTTTTCAGGCATTTTGAGAGGTAATCCTGCACCAATAAATACAACATCAATACCTTCGTCAACTGCAATATTCATCAAATCCTCGGAATCCGTAACCGCTAACATTATATTGACACCTAAAATCCCGTTAGTCATTCTTCTTGCTTTGGAAATCTCTTTCTTTAAAGCTCTTTTGTTAGCTTCTTTAAAATTTTTAATGTAATCCGGCTCAGTCATTCCGATGCCAACTGCCGAAATTACCCCGATACCACCTTGATTTGCAACTGCAGATGCTAAGCCGGAAAGGGAAATAGCTACTCCCATACCACCTTGGACTATGGGTAATTTTACGGTTAAGTCGCCTATTTTGAATTGTTTCATGTTATTGTCCTAAATAATAAAACTGTTATACAATATTGGGTATTTTAAATGTACTTTTTGCAAAATTAAATGCAATAATACCCTTTTGTCAAAAAATAGGGACATCCTAAAAATATTAAGGTACGATTTAGAATTTTAGGGACAGAACAATAGTGTTTTAGGGACGAAAAATTCAGTCAAATTATAAAATTTCTTTGAATTTTGATATATAATTTTGAGAAACAGGGATTTGAAAATCTACATTTTGCATTGATAATTTGTAACCCTGAAAGTTTCCGGTGATTTTCTCGATGTAGTTTATATTAATAATATATGACCTGTGGCATTTAAAGATAAATTTGTAATCCTTCAGGAGTTCCTCTGCATTTTTCAAGCTGCTGCGTACCATTTGGCTTATTGCCTTTTCTCCTTCCAACCAAAAGACTTCAATGTAATTGTTTGCAGAGCGTACAAAAAGAAAAGAACTTACTTTGATGGATAGGTTGTCTTTCATGTAGTCGGATTCAAAGAATATCATCTTTTCCTGAATTGATTTTCGTTCCTGTAACTTATTGTTCAACTCGACGGCAGATTTGAGATTGGAACGCAACAACCTGTCCTGATTGAGTGTTATAAGTAATGATATTGGAATTAATGAATAAATGACGATTTTCATTATCAAACCCAAATCGAATTCGAGTATTCCCAAATATGAATAGTACAGCAAATTACCCGATGTGATAGTAAACAAAAGCCATGAGTTCCACAGTATTTCTTTCCTGATATTCCATTTTGCACTAATAAAGAGTTTCGGAAAAATGCTCGGAAGTATTAAAAGATTTAAACTAAGTGAGAAAAAAGTAATTATTCCAAGGGCTAAAATCCTATAAAAATTCTGAAGATTGGCTAAAGGTAAGTCATAGGGTCTGAAAATGAACAAAAAGATAAGCACTCCAAAACTAATAAGCAAAATTACTTTTGCATTATGCTTCAAGTCATCGTTGAAAGGATATGGTTTCCTTAAAAATTTAAACATCTATTTTTTTAATTGTTAATTGTTAATTGTTAATTGTCAATTGTTAATTATTTCAAATATAGCATAAAAAGGAGATATAATAATAAAAAAACCACAGGAATGCCCGTGGTTTTTTATTTGTATTAATTTTAATGTTCCGTTTATTGTTTTCTACTTCAACAGCACAACTTTCATAGTCCGCATTGTATTCCCTGACCTCAACACAACATTGTAAATTCCCTGAGGATAGACGTTCAAGTTGAACGTCTCTACATAATCTCCCGGAAATTTGTATTCACTTTTCAGCAGTGTTTGGTTGCCCAAAACATCAGTTATAAAAATATTCGCTATGCCCGGTGTTTCTATTCTATAACTTATATTAACTGTATTTTCTGCAGGATTTGGATAAATTCTTAGATTATTTTCTTTAGAAATTGGATTTTCTTCAACAGGTGTGAAGTACTTCTCTACATCCCAAACGACAATACGTCCTTCGGGGGACATAGCCGCAAGCATTTTTCCGTTGTCCGAAACAGCAACATAATCCATATCGTTCAGTTCCGGGTCTGCATGCAGTTGTATGCTGTCTCCTGTTTCTATGTTCCAGATTGTGGGACCTGAGGTGATGAAATGAGAATAAGTACTATTAACTACTAAGGATTTCATTGGATATTCAGGATAATATCTCTTAACAATATTAAAATGCCTAACATCGGGAAAATATTTATATAGAACAGCAGTAACGGCGGTTGGTCTTCCCGTTGACAGTAAAATTGAATCACTATTTAAAAAGATTACAGGAGTCTCAACAAAATCTTCATCTATCAATTTATCTTCTATAAAATCATAAATTCTTGTGACGTAATCATAGCCGACAAATTTATCACCACTTTGTGTAGTAACTGCACAAAGATGATTAGGTGAAAGTGAAATACTGTAAAAATTGATATCTTCTTCATGGTATCCATTGAAACTTTCTTTTCTCGAATAGACAACACTACCCTCTTCCAAATCATAGATGGCAAAAGAAGAATCGGACATTGTGTAACCGATATATTTACCATTATCGGAAACATCAAGCTGAAGTACAGGATTTTCTGTTGTAATTTCATTTTCTAAAAGCTCATCAACAAAATTATAGAAAAGTATTTTTTTCTCAGAATTAAAAATTAATTGTCTTGAATCTCCTGAAATAGTTATTGCATTATGAAATCCAGCAGTACCTGCAATATTCATAATTTTAACGAAATGTCCTGTTTTTGAATCCCAGATAAATGTTTCTGAAATCCCGATTATTAGTAAATATTCATCAGAATTAACAAATTTTATAAAATTGGGTTCTTCATAAATATCAGAAGTATAATGTGATGAAATCAAAGATATCAGTTCGCCGCTTATAATATCAATTAGATAATTAAAGGATTTGCCGCATGCCAATAATTTGCTGTTATCTTTTGAAAAAAGAATATAATGAATTTTATCATGATCAGGATAATCACTATTATAAGAGGTTTTAAAATTCTTACAACAATATATTTCGTTGGCAGAGTTTCCAGTTGCTATATCATATATTATTATTTTATCACCTTCATAAAGAGATGCAATATATTTATTGTTTTTTAAAAATACGGAATAATCATCAGAGCTTATAAATTTTGGGTGGTCAATAGTTCTAATTAACTCTCCGGTTTGTAATTTATAAATGCTTATATATTTGCTGTTTGTTGCAACAAAATACTCCATATCATCATTGATTTCAATGTTTCTTATAAACAAATCATCATTTCTTTTTATCGAATAATATTTTACTAATTCCTTATCATATAAACTAAATAATGATATGTCTAAAACACTGTCATAATTAATGGCAGCAATTAAAAATTTGCTATCATTTGAAAAAAAGAATCTTGAATGATAACTTTTTTTAGGTGTAGAATTGTAAACATATGCTGAATCTATGTAAAATGTATCATTTTTAGAAATATCATATATCATAAAAGTATTTTTTTGCGGGAAATTTTGTAATAGAGCAAATTTTAAATCTGAGGATAATGAATCAAACCAGAATGGTATTGTTGATGTTTTTACAACATTTAGATTGGGAATATCATAGTTTATTAAATTCCAATAACCATCATTTGTTATATATTTACAACTCAAAATATTTTGTTTATTATCAACAAAAAAATCATTTATTCCCCTAAAGTCAATCTGATCACCTGGATTGAATAATAAATTTTTTACCGGTACTCCATTATCGGCATCATAAACCGAAATCCAATTAGGATGTACGGTTATAATATATTTTTCATCATAAGAGAAATAGCATTTTTGAGTGAAATAACTATCAGGAGCAAGTGTCGGTACTCTCTCCCATAAAATATTATCATTGGAATAACAATAACAATTTAGTAAAAATACAAATAAAAGCACTTTATTAAAAAATCTACTCATATAATTTCCCCTATAATAATATTACTTTTTTAATAATAAATTCTCCATTTCTTAAATATATTTTTATAAAATAACTACCAGAATCAAAATTAGAGATATTAATCTTGTAATAATATATTTTTTCCGTATTTAAAAAATATTTTATTTCATTACCTTTCATATCTATTAAACCGATTTCATTAGGGTTGATAGTGTTATCCCATTCAATTGTTATCGTTTCATCACTTGGATTAGGATAAACTATAATTTTATTTTTTATTATATTTTCATTTACAATATTTGGATCCAGTGTGTTTTGTTCTTGAACTTTTATGTTAAAATATGAATCACTCATGTCGAGAACTTTAATACTATCATAACTTGCAATTTTAATTCTGCAATTTTCGGAAATATTTTCTTCTTCGGGAATCCAAGGATAATTAGTTAAAGTTGAAGATACGTTTGTTATAATTGGACTAAAAGTTTTAGTTGTTCCATCCCATGCTAAAATATCAATATTTCCAGTGTAAGAAGTTGATGACCAACTGATTACGATTGGTATTCCTTCTTCAAAGTTCTCACCTCCATTAGGATATATAATATTTGTAAATTTTGTGAAAATACAAAATAAGGTAGAAATAGTGTAATCATGATAATCAATTTAGATAATTTATTCATTTTATTTTTCCTTTAATTTTTTAAAACTTAGTTTAAACTGATTATATTTTAAAAATCAGGATTAGTTGAAACTGACATTTGATAATTAATTGAACCTTTGTAAATGTAATGAAATTGTCTATTAATTTTACAATAAAGTAAACCCCAATAATTGTAATAATAAATTAATACAAAAAATTGAATTTTGCAAATATATTTATTAAAATACGAAAATTAGTATTTCTTCCTATTTAATTTTTTCTACTTCAACAGCACAACTTTCATTGTTTTCATTGTATTCCCGGATTTCAGGACGACATTGTAAATTCCTTGAGTAAAATCTTCAGCTACCCATCTATAACTAAATCCTGGGGTCTGGGGTCTGGGGTCTGGGGTCTGGAAAGAAAGAAGAATTTCATCAACCTTAATTCCAGCGTAATTATAAATTTCCAGCTTCACATTTTGTGCAATATTCCCCTGAATATTAAATGTAACAAAGTTGCTGAATGGATTCGGATATGCTTCAAATATTATATCTGAGCTTTCTTGTTCCCTTATATCCAATGGGTCGTATGAAACAAATGTACGAACATCAGACCAATCCCCGGTATTGTATTGGTTACTCGCATTTACCTTCCAAAAATATCTCGTTGCTTCGGTAAGTCCCTTGCAGTCGTAGTAAGCAAATTGTAATCCTGAAGTATCGCAAACCATATTGCTGAAATTTATGTCTTTTGCCAGCTTAAAAGCATAAGTTTTATAGCCATCAACAGAAAGCCATGTTAGCTTTGCATTGACCGATACCTGAATAGCGCTGTCAACCGGGTAAGCTAACTCGGGTTTTGCCAATACCGTTGTGAATTCTCTAATTTCCGACCAACCGCTGTTTGCATCGGGATTCAATGCTTTTACTTTCCAATAATGCTTTTGGTTATGCTTCAAGTTACTGTATTCATATTCCGTACCATCAACATCCTCTTCAATCAGTTTAGGGACGAAATCGAATTTTTCGGATATGGCAATCGTATAACCTGAAGCACCTTCGACATTATCCCATTCAAGATTTCCGCTTGTAAGGGCATCTTTCTTTTGATGTTCGGGTGCGTAAAGAACAGGATTTGAAATAAGGGTGGTGAACTTCCTCGTTTCAGTCCAATTGGATGTACCTTCATTAGTTGTGGCATTTACTCTCCAGTAATACGATTTATAATTTTGAAATCCTGAATATAGATAAAATGTGTCAGGTCTTGTTTGGGTAAAAAATGGATTTGACATGTTTTCATTATCCGATATCTGTATTGTATAATTATTAGCTCCCAAAACGGAACGCCAATTTAATGTTCCGCTTAAAGCTACACCACCGGTATTGTTTGGAGGAGTTATTAACTGAGGTTCACCTGCAGTAGTAACAAAATTCCATACTAAAGACCAATTACCTGTTTCAGATTGACTGTTGGCACTGACCTTCCAATAATATGTTGTATTTTTTTGCAAATTTGTGTAGGGTATTGACGTAGATGTAACATTTGTCTGATTGATTATTAAGTTGGTAAAAGCGACATCCGAAGCCAACATAACATTATACGAACTGGCGCCTGAAATTTGAATCCACGATAAAGTGCCATTTAAAGGATTTGCTCTGGAACTCTTTTCCGGTGAATATAGTACAACTTTACCTAAGCCGGTTTTGAATTTCCAGGTAGGAGACCAATCGCTCGACGACTGTCCTGCTTTCGACCTGAGTGTCCAATAGTATTCCTGATTTGATTCCAATCCGTTATAGGCAAAAGACGTTTGAGTGATATTTGAATCGTTAATAACAAAAGAATCGAAATTTTGTGATTTACTCAATTTTAAATGATACTTGGTTGCACCATTTACCGAACCCCAAACCAACAAACCGTCAACTTCTACATCTTCAGCACTATCGGGAGGACTTGGTAAAGTCGGAGGACCTATTTTAGTCGTAAAATTCCATTTTTCAGACCAATCACTCTCTCTTCCATCCGTGTTTTTGGCTTTGACTCTCCATGTATATTTAATCATGGAACCTAATCCGTTACAAATTAAATTTGAATCACTCACACTTGAATTATCAATGATTGTTTGAGACATATTTGTATCGCCCGCTACCTGCACATAATATGAAGTTCCTCCCGGGACTTTTTTCCATCTCAAGGGTGCAAGCAACTCTACATTTAATTCATTGTTTGTTGGTGAAACAAGGATTGGAGCATCCAGCTTTGTTGTAAAACAAAATGAAGAAGCCCACAGACTTGTTTGGTTTGAATTCACTGCCTGGACTGACCAGAAATATTTTTTATTATAAGTTATTCCGGAAAAGGGTAAGCTCGTACCTGTAATACCTGTTTGATTTAAAATTGTTGTAGCATAATTCGGGTCGTCAGAGAGCCGGACATTGTAACTTGTTGCTCCGGTTACTGAATTCCATGTCAACACTCCGTTTAGAGCAGTGCCTAAGGAATCATTTTTTGGAGTTACTAAGACAGGAGTTTCAAAAATCGTTGTGAAATCTCTTTCTTCAGACCAACCACTTTCGTTATAAGGTGATGATTTTATTGCTTTAACCCGCCAATAATATAAATGGTTGTTTTGCAAAACACCTTGAGAAATGATGTAGTAAGTAGTACCTATGGATGATGCCTGAATTAATGTTGGAATAAAATTAGACGAGGATGATACTTCTAAACTATAATAATTAGCTCCGGCGACTGTTTGCCACTTCAGTGTATCTGCCAATAAAACACGATAAGCATGATTTACCGGTGTATTCAATACCGGTGCAGGCATCTGTGTCGTAAATGTCCTATAAGCCGACCAGTCACTTGTTTCCGAACCGACAGCGTTCACCCTCCAATAGTAAACGCTCGAAAAACTCAAGTTTGGCGATATGGTTACAACCGTATCATTGTTAACAGATTGATTGAAAGCTAAATCTGTGAAATCAGTATTTCTGGATACCTGTACATTATAAGAGTTTGCACCACTAACCTGATTCCATCTCAAAACAGCGTTAACAGGGACTCCATACGCATTGAATGCAGGGTATACTAATGTCGGGGGAGTTATCCCCTGGCTCGAACCAACTATAAAGCTGATTGTTCCTCCGGCAGTCCCGATGTTCGATATATTCAAGCCACCTTCACTTCCATCACTTAAAAAAGCTTCGGGATTAGTATTGTCGTTAATTTCAGTTCTTCCTATACTCGAACTAAAGTGTGCACTTTCCGGATTACCTCTTTCAGAAGTGGTTCCGTTAGGTCTATAAATATAAACCTCATCAGGTGGACCATCGGCATTCCCATTTAATGCCGGTTTAATCCTATAAACAAGTAAGCCGCTGCCGGGCAATGGAGTTTCATAAGTACCCGACTGGCGCCTGTATTCAACCACAAAAAATTCAGTTAATGAATTCGGTGACGCAATTTTATAAGCATTATTTGTCGAAGATGTTAATGGATTCAAACTGTAATTTCCATTGGATGTTATTTCCGGAATGTTGGGTATCCATCCGCCATAGGCATATTTCATCCATGCTCCCATGTGCTGGGGAGGAGTAGTTGTAGTAGCCATAATATCCCATCGCCACACGGGGTCCATGCCATCCTGACTGTAATGATAGAGATCGGGCGCTCCTAAAGTATGAAACATCTCATGGGATAATACGCCATTACCATAAGACTTTAAAAAATTTTGTAGCTGAAAATTGTAATCCCAAACCCTCTTACTGTTTATTGTAGCGGTTAATGTATATAATGCCCAGCGGTGGGGCCAAAGCAAGTCAGACCATTCGTCGGTATTACCTTTGATAATAAAGCAAACATTATCAACATAACCATCTCCATCATTGTCAATATTCAGTCCTGCGGGTATTTCCGAACTTGTTGCATCTACGGCATTTTTCAATAAAGTATGTTCCCTCGATGTCTTTTGGGAGCTATTTTGGTAACCATCCGGATTAGTTGAAGCATCATAAGGTTGAAAATAATTGCGGTTATGGCTATCTTGAAATGACTTAACGATACTACTACTTGGTCTGGGATAAAATGAAGTATATATACTCAAAGTATTATAAGAGACCTCCCTGTAATATGCATACATCGAATTACCCGATGCATTGTTAAACATACTATAATAAGAACTCGTGTCGTCGCTATATTCCGAGTCATTAGCAAATCTTATATAAATAACTATATTTTGGATTGTTCCGGTATTATTTGCTTGCGTCCTTTCTCCTTTTTTCTTTTCCGGTTTCGGTACATGACGGTAATGTTCGGTTCTTTTTTGTTGAATCCAATCTGGTGAAGGTAATGCAAATGGCTTTAGTCCAAGGGATTCAGGATTACTTTTACCAAATATATAGTCTGTTGCCAATAAAGTATCTCCTGACTTAACGGCATAAACATACCACCTTGTATCCGGGTGTTTCACAATAGTAAAATTATCCTTGTCATGTATTCTTTGATAAAATTCATCACCTGTTACGAAGCAATTTAAAACTGTACCGTCGGGTTGTGTTATATGTGTTGGTACGTTTTCAAGGTAAGCGGCTTCTGCAAAATAGGGTCCATGTAATCCTATCAGAAAAATAAATAATAATTTAATTTTTTTCCTATAAGTTTGTATAAAATTCATTGTAAACCCATCTATATTGTTTTATAATTTTCAAAATAATTTTTTTAACATTTATATGAAGTAGCAATTTCGTAAAAACATTTAAATTATACAAAAAAAATTAATTGATTTTAATTTTTATTGAATAACGAATATAGGAAATAATTAATATAAAATAATTACCATATAACAATAGTCAATATATTTACAATAAGTTTTGATTTTATTTGTTATATTAACAGTATGGTTAATTGATATTTTAAATCCAATTATAAAATGGATAGAATATGAAATATAATAGATTACTATTTTTTTCAATACTAATTCAAATATTGCTTACTACCGGATTGTTTGCACAAAGGTGGGAAAAGGTAGTTTCAATACCTCAGCCGTACCTAAGTAACTACTGGCTGGATGTATATTTTTTGCCTTCTAATCCGAATTTTGGGTGGGTTTGCGGATTTGGTGGGAGAGTCATAAGAACAACAGATGGAGGGAACACTTGGGCCGGAGCTAGTATTAACGGAGCCGACCATTTGGAAGGAATACATTTCCCATCGGTTAATATAGGGTACACTTCCGGTCTGGATGGCATCTTCAAATCAACTGACGGCGGAGCTAATTGGTTTAACGTAACACCGCCCAGTGCTACTGCTTCTATGTGGGGAACTTACTTTTTAGATAATAATAATGGATTTGTCATTGGTGGGGGATGTGTCGAAAAACAAGAGTTTTGGAGAACTACCGACGGAGGCAACAGCTGGTCCGTATTTGTTGGTAATTTGGCGAATTCGGGGCTGACTGATTTAATAGTTTATAGCATGTTTGGTCAAGGTTATGCATCGAGTAGCGGGTGGATATGGGAAACTACCGATGGAGGAGTAACCTGGTCACTGTTGTCCAATACCGGACCAAATGATTGGCAGGAAGAGATAACTAAGGTAGGCAATTCATTTTTAGTACCGACATCAACCGGTTGTCAAGGCGGTGGCGGCGGCGGTGGAATGCGATATACTACGGATAATGGAGCATCATGGAATGTCAGGAATACCGGCGTAAGAATGTTCGGCTCCTTTTTACTAAGTGCCCAAACAGGATGGGTTGCCGGGGACAGCAGAAATGTGTGGTACACAACTAACGGAGGTCAAAGTTGGGTTTTAAGGAACTGCGGATTTGATGACGGAAATTTGGATGATATCTGGTTTATCACAAGTAATAACGGTTGGATTGTCGGTCAAGGGGTTTACAAATTATCCACACCTTTACAAACAGCAAATAAAAATTCATTGAACTTTAGTGAAATTTGCATTCCCGGGGACAGTATTGATTTTGTGTTGTTGGATAACATCAATTTTAACTCGGATTTTGTTAATGTTTCAATCTTAAATGACCCCAACAATGAATTTTCGATAGTATCTCCCGGAACGAACTTTAATATTAATTCTTGCGAAACGATACGGTTAAATATTAAATTTGCACCAAAAACAGTTGGCACGAAAACAGCAATTGTGAGAATTGATTTTGGGTATGGAACATCACTCAATGTCAACTTAGCAGGTTATGGTGTAGCAAAAACAATTGCACCAAGAGATACTTTACTGATAATCAATCCTGCCTACTGCGGGAATGATAATGTATATGGTATTCAATGGACTGCGGCAACCGACAGGGAAAGCATTGTGGATATCGCCCGCATTGATGGAAATCAAAGAATAGAGAACCAGACATACTTTCCTTTGAGAGTACCAAATGGCGGTATCCAATCTCAATTCAGTGCGAATCCGATTGATACCGGATGGATTAGTACAAGGTTCAGATGTACTTTTGACCCATGCCCGGCAGACACTTTCGTAACGGTAATGGCTTATGGAGTTTCCCCCATAATAACTGCACAGTATTCATCTACAATGACATTGAAATGTTCCGATATTGGATATGACACTATACCTGTTTACAATACAGGAAACACTGATTTGATTATAAGTGATACAAAAATTTTAGAACCGAATACGAATTATTCCGTAACAGGTTGGGCAAATGGAAATAAACTCCCCGTTATCATTGCTCCCGGCATTTCCAAATCAATTATAGTGAATTTTAAAAAACAAGCAGGGAAGTCAAACAACGCAACTTTGCAATTAATTAATAACGACCAGACTTATGCCAATGGTGAAAAAAATCCATTTCATATTGGTTTAGCCGGGTCAGTTATATCTTCGAATTTAATAACAAGTGATACCACAATTGATTTTGGAAAGGTTTGTCTTACGGATATCAAAATAGATAATTTCTGGATATACAATTTTGGGGATTTTGAAGTAACTTTTGACCAACCTAAGGTTGACTCTTTACAATATCAAGCATCATTAAGTACAACAACCTATCCTAAAGTTTTACCATCTGGGGACTCAGCAAGATGCACCGTTACTTTTCAACCAGACAGAATAGGCAGAATAAGCGATACCATCTATATCTCTTCACAACCCTGCAATGATATTATTAAAGTTGCCGTCACAGGAATTGGTATAAGCGTTGTTTTGGATACTGACCCTCAAAAATTTTCAGCTAGTTTTCAAACCAATACTCCATTCACAGCAAGATTTAATGTTCAATCAATTGGTACCGAAGATTTAATACTTTACGATATAGAATTGGATACAATATTAAGCAATATTCAAATTAGTGTAGATCCGCCGTTAAGCCAAACAATTAGTTATAACGGTAATAAAGATTTCGATGTAACTTTTACTTGTAGTTCGGATACTATTTATCAAGGACTTTTACATTTTAAAGCAACGGGTTCCTGTCAATCAGGTAAGGGTATTCCATTATTTTTGCAAAGCTACAGCACTAAAATTGAATTTGACAGGGATTCTGTGAACTTTGGGAAATTCTTCTGCACACCGGGATATTATCTCGATACGATTTGGATTAGAAATCCCGAGTCATTTACAGATACGATAAATAAATTTCAACTTGACCCGGCTGGTTCGCCGTTTACTATTTTAAATAATTTACCTTTGCCTTATACAATTAATTCAAACGACTCGATACCTATTTACATCGAATATGCCGCTTTTACGGAAGGTCAGCATTCTGCGACAATTTCGATGGGGACAAGTACTGCTAAGAATATCACAAAATACTTGTATTTAACAGGAGAATTCCGCAGGTCCGATACAAGATTATCAGCAAAAGAGGCACAGTTCGGGGATATAGAGCAGTGCGACCGGCAAAAGGAAATTACAGTCAAATTGCACAACAGCGGTTCTTTACAGGATTCGATGACGATTAATGCCCTAAATGGATTTCAATCCTTTATACTTGTTCCTGATGATTATATAATTATTCCTTCGCTCGACAGTGCCGAAATCACTGTATATATGAATCCTTCTGATTTCGCAACAGGGATTCACAATGCAAAAATTCAGTTGCAAAGCAAAATTTGTCCCTGTGTGGATACATTGGATTGCACTGTGAATATATTTCATCACTTGATTAGCTATACTCCCGATACAATTAAATTCGGAGAGGTCTGGGCTGAAGATATATCCACAAAATATTTTAAAATTGAAAATAAATCTCAATACGAAAAAAATATTATATCAATGGAATTACCACCTGATGATATAAATTTTAGCTTGCCATCAAATTTAGTATATCCGATGAAATTTAAAACGGGTGATACATTGTCAATACCTGTAAGCTTCAGTTCTCCAATTGAAGGTGATTTCATATCTTTCGTTAAAATATTCGAAGAATCAATTTGCATAGACAGTGCTTTTATTTATTTAACTGCAAAGGTACCGGAAGAAAAATATGAAGCAACCATTCAAATTGGAAACTACACGGCAAAACCGGGGCAAAAAATCACTATGACTGCAAACTTAAGCAATTCAATACACAATTTAAAACATCAGGGAATTAACTATAGATTTTCTTTCGACCCCTATTTATTTTTCCCGACTGCTACATTTATCCAAATAACGGGGGATAACAAAATAACTTATCCTTATACTTATCATAATGGAGTAATTAGCGGTACTATTGACTCATCATCGGCAGAGTATATGTTGAGAAATGCAGGTGATGTACTTTGGATTCAGGGCTCGGTATTCTTGTCAAGCCCTATTGAAACTCCCATAACAATTGAACAATTCGAACCTGTTACCGGCAAACAAGTGGATTTGACGAAAATTGACGGCTCCCTTAAGCTTTTGGAAGTATGTTTGCCTTTAGCTGATTTTAAATTGAAATTCATCAATCAACCTAAAGTGATGGTTACGAAAAATCCTGTAACCGATGGCTCTTTGAATTTAAATATTAAATACCCCGAACTTGACTTGGGAGAAAATTTAAATTCAAAGGAAAATAATTTAAATCTGAAAATATTTTCGATCGGAGGCGGGCAAATTTATGGTCTTGATTTTACTCCCAATAGTACAAGTTGCGATTTATCCATAGATGTCAGTATGTATACCTCAGGAGTATATTATATAGTCTTAAGTAACTACGGATTTGTATGGACAGAGAGATTTATTATTTTGAATTAGAGAACCGTTTCCCGTTGTCTATTATACGTTGACAGCAAATAATATGCTGTTTACAGAAAAAAGTTGCTTCTTATCAAAAATTTTACGACATTACATTGGTCAATCTGTGAATACTGAATACACATATTGATATTTAGTGTGCGTTTATTGTCAGTTGCCCTAAAATGATTGTGTGACAAAGTATAGGGTGATATTATGAAAAATTTTGTTATTACTTTATTGATAATGACTCTTTTTGTCTTTTCTGCTGTATCGCAGGAAAAGGGGAAAAATGAGTTAACCCAACATAGAAGCCAACTGTTTGAAGCAAGCGGTTTCGGTCCTTGGCAAACAAGCTATCCTTATCCTTTTGAGAGAAGCGGGGAACCATTAGAAAATCCGAAAAACCAGGCAGCTATTTCTACGGGTTATTACTTTGTTAACAGTTTCGATGCCGCAGACAAGCCATGGAAACCGGATTATATTTGGATTGATACTACCGAGGACAGTCAGAACTGGAAAAGGATAATTTCAGGTCCTTATCAACATCCTCAATCATGGTACGAAACAGCCGAAAGAAAGAATGACGGCTATAGGTACTTCCGACATAAAAACTTTCCGGATAATAAGGATTCCGTTGATGATGTATATGCAGGACCAATCCCAATCGGATTTGAATTTGAATATAACGGATTGACATATGACAGTTTCTATGTGCTGTCGAACGGTGCGATTATGCTGTCGAATGCTCGATATTTTTATGATAACTCCACCCCGCCGAGAAGAAAGGTAGTATCGAATAATTACACATTTCCAAATTGCTACAACACAGAAAGCATGGACTGGTTCATTAGGTCAAAATTCAATAAAACCGATGGAACGTCAGACCCCACAGAAGATGACTGGGGATGGCAGATGGCAACCCTGCTGAGTATAAATCCTGAATCAAATCCTGCAGATATATTGATGAACAATACATCGAATTTACCTGTTATTTCTCCGTTTTGGGGAGACGGATATTTATCGCAATGGAATGCAAAAGATACCGTTCCGAGAGACAGAGGAAAAGTGTTTTTCTATAGGAATCCTGACAGCACAAAAGTAATAATTTATTTTGTAGATATGCAGTTGAAAGGCACACTTAATTATTTCCCGGATCTGAGTTATACACTTGACCCCAACAGTACAAACAACAAACTAAATCCAAATTATATGACCGAAGCTGATGATGGGTATATTTCTGTAAATTGTCAGGTAGTGCTTGACAAAAGTGATTCGAGTATAATTTTTAATTATGAGAGAATAAGAGGACAAAAAGTTTATTCAAGTTATTTAACACAAGGAAAAGAATTACTTAGGTTCAATACTCATAGTTGTGTAACAGGAGAAGCAAGGCATTTGAATTTCGATTCAAAAAAATATGCTGAAGATACAACATATACGGGAACATTGCCATGGGCTGGGACATATAATCAAAATACTTTTGTATGGTCAAAATATATAACAAAAAACCACACAGGTTATCCCGAAACGACACAAGCTGTTAAATTCAAGCAATGGAAAAATACATTGAGAGCTGTTGATATTGGATTTAGGATTAGAAAAAAGATAGCAGGAAATACAGCTTATACAGAACCCATTTTGACAAGCCATGCACCGGACTTTGAAATTCTTGCAGGGCATGAACAGGTGGGACAGTTACAGCCCGTTGCCATAGTTCAAAATTTAACAAATGATATTCAAGGACCGAACGGAGTGAACTACCAGCCGCAGGATTTGAATTTCCGTGTACGGATGGTAATAATAAATCAGGCAACAAGAAGACCTTTGTACAATAAATATCTTAAAGTTGACAGTTTGGCTATAGCAAAGAAAATTGGAGATGAAGCATTCGAAAAAATAATCCTTTCTAAAGTCAGTTATGACGGAAAAGATTATACAGCAGACACAATGCATAGCGACTATTACGATTCAAATAATCATCTGAAAACTAAGTATAATGGAATTCCTCCTTACGGATTTGTTCAGATTTATTTCCCTCCATTTGAACCGAATGATTTATATATATCAAATATAGGTTTGATGAAAGCATATCTGATGCTCGACCCGACAGACCCTAATACAAATAATAAATTCGAAGATATGTGGTCCTTCGACGATTCACTTAACGTTAGGTTCTGGGTAATGAGGCACATACCGAATGATGAACATTTTGATGATGATGTTACTGAATTCCACGTTGTTCCTGAAAATAATGCTTCGCCTAGTCCGATACCTTCAGTTTTCAAATGGGTTAGTATTGGTGCTACTGTTGCTTCCGGTGACCAGGTATCCCAGCATCCGCTTCCACCAAGAGATGAATTCTATTGTGATAATGATGAAGTATACCCCGGTTGTAAGATTGGCTCGCCAACAATAAAATTAGACAGAGGAAGCAATGTACCTTTACAGCAATGGGGTGAAAGCGAAATAAGGTCTTATCCAATTGACATATTTAATAAAGGATGGATGGGCTTCACATTGGCAGTTCAAAGAAGTACATATCGAAATGATTGGGAAAGGGGTTGGTCTGACGAACAATTAATCGGATGCGAACATCGCGTTGTTGCATCGGATTGGTATAATGTTTTACAGGAACCGGATGAGTTGAGAGTTGAATTTGCAAAGCCGAGTCCAAACTGGAGGGATGGAACAGGAATAACAAATATACCCGAGGAAAACTGGAGATACCATCTGCGAAGAGGAGGGGCTGTAACCGAAACAAAGATGTCTGCATTTACTTTGTTTGGCGGCGGCGGTTATATGGTTGGATTTTTGGAAACAGACAAAGATTCTGCAATGTCTCCTCCAAAATATAATGAACCAAGGCAAATGAATGGTTTGAGATATGATTACTATGATGACGGAATTGATTTTGAATATAAAAATTATTATTTCCCGATTCCTGATACAGTTATAAGAGCGGCTAATGAAGGTGCAAGGTATTTCCGCTTTAGAGTTAAAGTTCATGCAAAGAACAATCAGAGAAATGCAACATCAATTCCCGATGATGAAGACCCATTTTATATAGACAATGTACGACTCCTTTATGCTGATTGTGAATGTATAGATATTGAAATTTGCAAAGTTTCTGTTGATTTTCCTTATACGGTTGTACCTGCATCACAGGCAACGGCTATACCGATTAATTTAACATTAAGTAATAACAATGCGAGGCAAGCACCAAGCTTCTGGATTAAAGCATCCATAGTAAGGGAATCGGACTTTAATGCAATGTACTTTCTTGATGATGCATGGGTTTGGAGAGGTTCTCCTGATGACCCTGATTATGAAGAAAAAATGGAAGAATTCAGGTATTATAATCAAATGGCAAGAGATTCTGCAAGATGGATTTTAATGAGAACCTTACCGATCTATTGGTGTGTAAAACAATTGCCATTTTTAAGACCGGGAGCAAATCAAACTGTTACAATATTTAACTGGAATGCAAGAAAATCACCTCCCGGAAGATATGTTGTTATTGGGAATATATATGTCCCGGGAGGAGACCTTGAGCCGCTTAACGATACTACATTCACAACTTTCACAGTAAATTTCGGTCCTTTTATGTCTTATCATCCGATAATAGACCCAAATAATTTCAGAAGAGCTTCAAATGATGTTCATGCAATGACAGGTGAATATGGTAGAGGTTTAACTTCGCATGGGTATAGTATGGGAGGTGCAAGTTATTCCGATTGGATAAGCCACTATCCTACTTGGGAAGCCGGTGACCCAGGAGGAGATGGAGGAGCAGGACAAATCGCTATGAAGTTTGAATTAACTTCTGAAGATACCATTTTTGGATATGGTTCTTACATCCCAACAAAATGTTCTTCACCCGATTGGTTTGTGTTTAAATTGTATGATGGAATTTCATCACCAACAAATGAGATACACGGTTCTTATTTGGAATCCCAACGTGGTTACGATGCAATATGGGATTCAACAATATGGGACCAATTTGCATTCGATTTATTAGATAAACCAATTATTTTACAAAAGGGTACTTATTGGATTTCATTATCTCAATTGGGAGAAACTGGATTAGACTTAGGAGCATCAAAGTCAAATGTTGGAATGCGATGCACAAACGTATATTTTAATGACCCGCCAAGCTCTGAGTTAAACGGTAGCGAAGGGATTTATCTGAACTTGGAAAAGCAATTTAGGGCAAAAGCTGACAAAACTGCTCCTTTACTTAACAAAAATTTCTTTGCCTATAAAAACGGATTGGATACAGGAACATGGCAACCATTTATGGAAACTGTTGGTAATCCCGGCTATGCTCATTTAATGCATACAGGAGTAAGTCCGGGTGACGGTATCACTGAAACATTTTCGAGAGGAACATGGATGCCATTGCTTGTACCATATTTTGGTAACAGAACTTATAGCACAACATATCCTTACGGAGATAATTGTTGGCCCGTTGAGCTTTCCTATTTCCGTGGCTACACAAGAAAAGGAGTGAGCGAACTGCTCTGGGAAACTGCCTCTGAAATTCAAAATCATGGATTTTTTATTGAACGAAGGATAGAAGGAAATGAGGACTGGTCAACTTTACCGGAGTTTATAAAAGGACACGGAACTTCGAATATTGAACATGAATACAATTATTCAGACAAAGATATAGAACCAAACAAGACTTATCATTACCGCTTGCGTCAGGTGGATTTGGACGGCACTCAGACA
>JAZDIP010000083.1:0-5032 GCA_043804925.1 bacterium | reverse complement strand
CCAACGGCTGGCGGTAGGCCCAGTGCCGATAGTTTTAAGATTTTATGTTCGTTATTCGTTTTATTAAAATTAAACAAAAAATTTCGATATAAGAAAGAACCAGGCATTGGGCTTACCGCTTGTTAGCGGGATTGGGGCGAAATGGGAGCCATTAAAAACCATAATTGCCAAGTTCCTTTTAAATGCTTTAAGCCACATAAATGAATCATCTGTGCATGTTTCAAACTAAATCTTGAAAATGGCACCTACCTTATTTTGCCCGCAAAACTGCTCGCACATTTTTTGCCGAATCAGAAACACAAATAAAAAATGCTCATGCGAGCTGGAATGCCCTTGCCGCTAACGTTTGACAATATGGCCAGTAAGGGATTGCGGGCGATTGCCTATCAAGGTACACAAAAAATTGAAGCGGGCTACAAACCTTCGCATACCACTGAAACCCTTATTGGCTATATTGTGTGTTAGGCACTGGCGGTTTATATTCTCAATCCCTTTATCTATCAAGTTTGCACTATCTTTCAATCCTGCGATGGAGCGGGACGGGCGAAAAGGCTCTTTGGCAAAATTTGGTTGTAGCGTTGGATTTGAGCGTTTTGCCAATGTGCCTTGCAGCGAAGGGACGGTGTGGGACAGGGATGATATTTTATTTTTGAAATTCAAGTTCATATATCATGTTAATTATAATGCCATAATTTTTATTAGATAGATTAAATCCATTTGACGTAGTTTTATTGATTACACATCCTCTTGATATGAACGCATAGGACTCCATTTCTAATTTGTCATTGATTTTGTATTTTAATCCTGTACCTACAATAGTCTCATAATGAAATGAATCACAATATTTGTTAATATTAGTCTTTTCATTATTATATATGTTATTTGCGTTAATAAGATATTGAAAGTTAAAACCTCCAAAATATGTAAAAGCAAAACGGCGATTATTTTTATACGAGCCTAATTTAATATAAACTGGTACATTAAGATAATTAAAATTATTGCTGAAATCTGTCGTTTTCTGGGTAAGAAGCATATATCCAATCCCGCTTTGTAATGCAATTTTGTTGGAAAAACGATATTGCAAATTTATATTTCCAGCAGGTCTGTACGCGTTATATGTTTCTACTTTCTTATTTAGACGAGAATCCAACTTAGTGTTTTGTACAGATAAAGATGTACCCACTGAAAATCCTTTTTGACAATAGACCTTTAAAAAAAGGCAATTCAAAATCAGAAATACAATTAAATATCGTCGGTTAATATTAGGCATCTTTTTACTCCAATAATTCAAAAATTTTATTGATGTTATCAATGAATTTATAATTCCTTGTATTAGAAAGGGCAATTATTCCATATTTTTTACTTTTATTAAATTTAATATAGCTCTCATGTACTGAAGCCCCACTGTGATGAATAATTGTATCGCTATTTACAATGTTTATAAACCAAGCACTTCCTATTCCTGATTCAGAGCCATTATTTGCAGAAAAAAGCATTTCATGACTTTGGTTGATAGCAGGAAAATGTGAAGGACTTGCATTAATATTTGCCTCGATATAGTTTAACATATCATCCATAGTTGAAAGATATGCACCTGCGCCAACACTTCTTCCCCAATTTTTATTTATCTCCACTTCCTTTTGTTCCGTTGAATACGCTTTTGCTATTCTATCTTTTTGTTCAGATGATTGTTCCTCATATGTTTTTGTATCTGGCATTGATAATATATTTGCGATTCTTTCATCAAACAGGTTTTCGTAAATTTCTCCTGATGCCAACTCAAGTATATGACCAAGAAGAGCCATTCCAATATTAGAGTAGTATGCTTTTGTTCCAAGGCTTTCAAGTTCATTCCCATTTGTGTAATTTCCAAAAGGAAAAGCCTGTTCAGATATATTATTTAAAAAATCATAATAGTCTTCATTAGTAAAAACAGATTCATCAGGATTGAAATTGTTACAGGAATTAGGTAATCCTGATGTATGTGTTGCCAGATGCCACAATTTTATTTGCTCTCCATTATATGTTGGTGGGGTAACATTTTCTGGAAGAAATTTTGTGATGGTATCTTCCATACTTAAAATACTGTCCGAGGCCATACTGTTTAACAGAATACCCGTAAATGTTTTTGTAAGTGAAGCTATCTCAAAAATGGTGTTCGATTTAGGAGCACCATATCCCAACCCTGCATCACCATAGCTATATATTGTTTTCTCTCCGTTTTGTATAATTCCGATAATAATACCTCCTGGCTTGCCGAAGTATGTATTTGGTTCAATAACAACATCAATCTTTTCTTCTAGCGACATTGTTTCGTCTAATGTCAATTCATCTTCGCAAGAAAACAATTGAACTATAATAAGAAGCATTAATAGTTTTCCAAAATAGTATTTCTTTTTTATTTGCATCTTATTTTTTTCTTGACAATAAATAATAAAGACTTAAGTCAAAACCCACATTCAAATTTTGTAAGTAAATTTTAGACGGATTTATCCTGTTTACACTAGAACCTATCGCAAGTGTAAATAAGGATTCAAATCTGATTTTTTCGGTTAGTTTCTTATTAACTCCACAACCTATAATCCCTTCATAATGAAACTTTGAACTGTAGTTCTTTAAATTTAATTTTTGCCCATCAGAAAATACATGGTTTGCAGCAACCAGATAGTGAAAGTTTAAACCTAAAAGTGTTGAAAAAGTAATATTTCCTGATTCTTTTGTTACATTGGTTTTATAATGCAAGGGAACTGATAAGTAGTAAAAATTATTTTTAAACAAATCGCTTTTTTGAGTTATCATATTGTATCCAAATCCAGTTTGGAATGCGTTTTTGTTTTTAAATACATATTCATATTTAATAGTCATTGAAGGCCTGTATGCCCCCTGTGTATTTAAATTTAATTCTGAAAAATCAATTAATTTGGTATTCTGGACATCCATTGAAAGCCCCACATAATTATCCTGACAATAGGCATTAAATGTAATTGTCATGAAAATGGTTAATACTGATAAACTATTAAACTTTATATATTTGACTGAAAACATTGTCTTCATCATTTTAACCGATATGTTAGTCCAACATCAAACTGGCCATCATTTAACGAGTCTTCATGATACCAACCTCCCTCAATGGAAGAATAGGCATAAAGGTTACTCAAAAAATAATATCCAAATCCCAGCAACCATCTTTTATTTGGGCTTCTGGCAGGACCTGTTTTTATACAATTTTTATAGAATTCAGCAAACATTTCAAATCGCTTCCCTATGTTCCTTTTTATATTGAGAGCATATACAATTTCTGCTTTTTCTTCATTATTCATATAAACTCCACCCAAATTTCCAGTTAACATTGTGTGTTTAGTAAAAGGCCTGCTAACTAAAACCCTTACCTCTGGAGAAAATAATGTATTTAGAGAATTTTTAAACTTTGGAATAGTAACCTGCCCAAATAAGCCAATACATGAATTGTTTTTCACTGAATTATAAATAATATATTTAACTCCTACTGATACATTGGTATTCAAACTTTCTTTACTATAATTTTTTATTTCTTCGCTTGCTTTAATTATCAAATCTGTTGCACTAAATTGTAATTCAAAACTTTTAAGGAAAGCGTGTTTTATTGTATATCCATTATAGATACTATAAACCGACATTGTATCAATATGACGCCATCTGCCATCAACAAAAAATTCTGGCTTTAGCATTGTTGCAATCTCAATTTGGGTTTCTTTATAATTCAGGATATTGGGATTAATTGTATGATTAAGCCTATCACTAATCAATTTGTTTTCAAAAGAAAGTGGTTTATCAAATTTTGCAGGTTTATGATTACACCAATCCTGTGCATTTAAAGAAAATGCAAATAACAATGTTGAAAATATTGCATAGCTTCTTAACATACACTGATATTAACATAATTTTCATAAAAATATTGTCATTGCTATTAAGTTGTGGGTCAGCAAAGAAAACAAGTGTGTGGAAGCGAAGGGACGGTTGTGGGATGGGCTGGAACACTCTTGCTTTGTGCGTTGGCTATCATTTTTTTTTGTCATTTTATCAGTTTCGTTTTTATGTTGCACCGTTGCTCCTCCGCTTGTGCCTAACGGTTGCAGCTACGCGCAGTTAGGGCGGGAATTAGTAAGACTTTTTGCGAAACGATAAATTTTAGCATTTTTTATTTTGTCTTACGAACAACTTACCCCTAATTGCGCGTAGCTGTTGTTATGCATTGGTGTTTATTCAACTAAAAATTTTCCGTAATAATTATTGTTATCATCATTTATTTCGTAAATATACATACCTGGTTTAAAATCAGATCTATGCAGAAAAATGCCGCAACTATCTGCCTTTTTAATACTTATTATCTTTCCTGATGTATCATATATTTTCATTTGATATTGCGAAGTGATACTATTTGCCAATTCAATCTGTGAGATATCAACTAAAGGATTTGGATAGAAATTTAACACTCTATAATTTACATCATTTATATGATTCTTTAATTGTGATAACTTTATTGTTACTATATCCCCATCAGATTTGCCTACTATATAAATTTGTCCATCTAAATCTGATTCCAAAAATGATAGAGATTCATTAGACGCCTCAGTTGAATTAAATGAAATAGAATCAATTTGTTTCCCTAATTTATCAATTCCAAGAATGAATATATCGTTTTTCCCACCATAATCATGATCAAAACCTGCAATAATTATGTTACTATAATTATCGATAACCATTGCTGGTTGCCCTCCACCTGATGAATTAGTTCTCTTTTCATTTGCTACAACTAGATTTCCATTTTTATCATATATTAGATTAATTAATAATCCATAATCTGCAGACAAATCAAGGCTTGCCAACACAATTACCGAACCATTTTCTGAAATTTTAATATCATTACCAGATGTACTCAAATCAGTTGGTGAAGAATATTTCCTTGACCAAAGAGAATCACCATCTTGATTAAATTTTATCGTTAATACTTCACGTTTTGAATTATTATTTTGTTTTCCGGTTATAAATATAT
>JAZDIP010000082.1:0-38502 GCA_043804925.1 bacterium | reverse complement strand
GAAGAAAAAATCTATTTGTTGACCGGACAAGAAATCATAAGCTACTGCCTCGATATCATCTATATTATAGATCTCTTTTTCAATTGTAGTAATACAAACCAAATGATCTTCAGATAAGAAAATACCAAATACCCTCCCAAGAGTAACAATTTACTACGGACCAAACTCAATGTTGGAACAATCAATGAAAGATGAGTTTGGTAGAATTTTGGGAAAATTCAGTACTTTCGGACATGGCATTTCAGTTGGTCCCGGTTTTTCATGGATGTGGTTTGACAAAAAGAATTTTGGGATTGATTTTGATATTTATTATGGGCTTACGGTTGACTCTTATATTCCTAAAGAAGAATTGGAAAGATTTTTCCCAATTGAAAGCAAAAATCCCTTAATGTTTTCTCTCGGAATCAGATATGCATTTGATATATAACAGATAAGAGTTATTCCCTTCAATAATTATTATCTAAAGTTCTTTTCAAGCTCAAATAAGCTTATATATAGCAATAAATTATTTCAGTGTTAGAGCGATTTTAATTGAACTACTGTCGGTTAAAGATAATATTCTTTCATTTGTAATTTCTTCTGTGGAGCTATGACTTCCATTTTGATGGTAATTTTCAGTATCATAGTTTATGTTAAATTTACAATCTATCAAATCTGTGCTTGATAAATACGATTCGAAATAATTATTATTAATTTTTTTAAAATTCAATGTTTCTATTGATAATACCATTGAGTAGCTTTCTCTATGACCATTAACAATAAAGTATTTGCTCTTTGAAAAAATAATCTTTGATAGGATATAATTAACAAAGTCGATATAAAATTTAATCTCTCCGGTTAGTGTCCCATTGTCAGACCAAAAATAGTTTATATCATTACCAATTGACTTATTGGTAATTGAATAGTTTGAAGAATTTTCAATATCAAATTCATAAGTAAATGTTCGAATCAATGTGTCATATTTTTCATAAGTAGAATAGCTATCCCAGTCTTGAAATTTTGTTTTACTATATATTTTCATTAAAAAATTTGAGAATGAAATATTAATATTCATTAAGGAAATATCAGAATTACTAACGGTAAATTGCATTTCAGATTTTATAGTCTTTAAAGCACCTTTGTAATAATATCTGACAGAGAAGTAATGAGAACCATTAGGAAAATCGGGCGTAATGATAAATTTGATAAGTGTATCGGAGAAAAATATACATTTTTTTTCAAAACCCGCAGGCAATAGCGTTAACTCTTTCTCAGCAACACCGTAATTCCTCGTATAAACCTTTAATGTATCTCCAATGGATAATATTTCATTACTGAGACTGGTTATAACAATGGTTTTTTCCTTGTCCTTTTTGTTGTAAACTTCAAACTTTTGATTGGCAGAATAATCTTTGTTGTTTTTTCGAATAGTTACTTGATAGTACCCGGTATCTACGAAAGGAACCTGTACTTTTATCAAGGAATCATTTAACAACCAAAAAAATGTGCTGTTATCATCAAGAAAAACTTCAATTTCATTTTCTGAAGTTCCAAATCCTTTACCAATGATAAAAAATTCTTGCTGGGGATAACCGAATTCGGGATAAACTTTATTAATAAAAACTTTGTTGCTATAATTCACTGGATTATCATCCTCGCAGGCGATTAGAAGGATAATACAAAATAATATGTATAAATAGAAACTTCTCATTATTCTATTCAATAAACTAAATATTTTTTACTGAACATAGTTAAAATGAAAATCTTCTCTTACAAGATTTTCCAAACTTCTGACCTTTTTTAAAATTGTCGAGTTACTTCTTTTATTTTTTATGTCTTCTTTTAATCCATTAAGTTTTAGCTCCAAGTCAAGTTTAACGGATTCTTCGATATAAGCTTTTTTGAAAGTATCTGAGTTAAATAATTTTCTAAAGTGTTTTTCAGCTATATTCATTATTGATTTTCCTTATAATATTTACGAATCTCGAATGCTCTATTTATCTCATTTATTGGTGTTTTATTTGTTTTTTTAATAAAACCATTAGTAAAAATTATTTGTTTATTATCTTCATAAAAATACAAACTTCTTGACACCCTGTTTTCGAAGTTTACCTTTAATTCAAAAATCCCATTCTTTAAATATTTTGTGAACTTATCTGATAAACGAATATTACTGTTTTTCATTTCAATAAATTTATGAATATATGCATATAATTTTGCTTGTTCAGATTCTGCCAATGAATCAATGAATTCAATCATCGGAACCTTATCAAAATACCTTGCAAAGTTATATGAATATGTAATATCTCCCATCCTAATATTTATTACTAAAACTTAAAACTCAACTTTTTCGTTCCTATCCCAAACTCTTTTCTATCTCCCTTGCAATCACTATCTGTTGGATTTCAGATGTACCTTCGTAAATCTCTAAAACCTTGGCATCACGCATCATTCTTTCCACATGATATTCCCTTACATAACCGTAACCGCCATGAACCTGAACCGCTTCGCGGGTTACTTCGTTTGCAACTGTTGCCGCAAAAAGCTTGGCTTCTGCTGATGCCTGGACATAGTTTAAATTCATATCTTTCAGCCATGCCGCTTTGTGTACTAAAAGCCGTGCCGCACTTATTTTAGTTGACATTTGAGCCAGTTTGGATTGAATCATCTGAAGTTTGAAAATTGGTTTTCCAAATGCCTGTCTTTCACTTGCATATTTAACGGATAAATCAAAAGCACCCTGAGCAACTCCAACTGCCTGAGCGGCTATACCTATCCTGCCGCCATTTAAACTTTTCATAGCTATATTGAATCCTTCACCAACCTTCCCGATAACATTTGCTTCGGGAACTTTGCAATTTGTAATGCCGATAGAACAGGTATCACTCGAACGCATACCCATTTTATCTTCCTTTTCCCCGGGTTCAAATCCGGGAGTTCCTCTTTCGATTATAAAGCAACCGATTCCTTTATGCTTGAGTTCCTGATTTGTCTGGGCAAAGACGATATAATAATCTGCATTTTGTCCGGTGGAAATCCAATTCTTTGTTCCATTAATTACCCAGTAACCATCTTTGAATTCAGCCGAAGTGTATTGATGTGAAGCATCTGAACCTGCTTCGGGTTCACTCAGGCAATAAACACCGATTTTTCCACCTGCTAACTCTCTGAGATATTTATCTTTTTGCTCGTCATTTCCGTAATGCTCTAAAATCCAGTTTACAAGTGAGTTTTGCACAGACAGAACTATTGTAATACTTGCATCAACTTTAGCTATCTCTTCGATTGCCAATACATAGCTAATTGTATCCAAGCCACTTCCTCCCCACTCCTCAGGAACCATCATTCCCAAGAAACCGAGATCACCAAGTTTTGTAATTATCTCTCTTGGAAATTCTGCTTTAATATCACGTTCAATTACTGTCGGAAGTATTTCTTCCTGTGCAAATTTTCTTGCAGTATCTTTAATAGCTTCCTGCATTTCCGAATACTCTAACGAAAACATTTTTTTTTCTCTCATTTATTTATAATATCAATTTCTTTCTACTCTTCACTTTTTGTTTTTCACTATTTACTAAATTGACAATTTACAATATTTAAACCGGTTATTTGTTTATAATTTCGTAATTATTTTTAAATTTGAAACATTTTTCGTTCTGTCAGATATTAAACTGACTGTTTTTCATAAATCTCATTATATAATTAGAAATAATTACAAATTTAAAAATATATTTTAAGTAAATTTTATAATTATTAAAAACAAATTGAATTTTTTATCAATGTAACGCGAGAAAAAAAATGAGACGAATAATCTTAATAGCATTAAACCTGTTGCTAATTTCATCAATATTGATTTACTCAAAACCAAAAATGGTCTTCGAGTGTGGAAGAACCTATGATTGGGGAAAAGTCAAACCAAAAGATTCACCTTTGAAAGCTGATATAAAAATTTATAACAAAGGCAAGGATACTCTCGAAATTAAGAGAGTTAAACCAATGTGCGGCTGTACTACAGCACCTTTAAGCAAAAAGACATTGCCTCCCGGCGACTCTGCAGTCTTGAAAGTTACTTTAAATATCGAACACTACGAAGGTGTAGTCAATAAAAAAATATCTTTCACAACCAACGAAATGAATTCAGAGTCATTTCTGGAAATCACTGCCAATGTTTTTCAGCCGATTACTCTTTTTCCAAACCGTTATTTGAATTTCAGCAGGATGTACACTAATAACGAAAGCATAACCAAATTAGTCATTAATAACATATCCGACCATGATATATCATTAAAAAATGTAATCGTTAAACCCGAAGACCTTAAAATCAACCTTAAAACAGGAGACATTATCCCTAAAGATAGTTCTTTTGTGCTCGAAGCAAGAGCAATACCAACTGCTCTGGGACAGTTCAACTGTCGTGTTGAACTCAGTTTTGACGATCCCGACCAGCAAGAAATAATTATATCCGGTTGGGGAAAAGTTGACCCCGAATCTGAAAAACCTGTTGATAATGCCAAACCTGTTACTGAAACGATTGACAGTACAACCAAAGACAATCCGCCTGTTTCACCGGCTACCATAATTCCGGAGAACAGACCAATACAAATTCAACCCGGCAATAATATTAATATACAGCAGAATCCGAATTTACCTGTTGTACCACTTACTCCCCAAAATCAAGGCAAGATTGAATCACCAACTAATATTTTACCAATCAAGGTAGAACCTGTTAAAAACATTCAAATAGGTCAACCTGTGGAGATTTCTCCCGTCGAAGAACCGGAAAAGGAGAAAAAAAAGTAGAATAGTAGAAAGTTCTTTTGGAGAAAGTGAAAAGTAAAATTATTCAATATTAATTGGGTGCTTTCTTACTTTTTCTGGGCACCTATAACTTCTAAAAGTTCATTTGTGATTTTAGCTTGTCTCATTTTTTGGAGTTTACGTTTCAATTTTTTAAGGATTATATCAATCTCGTCTTTTGCCTGATTCATCGAGTTCATTCTTTCGTAGTTTTCAGCAATTTCAGATTGGACCAACAAGCTTAAAAAAGTAATATTAAAGTAATATTTTAACAGATTAGTTAAAAAGGTACTTGATTCAGGTTCCAATATTACATCTCCTAAAGTTTGGTAGTATCCAACTGTTTTGATATTCTCCAAATTTGTCAGTTCGAATGAACTGGGATATAAGAATTTTCTGTCAGATAAATATCCCTTTTTAATTTCTGGATTATATGAATTTGATAAAACTGAAATTTCGACATCCTGTTTACTTTCTTCCAAAACATCTATTATATCATTCACAGAAGCGGTTTTAACATCTATCAATTCATTCCAAATAATTTTTTTAGCAACCGGAAAAGGTATTTTATATTGAGTTTCATGAATTGCAAAAAGTTGTCTCCCGATTATAAAGACATAATCGAAATCAGATAATTGACCGATATAATTAGCATAGTTAAGTTTAATTTCATTGTTAAATTTCCCGCAAAAACCAAGATTAGAACCTACGAGTATAGCTGCTTTTTTTCTGTTACTGCTGCTGCGTTCAACCATCTCAGGTTTTTCAGATGGAATTTCTTCAGCAAACAAAGGGATGTATTTATTGATATAGCCGTGAACCTGGTCAATAGCTTTGTTTAGCTTAATAAAATTTGCTTCGTACAACTTGCTAATATTGGCAAAAGCCATAGACGCAATAGTACTCAATACCTCGGCGACATCGAAAAAAGTAATTGTACCGTTTATTTCTTCTTTAAGTTGTCGGATTGTCGCCATTTGGTTCTTTTTCTTTAATTAAAATTTCATTAATAAAGCTTATCAAATTGGTATCCTTAATTATTAATTCTTTAAATTCACCGGGATTTTTAAAACCGCTAATGTTGAATTTCTTGTTGTACTTTTCTTCAGTCTCGTTTTCTTGCTGTACCAGTTTATTGCTTTTTGCATACTTTTCAAAAGCCAGATTTAAAATTTCTTCTGCGGAAGAATTAAAATCTTTACCAAACATTGTCTTATTGTTTTTGTTTTTGTTGTATTCAGTCTCTATTATTTTTTGGATTTCGATTTTTGCCAAATCTGTTAATTGGTCTTTTTCCATTGTAGTTTCGTTCAATGCCTGTTTTAAGTATGCATAAGCTCTTTCACCATGATTGACTATGATTTTATCTTCTGCTGAAAGGTCAAAACCAAAACTCTGGAACTTTTTCTTTTCTTTATATATTGCCAAATCAGCTTTCAAATTTTTTGAAAGCTGTTTCATAAGTGGGGTCTGTGCTTTGCTGCCAACTCTCGATACGGATAAACCGGTATGGACTGCCGGTAAAATTTCTTCATTGAAAAGAGCAATATCCAAATAAATCTGCCCGTCAGTAATAGAAATTACATTTGTGGGAATATATGCAGAATAATCATTTTCTTTTGTTTCAATCAAAGGAAATGAAGTCAGTGTACCAACGGTTTGTTTCTCACCATATTTGGGTTTGGAATATGCAAAATCTCCATTATCATTTTCTTCATAATAGACGGATGCAGCTCTTTCCAGCAGTCTTGAATGCAAATAAAAAATATCACCCGGAAAAGCTTCTCTTCCCGGTGCTCTTTTTAATAGCAATGATATATGCCTGTAAGCATTTGCATGTTTTGTTAAATCATCATAAATAATTACTGCTTGCTTTCCTCTGTCACGAAAGTATTCACCAATAGAACAACCTGCAAATGGTGCTATATATAACAAAGCCGCAGGGTCATTTGCTTTGGTTGCAACAATAATTGTATTATCGCTCACATCATAATCAGTGACTGTTCTCTTTATAGTATGTTTTATTGATTTAATTTCAGATATTTTCTTACCAATGGCTACATAAATGAAAACAATTTTATCTTTTTCATCGCGAAACTTATTTATTTTTAACTGATGAAGCATACAGGCAATAGCAACCGCCGATTTACCTGTACCTCTGTCACCTATAACCAACATTCTTTGTCCCAAGCCAATGGGCATCATAGTGTCAATTGCCTTGATTCCTGTTTGCAGCGGTGTACTAATTGGTGAACGGGATATCAATGGCGGTGCGTCTCTTTCAACAGGAATATATTTATATTCTTTGGAGTTAATAGTTTTTTTATGCATTACCCTTGACCAAACTTCTACCAAGTCATTTGACATATCTTTAGCAGGTTCTTCTTCATCACTTTCCTCCAAATCTATTGGTCTGCCGAAAGGGTCAACAACGTGGCCTAATTGTGCTTCGGATGCAAACACCGATAAAACATCCTGTGTCTTGTCCAACAATACTTTATCCTTTTCCTTAACAAACCTTTCCTCACCAAACACAATACAACTGACCGTATTTTCATCAATATCAATTATCTGACCGAAGATCTCCTCTCCTGCTCTTTTTGTGGAAGTAGGAAACTGAAGTTTCTGTCCGATTTTTGCTTTCTCAAGTCCGGAGATTACACCAATCCCATCAGCGAAACTCTCGACAAATCCCTCGTCTATATGACCTCCCGATGGCTTCTGATTTATCTCTATCAGCTTTGCAATCTCGTTATTCAATTCACTCTGGATTTGCTCCAAATACTTCTTATCAATTGTGCTCATGTTCTCTCTTTTTTCTTATTAATAATAAAATAATCAAAAATTGTGTTCAATAATTCCGTCTTTGAAAGACCTAATTCTCCCTGCCCCTGGCTATCAATCTCATCAACATACTCTTTTCTGAAGATTCTCAACTTACTCCTATCCTTATTTTTCTTGTCTATTATGTTTATTATAAAATATTGATAGTCATCGTCATAAATAATTTCATTTTTCGTTTTCACGAGTATAAAGTTAATTATCTCATCTGTCCGCTTTTTACTTAAATCAATTTTTTTGTTAATCTTTACATTTATCTCAAGAGTTTTCGAATTATAAAAATCTGCAGCATTCAGAACTTCCTCAAAATCAATGGCACTGTTTGTTATATACAACTCCAGCCACTGCCGGACTATCTCTGTTTTTATATACCTTTCAAATAACAAATCTCTAAGTTTAACATAAAAATCCTTGTCCGAATCATGCTTATATTTGCTTATGTTATATAAGTTAATTTTATTTATTAACAATAATCTTTTTAAATCAAAATTGATTCCCAACAACTCCTCATCATTCGAATTATGATAATCAACCATCTTCGATAAAGTATCGGCACAATATTTTACCACCTTTTTATTCATAACATCCGGCTACTTTTTACCTTGTTCTTCCTGTTCTTTTTTAGCCGCTTCAGCTGCTTCTCTCTTTCTCTTGTCTGCTTTTACAGTATTGATTATCTCTACATACGTATTTATTTCTTTAATCAATTCCACCTTACTTGAATCTTTCAATCCCCTCAATTTACCGTAAACCAATTCATAATCATCTCCGCTGTTCTTCAGCATACCTTTCTTAACAACAAAATAATCGCTAATTATACCGCTGTAATAAAAGTAACTGTATACATTTATTGCAACTATCACAATCACAAAAACCAAATTACCATAAAGTAAAAGCTTTTTCTTCTTCGACTTCTTTGCTCCCTTTTCAACTTCCGGTTCACTCACAGTATCAGCTCCTTTTCCCATTGCTCTGCCACCTTCTCCTGTCTGCTGTCTGCCGTCTGCTGCCTGCTTTTTACTATCTGTTACAGTACCTTCTTCACCGGTTTCCTCCTTCTCTTCATTCTCTTCCGATGTAGGTAAATCCTTTAAATTGTCCAGTACCCTGTCTATTTTCTCATCCAATTTCACGAAAAATGTCTTTGTTTCCTCCGCCGGTATAGCCGAAAACAACTTTGGATTCCTCGAAAATATTCCTGCAAATACCTTCGAATCCTTCAATGTTTTTATCAATTCTATGGGTATCATAGGCAATCCGGAACTACCGGCTCCTGCTGCGGCTTCTTTAAATCCAAATTTAAAACTCGGCAGATACAACACAACTATGTTATAAAGTATTGGTATTACATATAAAAACACACTAAATGAAATTAGCATTGATGTTCCAAAATGCAGCCATATCAGCAACGAATATGATAAATTTTCGTATAAAAACGCGCTTGTTTCCATCATCAGTTTTCTATTTTGTTTGTAATTAATTCTACCTCAAGGTCACCACTATCTTTATTTAAAATGTTTAATATACCACCTTCCGGCAGCAAAAACTTCTTTGTTAAGTGTTCATTATCAAATAATTGAATATTTGATGCTCTTTCCAAAATACTCATCATACTTCTATGATTGGGATAAACATATACCATATATTTTTCCTCATTATCTATATTGTCAATTTCCCTTGCAGACGTTTCGATTTGCTTAATAAAGTCCTTATTATAAAAATCAACAAAATCGAATTCATTTCCAATGTAGGAATCTATATCCTTACTGCTTTTAAACGACAGACAATCACAATTATAAGAAGAATCATAATCACCAGGAATCAACGATATTATTTGAAACTTTATTTTCATCTTGTAAAATTAATTGATTTTACTATTTCCCTTCCAAATTCAATTTTGTTATATAATCATTTATAAGCTTACTTTTCTCATCTTTGAGATATTTGGCAAATTCTTTGGTTCCATCTTTTTGTTCCATTGAACCAATAAGGTCACCAATAAATTTAAAATATTTTGAATCAATTTCCCTTACTTTTTCGTCGTAGCAAAGTATCAGAAAACCAAATATGGTATCCCATATTGGTACCTGAAGACCAGGTATTCCGCTAAAAACTTCTGCAACTTTAAACGGCTGTGTTAAAAAGTTTGTTATCCTTTCTGCCCTGTCGTTAATAGCTCTTTGTTCGGCACTAATTGAATCCTTACCCAACAAGTTGATGATTTTTTCTATTTGTTTGTTTTTTTCTAAAGTATTTTTAACAACTTTAACTAATCTGGGATGAATCTTTAATAGCTTTTTTGCTTCATCTTCACTAAAACCGCTTTCTTTGATTTTCTCTTTATTATTGCTATAAAACAAATTAACATAATCTTCAGACATTTTTGTCAAAAAATTCGAAGTAGATGCAAGAGGGTCAACGGCAGGATAAATATTCTTTTCTGCAATCTCTCTTGTCAATACAATGGTTGCATCCAAATGTCCGAATATTGTCGAAGGTGCAGGGTCAGTAAGGTCGTCTGCAGGAACGTAAACTGCCTGGACAGAAGTAATCCATCCTTTGTCGGTTGATGTAATTCTTTCCTCAAGGTCACCCACTTCCATCTCCAAAGTTGGTTGGTACCCTACGTTCGAAGGCATTCTTCCAAGTAGCGTGCTCACTTCGGCACCTGCCTGGATAAATCTGAAAATATTATCGGCAAAAAACAAAACATTATTTTCTATTGGCTTACCGTTTTCGTTTAATATTGGTTTCCCGTTACTGTCCAAATTATCTACATCCCTGAAATACTCTGCCATAGTTATTGCAGTGTGTGCTGTCCTGAATCTTACACCGGATGGTTCATTCATTTGCCCGAAAACAAACACAAGATTATTAAGTAGTCTTTTTTCCGGTGATATATTTGGATTCCTGGTTTGTTGAATATGAATGTCCATGAATTCGCCCCAAAGGTCAGAACCTTCTCGTGTTCTTTCTCCAACACCCGCAAAAACGGTCTTTGCTCCCGCAGTTTCTATCATAGTGTTTATTATCTCCTGTAAGAAAACAGACTTACCGACACCTGCACCGCCAAAAAACCCTATCTTGCCCCCTTTTGGCATAGGTGCCATGAAATCAACGACTTTGATGTATGTATGGAGTATTTCGCTGGGTGGCTGTACTTCCTGAAAAGGTGGAGGGTCTTTGACTATATTTGCCCTTTTTATTGTTGAATCGGTATCGGTTAACCAATCATGGTAATCTTCAGTTTCTTGTTCGATTGGATATGGACGGTCATCTATGGTTTCACCCACTGTATTAAAGATTCTTCCCAATATTCCCACCGGCACTTTCAGTTGAGTCCCTTTTCCGATAACATTCATTCCCCTTCCTAATTGAAAAGTCGAACCCATCGCTACAGTCCGCACCTTATTTGTACCCAAATGAGACAGTACCTCCAGCAAAAGAGGTCTCTCGATGTCGTTCCCTTCTGTGGTTACTTCAACAATATCGTATATCCCCGGGAGCTCATTATCTCTTTTCTTTCTCTTGACATTTATTTCCTTAACGGCTCCTGTTAATTCACCATCTAATTTCTCAAGTTCTTCAGAACCCGAAAGGTCAAATTCAACATCAATCACAGGTCCCTTGATTGACACTATCCAACCTTTTTTCTCCTTTTTCGCCATCTATATTCCTCAATTTATTGTTCAATAATTTCATTATCTCAAATTCAAATCAATTAATTAAGCAATTTCTATTACGCTCTTCCTTATTTATACTCCCCTTACTTTGGCAGTTTATTCATTTGTTACAACGATTGTATCTGAGAACCAACAACTAACCGCTTTCCACAAACAACTGACTACTGTCTACCGTCCACTGTCTACTGACTGCAACACTCCAAATGGCAATCCTACAAAACAACAAGAGAAATTTCAATCACAATCCCAAATAATAGAAATTAAAAATACTAAAAATAAACTTATAAAACAAAAATAAAAATGTGTTTTATTATAAATAGAAATAAAAAAAGGCGTAAGTGATCAGCTTACGCCATTGTTTCTAAAGCATGTGTGTACTTTACTCTATTACAACCAATTCAGTTATAACCTTGTTATTTAATTCCATCCTTATAAAATAAGTTCCACTATTAAGATTATTAGCATCAAATTTTACTCCCCAGTTTCCCGGTTCCATAGCTTGATTTACCAAGTTCTGAACTTTTACTCCTAATAAATTGTAAACATCAATCTTTACATTCTCTTGTTGTTCAACAAAGAACTGAACTTCAGAGATTGATTTTACCGGATTTGGATAGCAACTTAAACCTGCATTTATCTTTAAAGTTGCATCTACCACATCAACTGTCGGGTCTTGAATACCTGTTGCCGTTTTAATCATTGGGATACCTCCGCCAACATTGGAAGCAATACCTGCAAATGATAAGAATGTCCAATCTGCCAGCCAATTTTGAACACCAAAAGCACCAATATAGGGAGCATCATGGAAAAATGTGTTATTAATTCCCTTTGCATTAAATATAGGAGCTTTTTGACTCGTGAAAGCAGGACTTGAAGGCATTGGACGAGGGTCTAAGCCCATATCTTGGTCTCTGCTGATACCATATAGTTGTGGGTCAATGATATTATTCATTGTAGCGGCATTTGACAAATAAGTTCTGACAAAATCCTGTGCATATGGTGTACTGCCTGAAACATCAGGAGCAATTGTCTCAACTGTTGTGTTGGTGCTTCCTATATTCCACCAAATGTTGTTGTTAAATACTATATCCATAGCTTCAAATCTATTTCTCGAATCTTCTCCCGAAGTCAAATCTTCTATTTCAAGGCCTTTGCCTGTTGTTTCTGTAAAAATTGAATTGAAGTATTTGCTTCCGGCATTATCTCTGATATGCAAACCAATACTCTTTGTATTTGCCGATGCGACACCTGAACCAATATAAGTTGCATTATAAATATAAGGAATAGCAAATGGTTTACCATCCTCCGGTTTGTCACCACCGTCATGTTCGCCGGCACAGTTGCCTCTGTTAGGTGCCTGAATTGAGAACCAGTTCTGACCTTTGCCGTTAAATCCAATATCATAATCAAAAGAATCATCTTTATTGAAAGCACTTATGAGGAATTTGGTATTAACAGTACCCCCAAAAAATTCAAATCCGTCATCAGCATTATACCAAACTTCGACAAATTCAATCGTTGTTCCATCACCAACAGCACCGAAAGTTAATCCGTTGATTTCATTGGCATCACCAATATCTGTACCACCATGTCTTATCGAAACGAATCTCATAATACCCGAATTATCATGGTTATCGAATTCACCTTCCGGCATACCGAATCCACCTCTTGGTTCTGTTTCGGCAATACCTTCGATTTGACCGATACCTCCGGGGATATTAGTCTGTGCTTTACCTAATAAAATAACGCCACCCCATTGACCTGTTTCGGTAATTGGGAGGTCATTCAAATCATATGGGTCATCAGCTTCTGCTGTAAATATAATCGGCTGTGTTGGTGTACCTAATGCAAATATTTGACCACCTTTTGCAATTACTAAAGCTGAAGCATCGTGTTCCTGTCCGGGTTTTCCTTTAATTACAGTTCCGGGCTCGATATATAATTTTGCTCCATCTTCAACGAAGACTAATTTATCCAAGAGATAAATATTATCTGAAGTCATGTATTTTGTTTCGCCTGCATTAATCCAGCTATCGGTAACATTTACCACGTTTTGACGCAATGGTTTCAAAATTCCGGACTTTGACAAGAATGTCCAGTTGTCCAACCATAAATCACCGGGACCAAATGCACCAATATACGGAGCGTTAACGAAGAAATCTTCCCCTGATAAAATTGAATGAACCGGTTTAGTAAAAGCAGGACTATTCAAAGCAGGTCTTGGGTCTAAGCCACCATCCTGTGTTCTGCTGATTCCCATTAACATTGGATTTTCAATCCAGTTATTATTTGAAACATCCGATAAATATGTCCTGACAAAATCTTGTGAATATGCATTCGAACCGGTTACATCCGGTGCAATTGTTTGAACTGTTGTCGTTGCATTGCCAATGTTCCACCATAAATTATTATTCAATACCAAATCCCCAGCTTCAAATCTTGCTTTTGAATCCTCACCGCTTGTCAAATCTTCAATCTCCAAACCCTTTCCGGTAAATTCAGTAAAGATTGAATTGAAGTATTTTCCACCTGCATTATCCCTAATGTGCAAACCTATACTCTTTGTGTTTGCAGAGCTGACTCCGGAACCAATGTATGTTGCATTGTATATAACCGGAATTGCAAAAGGAGTACCATCTTCGGGTTTATCGCCACCGTCATGTTCGCCAGCACAGTTGCCTCTGTTGTCTGCTTGTATAGATACCCAGAATTGACCCCTGCCATTAAATCCCATATCGTAATCATAAGAATCATCTTTATTGAAAGCACTTACCAAATGGCTTGTGTTTACAGTACCTCCAAAGAATTCAAATCCGTCATCGGCATTGTACCATACTTCAATATGGTCTATTGTTGTACCTCTTCCGACTGCACCCAAAGTTAAGCCGTTAATTTCATTAGCATCACCTATATCAGTTCCACCGTGACGAATGGAAACATATCTCATAACACCTGAGTTATCCTCATTATCATGTTCGCCTTCAGGCATACCGAATTGACCTCTTGATTCTGTTTCGGCAATACCTTCAATTTGTCCAACTCCACCCGGAATATTCGTCTGGGCTTTACCTAAAATAATGACACCACCCCATTGACCGGTTTCCGTTATTGGTAAATCAGCCAAATCATATGGGTCATCAGCTTCAGCTGTAAATATAATCGGCTTGGTTGGTGTACCTTCAGCAAATATCTTACCACCTTTAGCAATTACCAAAGCTGATGCATTATGCTCCTGCCCGGGCTTTCCTTTAATCACTGTTCCCGATTCAATGTGCAACTCCGCACCATCTTCAACAAATACCAACCCTTCTAAAAGATATATATTTTCTGAAGTCATATACTTCTTTTCACCGGTGTTTATCCATGAATCGGTGACTGTAATAATTTCGGCTTTAATTGTACCATAAGTTAAAATCAAAGCCATTGCAATAATTAGTGTTTTTAAATTCATATCAATTAATCTCCCAAAAATTAGAAAAAATCATTTACTATCATTTTACATTTTACTTATTAATCAAAAATATATCCTACGCTAAATGAAAAAGTCCGCCCAAGAATATATTGCTCGGATATATAATCAACTCCTTTATATGTTGAAGCTTTATAGTACTTTGAGTCAAGTATATTCTTAGCAGAAAATTTCAGTTTAATGTTTTCAAATACAATCTGGCTTATAACAAAGTTCAATTCCGGTTTAGGGAACTCATAATAATCTGGTGTACCAAATCCAACCTCACTTAACCTTTTACCAAAAACATTAAAATATACTGATGCATCTGTACCCCATTCTGCATTAACATATGCAACATCCAAATTAACAACGTAAGGTGATTGTCCCTGCAATTCTCTTGTCGTCGAAGCATTCGAATCGTACTGAATTCTCGTCTTCATCTCCAATTCACTCAAGTCAACCTGTGAATGTACTAATGTCAAGTTCATACCAAAATAAAAGTTTTTTAACAAATCCATAAAATCAAGGTTTTTTCTGAACTCGATTTCAGCGCCATAAAGAAAAGCTTTGTCAACATTTTTTGGCATAACATTGTTATTATAATTGACAATTGCCAATTCGATAGGATTTGTAAAATCCTTATAAAAGACTCCAGCCGATACTATTTCACCCGGATTTGTAAACCATTCCCAGCGAATGTCATAATTATCTATCAAAGTTCTTTTCAAATCCGCATTACCTAATAAAGTCTTATGCTCAATCGGCAAATATGAATCATAAGGAGCTATCTCCCTAAAAGTTGGCCGGGCTAAAGTCTTGCCGTAAGCCATTCTTAAATTCATGTTTTTACTTAAAATATAAGTTAAGTTCAAAGATGGGAGTAAATCCTCTTCTGAAATACTGCCAACAGGTCTGGAGGAATCATTGCTTATTGTATGCAACTCCGTTGTTTCATACCTGAAACCACCAACAATTCTGAAGCTTTCAAAAACATACCAATCAATCATGCCATAACCTGCATATATTTCTTGAGTACCTTTATATGAACCCGATGCTTGAGTTCTATCCTCAATGTAATTGCCGAAATAATTAAAATTACCTGAGCTTTTCCAATCCCTGATTCCTGTACTGTCACTCATAAATTCATTAACATCGCCGTTAAATATCAGGTCATCACCGTCTTGTCTGTAAACATATCTGCGTTCTTCAAAAGTTCTTGATTTATCATCAAACAAGAAACCTGTTTTAAATTTGAATTGATTGTCGAAAATATTTTTTATCGGTATTTCAATATTAAACCCAATGCCCGTAAGGTCTTCCGATAAATCCCTGTAATATCTGGATGGCAAAGCGTTATTATCATTTTTGTTTAACAAATAAGTTATGGAACCATCTTCATTTTTAATATACTCATTATCAAATGTTCGGTAATCAGGTTGGTTCTGTTTGTTGTTGCTCAATGAAACCAGCCAATCAAGTTTCATTCCTCCAAAAGATGCGAAGTTATGCAAACCTTCAAGCTGGTATGAAGATATTGACCGTTCGATAAAATTCAAAGCCCTGGTCTGTCTGTCTGAATTGTAATACCTTGTCCAACCATCTTGAAACTGAGCTTCCGATTCGCTATTTCGGTTGTAAATATAATTAAAAGTAGTACGGTTATTTTCATCGAGATTATACGAAATATTCATCATACCACCCCATGCAACTTCATCAGTAGATTCAGTGAGTTTACCCTTGTATTCAGCTTCTAATTCCCTGGAATCGCTTCCCGGCTGGGAATAGGTAGCTATTGTACCATTGTTGAATGATGAAAATTTACGACCGTAACTGAAACTCGCAAAATAACCAAAAGGGTTATCCAACAAAATATGTTGATTACCTAGGGTCGCCGAGAAATTTTGATCAATTGAAGCAATCTTGTTTGCCGGCGCAAATGTAGGGTTGAATGCCTTTGATTGTTTATCCAAAAGTTTTGCCTTCTCTATTGATTCGGGCTTGGTTTTGGAACGTGCTTCTGTTACGGCCGGGATTTTATTATTTAAAATTATGTCAGGTATGCTACGACTCCCGTCATCCATAGCTAACCAATCAGTTGAACTCCCGGTGTATCCTAAAATACTGCTACCGGTTGTTTGAGTGTTCATGGCTGTTGTCATGCTGATGCTTGCTTTCAGTCTTTCAGGAAAAGATTTTGTGGAGATATTAACCGTACCACCTGTGAAATCACCGGGTCTGTCTGGGGTCGCTGTCTTAATTGTCGTAATGTTTTCAATCATTCCCGCAGGAAATAAATCAAGGTGTACTGATTTCTTGTCGGGGTCTGCGCTTGGTAGGTTTGCTCCGTTTAGCTGTGTCGAACTGTATCGGTCACCAAGACCGCGTATATAAACATGCTTTCCACCAACTGTTGTAGCACCGGTTACCTTCTTTATAGCATCGGCGGCATCTCCGCTACCTCCTCGCGAAATTTCTTCAGCACTAATTGCATCACTGACTGAACCCGCTTTCTGCCTTTCTTTAAGTAAAGCGGCACCTGTTTCCAAAATGGCATCTGCCGTAACAATGATTTCATCTTTTAATACTCCATTTTCTTTAATAACAATTTCTAAATTTTTTATTTGTCCGGGTTCTAACCTTATATTAGGTAATTCAGTTGTATTGTAACCAACATAAGATACAACAACTGTATAATTACCCGGGTTTATATTACTAATTCTAAAATCTCCTTTGACTTTTGTAAGATTCCCATAATTGGTTCCTTTAATCATAATTCTTGCACCAATCATTGGTTCACCTGTTGTT
Source organism: bacterium (assembly GCA_043804925.1). Lineage (GTDB taxonomy): Bacteria > Bacteroidota > Ignavibacteria > Kapaibacteriales > UBA2268 > ChocPot-Mid. The sequence goes on along the minus strand of JAZDIP010000082.1, from coordinate 20,946 downwards.
GCATCTACAACTGTTCCGGATATTATTCCGTTTTCTGCTGATATAGAATTATTTATCATTAAGGTCAACAAAATCAAAATGACTGATAGTATTTTGAATTTGTCTATAAAATGCTTTCTTCTACCTTTAAGTCTCATATCATCTGCAGAACAAATATTGATAGATGTTTGCAGTCCTATATGTTTAGTTAACATCGAAATTCTCCAAATTATTCTGTAAAGCACACTTTAAAACAATGCAAAATTTCGATTATAGTGTGAATTTTTTATAAAGAGGGGGTTAATTTACTGTTAAGATATGTTTGTTTTGCAGAAACAAGCTATTAAGTGTGCAAATTGTTATTATATCTCTTTTAATGAGGCAAAATATTTAAAATTATTTTTTTATTTTAATTTCTTGTTCATACCTATATTTGCAATGTAAATTCCTGAAAGAATTAGAAGCAGACTGAGCACTTGTATTAAACTTAGTCCTTCTCCATCGAGTAGTCCCCACATCATTGCGACAAATGGAATCAGATATGTAGTAAAGGAAGCAAACAGGGCATTCGATTTCCTGACAAGTTTGGAAAAAAGAAGAATTGCAAGTGCAGAACCGAATATAGATAGTATTGCTATTGCTCCGAGTGAGGGGAGTACACTTGCGTCGGTAAATGTTATAAAGAAAAAATCAGTAGTCAATAAGTATATAAATGCAGGAATTCCCATTCCGATAAAAGCTATTGATGTTATATCCATATCAGATAAACCCTGCAAATACTCCTTGAGTATGTTGCTACCAAGACCGTAGAACAATGTAGCCAGTACAATTAATAGTCCCCATGAATTTGCAAAATCGAACGATTGAAAATCTCCGGTTTTAAAGAATACAAGCATTACGGCTCCAACGAGACCAACAATAACCCCGAGCATTTTATAGAGATTTGAAGATACTTTGAAAATAATAAATCCCGTAAGCAATGTAAACAAAGGAACCAGCGAGTTTAAAATTCCGGCTGTGCCGCTGTTAACATGCATCTGGGCATAAGAATATAAAAATGGAGGGATGCCAAGTTCTAATAAAGCAAATGCCAAAATATACTTATATAAAGAAAAATTTACTCTTTTAAAATTCTTAATCATATACGGGACAAAGACCAATGCCGCAATTACAATTCTCAAAGCTCCAACTTGGTCAGGGCTGTAACCGACTAAACCTTTTTTAATTAAAATAAAGGAAGTCCCCCAAATTATCGAAAGAGCAATTAACAACCCAATCGCCTGAATTCTGTTCTTATCCATTATATAATTTTAAAAATACCAATAAATTTAAATACTAAATTACTATATTAGTAATTATAAAAACATTGGAATTATTTATGAATTCTATATACATACGATTTTACGGACAGTTGAATGACTTTATTTCTTTAGGAAAAGGGAGAAAGGAAAAAGGAGAAGGTATGTCATTAAAACCACAACTCTGTCAGTTTTTACAGCTGACAGTAAGCCGCCGTTCTATTAAAGATTTGATTGAATCTTTGGGTGTACCGCATTGCGAGGTTTATCATATCCTTGTCAATGGTAACTCCGTTAATTTTAACTATATTGTTCAAGCAGATGACTATATATCCGTTTATCCTAAATTCAATTCAATTGATGTTAACGATTTGATTGCACTACAACCGGCTCTGGCTCAAGAAATAAAATTTATTCTCGATGTTCATCTTGGGAAACTAACAAAATACCTCAGATTATTTGGATTTGATTCGGCATATAAGAATAATTGCACAGATTTGGATTTAATTGAATATTCCATTAACGAAAAAAGAATACTGCTAACCAGGGATGCCGGCTTGCTGAAAAACAACAAAGTTATACAGGGGTATTGGCTTAGAAATACAGACCCACTAAAGCAAATAGAAGAAATAATTGAACAATTTAACCTGAAGAACAGTTTGAAACCTTTTTCCAGATGTATGATTTGCAACGGTGAAATAGTTCCGGTAAATAAAGAATCAATCATAAAAAAGCTCGAACCCAAAACAATTCAATTTTACACTGATTTTTTTATCTGCTGCAAATGTGAAAAAATATATTGGAAAGGAAGTCATTGGAAAAAAATGGAAAATATGATAAAAAAATATGTTCTTTAAGATTTAAATTGATTGGAATTTTTAAATTGAAATTTAACCGATAATTGTTAATTTGTATTTGAATTAACTAAGGGAATTGATATGAAAATAAAAAAAGTAGAAATAAAGAATTTCAAGAGTTATAAAAAACTTAAAATAAACTTTGAGCAATTCAATGTGCTGATAGGTCCAAATGCCGCAGGCAAGTCAAATTGTATTCAGGGAATAAAATTTTTCAGGGATATCGTTAGTGAAGGCTTGGATAATGCTATTTCAATGCAAGGTGGAATCGGTTATATAAAAAATCTGAATTCACTCTTGCACGAAAACGATATTACATTTTCAATAATTTTTGTTCCCGATAAACCCTTCAGATTCACTAAAACAAAAAAACGCACTGATTACGAATTCAGAATCACAGAATTTGAATACCGCTTTGTGCTTGAAGTATACAACAGTGACAGCGAATACAAAATAAAAAGCGACAAGCTAACACAAACCTATGAACTTTTCAAATATGGAAACGCTAAGAAAGAATTGCTTTTTACCAGCAAATTCACCATTGCCAAGAAAAGTGATAAATTCACATTCAGCTTTTTGAAAAAAGCAAACCATCCTTTAACTCAACTCGAACTGAAGGAATTACTTTTCATAGGATTCAAAGACTTTACTATCGAAAAAAGACTGCTCCGCAGCAGTGAACTTAAAAAAAGCTTATTACTCGAAACACCGCTTTATTTTATGCCTCATGTGGAAACACTAAAAAGAGATTTTGCTAAAATCTGTATTTACGATTTCAACCCAAAACAACCAAAAACAGCTACCTCCGTAGCTGGTAAAGCACGTCTCGAAGAAAACGGCGAAAATCTTGCTTTGGTTCTTAAAAGAATTTTGGTTGACGATGGGCAGAAAAGGAAATTTATTAACCTGCTTACTTACCTTTTACCCTTTGTCGAAACATTAGATGTCGAGAGTTTGATGGACAAATACCTTCAGATTGTAATTAAGGAGAAATATTCAAGCGATAAATTAATTCCCGGATTTTTACTTTCCGATGGTACTGTATTTCTCCTTGCGATTATAATTGCAATGTATTTTGAGGAAAAACCAATAGTAATATTTGAAGAACCGGAAAGGAGGATACATCCATACTTGATATCCAAAGTAATTGATATGATGAAAGATGCATCTGCATCAAAACAAATAATTTTGAGCACTCACAATCCTGAAATCGTCAAGTATGCCGGTATCGAGAACATCAGCTTTGTATCACGTGATAACGAAGGTTTTTCTAAGATTGTCAAAGCCCACGAAAGAGGGGAAATTAAAACTTTCCTTGAAAATGAAATCGGTATAGAAGAGTTATATATTCATAATTTGTTGAGCTGAGTTAGCAATAAAAAAACGAACCCTTAAAGAAATGAATGTTTGTAACAACAAATAAAATCTCGATTCATACATCTCAGCAGAAGTTGAACATCTTTCTCAATCTTTATTATTTATATTTTGAGAAAAAATTATACGTATTGATTAAAAATAAAATATGAAAAAACGAAATGAATTAATAGAATTGGATGTTGAAGCAATTGGCTCACAAGGTATTTCAATTGCACGAAAAGAAGGTTTGGTATATTTTGTAAAAGGAGCAGTTCCCGGTGATAAAGTAATAGCCCAGGTACGACGGAAAAGAAAAAACCATGTCGAATGTGTTCTTTCAGACTTACTAAATCCTTCGCCCTTAAGAGCAGAGCCAAAATGTGATTATTTTGGTGTATGCGGCGGTTGTTCATGGCAGCACTTCAATTATAGCGAACAGCTTAAATGGAAAAAACAACAGGTGGAAGATGCTTTTACAAGAATTGCTAAAATTCCTTTTGAATCAATTGAAGAAACTTTGGCTTCTCCGAAAGTCTATAATTACAGAAACAAAATGGAATTTTCTTTTGGTAATTCCAGATGGCTGACTACTGAAGAAATCGAATCAGAACAAGAAATACAAAACAGAGAATTTGCTCTTGGTCTCCACATACCCGGCAGATTCGACAAAGTGCTTGATGTAAAAGAATGTCAAATTCAAAATAGTTTTGGAAATGAAGTTCTCAAAATAATCAGAAATAAAGCAATTGAACATGAGGTTACTGCATACGACAGCCGCTCACACAAAGGATTCTTGAGGAATTTAATTATCCGAACTTCAGATGCGAATAATGAAATCATGGTTATTTTAATAACAAATAAAATTGAAACAGAAAATGATAGTAATTTTATAAAATGGTATGATGACGAATTTGTAAAAAACAACAATCGGCTTTCTGTTATCGGACGTTCAATAAATGACACACGTTCTCCTGTCGCTTCCGAAAAACCTCTGATTCTTAAAGGAAATAATTTTATAATTGAGAATATTTTAGGAATTGATTTTCAAATATCTCCTTATTCATTCTTCCAAACAAATTCAAAACAGCTAAATAATTTTATAGCTGAAATTATTTCCGGAGCAGGTATTCAACATGAAAATACAGTTTGGGATTTATACTGCGGAACAGGTTCAATAACACTTCCTGCTTCAAGAAAATGCAAACAAATCACAGGTATCGAAATCTTTGAATCTTCAATAGCAGATGCAAAAAATAATGCAAAACAAAATGGTATTGACAATGCTGATTTCATTTGTGCTGATTTGCACGACAAGAAAATTCCGGATTTATTACATACATTAGAAAAACCTGATGTAATTATAATTGACCCTCCAAGAGCAGGCATTCATGCAAATTTGTTGAATCATCTTTTGGAAGTTGAAACTCCAAGAATAGTTTATGTAAGCTGTAATCCGGCAACACAGGCAAGAGATTGTGCTGTTCTCTCCGAGAAATATGATGTAAAATCACTAAAACCCGTTGATATGTTTCCTCACACATCTCATGTAGAATCAATTGCAGTTTTGGAAATTCGAATCTCCGAATAACGGATTTCAAATACATTATCCCTTATCCCAATGCAACTAAAAACCAAGCAGTTTCTCAATATCTTTTTCAATCTTTTCCTGAGTAGGCAAAACATCCAATTCATAAGCAGGAGCATAAGGTATATGTGAATCTTTTGCGGCATGTCTCATAACGGGAGCATCAAGAAAATTAAATGCTTCTTCTGCTATTGTTGCCGATATTTCTCCACCGAAACCATTTGTTTTAGTATCTTCATGAACAATCAGTACTCTGTTGGTTTTCTTTATTGAATCAAATACCATTTCCTTGTCCCATGGAATGATTGTTCTCAAATCAATAATCTCGATAGTTTTACCGGTACGTTTTTCTACTTCCTTTACTGCATTGATTGAATCTTTTACACCCATTCCCCATGATACAATAGTCAGATTGTCTCCTGATTTCACGATTTTTCCTTTTCCGAAGGGTATTAAGTAATTCTCATCCGGTTCAATTGAAGTTGAGTAAGGTAAACGGTAAAGTCCTTTGTGCTCAAGAAACAAAACAGGGTCCTGCAATCTGCAAGCGGTTTTTAAAAGTCCTTTTGCATCTGCGGCGGTACTTGGATAAGCTATGAGTAAGCCGGGTATGTGGCTGAAAAATCCTTCAATGTTTTGCGAATGACAGAGCCCGCCGTGAATATAGCCGCCAACTGCTGTTCTGATAACTACAGGTGCGGAAAAGTTTCCGTCTGAACGGAATCTCATTGTTGTAAGTTCATTTCTGATTTGCTGGAAAGCGGGCCAAATATAATCGCCGAATTGTATTTCAACGACAGGTTTGAATCCACGAACAGCAAGTCCCAAAGCCACACCAATAATTGACGCTTCTGCCAAAGGTGAATTGAATACTCTTTCTTCTCCAAACTTTGAAAGACCTTTGGTTGCTGTGAATACACCACCTTTCGGATCAGCAATGTCTTGTCCGAATACCAGCATTTTTTCATTTCTGACAAGTTCTTCGGCTAAGGCATGATTGATTGCATCAACCATCACAACGGTATTACCTTTTTCGGGTTCTTTAATTGAGTAATTGAGTTCCCTTGTTTTAATATCAGCAAATATGTGCTTTGTTGAATTTTCGCTAATTGCATCAGGTCTTGAGATTGCCCAATCGGCGGCTTCGTCAATTTCTTGTTTGATGTCATTTTCAAATATTTCTAATTCAGGAAGAGTAAATATTTTATTCTCAATCAGGTGTTTTTTAAATATTTCTATACCATCTTTTTCAGCTTTAGCATATTCAAGTTCTTCCGATTTCCGGTATTTTCTTTGGTCATCGCTTGAAGAATGTGGAACCAAACGTTCTACCATTCCATGAAGCAAGACGGGACCTTTACCGGAACGGATATGCTCAGCTGCATCTTTTGCGGCTTTGTATGATTCAAAGAAATTTGTTCCGTCAAATGTTTTCATTCTCAAATTTGAATAACAACAAAATGTGTGAGCTACATTTCCACCCATGGATTGTTTTTCACGCGGGACAGAAATTGCATAACCATTGTCCTGAACTGCAAAAAGTACCGGAAGTTTTTCCCTGCTTGCCCAGTTAACTGCTTCGTAAAATTCTCCTTGACTGGTTGTTCCCTCACCTGAAGCGACATAAGTAATTTCGTCAGTTCCGAGTTTTTTCGAAGCAAGAGCAGTACCAACTGCATTTAGGTACTGTGTTCCTGTGGAGGATGAAGAAGTTGGTAAATTCAAATTTTTATTACCATAATGCCCGGGCATTTGTCTGCCACCGGTTGAAGGGCATTCCGGTTTGCCGGTAGCAAGCAAGAAATAATCTTTTGCTGTCATTCCCATGCTGTAAGCAAATGCGGAATCGCGGTAATAAGTCCAGCCCCAGTCATGTTTTTTTTTCAATGCCATACCGATAGCTACCTGCATTGTTTCGTGGCCACTGCATCCAATATGGAAAAAAGATTTCCCTTGTTTGACCAAAGTGAAATGCTTTTCATCTGACTTTCTTGCTAAAAGCATATACCTGAGAGCAGTTGTTAATTCTTCTTTTGATAATTCGGGAAATTTATTCTTCTGTGATTTTTCATTAAAATCTACATGTTCTACCGAACAACCTGCACCTCTGTTATGTGCACAATGAGAACCTTCTCTGGAAACGGCTATTGCATCTCGTAAGATTTCTTCGGATGATTTTGTATCTTTATTTTTAACTTGTATATTTTTTCCAGGCATTAATTAACTTATTAAATTATTAAACTAAAATATTTGCACATTACTCGTAAGTAATATAAGAATAATTATAAACGAATTAACAATAATTTTATGACATTGGAGTAATTTTGATAATTCATCATTTTATTCTTTGCCAATAATCATAAATTCATTAAATTAAAATTATCATTATAAATAAAATAAAAATCAATGTGTGAAGGTCAAAGAACTTATAGAGATAATTGAATCTGAAGGCTGGTATCTTGATAGGATAAAAGGTAGCCACTGGCAATTTAAACATCCGGCAAAAAAAGGGACAGTTACTATTGCCGGAAAACTATCTACGGATATGCCTAAAGGAACAATTATCAGTGTATTAAAACAAGCGAAATTAAGATAGGAGACAATGCATGAAATATACTATTATTATTGAAAAAGGCCAAAATTCTTATGGTGCCTATGTACCTGATTTACCCGGATGTGTAGCAGTTGCCGAAACCGAGGATGAAATAAGGGAATTAATCAAAGAAGCAATTGAATTCCATTTGGAATCATATAAAATTGAAAACAAGCGAATACCAAAAACAAGGACAACATCTTTAGAAATGGAGGTCGCTGTTTAGGGAATAGTTTTTTAAAATATTTGTAAGCGTGGTCTTACTGCGTACATAGTCAGAATCGCTGATTTGCACTGATTAATTATATTTCGCTGATTAAAATATAAATGACTCGTACCTTCATTACAACAATGATAACCTGAGGGATATTATGAAAGCGAATAATTTGAAATGTCCGGAGATGAATGAAGAAAATTTTCAAAAGCTGATTGATTATGCTGTAAGACATAATTTTGGTTTTTTTTAATAAGATAGTCAATCTTAGACAAGTGGATATAGAAATTAAGGATTTATTGGGCAATCGTAATTATCGAAACTCAACTTTAATAGCGAATTTTTTATAGAATCCTGACACCTTGCTCTAATATTTCTGCAACAAAAGGATTGTCTTGGCTAAAATCTTCAGGACGGTAAGGGTGTAATTCCAAATCAATACTGACTTTTCTTTTTGAATCAAGTAACTTCAAAGCATCATAAATACTGTTTCCATCGAATCTATCTGAAACAACTGCCAAATCAATATCGCTCCATTCGTCATAGGTTCCTTTAGAGTAACTTCCAAACAACACTGCCTGCTGTATGGGTATATTATCCTTAGCAGCTTCACGAATAAAATCGTTTATAATTTTCAATATTTTATCAGGGACTTGAGCCATTCAAATTCTTTTTTTATACTTTCTAATATTTCAAATGCTTTTTCTTTAGTTGCAAACTTGGTTATTTCTTGTTTGTATTCAATGTACCTTCCTGCAATACAAAAACGATTAACTAATTCAAAAAAATTAAACTGATGATCATTTAATGCAATATTGGATTTAATTGCTAATTTCAACAAATCATGAATTTTTGGTGGTACTTTGTTTCCGTTTGTCTGAATATAATTAGCTTTGAATGCTTTTTCAAGTACTAGATGTCCAACAAATAAACACCAATTATAATTTCCGCTATTATATAAATTATCAGCTACCTTTAAATCATCATCGGCACTTTCAATCCAAAATTTTATATGTTCCTGTATCTCCATTTATTTAAAAAACGAATATCATGAATTTATATTTATAAAATAAAGATTAAAATCCAAATTAAAAAATTAATTTTCACATAAAATTCAAGTTTCTTGCAAAATGCAAATGCCCATATGGAATAATTCCTAATTTTCTTTTTATTCTTCATCTTTGGAAGACAACAAAATATATTCGAACTAAATTATTTGCTTAACTCTTCCTTATTTCCTAATTTGCAAAAAGAAAAAGGAAAAAGAAATCATTAACAATTAAAAATTAACAATTAACAATTAAAAAACTTGGCTTGGAAAAATATAATAGGGCAAACAACTGTTAAGAATTTACTTCAAAGAGCAATATTGGAGGACAGGATTGCTCATGCTTACTGCTTTATCGGGATTGAGGGTGCCGGCAAGGAAGCTGTTGCTATAGAATTTGCCAAAGCAGTAAATTGTGAAGAACAGGTTATAAATGATGGAAAAATTAATGCCTGCGGAAAATGTGTGAGTTGCAGAATGATGTCATCACTTCAGCATCCGAATGTTCAAATGATATATTCACTGCCAGCACCCAAAAGTATGGATACCCGGAAAGATAATATATCCGATAAACTGAGCGACGACCAGATTACGGAAATTCAGGAACAAAATGCGTTGAAGGCGGTTAATCCCTACTATAAAATTCAAATTCCAAAAGCTACTCAAATTAAAATTGCTCAGATTAGAGAAGTAAAAAGAGGATTATCTTTGGCACCGAATTCCGGAGGCAGAAGATTTATATTAGTTTTCCATGCTGAAGAAATGACGAGTGAATCTGCTAATGCTTTCTTGAAAACATTGGAAGAACCGCATTCAAATACGACTATTATTATGACAACCTCAGAGCCACAACTAATTCTCCCGACAATACTATCGAGGTGTCAGCAGGTGTTCTTCCAGACATTACCGGATAACGAGCTTGAGGTGTACCTGATGAGCAAATTTGACATTGACATAGCAGAAGCAAGGTTAGCGGTCTCCATTGGCCAAGGTTCCTATCTTAAGGCAGTTGACTCCTTGGACGAGGGCATGAAATCTCTTAGAAATCAGGTTGTTGATTTGCTGAGAACTGCTTTAAAAAAACGTGCTTACCGTGTTGAACTAATCACAAAACTTCAACCTGTTTTAGCAGAAAAAGATAAAAACCATATTGAAAAAATCCTTCTTATCCTCCTTTTTTGGTTGAGGGATGCATTCAATCTTATTAACACAGATTCAGCAAGAACAATCATTAATATAGACCAATTAAATTTCCTGCAAAGATTTGCCAATAATTTTACCGGAAAAGATTTAAGCTATTCTATTTCCTGCATTGAAGATGCAATTAAAAACAACAGGAGGAATGTTAATCAACAGCTTCTTTTAATTAATTTGTTTGTTAATATTCGTAAAAGTATCTTGTTCTCCAGCAACATTTGAAATCACAGAAAATATATTCTTTGTCATTTACCTAACTTTATTATTATATTTGTTTTATAAAAAAAATATAAAATATAATAATAATACTCAATGACTTTGATATAGATTTTTAATTTAGATAGTAATTTAATGAATAATATAGATAATAATTCAGGTTCGGAAAATCCTCCGAAACAGGAAAATCCTGTTATAGAAACCGGTAAAATAAATAACGATAATCAACAGACAGCAAATGTTAATCAGTTAACAATTGACAATTCGCAATTAACAATTAAAGGTGGTTTACAAGGCGAAGCAGCAGTTAACTCATTAGAAACACACAGCAAACCTGCAGTTCAGAATGAAACAAAAAATAAACCTGCTTTAAACCTGAAACCACTTAAAGATACTTATAAAAAATACGACATAAAGCATAAAGATTTCCCGTCTCAGATCTTTATTAATCAGGAATTTTATAAACGTTTTAATGTTTCAAAAGCAAAACCGGAGTTTAACGAAATAAATGAAATTTCGGATTTGGTTGAAATTGCTTTTAAAAATAAAAGAAGAGTATTGTATGCAAATAAAAATAAACTGCCTTTTGTAAATTATCAATATGTTATTTTAGAAGTCGAAAACGGATTGGATATTGGTACTGTTACAGCTTTCGGGAAATGTGCAGAAACAAAGCTGAAATTATTTTACAAAGATAAAGACCCCCAATACAGTGTCGTCAGGCATGCAAAGCTCGACGATATGCACCGGTACAAACATAATCTCGATAACCATTCATCTGTAGTGGAAATGGCAAGAGAACAAGCCGAAAAATTAAATCTGGAAATGAAAATCACAGATGCTGAATGGCAGTTCGACCAGCAACGTCTGACCGTATATTTTACATCACCTCTCAGAATAGATTTCCGGCAACTTGTAAAAGAATTGGCAAAAGCTTTTAAGACAAGAATAGAACTTAGGCAGATTAGTACACGTGAAGATGCAAAAAGAATCGGCGGTATGGGTTCCTGCGGAAGGGCTTTGTGCTGTGCATCATTTGCACATGAAAATTCACATGTTACTTTAGACCATGCACGAGTTCAACAGCTTTCGAACAACGTAACAAAACTCAGCGGCTATTGCGGCAGATTGAAATGCTGTCTGCTTTATGAATATAACACTTACCTCGAAATTTTAAGTAAATATCCTTCGATGAATGCAGAAATACAATTCCCCGAAGGAAAGGCAAAAATTTTAAAGGCAGATATTTTCAAAGAACTTGTTCATGCGTATATACCCGAATCAAGTACTTACAAAACGATATCATTCCAAAATTTTGTGGAACTGCACGGTCAGGGCAAAGTTTGCAAACTGCATGATTACAATCACAAAAATTGTGAGATTCGGAAAATGTTCTTAGACCCTGATGAAGACGACATCGAAGAACTGAAGAAGCTTGAGGATTAGCCATTAAGGAAGAGCAATATTATAATTCTAATGAATAGCCACGAGCTTTAGCTCGTGGAAGAGTTAATTCATTTATTCCGACTTGAGTCCAGATATCAGGGCTAAAGCCCAAAATCTTCTTCGTTATGTTTCCACGACTTAAAAGTCGTGGCTAGTGACTTACCAATATTTTTTCTGTCCTTCACAAAAATATTTTCACTTTTTTTCAAAAAAAAGTGTAACATTTCTTCTATTTTTGTGTTATATAAGTATAAGATTGACAAATTTAGGAAAGCTATGAAATATTTGTACTCGATTTTCAGTTTTCTGCTTCTATTCACGGCAAATCTTCATTCCGAAGACTTGGACGTCAACTCTTTGCCAAAGCTTCTCGGCACAAGCAATGCAGGCAAGGAGTTTTATTTTACCTTTTTACCTGCTTGGGAGAATCCATTTGGAGGTTACCTTAAGGTTTATATTACTTCGTATGTTAAAACAAGTGTTACAGTCGAAGTTCCCAAGAAAGGTTATAAGAAAACTGAAATCACTGAACCAAATGAAATTACCTGCTTTACTTTAGCTCCTGCTATTGGTCAGTGCTATACAAAATGGGACTATGAATTACCTGAACCGGAACAGGTATGGTTTGGTGCCGCTGTTCATGTTATTGCTGATGACCCAATTATTTGCTATGGTCTTACCAGATATTATAACTATTTATCTGAAAGTTTTGTAGTTTTACCCATTAACATCTTAGGAAATGATTATATTGTATCTTCCTTTGCCGACCCTACTCCAAATACAACTCAATGGCTTCCAAGTTATACTGGAATTACAGCACCTAACGATAGCACAACAGTTTGGTTTACAATGGGTGGCAACGACAGTTCGAAAACAGCCGGTGGCTTATTACCCGGTGAAACATCAACATGGAAATTGAATAAAGGTGATGTTTTACTTTTTGCAAGTCTGGGGGCAAGGGCTGATTTAAGCGGAAGTAAAATTATATCATCAAAACCGATTTCTGTTGTTTCAGGAAATGTCTGTGCTGATGTTCCTGTAAATTGCGGATGGTGTAATTTTCTAGAAGAAATGGAAATCCCAACTTATTCATGGGGTAAAACATATCACGTTACTCCTATTATTAATCGCAAGAAAAATTCAATAATAAAAATATTTGCCAAAGAGCCGATGACAAATATTTATCGTGATGGAGAGTTTTTAGGAACTATCCAAACAGCAGGTGGAATCGAAGGGGTAGGTTTTTTGCATATGCGTGCAGACGAAGGCGAGCCAAGACCAATTTTAATTAGTGGTGATAAACCTATTAGTGTTACACAATATAATACTGGAAAATATGATGACAATGTTGTCAGTGACCCATTCCAAATGGCTTTGTTACCGGTCGAACTTTACCGGAAGGAAATTACATTTAATACTCCGGGAGCAAGAGATGGTCACGGATTTCCCCTTAATTACATTAATCTTTGCTATGAATCAGGCATTTCAAGTGATATTCCTGAGGATATTGAAATTGCATTTTATAACACAAAAGATTCTGTATTCGAGTGGTACAAATTAAAAGACACTCTTGGTACTTATGGAACACCATTTGCAATTGATAATGAAGGGAAACAATTTTCTTCGACGACATTCAAACTACCATTTGATGGAGTTTATAAACTAAGGGCAGATAGAAAATTTCAGGCATATATGTATGGTTTTTCAAGTATGGATTCCTACGGTATGCCGGCTTCAGTTTTTCTCGATTCGATGAAATTTGAAGATATTCCAACAAAACCTAATAAACAATTAATTGAAATATTTCCAAATCCAGCAACAGATAATTTGATAATACGAACATGGATTGGATATGAAAACGAATCGCATATTTTGATTTACGATTTACTTGGTAAAATTTTGTATCAAGAACAAGATAAATTATTAATTGGAGTTGACAAAACCATTGACCTGAAAAGTTTTTTAAGCGGAATTTATTATATACAGATTAGTTCAGGCAAAGAAGTTATCACTGAGAAGTTTTTTGTAGTGAGGTAATTTATTTCTTAGCATATCAATATAACTCTACTTCTTTGATTCTATTAAAATGATTCTTATTCAATGTTGCAATTGTTAAATTATTGACGATAGCAGTTGCTGCAATGAAAATATCCCTAAAGTCAATCAATTTATTTTCTGACTTTAAATCATGGTATATATTTGCAGCTTTTTTGGCTACTGCATCATTGATTGATAAAATATTTAAATCTTTAGTTAAAGTTACAATATCATTCCATTTTTCTTTTGTTGTTGCTCCAATGTACAATTCAAATAATGTCATTGTAGAAATATGCAATTGCACATTATTAGGTATATTGTATAAAGTGGTTTTCCGCTTGTTCTTTGACCTTAAAAATTCAATTATAATGCTTGTATCTATTACCATTCAGAGATAGTCCAATTATTTAAAATTTTCCTGCTCAATTCAAATTCAGCCAAATCGCTGTCAGACCATGTTGAAACTTTTAGTATTCTCTTTTTATACTCTGATAAATCATCAGATGTTTTAACTTTTTGTTCGAACAAAAAATCAATAAAATTCAAAGCGGCAAGCTTCGAGGAGTCATCCAATTGATTATATTTAAAAAGTAATTCATTCATTTTATTTCATCTTTTCAAATTTAATAATATTTACGTAGAATCGAAAATATTATTTCAAACTTATAGGTAAAGTAATAATAAAAAAACCACATAAATCACAATTCCGGCATTTTTTTCACTTTTTTTAAAAAAAAGTGTAACATTTCTCCTATTTTTGTGTTATATAAGTATAAGATTGACAAATTTAGGAAAACTATGAAATTTTTATACTCGATTTTCGGTTTTCTGCTTCTATTCACCTCAAGTCTTCTTTCCGAAGACTTGGATGTCAGCTCATTGCCAAAGTTACTCGGCACAAGCAATGCAGGTACTGAGTTTTATTTTACATTTTTGCCAAGTATAAAGTTAGCTGATGTAGGGTATTATCATTCTTTATATATTTCTTCTAATGTTAAAACAAAGGTAACTATTACAGTTGAAAGAATGAATTTTGAAAATATTTATTATACTAATCCTAATGAAATAATGGAAATCAATTTAGATCCTGCAATAACATCTTGTTATAGAAGAAATGAACGTGATAAACCTGAATCATGGGAAGTGTGGAGTGAAGCAGGTGTACATGTTGTTGCCGATGCTCCAATTATATGTTACGGTTTAACCGATAATCATTCATCCGAAACGTCGGATGGCTTTATTGCATTGCCTGTTGAGTCATTAGGAAAGGAATATATAATTTCATCGTATTTAGATCATGGACTGGATTCATTTGATTATTACACTAGTTACTCGGGTATAACTGCTGGTTTTGACTCGACTTTCGTTCGTTTTACGCTGGGAGGTAATGACTGCTCTAAAACAACCGGTGGACTTAGCTCAGGTGAATATCATGATTATTTACTTCAAAGGGGAGATGTTTTACTTATTGCAAGCATAGGTACAGGAGCAGACCTTTCCGGTAGTAAAGTTGATGCTTCAAAACCGGTTTCAGTTGTATCAGGAAATTTATGTGCTAATGTACCTTCAGATTGTTATATATGTAATTTATTGGAAGAAATGGAAATTCCAACTTATGCTTGGGGGAAAACTTATCACGTTACTCCAATTTGGTGGAGAAAGAAAAACTCAATAATTAAAATCTATGCAAAAGAACCAATGACAAGTATTTATCGAGATGGAGAATTCTTAGGGATTATTAGAACCGCAGGAGGTATCGAAGGTATTGGTTATTTACATTTACGTGCCGATGATGGTGAACCAAGACCGATAGTTATTAGTGGGGATAAGCCAATAAGTGTAACTCAATACAATACCGGTCATAACGAAGATAGTGTTGAAAGCAAGCCCTTTCAGATGACATTAGTACCTGTTGAAAATTATGTGAATGAGATAACATTTCACACTCCCGAAATTGGAGGATGGGCTAGTCATGAATATCATTATTATAATATTTGTTATCAGGCAGATGTAAATGATAGTATTCCAGATGATTTTGAAATTGCAATGACTGTTGGTGGTGAGTTTACATGGGAGAAATTGAAAAAATTAACTCCCGACCCAGGTAAACCATTTTCTAAAGTAGATGATAACTCAAATTATTTCTGTAAGACAATTTTACTAGTTGCTGGTGTATATAAAATGAAAGCCAACAAACCTTTTCAACTTTATTCGTATGGTAATTCGGAATATTCTTACGGCATGCCTGCTTCTGTTTCTCTCGATTCGGTGAAATACTCTGATGTTCCACAAAAAGAAGAAATAGATTTTATTGATATTTTTCCAAATCCTGTATCTGATAATTTAATAATTAATTCGGAAGTGAAAATTAATAAAATAAAAATATATGACATCCTTGGCATTGAAAGATTATGCCCAAATCTGATTAATGACTTTCGTATTGTAATCAATACTTCCGGTTTAAATGATGGTATTTATTTTATTAAAATCGAATACGGCGAAAAATATATCATCAGAAAATTTATAATTATGAGATAGTCAAATGAAAAGAATCTATTTATTGGTTGTTATCTTATTAATGCTTTCCAAAGCTACTGCTGAAGAAATTGATGTCAGCTCTTTGCCAAAGCTGCTCGGCACAAGTAATGCAGGGACGGAGTTTTATTTTACGTTTATTCCTGCTCATGAGCCACCAATTGCGGGATTAGACCTGAAATTATACATATCGTCTCATAAAACAACAAATGTAACTGTAGAAGTACCCGGAAAGGCATATTCAAAGACAAAAGCAACTGCACCAAATGAAATCATTGAATTTACAATTGTGCCTACTATTGGGCAGTGCTATAGAAAAACAGATAATGAGCCACCTGAAGCAGACCGGATTTTTGAAAATTACGGAATTCATATTTTTGCCGATGACACAATTATTTGTTATGCTATTACTCGATATCCGGATTTTTCGGAAGGTATGATTTTGTTGCCTGTAAACACTTTAGGTTGTGAGTACATTGTTTCTACTTACCCTGATATGTCGGATAATATCAATCAATGGTTACCGGCTTATATTGGAATAACAGGTACCAATGATGATACAAAAGTATATTTTACGTTAGGTGGCAATGATACATCAAAAACAGCAGGTGGATTGATTTCAGGAGAACAGGTGGAATATAATATTAATAGAAATGATGTTCTTCTGATTAGCAGTATAGGTTCTGGTTCTGGTTTGAGTGGCAGTAAAATAACTTCATCACAGCCAGTCTCAGTTGTATCCGGGAACTTCTGTATAAATAATAAATTTAATGAAGCATATGGCATATTGGAAGAAATGGAAATACCAACTTATGCATGGGGAAAAACATATCATGTAACACCTATTTATGGCAGAATGAAAAATTCAATAATTAAAATATTTGCTAAAGAACCAATGACAAGTGTCTATAGAGATGGAGAATTTCTAGGAATAATAAGAACTGCAGGCGGTGTCGAAGGTGTTGGTCATTTGCATTTAAGGGCAGACGAAGGTGAAACAAGACCGATAGTGATAAGCGGAGATAAGCCCATCAGCGTTACTCAATACAATACCGGACAACTTGATGATAACGTTGTTAGCGACCCATTTCAAATGACATTAGTTTCGGTAGAGTTATATCAAAAAGAAACTTCATTTCATACTCCGGGAATTAGAGGTGGCTTCGGATATCCCGAAAACTATATTAATCTTTGCTATGAATCAGGTATTTCAAGTGATATTCCGGAAGATATTGAAATTGCATTTTATAACACAAAAGAATCTATATTCGAGTGGTACAAATTAAAAGACACTCTTGGTACTTATGGAACACCATTTACAATTGATAATGATGGGAAACAATTTTCTTCAACGACTTTCAAACTACCATTTGATGGAGTTTATAAACTAAGGGCAGATAGAAAATTTCAGGCATATTCTTATGGTTTTTCATGGTGTGATTCATATGGTATGCCTGCTTCCGTTTCTCTCGATTCGGTGAAATTTGAAGATATTCCAACAAAACCTAATAAACAATTAATTGAAATATTTCCAAATCCAGCAACAGATAATTTAACAATACGAACAAGGATTGGATATGAGCAGGAATCACATATTTTGATTTACGATTTACTTGGTAAATTGCTATATGAAGAAACTGCTCAATTATTAATTGGAGTTGACAAAACCATTGACCTCCGCAGTTTTTCAAGCGGTGTGTATTATATTCAGATTGGTACAGGGAAAGAGATATTTACTGAGAAGTTTTTTGTGATAAAATAGTTTTGAGTTTAGAGTTATTTTAGTATAAATACATTCAAATGGTTTTAATTTAAAATTAAAAATTTAGAACTTAGAATTAATAAAAAGCTGTCTTATAATGCTCTATCTCCGGCGGCTGGTTTTTGAAGTCAATAGTAATGACATCGAATCTGCTTTCGGTGTCACTTAATTTATTTACATAATAATACCCTTCTGCAACACGTTTAAGGTTTTTTTGTTTTCTGGGTGTTAAAGAATCAAGAAGATTAAAATCGCTGTCCGGTTTTTTGGACTTCACTTCCACGAAAACAAGAACATCTCCATCCTTTGCTATAATATCAATTTCACCTATTGTCCCAAAATGGAAATTTCTTTTTACTATTGAGTAACCAAGCTCCTCGAGAAACTTGCAAGCGGCTTCTTCGCCTTCAGTACCCTTATCTCTTGTTGATTGCTCTTTTATATCACTCATTTTTTCAGTTAATAAAGTTATAAAGTTTAAAAGTTAAAAGTTTAAAAGTTAATCAAGATTATAATTATGGTTCTTCGCTAAAGGAAGTGGATGTTTATAAGTTCATATTTCCAGCAAAAATAAATTCTAATAAGAAAAGTTTTTTTAGTTTAAACTTCAAATTCACTAAGTAACTTAAGATTGCTTCACTTTGTTCGCAATGACGATGTTTGTAGTTTTTGTCCTTCGGACAAAAACATAAATAACCGGTCATTGCGAGGAATGAAATGACGAAGCAATCTTTTCAATTTTACCCACATTAAATAATGAAGAACCATATTTATTAATTCTCGTATTGTCAACAAAGTTTTTCAAAAAAAATTTCTAATTTCTATCTTTCTTATTTTCTAATTCCTATTTCCACCCGTCGAAGCATGTTCTTTCGACCTTTCCGTCCCTCCGTCTTTCTTTCTACATTAGTAATTGTTAATTAGTAATTAAGTTCTCCGTTCCCTTTTCCTTTCTCCGTCATCCTGAGCTTGTCGAAGGATGAAAAAAACTATAGTTCTGTCGAAAATTTATTACTGTTCTCATCAATAGCAATAGGATAATTCCCGGTAAAGCAAGCATCGCAATAATGGACTCCCTCGTCATGAGGCACTGATGCATGCAGTTTTTCTAAAGAAAGATAATGCAGACTGTCAACCTCAATTGCTTTACCTATTTCCTCCTCATTTTTATAATGATTAGCAACAAGTTCTTCCCTGCTCGGAAAATCCATACCATAATAACAGGGAAATTTAATCATCGGAGAAGTAATTCTCATATGAACTTCCTTAGGACCTGCGGCTTTAATAACTTTAATCAAATTTTTGGAAGTTGTTCCCCTGACAATTGAATCATCAATAACCACAACTACCCTGCCTTCGAGAACACCTCGCACAGGATTGAACTTGACTTTTACTTTAAATACCCTATTGTCTTGCCCCGGTGCAATAAAAGTTCTCCCGACATAATGGCTTCTGATTAAACCAATTTCGTAAACAGTTTTATATGTTTTTTCGTTATTCACTTTCGCAAAACCCAAAGTAGCAGTATTTCCGCTGTCGGGTACGGCAATAGCTGTAATTCTCGAATCTTTATCTGTTTTAGCGGGGCTTTCGAGTGCAAGATTTTTCCCAAGTTTCCTTCGAACCTTATCAACATTATGATTGAAAATCTTGCTATCAGGTCTTGAGAAATAAATATATTCAAAAATGCAATGCTTTGCTACCGGAGTTTCATCTTCAATATTGTAGGATTTAATTTCTCCGGTTTCAATCGTATCTTTATCAATTACAACTATTTCGTTGTGGTTGATTGAACGGATATATTCTGCATTAATAATGTCAAATGAGCAGGTTTCAGAAGCAACGATATAAGAATATCCTTCGTCAGTTTTTAACCTTCCGATGCTCAATGGTCTGAAACCGTGGGGGTCACGTGCAGCAATCAAAGAATCTTCCGTTAACAGCACAAGCGAGTAAGCACCTTGAGCTGTTTTCAGAGCTTCCTTAACTCTCTCTATTTTGGTCTTTTGTTTACTCCGTGCAATTAAATGAAGAAACAATTCCGTATCTGAAGTCGTTTGAAAAATAGCACCTTCATCTTGTAGCTTTTTCCAAAGGAATCGTGTATTTGTCAAGTTCCCATTATGAGCAATAGATAAAATACCGCTATGATATCTCATGGTAAAGGGCTGAATATTAGCTCTTTTGGAGGCACCTGTAGTTGAGTAACGGTTATGCCCGATAGCTGACTTACCTTTTAACACTTGTGTTAATGTTTTTGGGTCGGAAAAAACATCGAGAACGAGCCCTTCACCACGTGTATAGGCAAATTTATGTTTTTGTTCTTCTTCATCCCAATAAAAGCTGGTGATACCTGCCGCCTCCTGACCGCGATGCTGAAGCGCATGCAATGCATAATAAGTCATGATTGATGCTTGCGGATGGTTAAAAACACCAACCACACCGCAATTACAACGAGGTTTATCTATTTCTTCTTTATGTTTATTCATATAAATCTATTAAAAAACAAAGTAATCAACCTAAAGAAATACCAAAAAACTAAATTACAAAATTTCGTATTAATAAAGACTTGAAAAAGGCAAATGTGGATAAAAAGCTAAAAATATTTTGAGAATCCCCAAAAAGAGTTTATTTTTGTAATTCTTATTTTCTATTTTCTATTTTCTATTTTCTATTTTCTATTTTCTATTTTCTATTTTCTATTTTCTATTTTCTATTTTCTATTTTCTATTTTCTATTTTCTAAAACCGGTCAGGTAGCTCAGTTGGTAGAGCAATGGACTGAAAATCCATGTGTCGGCGGTTCAATTCCGTCCCTGACCAC
>JAZDIP010000081.1:0-25320 GCA_043804925.1 bacterium | reverse complement strand
ATTTTCAATTTTCAATTTTACAATTTTTAATCAATTTTTAATTTTCAATTTTTGAATTCTTTATAAACTTTATAGTTTTTACTTTAAAACTTTCTAACTTTTTACTGTTATCATCCTTCGACAAGCTCAGGATGACAATTTATTTATTGATTGAAAAATTTTTATTCCGTCATTTCTGCCTAAAATATTATCGCAATATCTTTCGGGATGGGGCATCATACCCAAAACATTCCCATTTTTATTGATGATACCTGCAATATTATTCAAAGAACCATTAGGATTTGAGTCCCTTGTAACATTCCCATTGATATCGCAATATTTAAAAACTATTCTTTTCTCTGCTTCCAATTCGGCAATTGTGCTTTCATCGGCAAAATAATTGCCTTCGCCATGTGCAATTGGAATTGTTATCAATTCATCCATATTCAATAGAGAAGTATATACTGTTGAATTATTGATTGTCTTTAAATGCACATCCCGGCATTTAAAAGTCAAGGTTTCATTCCTAAGTAAAGTACCGGGTAATAATCCAGCTTCACATAAGATTTGAAATCCGTTGCAAATACCGATAACATTTCCTCCATTATTAGCAAATTCGATTACTTCTTTCATGATTGGAGAAAATCTTGCAATTGCTCCACACCTTAAGTAATCCCCGTAAGAAAATCCACCGGGTAGAATAATGCATTCAATATCTCTCGGGATTTGCCTGTCTTTGTGCCAAAGAAAAACAGCATTAGCTCCCGAATGTACTGAGGCAGAAACATAAGCATCATGGTCGCAATTTGAACCGGGGAACACAACTATACCATATTTTATCATATTTTAATCCTAATATCGGTTATTCAAAAATGGAAATTTCGAAATCCTCTATAATCGGATTCGCTATTAGTTTTTCGCTTGCCGAATGAACCAATTCTTTAGCTTTTGTTTCGTTTTCGGCTTCTACTTTTAATTCTACGTATTTACCTATTCTAACATTAGTTAGTGCCTGAAAATCAATTGAATGGAGTGCATGTTCGACTGCTTTGCCCTGGACATCCAAAATACCCTTTCTCAATGTTATCTTAACTTGTGCTTTATAAGTTTTCATCAATTAAATCCAATTTTGTACAAATATTATAATTAAAATTAACCAAAAACGAAGCAATGGCAAAAATTTAGTGAAAAATGAATAATGAAAAATGAAGAATGAAGAATGAAGAATGAAGAATGATTATTCAATTTAAAGATTATACTGGCTTTCATCAAAATCTTCGGTTTCGTCAAACTCATCGGCAGCTTCCCTTGTTTCCTTAATCCATATTATAAAATGTCTTATACTGCTAAAAAATATATAGAAGAGCATAAATGGAAATACAAAGCGCCCCTTAGTTATTATTGAAGCAGCTAGTCCTAAGACAAAGACAATTGAGGCAATTGGTCTTTTCCTATAAGATTTTTTGGTTGGTCTTGGCAAATTATCGAATTTTATTTTTGAAACCATTGATGCTGATGTTAAGAAAGTAACGGCATATACTAATATTGTCTTATAATCATAGGGAATATCCGGTTTTAAGTGAAAGAAAATAACATATGAAACTATTGTCAAAGCAGAAGCAGGTATAGGCATTCCTGTAAAATACTCTTTATCATCAAAGCTTACAGTCATTACGTTAAATCTTGCCAAACGAAGAACCCCGGCTAATGCCGGTAAAGATGCTAATAATATTCCCATTTGTCCAAGATGATAAAAATATAAATGGTAAAGCATGTAAGCCGGTGCTACTCCAAAAGATACAGCATCGCACAAAGAATCGAGTTCTGCACCAAGTTCGCTTGTTGCCTTGAAAATTCTGGCTACTATCCCATCGAGCATATCAAAAACAGCGGCGAAAAGTATGAAAGCTGCAGCACGATGATAATCTCCCATTGATATATATATCAATGCGGTAAATCCAGAAAATAGATTTGCCAAAGTAAATAAATTTGGTATAAATGAGCGAGTTATCCGCATCTATTTAAATATTCCTAAAATAATTTTCAATTTTAATAAAATCAAATTTACATAAATTTAGTGAAAAATGAATAACTAATAGTGAATAATGGGTATGAGTTTCAACTAAGAAATCCGGTGATGGATACCATAATTGTTTATTGTCATGACAATTATGCAAAGTTTTTATAGCTTAAAATACAAGCCAGTAAACTAAACTGCCCAAAGCAACTCCGGGAATAACATCCATAAACTGATGTTGTTTAGTAAAAAGACAGCTTATTGCAATTAAAAATATTGGGATATATGAATAAAATCCTATCACCGGAAACATTGTCAGACTTATATATGTTGCCAATGAGCAATGCATACTTGGGAAACAATTGTTTTCATCGTCAAATGCTTGAACAAATTTCAGAAACTTTTTTGAAATTGTATTTACATCGAATTGCCTCCATTCCGGTGGATTGATGGCTGGGAACAGGATAAAAAATATACATTGAGAAACCAGAAGTATTAAACCTCCGAAAATCACATAAACTCCTCTTTCGATATTTGGTATCATCATCAGGAAACCGCCAATAAGTATATAGTAAAAGAAACTGTAAACCCAAACCCATTTTGGCCAAAAGGGAATATAATCATCTATCCATATTTTTAATACTCTGACTTTAAAAAAATTACTGTTTCTTTGTGTCCAAAAGTACAGTTGATAACCTCCAACAACCACAACAGCAATTAACGATGTCAACTGAATATACTCGAAAAGTGACATTTGGCTGTCAATTATTAATCTTCCAAAATAATAATAAACGAATGAGAAAAAAATAGGAGATATTACCAATGCTAACATCCATTTTGGAGTAAATTCACTTGAAGCCATAAGTACCTATAAAATAAAAAAAACAATTAATCAAATTTATATAGTTCCAAAAATAATCGAAATTTTTGAATTTATTATTATATGAACAACATTTTTACTATTAGTCCTACATTATCTCAAAAGAGGATTGTCCTTTTTCTCTATTTTAAGGTCTTGTAACTGTGGAGCTTTAATAGCAAAACGAAGATAAAATCCCGCATTGTATCCAATTGGCCACCACTGAAATGACAATTGCCAGCAATGCATATCTTTATTTATTTCAAATGAAGGTGCTAAGAGTTCCATATTTTTAAAGTCATATTGGGCATTTCCTCTTATTGACCAGGTATTTGTAAGATTGAATGAAAAGCTCGATGTAAGGTTAATTCTTCTTTCAATTTGATGTCGGTATGGTTCCGAATATTGGAATGTTAAACCTAACGTTAAATTCCATGGTATTACAATTGGTGAATATCCCGGGCTATTATCTCCATATAAATCAACATATTCCTCTTCAAAGTCGTATCTTTGCTTAAATCTGTCCCCAAGCCCAGGTGATGAGGCACTGTCTTTTGGTGCGACTGGTTGAGCATCCTGCCCAAAGGATGGATTCACATTCATCCCTTTTGAGGAAAATGATGTAGAAAACTGCATATTGAAATTGGTCAACCTCATCAAACCTTTTCCGTTTTCATAAAGTGTTTCATTTATCCTTGTTCTCGAACCGGTGTAATCCTGTGTCTTTTCATCCCATTTTTTAGCTTCGTCATAAACAGTAAAGTTGGCACTTGCCGACATATTAATATCGCTTAAAGCAGGAATCCTTAATTGCATTGATACATCCCTGAAATTGAAAGCAGTATCTGTCATATCGTAAGAGCTATTAATTGTCCATCTAAAAAATTCTACATTTTTATCGGGTATTGTATCTCCCTGTGCTATTTTTGCTTCAAAGCTGTTAAGAATACTGTAACGTAAAGACTGAGATTCTCTGCTTGAAGCAATTCCCCCTCCATCGGCAGAAAATCGGGAATATTTTACTTCATTACTGTCTGCAATGTTAAAATATCTACCATAAAAATTGTAATCAGGAGTTGACAAATCGGGTGAAAAAGCATATCCGACAGATGGTTGAAATGTATGTCTTACAGCATTTACTCCCAAAAGCTTTGGTGTTATTATCCCGAATAATCTTGTGGATACATCTACTCCGGTACTATAGTTATATTCTGTAAAGAAACCATCCTCGAAACTTTCTGAAACTGTAGAGTCTTCAGGGTTATAAGTCTTTGTCAATCTCCTGAAATAATTATTTGCACCGAATGAAAAATATGGATTGATGTTAAAATATCCCAATTTTGGAGATATTGAAACCGATGGATTGTGTGTAATTGAAGAACGATAATTCCATTTGTAATTTGAATCACTTTGCATTACATTTTCCTGATAATAATTTCCCGAACCGGAATATGAAAATGACAAATCACGCATCCAGTCCGGTAACCATGTACCTGCAGGCACTAAGGACTTTAAGGGTTGCAGTTGTGGAAATGAATAGTTCAATCTTGCTGTATTTTCTCTCCATTCTTCAGTTCTGATATTTTGCTCACGGTTGTAAGCAACAGACATTGATGAACCATTGTCGAATGATTTGGAGTAAGAAGCATTTGACGTTACATTTTGAGTCAATCGGTTATTATAATTTTTGAAATCAGTATTGACATTGAAATCCTGTGACATAAAACTTAAATTAGCTACAATCCTCGATTGCGGGTCAATTGTATGGTTGTGTCTTAATGCAATTTTATAGTTCTTTGTATAATCATCATCGGGGTCATATCTTGTTTTTCCGTATTCTAAATTCATATTCCCATCGAATACATCAAGCAGTTTCCATCTCGTTGAATTTTTTAAAGTATAACCACCTTTGGAAAAGAAATCCAGATTAAATTGTGTGTCATAATAATCACTCAACGCAAAGTAAACACCCAAGTCCTGAATTACTACTCCTCTGTTATTCGAAAAGAAAAAGGATGGTATCATTATTCCAGACTGTCTGCCGCTTTTATTCGGAAAAAACAATCCAAAGGGCAACATAAATATCGGCAAATCTTCAACATAAAAAATCAAGGGGTCAAGGAAAATCCTGTCACTTGCTATTACCTTCATCTCTGGGGAACCAAAGTAAAAATGCGGATGAGGAGCATCACAGGTTGTATAGCAACCATCCTGAACAAAAAGTTCACTTCCCGAAATTCTTTTAATTTTAGAGCCGAAATAATATCCTTCCGAAACCTGTGTCTCACCAAGAGAAATTGTGCCCTGTGATGTTTTAAAATTATAAATTATTTGTTCACCAACATAAGATTCACCCTTATCAGTGAATTTAGGGAAACCTATTATTTTATTGTTTGAATCTTTGACACCATGGGCAGTTAAAACAGAAGTATTGAAATCAATTACTTGAATTTCAGCACTAAGATGCTGTACTTTGTAATCAAGTTCAGACTCTCCGCGAAGATACATCTCTTTCTTCCTAAGGTTAAACTTTACTGAGTCTTTAGCTTTGTACACAACCACTGAATCAATATCAGTGTTTTTCCCGGGTTTATATGTTATGGTTGAAGATGATTGAGTGAAACTTGCAGAATTTTCTGTGCTTCCAATATTTATATTTGAGAGTGTATCGGCTTTCGTTATAGGGCTATTTTTAATACTTTGCTGTGCATTCACAAAAGTGAATACATTGAAAATAAGAAAAATTAATATAAAAATTCTTTTTATCATTTATAGAAAAACGTATTAGTATTCATCCAATTTTATTCTATCTATATTGGATGGGATATTAAAGGAAAAGGGTTTGTCAAATGTCCCGTTTATTATTAAGTCTTTTATTTCCATTGTAACATTGATATCCATTTCCGGGAATTTATATAATTGTTTTTGTGCAAAGTCAATTCCATTGCTCTTTAGATAATCAGTGTAAAAAACATGTATTAGCAAAGTACCATCTGCTTGTTTTCTTTGATATTGGGTTATAATTTTATCTTTATTTGACAAAACAGCATATTCAATATATTCCGGATTTGAAATATTTTTAAATAATATTTCATCGTCATTTAAATTCTTATCAAAAATAAAATCTTTTGGTTCCCCCGGAGTTTCACAACGGATAAGTCTTATAAAATCCTCATATGATAATGGTAAAAATACTGCCGTCCTCATGTTTTCAGAAGATGGCTTTCCCTCCAGTACCTGATTTGTCATTATATTGTAGAAAACAACATTTGATTTTGTTGCATATAATTTTCCGAAGGGGATGCCGAAAGGTCCGAACAAACTCATAGAAATGGAATCCGAATAAGCCATATTAATATTCGCTGAAGCCATGTTTGACATATCTTTCATTACAACAGATATATTGGATTTAAATGATAAATTTTTGTATTCCTTGTTTCTTTCAGGATATTTATTAGTATTTGTGGACACATTTACTGAATCCTTAACTGTTGCGCAAGAAACACTGAATAAACATAGCCATAAAAAACTTATTATTATTCTCATACCTATAACTTAATTATTAATAATCATTTGTAAAAAATGTAAAATTAAAATTTTTTTATTAGATATTCGAGATTATTTAAGGAAAAGGATAAAATTATATTTTGTTCCTTTGACTAATTTAATTTAATTTAACATTTTTAGAATAAAAAGGATTGAAAATAATGCTTTATATAACAAAAAGGGTGATGTTTTCGACAGCTCACAGATTATATAACCCTACATTTAGTGATGAAAAAAACGAGAGTGTTTATGATAAATGCAATAATTTCTATGGGCATGGGCATAACTACTATCTTGAGGTTACTGTCGCAGGTATTCCAAATCCTGACACAGGTTATGTAATTGATTTAAAAATCATGAAGAAAATCATTATGTCCGAAATAGTAGATAAGGTTGACCACAAGCACTTGAATCACGATGTTGATTTTCTTAAAGGGATTATACCTACTGTCGAAAATTTATGCGTTACGTTTTGGGGTATACTAAAGGATAAATTTCCAAATGCAAAATTACACAAGCTGACTCTTTATGAAACTGACGATAGTTATTGTGATTACTTCGGCGAGCCGGTTGAAGTAAAAAAGTTTGATATAAACATTTAAATATATAAGGATAAAAAATGCACATACATGTTGAAGACGAATATAATTTAGACCAGGAAGTGATTTCTCAAATCGGAAATTTCCCTACAAAAAATCAATGGGGAGAACTTCTCTACGATGCTAATGGCAACAAAAAATTAAGCGATGATGAAATTGAGCAGATGATTCAACGGCTCGAACAAAAATTTATCGAAGTAACCGAAATACTCCGTATGTCGAGAAATGACCCAAATACAGCACAAACGCCTATGCGTGTTGCAAAGATGCTTGTCAATGAACTTTTTTCCGGCAGGTTTTCAGCAGGTCCAAAACTGACTGTTTTTCCTAACAGAAAGAAGGTGGACGAATTAATCATCAGCAAAGGAATTGAAGTTATGTCCGTATGCTCCCATCACTGGCAGACTATTTCAGGGCATTGTGCAATCGGGTATATCCCGGAAGAATCCGTGATTGGTTTATCAAAACTCAGCAGGATTGTGCAGTGGTTCTCACGAAGGGGGCAGATTCAGGAAGAATTGGGTGAACAAATTGCAGATTATATTGAAGAATTGATTCATCCAAAAGCATTGGGTGTTGTGATTCGGGCAAGGCATTACTGTATGATTGCAAGGGGTGTGAAAAGTTCTGAAACAAATTCACTTATGGTAACCTCAGTCATGAGAGGTTTACTCCTCGAGGAGTTTAATCTTAGAAACGAATTTTTGAAATTGATTGAAGACTAATAGCAAATCAGTTTAGAGTTTGGAGTTAATAGTTGAATATTAAAAATTCCCGCTAACTTCAGCGTAAACATCGTCAGTCTCGAATAATCGTATAGTTAATCCGCTGATATTTGTATATTTGTTCTTTATCACAGATTTGACCTCATCAAAAATATATTCTGCAAGATTTTCCGCAGTTGTGGTTTTCTCTAAAATATGATACTTCATGCTGTTTTCTTTCAGGAAGTCAATCATTATTTTATCATCAGCATCAGCGACAAAAGCATGGTCGAGCTTTTCGATGAGCGGCATCATCAGGACTTTCAGGTCGTAATAATCCATGACAATACCCGAACTGTCTGTATTTCCTGCTAATTCCACACGGATTTTGTATGAATGACCATGTATATTCCGGCATGGTCCTTTGTGGAAAGGAAGCCGGTGGGACATTTCCCAATAAAAATCTTTAGCTATTTTGGTTATCACTATTAAATACCATTATATTTTCAAAAATTATATCAAATAGTAATCGTATTACCATTAAATTTATTTTTATCGTACTAATGATTTTGATTTTTTAAAAGAATATTTTGAAAAAAATTGCAACCTTTTCCCTTCTCATGTGTTATTAGATAAAATGATTGTCAAATTTTACGAAAGTATTAAAATGAAAAAACAATTTCTTTCTTTGACGCTAATGACATTGTTATTGTCATTAATACTATTTTCTTGCTACGGACCAAGCGAGAATAACCCTATTGATACAGGCAAAGGTATTTTATCAGGTAAAGTTTTCGATGCAAACGGTGATGGAGTTTCCGGTGTTCTTGTTGAATGCGGAGGCAAAACGGCATTTACGAATCCTCTTGGTGAATTCAAATTAACCGATATAGCCGGTGGAAACAGGAAACTTGTGAACTTCACAAAGGATAGTTATGTTTCTACTCAAAAAATCGTAAAAATAGCCGACATGAAATTAACTTATACGGAAGCGGCACTTTATCGTATTGGTAAAACTCAGACAATAAATACGTCTGCAAAATCAACAGTATCCTATGCAGGTGCTATCGTGGAATTACCTGCAAATGGATTAGTTGATACAAAAGGTAATTTGTATTCGGGCAATGCCGATGTCAAATTTACTTACTTCAATCCTACGGATGCAAGATTTAACGATGCTTTTCCCGGTGATTTTGCCGGTGTTCAATCCAATGGGAAAGAAGCTCCAATCGAATCTTACGGATTTATTGATGTTGAAATAAATAATGGTAATGAAAAACTGCAGTTAGCCGAGGGTAGCCCTGCAACCGTTACAATGCCCATTCCGGCAAAACTCTCGGCTAATGCTCCTTCTTCCATTCCTCTTTGGTTTTACGATACACAGAAAGGAAAATGGATTGAATACGGAGTTGCAAATAAAGTAGGGAACAGTTATGTGGGAGAGGTTACTCATTTTTCAAAAATCAATTGTGATATGCCGTATAGCGAACTGTCCTCGGTAACCGGCAGGGTAGTTGACCAGGATGGTAACCCGCTTGCAGGAGCATGGGTAAAATTGACCGGTGTTGACTTCACAGGTGATGGGCATGGTTGGGGTTCTACCGGAGATGATGGCAAGTTCGAATTTATAAGGGTAAAAGCAAATGCCTTAGTTCAAATTGTCGCTTATTATGCAGGTTTTTATAGTGCTCAGGTTCAATTAACTACAGCCGCTAATGGTGGCACCGTTGATGCCGGTGATATTGAAGTCTTTATTGACCCGAATTTGGTTAGCGGATGGACGGAAATTGGTGATCTGTCCGGAAAATATGCAAGTGATGTTCAATTTATTAACGAAACTACCGGGTGGCTCCTTGCACAAGGCGTTTATCACACAGACGATGGCGGTGTTACATGGACATTGCAAAAAGATATGGGAGGCGGACAGGATTCTACGGAAATGAGAACTTTATGTATGATAGATGAGAACAACGGCTGGGCAGTTGGTGCAAAAGTTTATTATACCAACGACGGCGGATTAAACTGGAATGAAAAAGATGTTGACCCTGGAAAAAAACTTAACTTCATGGATGCATTTTTTGTTAATGTTAATTATGGATGGTTAATCGGCACTGAGTCATACAAGACACAGGATGGAGGGAATACATGGCAGAAAATGACTATTGATACCGGGCAATCAAATCACTATGCGGGCAGAGTATTTTTTGCAGATGTTAATACCGGTTATATTTCAACTTACTATGGTAAATTGTTTAAAACCACAGATGGAGGAGATTCATGGACTGCACTGACGGTACCTAATGTTAAATATGGCTATGCTTCCATGTTCTTCGTTGATGCAAATACGGGCTGGCTGGCATTTTCAGGTGAAAATACGAAGTTATTTTTTACTCTTGACGGAGGGGCTAACTTTGTGGAACAATCGCACACAGCTATGGGACAGCTTCAGGATATTTTCTTTAGAAATTCTTCGGAGGGATGGATAGTCGGGACAGCAGGAACAATTATCCATACTGTTGACGGCGGAGTAACATGGACAAACCAGTTCACAAAATCAGTTGGTAATTATAGAAGAGTATGCTTTGTAACGGATGATATTGGCTGGATTGTAGGTTCGGGTACAAACGGTTCAGTCTTATTATACACAGACACGGGTGGTGACCCAAAATAGTACCTTAGAATTATGATAGAAAATCCGGTAGGTTTTAATTTTTCAAGCTCCTTCAAGTAAAAATTAAGTCATCTCCTGCCGGATTTTTTTTATTTGTAGGATTTTGCTATTTTACTTAATTAAAAAATTAATATTTAGAATAATGGATGCAAAGAAATTATTAAACCTTTGGGAATCTGAGAAAAGACACTATGAGTCAACTGAAGTTGGCTCAGGAGTCCAAAAATTTGTTAAAGAGGTTTTTAAAAGTCCCGATATTTTCAATTTAAAATAAGGCAAGCTATCTACTGACCTTCAAAGAAGAAAATATGAATTTTTGGAGGAAGCAAAGAAGAAATTAAGAATAATGATAAATTTCATTTGGAATAAAATAAATTAATAACGGAATCAGAAAATGAAACTTTGGAGTTTTTCAACTACAGTTAGAAATCCTGAAAGAATTAGGGATTTTCTTAATATTCTAAAGAAAATGGATGGTCAGATTTGGAGAATTATATAAAATGAAAACAAAAATACAAATTTTATCCAACACCAATTATCCTCTTGCAGATGTATTAAAAAGTGAATTTCTAGAAAGTAAGAATGTAAAAATTGCTGTTGCTTTTTTACGAAAAACTGGAATCGATAAAATTCAAAAGGCTCTAGATTATGCTTTATCAAAAAATGATGCAAATATTGAATTTATTGTAGGGCTTGATTTTAAAACTACTGACCATCAAGCATTAATAGCATTAAATGAAATCAAAAGCAATTATAAAGGATTCAATTATTATTGTTTTGGTGACAAAAGAGACAATTACAACGATTTGATTTTTCATCCTAAAATCTATTTGTTTGACAATCAAGACCAAAAAAATCCTCAATATACTTCCATTATAGGCTCATCAAATTTAACTGGTGGTGGTTTATCTAGTAATTTCGAGGTAAATTCCATTTTCAGAGAATCTGAGCCTAAGTATTTTACACAACTTTCAGCAATTTATAATGAAATAAAATTCACAGATTCAATTTTTATTCCTAATAAAGAATATTTAAATGGTTATGGGGATATTAAAAAATCAATTGAAAAATCTGGAAAACAAATTGAAAAAGGTATTAAAAGAAAAATTGATGAATTAAGAAATCAGGAGCTAATTCTTCCTGGAACAGTACCTACAATGAAGAAAATAATTATAGATATTATTAAATCTAAAATTGAAAACGGTCTAAAAGAAATACCGCTTGAATTAATTTATGAGGAATCAGAGAAAATTGTAAAAGAAAAAAATTACAATTTCAAAATGGATACTTTTAGAAGTTCGTTAAGAGGCGAACTTAACAGAAATGAGAAAAATAGTACAAATCCTGAAAATATGTATTTATTTATTCGAACCAAAAGAGGAAATTATTCATTAACTGATAATGGTTATAATTATGTTGGACGCTAAAATTTTGATTGAAAAAAAATTAAAAGAATTTAAATTAGTTAATAGACTAAGATGTTACACTTATAACCCAGAAGATGGTTGTTATTGGTGCGGTAATAAAACATTTCGTTATTATTCAAAAGCTTGTGGTAAATTATATTATCAATGTGAAAAATGTAAATCTTTAAATCATTAATAATATCACAATTTCCATATTTAATGAGATATGGATTAGTGAATGTATTAGAGTTTTGTCAGATACAGGTACTATTTGGATTAGTGGTACCCTTCATAATCATCCTTCAGTAGGTGTGTTGTTAAAAAAATTAGGTTTGTGGATTATAAATGATGTTATATGGTTTAAAAGAAATGCAACATCACTACTATCGTCTAACAGACTTGCTCCAGCTACAGAACTGATTTGGGTAGCAAGCAAATCAAAAAAATATTACTTTAATTACGATATTGCTAAAAAAATTAACGGTGGTAAACAAATGAAAAATATGTGGGAAATCAATGCTGAGAGACACAAAACAATTCATCCCACCGAAAAGCCCGAAACGCTTTTAGAAAGAATTTTATTAATTGGAAGTCAAGAAAATAGTACTGTATTAGATCCTTTCATGGGTAGTGGAACTACCGGAGTTGTAGCTAAAAGACTTGGAAGAAATTTCATTGGATTTGAACTTGATCCTCAATATTTTGAAATAGCAAAATCAAGGATCGATTTTAATTACACAACAAATAAAGTAGTTGACTATAATGAAATAACACAAAAGGAGAAAAGTACTCAATTAGCTTTTGTGATGGAAAAAAAGGTTAAATATAAAGTATCCAAAAAAGTTAAAGAAAAAAAGTTGAGATTAAAAAAATAAAAATCCTTTCAAAAAAAACAAATATTACAAATTAATTGATGAAAAGCTATGAGTGACTCATATCAACAAAATAAAGAGCAAAATGGTTTGAAAGAATTTATATTCTTTACTCCGGCTGGTTACAGGCACTTTATTGTTCTTGGTAAAGATTTACAGGATGCCGAAGAAAACTTCATGAAAATAGACATGATGAAAAGAGTTGGCTTTTCTTTGGAAGACCTTCCCGTCCGTTTGGAATTTGACGAAGAAAAATGCAAAAACTGGTCATGGGATAAATACCTTGATAACAACGAAGCCAGGAAAAACTGAATAAAAACCTTTTTAAAATGCTTTTCTTGTCGTTTGTTTCCCAACTCCTAATTTCGTCCAGCTTGTTCTTTGCAAAATAATTTGTTTGGAAAATTCTCTGTGTATCTCTGTGTCTCCTCGGTGGAACTCTGTGTACCTGCATTTCGTTTCACGTTTCACGAAAAAGTTACAAAAATCATAGTTCAGACAACGGATAACCAAAAATGATAATTTAAAAAACTACGACAAATGCGACAAATTTAATATGTATCGCAGTAAATAAATTGAAATATTAATACTTATCGGATTGCTTTTTGTCGGTACAAAAGATTCCACTGTCGAATAAAACCGACAATATAAAAATTGAAAATTGCGGTGAAATTGGTGCAATTATTTTTTCTGATATTTATAAACTTAATGAAAACAATAAGATACAAAAAGTACGAATTGCACCGCTGTTTACCCCTCTCACTTTCTCATTTTTCCCTTCACCTTCTTTCCTAACAGTCTACAGTCTAATAGTCTAACAATCTAAAAATAAAATCAATCAATTTCACTTTTTTTCAATATAAATGCAACTTTTTCCCTTCTCAAGTGTTATTAAATAAAATGATTGTCAAATTTTCTGAAAGTATTAAAATGAGAAAACAAATTCTTTCTTTGACGTTAATGACATTGTTGTTGTCATTAATTCTATTTTCTTGCTACGGACCAAGCGAGAATGAACCAATAGACACAGGTAAAGGTATATTGTCAGGTAAAGTTTTCGATGCAAATGGTGATGGTATTTCAGGAGTTCTTGTTGAATGCGGAGGCAAAACTGTATTGACAAATCCTCTCGGTGAATTTACTCTGACTGATTTACCCTCAGGAAGCAGGAAACTTGTTAACTTCACAAAAGATTTTTTTATATCCAATCAAAAAATAGTGAAAATTCAGGATTTGAAAGAATCTTATATTGAAGCGGCTCTTTTTCAACCAATTAAATATTTGACTTTTAATACAAGTTCAAATGCTACTATATCTGCCGGCGGTGTTTCCGTTGAAATTCAGGCAAACGGGCTGGTGGATTCCAAAGGGAATCTATATTCCGGCGATGTCGCAATCAAGTTAACATATTACAATCCTACTGCTTCAAAATTTGTTGATGCATTCCCCGGTGAATTTATGGGAGTAGGAACAGACGGCAAAGAAGTCCCGATTGAATCTTACGGATTTATTGATGTTGAAGTTTACAATAGTACGGAAAAACTACAATTAGCCGAGGGTAAGCCGGCAACTATAACAATGCCCATTCCTGCAAAGTTCCTGGCTAATGCTCCTTCTTCCATTCCTCTTTGGTTTTACGATACTCAGAAAGGAAAATGGATTGAATACGGAGTTGCAAATAAAGTAGGGAACAGCTATGTTGGACAGGTATCTCATTTTTCAAAAATCAATTGCGACATGAAATATGACGAGCTTTCGCAGATTGTAGGACGTGTTGTTGACATGGATGGCAATCCTTTGTCTAATGCCTGGGTGAAGATATCAGGTGTTAATTTCGGCGGCGGGGGACAAGGTCATGCTGAAAATGACGGAACCTTTGAATTTATCAGGGTAAAAGCTAATGCTCAAATTTCGATTGTTGCTTATTATGCCGGCTTTTACAGTACTCCAATAGAATTTACATCAGAAGCAAATGGAATGACCAAGGATGTTGGTGATATTCAAGTCCCAATTGACCCTAATATGGTTAGCGGCTGGTCGGAAATTGGAGACCTTAGCGGAAAATATGTCAATGACATTCAATTTGTCAACGAAAATACGGGTTGGCTGCTTGCTGACGGAGTTTAC
This sequence comes from bacterium, assembly GCA_043804925.1. GTDB lineage: Bacteria > Bacteroidota > Ignavibacteria > Kapaibacteriales > UBA2268 > ChocPot-Mid. Next base: position 10,540 of record JAZDIP010000081.1, on the reverse strand, counting down.
CGTACGGATGACGGCGGTGTATCATGGACTAAACAACTGGATTTCAGTGGACAGGATTCAATGACTATAAAATCAATTCACATGATAGACCAAAACAATGGTTGGATTGCCGGTTCAAAAGTATTGTACACCAAAGATGGTGGTTTAAATTGGACTGAAGTAGATGTTACAGGTGGTAAAAAGATTTTTTTCCAGAAAATATTTTTCGTTAATGAAAATTACGGTTGGGTAATTAGTTCGGAGTCATATCGTACTACTGATGGCGGTTCTACATGGATTAAAATGGATATTAGCGGAGGACAAACAAATTATTATCTTACCAGCTTATTCTTTGCCGATATCAATACAGGTTATATTCTATCTTATGGGAAATTAGTTAAAACTACTGATGGTGGTGCTTCATGGTTTGATTTACCTTTAGACTCGAATAAATATGGAGGAGCTTCGATGTATTTCATTAACGGTCAAACAGGGTGGATTGTCATTGGCAGTGAAAGAGAAAACGGGAAAATCTTATTTACAAATGATGGTGGAAATTCATTTATCGAACAAAACCACTCTGCTATGGGCGTATTACAGGACCTAATCTTTATTAATGCTCAAGAGGGCTGGATTGTCGGTTATGCAGGCACGATAATTCGTACAACTGACGGTGGTAATACATGGACAAACCAGTTTGTAAAATCAAACGGTGATTTTAAGAAAGTTTGTTTCGTAACGAATAAAATTGGCTGGGCTATCGGTTACAACGGCAATAAGTCAGTTTTGTTATATACGGATTCGGGTGGTGAGCCCAAATAGTACCTTATGTTATGATAAGAAATCCGGCAGGTTGGTGATTTTTCAAGCTCCTTCAAGTAAAAATTAAGTCAACTCCTGCCGGATTTTTTTATGTTTTAAACCAAATATTTTGATTTATATTTCGTAAATTAGTGCATGACAAAGGAAGAACATATTGAATATTGGGTGAAAACAGCAGAGCATGACTTGCTGACTGCACAATCACTCTTTGATACCGGTCATTATGACTGGTGTTTGTTCATTGGTCATTTGGTCTTGGAAAAAATACTGAAGGCACATTATGTTAACGATAATAATGAGACACCACCTAAGATTCATGACTTGATAAGACTCGAATCACAAATTAAAATAAAGCTTAATGATGAGCAAAAAATGTTTTGTGAGTTAGCTAATGACTTTGTAATTGAAGCAAGGTATCCAGAAGAAAAATTGAGGTTTTATAAACTTTGCAATTTAAGTTTTACTGAAAATAATTTTAATAAAATTAAGGATTTGTATAAATGGCTGAAATCCAACCTGAAATATTAGAAATTGCGAAAAAATATATTTTCATTTTGGAATCAAATGGATTTCCGATAAAGGAAGCATATTTATTTGGTTCTTATGTATTGGGAAATTACAATGAATGGAGCGATATTGATTTAGCCGTAGTTTCCGATAAATTTGAAGGTACGAGATTTTTAGATAAAGAAAAAATCAGGGGTTTATACAGACTTGTTGATTTGAGATTATCTGTTTTACCTTTAAACAACGAATCCCTCGACAGTTATTTCATACAAAAAGAAGTGATTGAAAAGGGAATAAAAATTAATTGAAAATAAATTAATGACTATAAGTAAAAAAGTTTTTGAAAAGATTAAAAATAATCCTAAAGGTGTTAGGTTTAATGATTTATAAAAACTGCTTTTTGACAAGGACTTTGAGTTAAAGAGAAGTGCCGGTAGTCATTTTGTTTTTTCTAAGGGTAATGTTACATTTGTTATACCTTCACATAACAATAAAGTCAAGGAAATTTACGTTAAAAGAGTATTAGATATAATTGAAACAAACGAAAAGAGTAATTTATGAATTATCCGATATTAATATATCCTGCAGAAGAAGGCGGATTTGTTGCTGAAATAATATCATTCCCCGGTTGTATAGCTCAAGGTGAGACTTATCAGGAATGTATTTCAGAACTCGAAACAGTTTCCAAACTATGGATTGATGAATATTTAATCAAGCACAAGGAATTACCAAATACCATGAAATCTGTCGAGCGATTATTAAAATTTAATCAGCTTGAATTTGCTTAAATAACACTTTTTTTGAGACGTTTTGACTGCTTATGTGTCATTATAATAATAAGTGTTGCAATTTTCAAAAACTTAGGAATAAATGATAGAACTTTCACAAAATTAATTTTTGAAAATATTGAAAGTTTAATATGACAAAGCAATTTAAACCCGCATTATTTGTGCTTGTCGCTGTCTTTTTGATAGCTTCATCAACAAAATCGTTTTGTGAAAAATCCGATAAAATTCAATTACAAGACACAAGTTCCGGCTGGATACCCAAAGATGGTTACTGGGAACAAAAGCTGAAAGTGGGAGAAATAACATTCCTGCAATATTCTAAAGACGGCGAACATTTTTATACTTTTGGTATGGATAATATTTTTAGAAAGTGGGAAAACGAAAGCGGACTCTTAGTTGATGAGTTTAAGATACCACTTTCTTGTACAAACATTAGCATATCACCAGATGAATCCAGAATGGTTATTTCATATCATATTAATAAAGAATTTGAACCAAATTGTGACAGTATAAAAGTTTTTGATTTGAACTTAAAGAAAGAAGTAAAACATATAAATCCTTTGATAAACTATGGATTTAGTGATGATAAATGGCTTGACTATTCGAATAATTTAGTAATATTCGATACTGATACTACAATATTAATTATTGTCAATATGAGATTAGTAACTGGAAACGGAAGAGATAATGATAATCAAACTAGAATTTTAATATGGAATTTCGCTAATGATACAATCCAACATTCTTTGACAAGAAAAAATTGTGAAATCACCACAATTAAGCAATCAAAAGATAAAAAATATTTTCTTTATTGCAATAATTATTTTAATTCGGGAACATACCCTGGTACTGGTGGAAACGTATCTTATTTTGATGAAGTTTCAGAAATTATTTTAATAGATTCAGATTATAAAGCTGTAAAGAATTATTATAGAAACACAGGAAGTGGTGACGAAGACCCTGATAATGGAATTTATTATCAAAGAATAAGTAGGATGTTAAATTCGTTTTTTTCGAATAACTTAAATTATGTTATTGGAATTTTTGACCAAAACGAAATTTACATTTGGGACTTTACTACAAACACATTAATAAATCATTTTAGTTTTGGTGCTAAGAGTAATGAACAATTTCCAAATGATATTATTTCTTCTTATAATGATAAATACATTATCACTGGAGCAAACGATGGAATGAATGGAAGTGCGATAAAATTTTTGAATATTCCTTCTGGGGTAGTTATGGAGTCAATTAAATTTAATAATCGGAATAATAATTGGAAACTAGCACTAACACCTGATTCCATAGGATTACTAACTGGAAGTAAAGATGGGATTCTTAGATTGTTTTATCCATCAGTATTAAAAATTGAAAATGAAAATGATGTAAATACACAATCTACAATCATTCCCAATCCCAACTTGGGCACAGGAATAATAAAATTCCATACGGAACATGACGGTAATGTTCAAATAAAACTTTATTCAATAACAGGAGTGGAACAAGCTGTTTTGGTTAGTGATTTCTTTGTATCAGGTTATCACGAAATTCCATTCAATCTGAATAATTTTTCACAAGGTATTTATTTCTATACAATTTCAATAAACGGCAAATTCCTCAGTTCAGGTAAACTGGTGATTGTTGAGTAAATGTTTGATAAAAAATAAAGATGATTTAAATTCGTGATTAACTAATAAGTAGAAATTCAGTGAGAAATGAAATGATAGCAACATACAAAACAAATGCAGATGTACTGGATAGGAATATGATTGATTCCATAAAATCAGCATTTCCTGGTAAGGATATTCGAATTATAGTATCGGAAATACCTAAAAATGATATTTTAAGTAATGATGAATTGGTTCGTCGTATTTACGAAGTTAACAATGATATTAATGTTGTTAAGTTCAATCAGGAGGAATTCGATAAGTTTGTTGAAGACCTTTCAATAAATGCATGAGACAAATTTTATTTAATCCAAGTGCATTTGAAGAATTTGTCGAATGGTCATACTTTGACAAATCAATTTTTAAAAAGATTGCAGCGATAGTAAAAGAAATCCAAAGAACTCCATTTGAAGGTACGGGTAGCCCGGAACCTTTAAAACACAATTACAAGGGACTTTGGTCAAGAAGAATCACAAAAGAACATCGTTTAATATATGAAGTAAATGACGAGTCAATAAAAATTATTTCCTGTAAATATCATTATCAAGACAAGTAATTGTTATCAGTCAAACTCTTACTTACCGAATAAACACGAATTTCTTGGCTATTGTAAAATGCGAGTTAATCAGTAAACAAGTATAAACACCTGTCGGTTGATTTAAAACAGGTAATGTAGCCCTGTAATTTCCGGGTCTTAAATTCGTAGATACAATAGATGCAACAAATTGTCCCAAAGGATTAAACAGCTTAATCTCATAATATCCTTCTTCCTTAATTTCAAAATTTACGTGAGGATTAACGGAATATGCGGGATTAGGATAAATGTCAAGTAGTTTATTTCTACTCCCATTGAAATCAAGCCACTCAAGGTTGTTTGTTAAGTAACTGTCAAGAGTTATTGTTAATGTATTGGAATGATTGAACTCAACACAATGATTCCCGGATGTAGTAAGATATGTTATTATTGTGCTTTGATAAATACTGTCTGCCTGTTTTGGTGGAAGTATTTGAAATTCATACTTCAGTATCTCCCCGTCTCCGGTTAAGTAGCCGTTGCTGTGAGCGTTTATTGGGAATGTGATTATTCCTTTGTCATAATCAATATTAATTTTTTCCTTTTCAGGTTTGAAAAAACCAGATTTGATTATCTCTCCCGGAATAATATTTTCTTTGCCAATAGCAAGGAAATTTGGATTGAATTCCACTCTCACATCAAAGTCTTTTAATTTGTAGAACGAAATATCTTCTCCCTGGTCAATAAAAACTTTGACACTTAAGACTTCTCCAATATTTAATATAGTGTCTTCATTTGTAATTCGAGATGTCAAACTTTTTTCAGTAAAGAAGCTTTGAGTATTTATTGTAGCTTTCTCTTCTTTTAAAATTCCGCTATATGTATGATAAGCAAAGATGTTTGTTGATAGGGTTTCTTCTCTTTTTGGTGCAAAAACAACCGGGAATACTTTCTTCTCAAAACTTATAATATCAAATCCATTAAGTATTGTAGAATCGGTAAAATAAAAGGAGTCATTATCAAACAATCTGATTGAATCTATTGTTATATCGCTTCTTCCATGATTTTCAATATGGTAATATACCGTATCAACATCATTAACACATGCCACAATAGTGGCAGGAGTAGTAAAAGTTTTAAGCCAACTATACATACCTGTTCCTGTAAGATGTGATGTAGTATCCCATAAAGCATCACTAACCGAACGTATGGCAGCGGACGCAGGACCTTCTTTTTGTGCAACGTAGTTAATATCGAAAACAAGTGAGTCACCCTTTTCGATTAGCCATGGCGGACCGGGTTTGTCCGCATTAAATATTTTAAAACCTTCGGTTCCATACGGTTTTGACTGTACCGAAGTATCAACCGAAATTTCATCTCCATTTGGAAGAATCATTATGCTGTCTATGTATAATATATCTGCATAATCCCAATTCTCATTTCTAAATATCACCCTGCGGCTGACGGGAGTGAACACGTCATTTACCAAACTTGTATCGAAATTAACATCTGAAGTACTAATTTTCGGTGCTACGCCAATACCTTTAAAAACAGATTTTGACTCGCTTTCCATGGAATTTTTATATACCAAAGTCATCTCGTGGTATCCTACCTCGATAGGATTGAAAGCTACCTCGATTTGTTTTGATTGCCGGGGAGCTAACTTTAGATTTTGAAATTCCCCTTCAACAAATTCAAAAGCATATGCATTTATGGTATCAATTTTCTCTATGTTGTAAATTGTAATAGAATCTTGTGCCGTATTGGTAAGCCAAACAGCATTTTCATAAGAAGTGTAAGGTTGTCCGGGTTTTATTCTTTTTCGTCCCCAATCATAAGAAGAAACTATTAAACCGGGTTTTACTCCATGACCGTATATGTATGTAACGGCATCCTTACCGGTAGCATTGCTGAAAAATATTACAGAGTCTTTAAAGTATCCCAAACTATCCGGAGCAAAAAATATCTCGAAATTCAATCTGCCGCCGGGAGAAATCAAATAGTTTTCATTTTCCGTTATTTGCGGTAAGGTTGTCCAAAATGGCAGCCGTGTTGACAAATACGATTTTAAATATAAGGGAACAAGCCCTTTGTTGTGGACAGAGACGGATTTTCTCATGGTATCCCCGATTGTTATATCGAAGAAATTCAGGTCATCGGCTACTATAACAGGACTTGCCACTTCAGCCCGGACTCTTGCTGTGTAGGCAAAGGCATAGCTCGTTCCAATCCCGATTGAATCTGAAAAATTTCCTTCAATTGTTGGATTGAAATAAACTCTGAACTTCAGCGATTCCTGTGGCTCAAATATTTTATTTGGTCCATTTAAATATCCTTCAGTGTTTTTTAAAAACACAATTTCAAATCCTTTTTTCCCGTCTTTTAATTCTAATTTTTCAAGTACAAACTTCCGGTCATAACTTTCATTGGTTATTACAAATTCGGTGTAAGGTCTATCGTCGCCGGTAACAACTTCCCCAAAATTAAAATCATTGGGACTCAAACGAAATTTCGGGGCTATATATCTGAATGTTTCAGTAACTGAATTTCCTGCCCAATCGGAAAACCTAACTGAGCCGGCAGCATCTTTGAACTTATCTTTTACTGTAATATACCAATTGGTTTGCCTGTCAACACCGGGCTCATATTCGTCAAAATCAAAATTGAAATTGTCATCGAGACTTTTAAAAATATTGCCTAAATTAGACCTAATAGCATCATCATCGGGCATATCTATGACCTGCCCTTGCGCAGAGCCATCATCATCGGGTATGTAAACAGGTATATATGGAGGGACTGTGTCTGCAGATGCATATTTATCCCCGTTATGGTCAATTAAATATATTTGCGCGTTGCTGTTGGTAGAAAACGAAACAGCTATCAATCCTATTATAAAGATTGATATGATGTATTTTAATTTTACAACTTTATATTTATTAATAAAATCGTATAATTTTTTCCAAATTGCATTATTTAAATTTGTAAAAAACATGCATAATACCGTTACTTTTCATTTTTTGCACTTACCCCGGCTATGCTATTAAACGAAATAACAATTTATTCAAAATTATTTTAATCAAATGTAACTATAATAATAATTACGAAAAAAAAGGAAATTTGTTTTAAAAATTAAATTAAATTCAATTCTTTGGCAACAATTTTAAAAGCATCGAGAATCCTATCGAGATGAATTTTCTCGTGAGTTGCCATATAACTTGTCCTCATCATACTCATGTGCGGAGGGACACCAGGTGGTATGAATGCGTTGACAAACACCCCGTTATCGTATAGTTTCCTCCAAAATATAAAGGCAAGGTCTGTATCTCCAACAATTACAGGAACAATTCCGGTTTCGCTTTCGATTATGTTCAAACCAAGCTCTTTAAATCCCTTTTGCATATATTTTGAATTAGCAACTAATCTGTCAACCAGTTCCGGTTGTTCCTCTAAAATTTCCAAGGATGCGAGTGCTGCCGCACAGGACGCAGGAGTGGGGCTTGCACTGAATATCAAAGCCGGTGAATGGTGCTTCAAAAAGTTGATTACTCTTTCAGGTCCTGCTACAAATCCGCCAAGTGATGAAAATGTTTTTGAAAATGTTCCCATGACTAAATCAGTTTGGTCAGTCAGACCGAATTTGCTTGCAGTTCCTCTTCCGCCTTTTCCGACAACACCAATAGCATGAGCATCGTCAAGCATTACTCTTGCATTGTATTTCTTTGTAACCGTTAATAAATCCGGCAGATTTACGATTTCACCGGTTACTGAAAAAACTCCATCACTTACTATTAATTTTCCTGAATCAAGCGGCAAATGCGAAAGGACTCTTTCCAAATCCTGCATATCATTGTGTTTATATCGCTTGTAATCAGTGAAAGCACCTTTTGCTATCATTGCCCCATTTATAATGCAGGCATGGTCTTCCTTATCTAAAATCAGGTAGTCTCCTTTAACAACAAGGGTAGGAATAGCACCTAATGCTGTTTGGTATCCGGTACTGTAAAGCAATACTTCTTCGAATCCCAAAAATTTAGCCAAGCGTTTCTCAAGCTCTATATGTAAATCAATTGTACCTGTCAGGTATCTCGAACCCGAACAACCTGTACCGTATTTTTTAACGGCATTAATCGAAGCTTCCTTTACTTTAGGATGGGCAGTCAAACCAAGGTAATTATTTGAGCCGGCCATTACTACTTCCCTGCCTTCAATTCTGACAACGGGACCTTCGTTTTCCTCGATTGCCCTAAAATAAGGATAAACTCCGAGCTTTTTTACATCATCAGCCCTTGTAAAACTGATACATTTTTCAAATATATCTGCCAAATCATTCTCCTAATATATTCTTAACAAAAATTTTATCAATCGTTAATCAATTATTAACAATAATAGAAAAACAAATATCTTAAATATTTTTAAAAGAAACTAATTTATTTGACTAACAATGAATAATCAACAATAATTTGCAAAAAATCGCATATTTTGAAAAAAAAAGTGTAACATTTTACGTTTTCATGTGTTATATAAGTATATTTGGAAACAAAATTGGAGAAACTATGAAAAAAGTTGTTAATTTATGGGTTTCGGGAATGTTTAATCACATGAAACAGTATTCGGGAATTAAATATTTTGTCTTTTTTCTGATTTTGACTGCAAATATTAATAATTGCATATCAAATGATATTCTTTGGGAGAGATTACCATCAGGAAATAATGAGGGTATCTCATATTATGAAAATCCTGATTGTGTTGTTTCTTCTGATAATCAATTTATCATAACCATAAATTCTAATACTGGAAATAATAACTGGATATCAGTTTATGATAAAAATAATTGCAATCTTGTTAACAAAATACTTTTTCAATCTTACAAACCTTTTAAACAAAAAAATATTATTGAATTATTTGCAAGAAAAGATTCAAATATAATATGTTGTATATATCTTAATTGTGGTATAGATACTAATTTTTTTAATGCCCGGTTTTATGAAATTCCTTCATTGAAGCTAATTGATACTATTGGTAGATATGGATTACCTGAAGATTTAAGTTCTGATTTTCATTATCAAGTATCATGCCCTTTAACAAATAGAAAAAAGTTTTATTATATTGATAATTATTCACAAAAAATAATTTTTACTGACTCTATTACAGATGATTCCGGATTAGCATTAAACATAAACACAATTAAATTCTCACCTGATAATAATTTCCTTATTATTCAAACATATTTTCAATCAAATGTATATATTTATGATGTTAATAAACATACTGTAATTTGGAATGACGATATTGATGATGATGATAATTCTCATACTATAACAATATGTGATATTAGTTTAGACATGAATTATATGGTTTTTTGCAGTTCCATGGATATTTATATTTATAACTTTCAAATAAAAGATATAATTGATGTCATTAATTTAGAAAATTTTACTTTATTTTCACCTGCTAATATTAGTATCTCAAACAATAATCAGTACCTATTGTTATCTAATCATACTCAATTTGCTGTTTTTGATATATTGAATAATTCTGTTATCGTAAATTCTTTCTTAAGTGATTACATAAAAACTATTCCCGGTAGTAATAATTATACTTATGACTATTTTTACAAGCAATTTTTCACTCCCGATAATAAAAACATTCTGTTATCAAGTTATTATGGACAATATTATTTTAATTTTGTTTCAAAAAAATTGGAAGAATTGTTTTCTACACATATAGGTAGTTCCTTAGATGGTTACCCGGGTATTCTTAAATTCGCAAACAACGACCAATATTTAATTACAATAGGAACAGACAAGACAATAATATGGGACGCTCAAACAGGTAAATTTATTAAAGCATTGGATTTTTCACGTAAATCTGAAGATAATAATACAATTGCAATTTATCCTGATACAGAGAATTTGATTTATAGTTCAGATAGTAAGATTTATTTCTATAACTTTGTAGATGATGTTCTTGCTGATGAGATAGAAGTTAGAAATAATGTTTTGCAGCTTGCTGTTTCCGGTAACGGAAAGTATTTAGGCTATACAATGTCTGACAGTTCTTTTGCAATTTACGATTTGGAAGAAGGTAGTGTTATCTATTCTAACAAAATTAAATTGGATACACTTGGGAGGGTATTTGGTATTTTCTTATCTGAAGATCATTTGGTTTGTATTACTACAATTGAAAAAGAGATCTATAATATAGATGATATCGAGGCAGTAGCTTATGATTTCTTGTCCGGTCAACAAATAGATTTTTTCTTC
>JAZDIP010000080.1:0-2485 GCA_043804925.1 bacterium | reverse complement strand
CATCATGTATAACAGTCTTTCCTCCAACAGCATTTCCGGTTATATTTCCGGAAAAAGTCTGATTGTTATAATCGGTTTTTATTTCAATTTTTGCTTTCTTTGTTCCTGCAGGTTCGTTAGGATTAAATTGAAATTCCATTTCGAGGCAATCTCCTGGTTTTAATGTTACAGTTCCTGTTGGTTTTATAACAAAAAAGTTAGATGCATCCGTGCCTTTTATTGTTGGTCGTGTTATTTTAATATCCTGACATGTCTTATTGCAAAATACCGCAGAAAAAGTATCGTTTTTTGAACCTCCTACATTCACATTTCCCATATCAATGTCTTCAACGAATGGGAGCATCTCTCCTTTCACATTCATTTCCCTGCCTGTGCAAGCACTGCCGAGAAATTCCACCACCCCATTAGAACAGGATGAATCCTGTGGAGCATATTGTATAACTATTTTATACGAAGAATCCTTTGGAATAACAAAAGGAGGGGGTGCGGAAGGACCCCAATCAACAACTGAGAAATCGCCAACTAAACTCTGGTCTAAAATATCATAGCCGGTTATTTCAATGAAATTTTTCTCGGCTTTTAATGTAACAGTCATGGACGCAGGAGTAGAGCCGGGTGCTACATTACTGAATACCGGATTCCTCGGATTTATATTCAAATTTGGCAATTTGTTTGGAGCAACGACAAAATCCGACACACCAACCAAACCTCCATGATTCGGAAAAGTAAAAGTAGCACTTCCACTTTCACAGGCACCCTTCCATGTAACATAGCAAGGCGGTGGGTCACCAATTTTAGCAGCTTCAGATAAAATGTCCTGATAAATATTTTTAAGTTCGTCTGCACTATTGACATCGAGCCATATATTAGGTGTTAAATCTCCTTCCACCTTTCCAATAAGGGCAAGACGATTCAAATGCTCCAAATTTTTATCATCATTAATAGGTTCTGCTCCGAATTTTATAACATATATGGTTGCTTTATATAAATTAGCATATTTTTCGACAGTGTCAATCTCAAAGGCACCACCGTATGAAGTAAGATGATTTCCGTCAGTCAAAAAAACAATAACAGGTTTATATTTTGCCTTGCCGGGCTGGCACCAGTATAGGGCGCTGAACTGCCTTATATATTTATCAAACCTTTTATGTAAAAATGCAGCATTATAGTTGGTTCCATTACAAAAGTTAGGTAATCTGTCAATAGCAGCTAATAAAGTGTCTTTGTTGTTAGTAAATGTTCTAATTGGTTCATTACTATTATCTTTACTTGGTATAGCATCCCCACAGAAAGCGGTTATAGCCGTTTCGGTTCGTTTAGGGTCAAAATTTCGAGCCCATTCCCTTAAAACATCTTTAGCCGCATCTATTCTTTTAGAACCTCCGGGTAGTGGGTCAGCCATAGATTCTGAGATATCTACAACTAAAACTGCAGAAAAAGTTTTGAGACTTAGATTTGGACAGTCAGGGTCATACAAAACCTCCCTTGTTACTGTATTATTATCTTCAGTTTCATATATGACAATATCTCCTTTCTCGATTGATTTAGACCCGTAAGTGTTTCTGATTTCTTTGTCCTGAACATCATAAAGTCTAAAACCTGTTATCATATACGGATAGTCTAATGGCTCAGTGTATAAGATGTCTAGTCTTTGTCCAAACAAATATCCGGTATTCGAACTCATTATTATGAGCGATATACAAATTACTATCCACTTCATATTAACTCCAATGCAAAAATTTATATTATAAATAAATCAATTTTCTTATCTTTATACAATCCCTCGGGGATTGTGGAGTCAGACATTGAACATGATTTTAAAAATATTAATCGTCTAAATGATGAAATCAAAGTTTAAAACTTAAAATCATTTTTTTAAACTTCAAAGTCAAATCAATCATTCAATCGCTCTGTGAATGTTCAAACTGTCAACTGTCAACTATCGACTAACGACTATCGACTAACGACTATCGACTAACGACTATCGACTAACGACTATCTCATAATATATATCTTCTCCCTTACAATCTGGGTCGGTGTTTGTAATATAATAAAGTAAACACCATTTGACAAATACGTCCCATCGAGATTTACGTCTGCTTTACCGGGATTAGGTACTCCGGAAAATAATTCATAAACATGATTACCCAACATATCCGATACCCACATTTTGGTGAAACCTTTTTCTGAAGTTTCATATTCAATATTTATAACTCCGTCTGTTGGATTAGGATTCATTGATAATATCGCCGGCTTGTTAAATGGATTAAATAAACGTGTTGTATCGGTAGTTTTGCAAAGCCCTAAACCTCTAAAGAATCCGTTAACTGGAGTTAAACTCCCCCCTCTTGCAGTCAATTCTTCGATGGATAAAGTTGTAGTATCACTAAGTCCCAGCATTGAATTAAATAAAAGTTCTGCAAGTACATCACCTGATTGTGCTGCAATTGGTAATTCATAATTTGCCGTCCATTTGTGTGTTGTT
>JAZDIP010000079.1:0-3572 GCA_043804925.1 bacterium | reverse complement strand
TTTTCCGCTTTAATTATCGAAGGTGAATGTATTCACGAAATTCCTAAAGAAAGAACAATCCCCAAACTTGAATTCAACTATGATATTTGTGTGAATTGCGGATTATGTAACATATGCCCGGGTATTGAACTCGATGAAAATAAAAAGCCATCTTTTACTGTTTTTTGCACTGACTGCGGCTCAAATGACAGGATTTGTATGCAGGTTTGTAATGTAGAAGGTGCAATCGTTGTGCGTGAAGAATCTACTGAAAGAAAGAAAACCGATAAACCTCAGTTAAAGAAAATAAAATATAAGACCGGAAAGAAAATAAGTAAAAAAGATTTGCCAAAATCATTGAGGATTGCTGTTCGCGGCATTGGTGGACAAGGTAATCTGTTCTTCGGAAAAGTTCTGTCTGAACTTGCATTACGGACACCTTACTCGGAAACAAAAATCGTAAAAGGAGATACTCACGGTATGGCTCAGCTTGGTGGACCTGTGATATCAGTCTTCTGTTGCGGTGATGTGTTTTCTCCTGTATTAGCACCAAATTCGGTTGATATACTCGTTGCAATGGAGATTAATGAAGTTCTTCGTCCGGGATTTATAGACCTGATAAAACCCGGAGGAACGATAATATTTAATGATTTTACTGCGCTACCTGTAAATGCCAGGAAGTCGGATTACCCTGATTTTAATAAAATTAAAAAAGCACTGAAAGGAAATAAATTATTAATTGCAGATTTTTACAAAGCTGCATACGAACTTGGAGATAAAAAAGGGCTTTCAGCTAATGTAGTTGCCTTGGGACTTGTTTCAACAGTCGAACCCTGTGACAAAATCCCTGAAGAAATCTGGCTTGATGCTATTTCTGCAATATCCCCAAATGAGATTACCAAATCGGCAAATATTCAGGCATTCAAGAGGGGGAGGATTTTGTAATATAAAATTCACTTAAATAAAAAAAATCCCGATGAAATCGGGATTTTTTAGTTGAGCCATCAGACGGACTTGAACCGCCGACCGGCTGATTACAAATCAGCTGCTCTACCAACTGAGCTATGATGGCAATAATTTAGCTTACAAAATTACGATTTATTTTGAACATTTCAAACTATTTTCTGAACATTTCAGGGAAAAGTTCCTCTTCTTTCATTTCGCACCGGCTTTAGAAAATAGAAAAGAGAAGATAGAATATAGAAAATGGTAAAAATAATGTCAGAAACAATATTTTTCAAAATAATTCAGGAAACAATCTTTCCTCAATCATTTCGCACCAAATGTGTCCGATGAGAATATGAGATTCCTGAATTCTTGCCGTTATGTCTGAAGGAACGATAACTGATAAATCACATTCCTGTGATATTTTACCGCCACCTGCACCAAGAAGACCAATGGTTGTTAAATCCTGCTTTTTTGCTTGTTGTACAGCCCTAAATACATTTTCGGAATTTCCGCTTGTTGAGATGCCAACAAGAACATCACCTTTTTTCCCATAAGCTTCGACTTCTCTGGCAAAGATATTCTCAAAGCCGATGTCGTTGCCTCCTGCTGTCAAAATCGAAGGGTCAACGGTAAGTGCTATCGCAGGAATCGCCGCCCTGTTCACTGAACTGCGGTAACGAATCACAAGCTCAGCAGCTAAATGCTGACTATCAGCGGCACTGCCACCATTTCCACAAAATAGGATTTTACCCCCATTTTTGACAGATTCTACAAGTTTCTTACCACATGCTTCAATGTCAGGAATGCATAATTCCAAAAGCTTTTGCTTTGTTGCAATACTTTGCACGATTGATGCTTTAATATCCACTTTCAAACCTCGAATTATTTCAATAATCTCTGTGTACTTTGTGCTTTCTTAGTGCACTTTGTGTTAAAAATAAAAAAAAATTTATTTATTCACTTTCTCTTTTCATTACGGCAAGCAAATTATCCCTGCCTGTAAATTTTATTGACGAATAAGGCAGTACTTCAATGCAAAATTTACATTGGCTAACTAAATATTCAAATTGCTTTTTTCTTTCATTAACCAATTTATCTGAAATTTTATCTGTTTTAGTCAT
Organism: bacterium; assembly: GCA_043804925.1. Classification (GTDB taxonomy): domain Bacteria; phylum Bacteroidota; class Ignavibacteria; order Kapaibacteriales; family UBA2268; genus ChocPot-Mid. The sequence continues at coordinate 1,524 of JAZDIP010000079.1, read as the reverse complement.
GATAATAATGAATTTCTTCTGTGAATTTTCAAGAAATTCGATAATCGCAAGGTCACTGTCCATTGGTTCGTGACGGGAATCCACAAGCAAACAAACCAGCTTCAAATTATTTCTATCTGTGAGATAATCGTAAATCATTTTTTGCCAATCTTGCCTGAGTGTTTTACTGACCTTGGCATATCCAAATCCGGGAAGGTCTGCAAAAATCCACTTATTCTCAACACTGAAGAAATTTATTTGCTGAGTTTTTCCGGGAGTTGAACTTATATGTGCGAGATTTTTCCGAAGAACAATACTGTTAAGCAAAGAGGATTTTCCGACATTAGACCTACCGGAAAAGGCAACTTCAGGTAATTTGCTTTTCGGAAATTCTTCCTTTTTGGTTGTTCCTAATATAAAATCTGCGTTTAATGGTTTCATCATTTCATCTATTTTCAATAACTAATATTAATTAGACGAAAGAGAAAAAATAAATTATTATGAATAATTTAAAATAAAATGACAATATTTAACAAGCTTTTTATTTCACTCACTAAACACTCCGGTAATGCAGGAAGATGTTTATTCTGAGTAGCTCAATTGATTTTAACTTTTCTAACTTCCTTTAAAAAAACGTATCAGATTCAAAGGAGTATACCTGTTGCTTAATTCTTTTAATTTCAATAATTGTAGAATTTTGTAGTACCAATGCAGAGTTATATGATTAATTAACATCCATGCCTCAAGAGATTGCTCATTCTGCATATCTTTTATCGGTATCTGTAATATTTTAAGTGCATCAATCATTCTTTCCATCTGAGACCTGCTTTTATAATCAACAAATACCTGCATGGGTGTCTTGTTAAGATTGTTCATAAGGGTAATTGTTCCAAATTTGTATTGTTGTGAGTGGAATTCATCTATATTGTACTCTTCCGGGAATTTGTCTATTCTCTCGAGGTTGTCTTTTATTTCTTCCGCTTTTAATGTTTCGTCTAAGTAAATATTTGTTATTTCTTAACAGGCATTGAGCGAATAGTACCAAATTATCCTGTTTTCAAACTTAGAGTTTCCCCCGAATTTTCTTTTGTCTCCGGTTTTTATGTTATCGTAATTATTTAGACTGTTTAGAAAGCTCTCAATAAATGCATCTTCCTTATTTACGAACAATGCCGTTGTTTGCCCGTTTGCTTGAAGGTCTGGTTTTGCTCGTTGGTATAAATATTCTATTTCTTGTTCTGTTCGGCCACTTCCTATTGTTTTGACAATTTTTTATTACCCGGAATGTTTGGATACAATCTGGATGCTTACACTACCGCTTCGATTCTTGCTTTTCCTGATAAACATATAAAAATCACCTATGCAGCACCCAAATCACAAATCACTTTGTTAATTTCCAAGTACTTATACTAAACCGACAGCATGTATATCAATATAACCAACTAAAATTGCACATAGATTTAATAATATTTTTTTCATTTTCTATTTGATGTAATGCGTCAGCAAGCGTATCTATAACTTCATCTATACTATTCATAATCCTAT
>JAZDIP010000078.1:0-3948 GCA_043804925.1 bacterium | reverse complement strand
AACTGCTCCATTTGTCAAAATATAATAAAAATATAAACCGCTTCCAAAATTATTTAATAAAATAGAATAATGTTCTATATCTGCCGTTTTATTCACATTTTCCGTATAAACCAAATTGCCAAGGGTGTTGTAAATCCTAATATCAATCTGCCCGTGATATGTTGACTTAATGCTCAAATCAATCTCATCTTTACCGGGATTGGGTGTCAGTGAAACTTCAATTGGTTCAATTAACATTATCCGGCTAATATCAATCGAACATCCTAATATTGTTAAACTTCCGTCCAGCGTTTCTATTTCACAATACGGATTTGATAATGTGAAATCCGATATAAATATTGGTGTAGTGTTCTCTTTGGCAAGAAGGACTGTCCCGCATAGCTCGGCAATTACATTTGTGTCCTTGCTTATGCTTAAATCCTTATTATTAAAATCAACAATCCTGTTAGTCCCAACAATGGCATAATCATTTTCCGGCTTTAGTGCTGTTGCATCATACCGTATTTCAGTATCGAATTTTGTATCTAATGTGATTGGCTTCGTATTCATCAGCTTTGCATAAAGAGGTATGCATATATTATAACCGACTTCTTTACTGAGAACGGGTAACCAGACAAGCATTTTTCCCGTACCTATACCACTGACATTTGAACTAAACAATTCTTCGCATGGCTCACTTATTTCAATTATTAAACTATCTGCATATTCCTGCATATAATCAGGTTCAAAGTTAATGTTTATTGTCATTGCTTCGCCTGAATCGAGGATAACAGGTGTTTGCGGTATTGCGATAATTGACAATTCACCATTACCTGATTTCAATCTCACATCTTCAATTCTAATACTTTCATTGCTTTTGTTGGTTAGTATCAAATTCTTGTTATCTTTGTTGTCAATGCTAATCTTGCCAAAATCAGTATCAATCAAGCCATCTAATGAGATAATAATTTGCTTCACATCAACCGATGCTGACGCTTTGCAGCCATTAGAATCAGTAACTTCAACAGTATAATTTCCCGTTTGATTGACGGTAATATCTTTGGTTGTTTCGCCTGTATTCCACAAATATTTAGCATAATCACCGGCAACACTCAACACAGATGATTCACCTCTGCAGAGGGTAGTATTTCCTATTATTACAGCCAGCGGTTCTTCGGCTTTTATTACATTTACAGTGTCATATCCCGTGCATCCTCCATCGGCTGTAACTTTTACAAAATACATTCTTGCACTGCTGACAACAATCGAATCGCTTGTTTCACCTGTTGACCACTCATAGCTATCATATTGTTCTGAAGTTTTTAAAGTTAAAGTCCCGTTGCCGCAAATGACGGGCTTTTTAGGAATAATTTCGGGTTTCACCTCATCAATAATTTCAACAAACATACTGTCTTTGCCGACACAACCATAAGAGTTAGTTTGTTGAGATACAATTTTTCCTTTTCCTGCTTGAAGCCAAATTACTTTTGCAGAATCTGAATGGAATCCGGGAACCAAACTCCCTAATTCGACCCACCACCCGTATCCTACATTGTTGTTTTTATTTACACGATAAGTTACAGTACTACCCAAACAAACTGTATCCGGTCCTCTTAAATTTACTTTTGGTTTAGGATAAAACATCACTTCAACTTCTTCGCTGGTACCCGTACAACCTAAACTGTCAATAACAGAAACTGAACATCTTGTGGATTTTGTTACATATATCTCGCTCGTCGTATCGCCCGTTGACCAATTATAAACATCATACTTTTCTTTTGTTCGTAAAACAATCGTATCGCCTTCACAGGCAGGAATATTCCCGATTATTTCAATTTCGGGAGTTAAATCTTCCAAATAGACCTTAACGCTGTCGAATTGTTCGCAGCCATTCGAATCGCTTATCGTCACATAATATTTACCTTCTGTATTAATTATTATGCTTTCAGTTGTGTCACCGGTTGACCATAAATATTTGTAATCATCTCTTGGCTTATTTATTCCAAGTTTTACAGTTCCCAACCTGCATAATCTTGTGCTGTCCGAAGGAATAATCCTCAATGTATCAGGATTTTTCGGGAAAACTATAACATATACACTATCTGTTATCGTATCTCCGTTTGAAGTTGCAGTAACTTTATACCATCCAGTTAATTCGTCTGTTGCATTAGGAAAAACAAGATTTGAATCGTTTGAACTAAATCCGTTCGGTCCATCCCAAGTAATTGTTTCAGTTGGCATCGCTGAATTTACATTAGCTTTTAACACAAGAGTTTCTCCAAAGCAAATCGTATCTCCTACCGGTTTCGCTACTATAAACGGAAAAAGAAATACATCATTTGGTAGTAAATGAGGAACAACTCCGGCATTAATTGCTCTTTTCCTATAATTGCATTTAATCCCTTTCATATTTGGACGGTCAATAACAGCATAATGTGTTATCCAAGATGCTATATCAGCCAAATAAATTTTTTTATCGGGCCCAATTTGCATATTTGTATATTGGTCATTAACAACATCATGATAATCGAGTACTACACAATTATTTATCATTGATGCTGAATCAAGTGTTAAGTCAAATTGAAAAAGAAACTGATAAATTCTATTTCCCAAAACTGCAATATTTGGCTGTCCGCGAAAAATCATGTATAGTTTACTTCCATCAGGAGACAGTTTTAAACAAACAATTCCCAATGTATAATTTGTATCAATATATTTTAATAATGTATCAATTTTAATTGAATCCTTGTAATATTTCAAAAAAGTTGAATCCTTATAAAAATTTATAAAATATTTGCGATTGGTTAATTTACCTGTTGAATTGTCAAAATCGTAAATCTCGAAATGAGGCGGAATAAGTTTTCGAATGTTCGAAGTTCTCGTTAAATGAGGGTCCCAGTGTCCAACAAATGAAGAAGCTATTTTTGTTCCATCAAGAGATTTTACGATTGGACCAAATATTCCGTATTTGTAAAGGGTATCGGATACTATAGGTTCAAATTTACTATACCTACACATTTCAATGCCATTTTCAGTAAGAAGATATGCGGAAAAAATTGTTCCTGACTTACTTGCTACAATCCAAACATCTTTACTGTTTTTATGTAATACACTGTTTACCTGCCCTGAGCAAGGTATCATCATTGGATGATTTTTTTCAATAACAGAACCAAGACCATCATTTTTACTCATATCAACAATCGAATAATTTAATCCATTATTGTTACCGAATACTCTAATTACATCTTCGGATGGTCCATTGCTGGTTTCCCATGCTTGTGTAAAACTTAATACCTGTATACCGGTTGTAAAAATCCAAAAAATATCAGATTTCCCGGGTTGTGGAACAATTAATGTCTGGTTAGAATAAACACTTGCCCTAACATCCTCTCCAAATAATCCTGTGCCATTTTCCATTATTTGATGATTTTTATTATACACATTAATGCCATTCGTATAAAAAAGCAACTGTCCATTTTTATCACTTATCGAAGCTGGTGTGCCATTGTATAATTGATTAGGCAAGATTACTCTTGGTGAACCGGATAATGTATTAAAAGTAAAAGCAGTAGGTTTTTCATTTTGTTTTAATCCGTACCAATTATTAAATTGCTTTTGAGCAAACAAGCTATTAACACAAAATATGAACAATATTAAAATCACACTTTTCATCTGTTCACCATGAAAATTCCTTTGTTAACAATAAAATTATTATTGGTACCAATTAATTTCAATTTATCAAATCAAATATAATGTAATATTTTCAAAAAAGCAAATAAATTTTATTTACCTAAGTTTTTTTTTGGGGACTTAGCTCATAATTATTAAATTTTTTTCATCTGTTCACTAAAAAACTTCCTTTCAATTGAACTGCTCCATTTGTCAAAATATAATAAAAATATAAACCGCTTCCAAAATTATTTAATAAAATAGAATAATGTTCTATATCTGCCGTTTTATTCACATTTT
>JAZDIP010000077.1:0-2985 GCA_043804925.1 bacterium | reverse complement strand
GCAGCCATTAGAATCAGTAACTTCAACAGTATAATTTCCCGTTTGATTGACGGTAATATCTTTGGTTGTTTCGCCTGTATTCCATATGTATTCAGCGAAATCATTATTTACAGATAGGATAGTTGACTCTCCCCGGCAAATGGTTGTTTCTCCAATAATCACAGGAATCGGTTCTTCAGCATTTATAACCATAATAGTGTCATATCCCGTGCATCCACCCTCGGCAGTTACCTTTACTGAATACACTCCTGCACTGCTGACCACAATCGAATCGCTTGTTTCAGTTGTTGACCACTCATAGCTGAGGTATTGCTCCGATGTTTTCAGTGTTACTGTCCCTTCTCCACAAATAATTGGTTTTTTCGGGATTATTTCTGGTTTTACCTCATCAATAATTTCAACAAACATACTGTCTTTGCCGACACAACCATAAGAGTTTTGCTGTTGAGATACAATTTTTCCTTTTCCTGCTTGCAGCCAAATTACTTTTGCAGAATCTGAATGGAATCCGGGAACCAAGCTCCCTAATTCGACCCACCACCCGTATCCTACATTATTATTTTTATTTACACGATAAGTTACTGTACTGCCAACGCAAACCGTATCCGGTCCTTTTAAATTAACTTTCGGTGTCGGATAAAAAAGCACTTCTACTTCGTCAGTTTCTCCCGTGCAACCCAAACTATCAATAACAGAAACAGAACATCTTGTGGATTTTGTAACTATTATCTCTCTTGTTGTATCACCTGTTGACCAATTATAAACATCATATTTTTCCTTTGTTCTCAAAACAATTGTATCGCCTTCGCAAGCAGGAATGTTGCCAATTATTTCGATTTCCGGAGTTAAATCTTCCAAATAGACCTTTACGCTGTCGAATTGTTCGCAGCCATTCGAATCACTTATTGTTACAAAATATTTACCTTCGGTATTAATAGTTATACTTTCGGTAGTATCTCCTGTTGACCATAAATATTTGTAATCATCTCTTGGCTTATTTATTCCAAGTTTTACAGTTCCCAACCTGCATAATCTTGTGCTGTCCGAAGGAATAATCCTCAATGTATCAGGATTTTTCGGGAAAACTATGACATATACACTATCGCTTGTCGTATCTCCGTTTGATGTTGCGGTTACTTTGTACCATCCCGTCAAATCATCCGTTGCATTAGGGAAAACAAGATTTGAATCGTTGGAGCTAAATCCATTCGGTCCCTCCCAAGTTAATGTTTCCGTTGGCATCGCTGAATTTACATTACCTTTTAAAACAAGTGTTTCACCGTAGCAAATAGTATCACCCTCAGGTTGTGCTATAATAAATGGAAATAAAAATACATCGTTAGGGAGTAATCCCGGAGTTCTATATAATGCATGAACAGATTTTTTTATCAAATCACATTTAACACCTTTATTATTTGGTTTTTGGATTATACAATAATGATTCCTTGCCGAATAACCAGGAGCAATATTATAATTAGTAATATCTGTTGTGTAGATTTTCTTATCGGGTCCTATTTGCATAATAACGTAATCCATAAACCAATCATCGTTGTGATCCAGGCAAACACATTGATTAATCATTGAAGCTGAATCAAGCATAAGGTCAAATTGCAATAAATAACTTTTATTTTTCCATCCACTAATCCAAGTATTTCCAGTAAATAGCATATACAACTTACTTCCATCAGGAGATAATTTTACACTTAAAATTTTCAAACTATTATTAGTATCAATTCCATTCATAAGTGTGTCAATTGTTATGGAATCTTTATGAAATTTTAAAAAAGCAGAATCATTATAAAAATTTATAAAATATTTGCGGTTGGATAATTTACCGGTAGAATTATCAAAATCAAATATCTCAAAATGTGGCGGAATAATCTTGCGTATATCATATCTTCTCATATATACAGGGTCCCAATAACCATAAAAAGAAGATGCAATTTTTTTTCCATCGAGGGATTTAACGAGAGGTCCAAAAGAACCATATTGATAAAGTGTGTCATTTAATATGGATATAAATTTACTATCAATAGCCATGTCAATCCCTGATTCAGTCAAAAGAAAGGCTGTAAAATAATTGCCAAACTTACTTGAAACTATCCATACATCCTTTCCGTTTTTATGCAAAATGCTGTTTACCTGTCCTGAGCAGGGTATCATCAATGGATTATTTTTCTCTGTAACAGAACCAAGACCATCATTTTTACTCATATCAACTATCGAATAATTCAAACCACTATTGCTACCAGATACTTTGATTTCATCTTCGGGTGGTCCATTGCCGGTTTCCCATGCTTGAGTATATCGCAGACGTTGAGTACCGGTAGTAAAAATCCAATAAATGAACTTTTTCCCAGGTTGCGGAACTATTAAAGTATAATTTGAAAGATGATAATAGTCAGGAGGTGTATTATTACCTAACAACCCTGTGCCATTTTCCATAATTAGATGTTTTTTATTCCAAACTGTAACACCATCAGTATAGAAAAGTAAATTACCGTTTGCATCACTTATAGATGCAGGTGAACCGGAAAACATTTTATCATTAAGGATGACTTTAGGAGTTCCAGTTATTGTGTTAAATGTTAAAGCTTCATTTTGGTTACAGTACCAATTATTAAATTGCTTTTGAGCAAACAAGCTATTAACACAAAATATGAACAATATTAGAATTACTCTTTTCATCTGTTCACCAACAAAGTTTCATTGTTAACAATAAAAATAGTATTTGAACCAATTAATTTCAATTTATCAAATCAAATATAATGTAATATTTTCACAAAAGCAAATAAATTTAATTGATCTATACTGTTTTTTTGGGACTTAGCGTAATTAATTTATATTTTTTTCATCTGTTCACTAAAAAACTTCCTTTCAATTGAACTGCTCCATTTGTCAAAATATAATAAAAATATAAACCGCTTCCAAAATTATTTAATAAAATAGAATAATGTTCTATATCTGCCGTTTTATTCACATTTT
>JAZDIP010000076.1:0-57921 GCA_043804925.1 bacterium | reverse complement strand
GCAGCCATTAGAATCAGTAACTTCAACAGTATAATTTCCCGTTTGATTGACGGTAATATCTTTGGTTGTTTCGCCTGTATTCCATATGTATTCAGCGAAATCATTATTTACAGATAGGATAGTTGACTCTCCCCGGCAAATTGTTGTTTCTCCAATAATCACAGGAATCGGTTCTTCAGCATTTATAACCATAATAGTGTCATATCCCGTGCATCCACCCTCGGCAGTTACTTTTACCGAATACAAACCAGCACTACTAACAACAATCGTATCGCTTGTCTCACCTGTTGACCATTCGTAACTAACGTATTGTTCTGATGTTTTTAATGTTACAGTTCCGTTGCCGCAAATGACGGTTTTTTTAGGAATAATTTCGGGTTTTACTTCATCATCAATATCAATTAAAAAACTGTCTTTTCCGATACAGCCCTTGTTTGAAATTTGTTTTACAACTACTTTTCCAATTCCGGGCTTATCCCATTCGATAATGATTGTATCTGTACCGATAGAGGAGATATGTTTTCCACCGCTTACTTCCCAAATAACCGAATCTTTATTAGTTTTGAGTATGCAATATTTATGCGAACTTCCAATACAAACACTTTTTGAACCCTTAAGAACTGTCTTTGGCTGGAAGTAAAATAAAATATACATTTCATCGCTATAACCTGCACAGCCATTGCTGTCAATAGCTTCAACAGTACATCTTGTGCTTTTAGTAATAATTATTTCCCGAGTACTGTCACCGGTTGTCCAAATATATCTTGAATAGGATTCTTTGGTTCTAAGGATAACAGTATCGCCTTCACATGATAATGGTTCCCCGATGATTTCAACTTCAGGATACAATTGTCGAATATTAATCTCGACGCTATCTTTCCTTGAACAGCCCGCACTGTCAATTATAGTCAGATAGTATTTACCGGCACTATCAATAGAAATTGTTGTAGAAGATTCACCGGTTGACCAGAAATACCGGTTACCGGTTACATCCGGTTCCGCTTTTAAAGTTAATGGAGTATATTTACATTTTTCGAAATTACCTTTTGGAAAAAGGCGTGTAGGTGGCATTGGCTTGACATTTACGAAAATACTGTCTTTGGAAACTTCGCCATAATTTCGTGTAGCAGTTACCTTATACCAGCCGGTCATAGAAGGTGTAAGATTTTTAATTAAAGGGTCTTTTTTGTTTGATGTATAACCGGATGGTCCTGTCCATAAATATCGGGAACGTAAAAGTTCATTTGTTTGCAAAAGCAAGTCGGAACTTTCACAAATTTCAATATCCGACTTTAACCACTTTTTTTTGTTAAAATTATTTTGAATTAAAATCTCATACCTGAAAAAATCGGATGGAAAACTTGGTAATGCTTCCGAATGGTCAACCCAGGGAGGTCCTATTGTTGCAACAAATCCGGGGTGGCTTAAAACAAAATTACAGGAATCACCCGGAGCACCCGGTTCAAACATTATATCAACAGTATCTTTCCAAGGAAAATAAATTCTTCCGTCGGGTCCTAATTGGTAATCATTCAAAATTGATTGGTCAGCGTTTTCAATATCACCAAACGTTTTATTCATATCATAAAATCGAAACTCGCTGTTTTGAATATCCAACTCTGTACCTGCATCGAGCTTGTATTGTCTTCCGAAAGCATAAACTCTTTTTGAATCGGTTGAAAATTCAATACCGCTTGTTCTTAAGGAATCAATTTCTATTCCCACAACAACAGGTCTCAACATTATTGGATTTTTTAACAATCCGGTATAGTTATCAAAATCGAGTATTAAAATAATGGGTGATTTATCACCTTTCAAAGCATCAAATGTATAAAGGTATGTCAAACCAAGCTTATCTCCGTTTGGTGAAAATTTCATTTTTAGGTTATAATAATTACCTTTAAAATAATTAGCATAAGTATGCAACTGATGCGAAATATAAATTCCCCTGTTTCTCGCATGATAAAAGAAAATACCCCGGGTAGCTTCGTCGAGAGTTGCAAGCCAAAAATCTTTTCGGTTGCCATGTCTTGTTGCAGCAAGCATGTAAGGATGAGCATGCCTGTGCAGAAGTTTTTTTGAATCCCATAATTCTCCCTTGCCTTTGTTATTCTTCATGTCAAAGGTTTGGTAATACAGAACCATTTTATCCAAATTCTTTCCAATAGTATGAATAACATAATACAGACTATCCGTTTCGGGTTTGGGAATTATCAAAGTCGAACCATTAGCTATGTTTTGAGTTGTTCTGATTTTTGTACTGTCCTTTTTTAAAGTATCGTTTAAGATAGCCAAGGTATCATGCAAAAAGTTGAAAAGGTAATCACCATTAGTGTACATGAGTAGTTTCCCATTACTGTCCGATATAGTTGAACAAGCATCGGGACCCCATAACTTTGAAAAATTTATCCTTTGCGGAAGCGTATCCTGAGTATTAAATGATAAACCAAGTTTCGTTCCAAAATACCAATTATACGATTCTTTCTGAGCGAAAACATGAATTGTCATTATTATCGAAATGATAATAAAAACAATGATATTCTTTTTGAAATTTATCATATCAATTTCCAAGATTACTAATTATTGAAAATTTTCTATAAAATTAATTTTCTCACAGAAATAACTCCATACATTCACTTATCTGTAAGTTTATAAATTTAGCATATAGTTTATTAATGTGCAAATAATATTTATTGATATTTTTCAGGTAAGTAATTATTAGTATAGTTTCAACCTTTACTTATAGAATGAATGTCGAATGCAAGAATTCATATAAATCGGAAATAAAAACCTCCAGAAAGCCCCACACTTTTTAACAGTTTAAAAAATTAGTAATTGGTAATTAGTAATTATTTTTCCTCTTTCGGCGGCTCAGCGAAAAGCAGATGACCCGGATTTTCAGTGTAAGCTTTCAATGTCTTTTTCAATTGTTTATTTGTTGCCTGTAGTTCCATCAATGTTTCATTCAAAGAAAACATGACTTCTTCTCCACGAAATCCGAGCACATTAATTATTCTTTTTGTATGATTCATAGTTGTGTCGAACTGGGCAAAAGCATAATCTACTTTTGAAGTGAGCATCATTGTTTCAACCTCTTTATTCAATTTTTCCCCAAAAGTAACTAATTGTTCGGATGATTGAAGCAACTTATAGCTGGTACTTTCAATATTGGCAATGAAGTTTGATTGTTCAGCATTCATCAAAATATTTTCAAGATGTTTGGCAGATTCATTGAATTTAGTAATTGTTGAATGTAATTCCTTGTTTTCAAAGAAAGATGATGCTGAATTCAAAAATCGAACCGTTTCTTCAGAAATTTCTGCGACTTTTAAGAGCCGCAAATTATTCATTACTTCCCGCATGGCAATTTCAATTTCTTCGATTCCGGAAGGAGAAGATTTAATCAGTTTATAAGACGGCACAAAACTCATTGCCGGAAAAGCATCCAATATTTCAGGATTAGTCGGATAACTGAGTTGAAGAAACTTTCCACCGGCAAGACCGGCATACTCAGCTTTTATTCTTAATTTTCTGTCAATTTGTATTTTGCTGTCTATTTGCATTATCACTTCGACTAATTTTCCGTCGGGTGCAACTCCAATTTTATCAACTGAACCAATAGGCACACCGAGATATTTGACGGGAGAACCTTTTTCCAGCCCTTCAACGGAACCATCAAAATAAGTAACATAATATGCCGTTTTTTGCATAAATTGTGTTTGACCTAACCAAACTACAGTTCCAATCAGGATAAAAACACCTATCAAAACAAATGCTCCTATTAAAAATGAGCTCGATATTTTCTTTTTTCTTGACATCACGCCACCTATCTAATTTTCAATTTTTTAATTTTCAAAATAATTTTAATTGATTCATTTCTATGCTAATCTGTTAAAAAATTTATAGACATATTCATTGTCCCGGAAATTTTGTAACTCTTTAACAGTGCCTCTTGCAATAATTCCTTTAGAATTACTATCAAGCATAATAATATTATCTGAAATATTAAGTATACTTGCCAAATCATGAGTAACTACGATTATCGTCGTACCCAAAGAACGATTAATATCCTTAATTAATTCATCCAAAGATGCAGCATTCACAGGGTCTAATCCTGAAGCAGGTTCATCAAAACAAAGAATGTCAGGATTTAAAACCAATGCCCTGGCAATAGCGGCTCTTTTTTTCATTCCTCCGCTTAACTCAGAAGGAATATAATTTTCATAACCTCTTAAACCCACAGCTGACAAATTTAAATCAATCAGGTCATCAATTCTTTCAGGACAAACCTGAGTATATGACTCTAACATTAATGCCATATTGTCGCCAATATCCATTGAAGCAAACATTCCGCCTGATTGAAACATCACCCCAAAGTTTTTAAGTATTTTTCTCCTTTCCTCGCCTTCCGAGGAAGTTAAGTCTTCCCCATTTATTAAAATCATTCCTTCACTTGGTCTTTCAATACCTATTATCTGACGCATCAATGTACTTTTACCACAGCCGCTTCCACCGACAATGACGAAAATCTCACCCCGCCTTACTTCGAGATTTATATCTTTCAATATAACTCTTTCGCCATAAGACACAGTCAAATTCTTTACTTCTATTATCGGTTTTTCAATCATATTTTCTTTAGTTTAATATGTAAGAGCCCATTGTACCAAAGTCCTATTCTTGCGAATGCCGGAATAACATTTAGAAGTTTTTTTTATGATAAAAATATAATTCACTATAATTAAATACCCAAAGTTGAAAAAATAAAAGTAAAGACGGCATCGAATAAGATAATCAGAAAGATACTTGTTACAACTGAAGAGGTTGTATATTTGCCGACGCTTTCGGCGCCACCTTTTACCTGCAAACCCATAAAACAGCCAACCGTTGCAATAAGGTAGCCAAATACAACCGATTTACCAAGACCTGTAAATATGTCCATAAAATCAATTGCCCTGTGCAGTTGATTCACATACCCCATAACCGTAATATCCAAAGTTGATATGGCTGCAACCAATCCACCAAATATTCCTGCAACATCCGTTATTAAGACCAATATGGGCATTACCAACATTACGGATAAAACTCTTGGTAATACTAAAAAATAAAAAACATCAAAACCCATAGAGCGTAATGCATCAATTTCTTCAGAAACTTTCATTGTCCCGATTTCTGCGGCAAAAGCAGAGCCGGACCTACCGGCAACTAATATTGCCGTCATTAATGGTGCAAGTTCTCTTGTAATTGAAATTCCAATTAAATCGGCTATAAATATATCTGCTCCAACAAGAGATAGTTGCAAAGCTCCTTGATACCCGGAAATCAATCCTATAAGAAATACTATCAAAAAAGTAATCGGGACGGCATTAACACCTGTTTGAGTAAAATGAAAAGGAAAATCCTTCCACCTCATTTTCTTTGGTTTTGTAATTATCGAAAACATTTTTGCTATCAAATTACCGAAAAACTCAAGGAATAGGTAGGCATTTTTGAAAAATTCCCTGGTTGTAGTACCAATATTCGATATCCAAATAAACCAAAATGTAAATCTCCTTAAATCGGTTTCCACAATTCCTTTTGGAGTAAGTATATTGTAGAAATGATTCATTTCGTCAGATAAATTCTCTAAAATCAATTTTATCCTTGTTATTGATAATTCCCTTTTAATCGAATCAATAAAAACGACCAGATAGCTGTCATAAGCTTTTAAAAGGGAAAAATCAATTACAAACTTGGTTTTACCTGCAAGATATTTATAATCCAATGTGAAATCATCATAGAAATGAGCATTATCCAATGTCAACGGACTTATTGGCTGAAGCGTAAATACATCATCTTCGTTAATAATATTAAAATGTTGCTCTATCTGCTTTTCCGATTTCATACTTCATTTAATTCATATTTTAATAACAAATCCAAAAGAAACAAATTGCGAAAGTACAACTTAAATAATTTAAAAATAAAAAAATATTAAATAAAAAACGTTTTTTTTATTATTTTCTTTATATATTTAAAAGTTTAAATATTGTGATGTTTATAAAACGTTCTTTAATGATGACAAACGAAGAAGAATTAAACGATAAATTTGCGATGAGCATGACGAAAAGTATAACCGGCTCAAGACGGCTTGCTCGGGAAAAAGTCATGCAAATATTGATGTCAACAGAGGTTTCTGAAATCCCATGGGAGGAAAACTTCTCTCATATTTTTTATAGAAAATTCAACTTTGGAGATAAAGAAGAAAAACAGACAAAACTCCTAACAGAAGAAGAAATTTTTGAGTTGGAAGCGGATATTCCTATTAAATGGGAGGAAGACGAAATTCAGTTCGGCAGGGATTTGGTTAAACTAACACTTCAGAATAAAGAAGAGATTAATGAATTAATCAAATCACATACTGCCAACTGGCATTTGGATAGAATTGCAAAGATTGATATCTTATTAATGCAAATTGCTATTACCGAGCTATTAAAATTTGAAGAAATACCAACAAAAGTAAGTATTAACGAAGCGATTGACATTGCGAAAAAATACTCTACTCACAAAAGCGGAACATTCATAAATGGAATTCTTGATTCCATCTTTATTCAATTGAAAAAGGATAATTTGATTAAAAAGAGCGGCAGAGGGCTCATTAATAATTAGGAATTTGGAATTAGGAGTTTGTAATTACAAATTCAATAGCTGTTAAGTTTTGTTTTAAAGCTTTACAATGAATCCAAAGATTTTGTTTTTTATACCGTAATAAATTTTGAATTTTGATTGAAATAAATAATAATTCATTTTTTTTAATGGTGGTTAATTATATATGTATTGGTCAATGATAATTTATCGAATAATAATTATATTGGAGTAGTTATGAAAAGGTCGTATTATTTTTTACTTGTTTTATTTTCAGTTTCAATTTTCACTCAAAGTTGTGAGGAAAACTCTACAGAACCAAATATCAATAACGATGTATTAATCCCACTAAAAGTTGGGAATTATTGGAAAGCTTTATTTTATGATTATGACTTTGGAGGTGAACCGGATACTGTTGGAATTTATGTCGTCAAGGACAGTGTTTGGAATAATGAAAAAATTTATCGGATAAGTCAGTCACCTGACAGTATTGATTACGAAGCACCTTTTTACATTAATCGATATGATGGATGTTATTTTTTATTTGATGTTAAGTCAAATCCAATCCTCTATTTCAAATTTCCAGTTAAAGAAGGTGAAACTTATATGTCCATTGTAGGTACAATGTGCGTTGAAAAAATAAATGTAGAATATACAGTTCCTGCCGGCACTTTTAAATGTTACAAATATGTAACTGAATATGCAATGGATGATGTAATTAACAAAACAATCATTTATTTTTCACCCGGTATAGGACAAATCGCAACAGAAAACTATTACAAAGATAATAACCGAGATATGTACCTTGAATCAAAATGGGAATTAATCGAATATAAGGTGAAATAAGAACAAATTCTTACTCATACCTCAACGCATCTATCGGGTCAAGTTTGGAAGCTTTCCATGCAGGGTATGCACCAAAAACTACTCCTATGAGTGTGCATACAATTAAACTTGTGAGTATTTGACTAAAGGGAACTGCTAATTCCAGCCCCATGGCAGAACCAAAGTACGCAGAAACGAGCATTCCCATTCCGATACCAAATAGTCCACCAAGAAGGCATAAGGTTATAGCTTCGATTATAAACTGCCAAAGTATCCACCTACGTTTTGCACCAACGGCTTTCCTGACACCTATTTCACGGGTTCTCTCTTTAACTGTTACGAGCATTATATTCATAATACCTATTCCTGCGGCTATTAAAGAAAATGCTCCGACAATACTACCGAAAATAGTCAGGAATCCTGTAAAACCTGCGAATTGGTCACCAATTGATTCATTAGTTTCGATTTCAAAATCATTTTCTTCCCATGGTTTCACATTTCTTATACTACGCATCAGTCCTATTGCTTCATCAAAAGCATAATACATAGATTGTTTGTCGAATGCTTTTACTGACATTGTCAAATCTTCCTCCCAGAAATTTGCATAGTATTTTAAAAACATAGGAAGTGGGATAACAGCCCAATTATCCTGACTGACTCCCATTATGGCTCCTTTTGTCTTGATTACTCCAATGACAGTAAATACCATGTTTTTTATTTTTACTTTTTGACCAACAGGATTAATATGCGGAAAGACTTTAACCACAACATCATTGCCTAATACTACAACATTTCTGTTATATTCAATATCTTCAATACTTAATGGTCTGCCGTTAGAAACATCACGAGCTGTAGTTTCAAAGAAATTCTCATCTGTCCCAAAAAGATTAACGTCAGGGTCAGACTCATAAATTCCTGACTTAATAATATTACTTCCGGATACTGAAAAAGAAGAAACAAGTTTAACGTCAGTCATCTGCCTTTTAAATTTAACATATTGAGAATAAGTTATAGGTTTTCTCTTACGATATTTCATCCAATCATGCCCACCCATTTGAATAGCGGGCATTCTTCGAATTTGGAATGTTGTGGCTCCTGCTTTTTGTATTTCACCGGTAACAGCATTGTCAATTGAGGAAACAAGTCCACCGGCAGTAATAATAGCAAAAACACCAATAGCAATGCTCAACAATGTTAAAGATGCCCTTAACTTGTTCATTCGCACTGAATCCAATGCCTGCAATATGCTCTCACCAATATTCATTTTTTTATCTCAACTCACATAACATAACTCAATTAAAATACATTAGTTACACAGAGTCCCACAGAGAATTCACAGAGTTACACTAAGATTTTTAACTACTATATAAAATTATCAACTCATTAAACTTATCAACTCATTAAACTTTTCAGACAGGTCTAAGACCAGTCTCTACCTATTCATACCTTAAAGCATCTACGGGATTTAAATTTGCTGCTCTTATAGCTGGAATTAATCCTGCCAACATCCCTACGAAAATTGAAACGACAGATGCAATAATCAATAATTCCATAGGAAGATACGGTTTCAAGAAAGAACCATTTTCCCAAAATGTCGGGATATATGTAGCCGCTAAAAATACAAGTAATGAACAAGCTATTAGCGATATAATGGCACCGAGAAAACAAAGAGTGGAAGCTTCGACCAAAAATTGAAGCAGTATTGACCTTTTTCTTGCTCCAATTGCTTTCCTTATTCCAATTTCTTTTGTACGCTCTGTTACAGATACAAACATAATGTTCATTATACCAATTATTCCAACTAAAAAGGATAATACTGTTATTCCAATTCCGACACCCCAGACGTATAAACGAATTTTTGCAACCTGGTCTTCAAATGCCTTAACGCTGTTAATCGAAAAATCATCTTCATCCTGTGGACCTAAATTCCTGATTTCCCTCATTAAACCACGGGCTTCGGCAGAGACTTCCGGTAACATTTCCTCAGAACCTGCTTTAATATTAATCGAAAATGACCTGTCAAATTTTCCATAAGTACCTATAAATTTTTTTAATGGAATGTATGCACGGTTGTCAATAAAATCAAGTAAAAGAGTACCCTGCTTCTTGATAACTCCGATTACTCTATACTTATGTCCGTCAATTTTAATTATTTTATCCATTGGATTGGATTCAGCAAACATTGATTTATAAACTCCGTGACCTAACACTACTACATTTGGACCAAGTTCATCATCGAATTGTGAAAAATGTCTCCCCATTAAAATGGCACCTCCTGAAGTCAATCCGTGCATGCTTGTAGTTCCCATGATTTGAATGCCTTCAAAGGATTTGTTTTCATATTTAATCGTTCCTCCCATCCAATTCACAGCAGATGGAAATGCGACTTCGGCAGATTTAAACTTTCCTGTAAATTCATCTATTTGTTGAAGAGTTATTGGTTTTCTTTGTCTTACTTCTTTCCATGACTTCCCCCCTGCCCAGTCCCACTTGTCAACATAAAGCATATCAGTCCCAAGAATGTTGAATGTATTCATCATGGCACTATCCAGGCCACCAAGAACCCAACCCATTAAAATGACAATTGATATACCAACGACAACCCCAAGCGATGCAAGGAAAGACCTCATTTTATTGGCTTTCATCGCATCGAAAGAAATCCTGATTGTCTCTATTATTTCAGCAAATCTCAATATATTATCTTTCTTTTCCTCAAGTAGTAATTAGTAACCGGTCATTCGTAATTAGTAATTGGTTTCCTCGCTCTCGATCAATCCATCTCTTAATCGAATGATTCTCTTTGTTTTTCTTGCTATTTCTTCTTCATGAGTTACAACGATGATTGTATTTCCTTTCAGCCACAACTCATGGAACAGGTTCATAATCTCAATACCTGTTTTTGTATCGAGATTACCGGTAGGTTCGTCGGCTAAAATGATAGAAGGATTTGTAACTAAAGCTCTTGCAATAGCTACTCTTTGCCTTTGTCCACCTGATAATTCATTAGGTTTGTGATGTATTCTGTCTCCCAAGCCAACATCATTTAATGTTTTTTCGGCAATTTCGTGTCTATCGGCAGAATTTACACCGGCATAAACCAAAGGTAGCTCAACATTTTTTAGAGCTGATGCCCTTGCTAATAGATTAAATGTCTGAAATACAAAACCAATTTCCTTATTACGAATTTCAGCAAGTTCATTATCATTCATATCGCTGACATCCAATCCTTTGAAATGATATTTACCCTTAGTTGGAGTATCCAAACATCCGAGAATATTCATTAATGTTGATTTTCCCGAACCCGATGGACCCATTATTGCAAGATAATCATTCTTGATAATTTCAACTGAAATATCTTGTAATGCATAAACGAGTTCCTGCCCCATCTTATAGATTTTTGCTATATGTTCTATTTCAATTATCTTAGAATTTAATTCCATTTAAAACTCAATTCTCCCTTAACCATTAATCATTTTCCATTCCACATTTTACATTATTTTCCTTTTTTCTTCTTCTTAGTCGTATCAACTTTAATAATTGAACCATCTTCAAGCTCTTTACTTATAGCCATGAAACTACCACTGATAACTTCCTGACCATCTTTGAGTCCTTGAGTAATTTCGATGTATCCATTATCACTAATACCGGTTTCAACTTCAATCTTCTTCGCTTTTTTACCGGATTTCACAAAAACAACTGATTGTGGCTTTTTAGTTTTCTTTATTTCTTCCTTCTCCTTTTTCCCTTCTCCATCTTCTTCTTTTCTATTTTCTATTTTCTCATTTCTATTTTCTAAATCCGCCGCTCTCACGGTAACTGCTTGCAATGGGACAGCAATAATATTTTGCTTGGTTTCGGTTTCTATATCAACACTGCAACTCATTCCGGGGCGAAGTTTGGATTCATTTTCAATTAATCTGATTTTAACTTGAAAATTTGTAACCTGGTCCTGTGAACCCAATTGATTAGTCATAGCTGAATGTCCAATTTCAATAACAAAGCCATTAAAAATTCTATCGGGAAAAGCATCAATTTCGATTCTTGCAGTATCGCCAATATGAACCATAGTAATATCATTTTCATCAACTTCAACGACGGCATTCATAACTGTTAGGTCAGAAACAATCATCATATCCGTTCCTGCCATCATTTCTGTTCCAACTACTTTTTCTCCTTTTTCAATATTTAGTCTTGTAACTATGCCGTCAATAGGTGAGTAAATTATTGTTCTGTCGGCACTTCTTTGTACTTGTTTATAACTTGCCAAGGTTTGTTCATGTCTCGATAATGATGCTTTGTATCCGGATAATGCCTGGTCATAAGCAGTTTTTGCTCTTTCAAACTCTTCTTTAGAAACAAATTCTTTTTCATAAAGTTCTGTAATTCGTTGTAAAGATTGCTTTGCCCGGTTCATTTCTGCCTGCCTTATTTCAATATCCATTTTTGATGCATCAACTGATGCTTTATACTGCTCTAATTGAGTTTCGATAATGTCAGGTTTAATTTTTACCAACATTTGGTTAATCTTGACAGTATCCCCTTCCCTGACACCAAGAAAAATTACTTCACCACTTGTTTGGGAAGATACTTTAACCTCAGTCTCCGGTTGAATTTTACCTATAGCCGTAACTGTTTGAGTTATTGTCCTTTTGCCAACTTTCTCTATGGTAACCTTGATTTCCGTATCGGTTTTCTTCATAGATAAGCCAACAATAGCAACAACAGCAACTAATATTATTATCAATAAGATAATCAACTTCTTCTTAGACTTTTTCTTTGCCATTTTTTTTACCTTTATTTCAAACTCATTAACTTATTAAACTTAAATAACTTATTAAACTTATCAAACTGATATAACATCACTATGGCGAAAAACAGCAGTTTTAGCCAATGTATCATGAAATGCCTGTCTTTTTGGAGACAAAACAAAAAAGAATCCCACAATAATCACTAAACCAAGGATTGATGATAAAGTATCGAGAAATTTCATAGCACCCAAAAAGGCAATCAATTGCAAAATGGTATCGGAGTGCTTGTAAATAAATCTCAAAACTAATTTCTCATATCCGGCTTCCTTCCTGTCTTCTCCGGCAATTTTTAATCTTAGAACAATTTTTCCCAATGAAGCTGCAAGTACAATTTCAAGAGAATAATACATGAAAAAGACAATGAAAAAATAAGGCATTATAGCATTGGTAAAATCCTCCAGCAAGTATGGTTTTGTCAGAAAATCCTCGAATACATATTGATATTCCTGTATAAGACCAGAGGTAAAAAGAACAATAACAAAGATAATTCCAAAAAATAAATAATCGAGTAATGCCGCACCAAGTCTTACTCCAAAACCGGCTCGCCAGGCATATTCCTCACTTTGCATGTTGTCATACATCAGCACATTTTGTTGTGCTTGTTCATCCAATGGCATTTTGGCAAAACATTCTTTGCAAATCCTCTCGGTTGCAAAGTAGTAATATGATGGGTAATCATTTCCGCATTTTTCACATTTCATTTTTTATACCCTCCAACATTTTTTATAATCATTTTAAATTCATCAACATATCAACTTAATAAACTAATCAAACTATTAAAGCTTACCAATAGCGTACAGTACCTCTTTTTGAGCCCTGAAATACTGATAAACAGCATTTATTCTATTTATTTGAGAAGTTATCAACTGGGTATTTGCGGTTAAATATTCTGTTACAGTGGCAGAGCCGACACGAAACTTTTCAGTCATACTTTCATTATTCATTTGTGAAGATTTCAAAGCGCGTTCGGTAATATCCAATTGCTTTTCTGAGGCATCCAAATTCAAATAAGCTGTTTTAATTGACGATATAATGTTTTGTTCTAATTGACTTAACTCAATCCTCGATTGCTCAAGCTGCAATTCGGCATTTTGAATTCTGTTATTTGTACTAAATTGGTCAAATATTGGTATATAAAAATTTAAACCTAAACTTGACCTCCCTAAATCCGAAAAATTATCTAATTCGGAATTTGACCAACCCCATCCACCTGAAGCTGATATACTCGGGTAATATCCTGAATAAGAAGCATTCAGATTGGATTCTGACGATTTGATTGAAGCTTTTCCAGCCATATAATCCAATCTGTCATTTAGTGCCTGGTTCATTGAATTCCTGAATGGAAGTACTAAACTTTTAAATTCTTCAACCTGATTTCTATCAATATTGGATGGTAAACTCGATTCAAGAAACTCTGCATCCAAATCCGGTTGTAATCCCATCAGTACCAACAAATCGGCTTTAGCCAAATTTAAACTGTTCTCTGCATTAACCAGGTCGTATTCCTTGTTTCCCAATTCAGCTTCTTGCGAGTAAACAATATCCATGGCAATCAGTCCAGCAGTATTTTGTGCCTTAATCCTTTCCAATTCTTTTTTGCCAAGTTCAAGGTTTTCCCTCCTGATTTTAACTATTTGAAGTTTGGCAATTACATTTACATAGTTTTGAAAGACCTGGATATTTATCATCTTTCTTATATGGGAAGCATTTAATTTTTGAGCATTAAAAGACTCATGTGCCCGGTTGTAATTATTTTCTCTTGCAAAACCGTCGAAAAGTAACCATTGTGCCCCGGCATTGATACTGTAAGAATTTGGTTTTGGATCAGTCGCTACAAGTTGACCGTCAACCATTCCGAATCCCGGTTTGGCATTTAACTGCCTTGTATATCCACTATTAATTCCCAACGAAGGAAGAAAACTCCCAAATGCTGAGGTAATATTAGCAGATGCCGCTTCTGTTCTTGCATCAGCCAATATAACATCATAATTATTTTTTAATGCAATGTCGAGACACTCTTCGAGAGAAAATACTCTTTGCTTTCCTGCAATCTGGGAATTTGTTTCTGCAATAAAACAAAAAAATAAGATAATCAATAAAAACTTTTTCATCACACTCTTTTTAAAAATTTAAATTCTTATAATCTACGTTTTTTCCTGTCTTTTGTTTCAAATGTCAAATCTCATCGCAATTTCTGAGTTAACTATCTTTGAAAAAATTGAAATTGCATCCTTCGACAAGCTCAGGATAACAGATATAAATTAAACTAATTATGACATAACATATAACTAAACATCTTACAAACTTATTAAACTAATAAAACTTATTAAATTGATTTACTCATATTGAGTAAAACTCTTCCATGGAGATTCCTTCCCTCTTAAATCAATTGCCTTAACATCGAAATTGAATGGTTTATCTTTTGATTTTGGTGCAATTTTAAAAATCTGAATAACAGTAATATCATCATCACCCTTTGGGATTTTTCCTCTTGGCTGCAAAGAAACAACAGCGTTCCCCTTCAGTTCCAAACGAACATAATTTTGTTCTCCATTATAAAATCCATAACATCTTGTAATCACTTTTACTTCTTCTTTGCTCAGTTGCTCAATATTATAAACAATGGGATCCTGATAATCATTAATTCTGATGTCATAACTATCATAAAATTTATCATCAATATATCTCTCAAGAGTTAATACTTTCCCGACCTGAGTGATATCAGGTTTATATTCTACCGGTTCCCCCTGTTCAATTTTTAAAATAACATTTCCTTTATCCTTGATATATGCAGATGTTCTTTGCCCACCTAAAAAAGGTAGTTTTGAATCTATATGATAATTTTTCCCAGGATACATTACGCTTTCAAAACTGGGCTTCTCGATAGTAACCGGAGTTACGTTAAAATCAATTTCCTTTGTTGAATTGTTACTTTTAAATTTTGCTATTACTTTTACCTTCATTTTCCCGTGGGAGGGAGTCTTGCCGATAACCAATATATCATTCTTTCCAATATCACCAAGTTCAGCATAACCCTTGTTATCTACCGGGTCATTAAAAAACTTAATTTCAGGTTTTTTTGCAAGGTCTGCGGTTGAACTTAAACCAAAAACATAAATCTTGTTTTCCCATCTTTCGTAAGCTCTCGCAACCACTTCCGGAGTTGAAACACTAAGAGTGGCATCAGTCCCCATATAAGGTAATGGCTGGCCAATATATGGATTTACAGGTATTCCCTGATAAAGATTCGTTTGATTGCTTAAAGATAATGCATCACCCGGGAGATATTCCTGCCTCTCCTCAGATATATTACTTAATACCAGACTAAATTGAGTTTCAGCAAATAATTCAGGACTATTTGATTTAGCATTTTTATCTTTAGCAGTCGCATTGACTTTAATCAGATAAGTTCTTGTTGTTAAATCATTCAAAGGAGGCGACCAGTAAAAAACAAGTTCTTTCTTACTGAAGTTTTCAACAAATCTAAAATATTTTGAACTACCCGTAAAAACCTGCTTTTGTCCAAGCGACAAATCCTCTATCTTAAAATCAAATTCTACATCATCAACATCCCCGGTAAATAAAATTGTGTTAATGGAATCCAAAGAAACTATATTTACACCCGTTGTATCGAGAAAAAATCTACAAGACAATGAAGTTTTTACAGGAACTAGTGTAAAAGGTCCCTGTAATAGGGAAAGATTATCATCGTTACTATTATCTTCAATTGGTTTATCCGGTAATAAAAAAATAATTGCCGCTAAATAAAGCACAAAATATATCTCAATAACTCTATATTTTTTTCTTGGTTTCAAATGTAAATTCAATTATAACTTCGATAACAGTAATCTTTCGACTTCTTTTTTAACTGATATTTCAATCTTTTCCCTGTTCAATTTTTCAGCAGCAATGTTAAATCCTTCTACCGTATTTTTGAACTCCTCGAGTAAAGCATTTGTTACCCTCATCGTATCGAGCATTTGAGGGTTCGGAGATACGGCATCAGCAGAATTTTTTGCAATTTGGTTAACAAGATTAATCATATCATTCTCTTGTTTTACCAACTGATTTATAGAATTAGTCATCTCTTCCATTTTAGTAACAGCTGCAGCCATTTCCCTGCCTATTTCCCCTATTTCCAATAACAATTCATTTGCTGTATCCTTTTCTTCCTTCTCATCATCCAATGCTTCATCATTGGGGGTAAACAGCATAATTACAAACATAAAAATCAGCATTAATGCTTCAAAAGCAACTCCTCCAATTATCATGGTTTCCGTAACATGGTCGCTAAATCTTCTTATGCCAATGAGTGCCAAAAGAACAGCCGCACCAAAATATACAAATGAATTTACTGTTGAAAAATAGAACCTGTTTACGATTTCCTGCATCCAAAGAGCAGTACCAGATAGGAACCCAAGCGGATGTAAAACTGTTATTTCTTCCTTCATATACCTAAACAGTTCTTTTTCCCTAGTACATACTCGCCATGTTTGCAGTAAAATCATAAAACCGGACAACTGCTTTTCGTACCGGAGTTCCTTAAACAGTTCAATGAGGATTTTTCTCCCCTTTATCGAAGATAATGTCTCTATTTGTTTCACTTTACTTATTCCTCATTATTTATCATATTAAATATATTATTTAAAATATATAGCAATAAAAGTACCAATAAATTAACCAAATTATTGTTTTCCTAATTGTCCCTGACGTCAATTATAGAATCCCAAAATCATACAATTGTATTTAAAACCATATTCAAAAAAAGAACTTAATAAGCTCATCATAATTCATTAAACTTGTTAAACTAAAAAGTTATGTCTTTGTTTTCCAAATGGTTATCAATCCTAACACAAAGAACAAAATATTAGCACCCCACCCAGCTACTATAGGATTAATATCAGCGGCAAAACCAATAGTCTGGGATATTTTTGTAAAAACAAGATATAGAAATGAAATAACAAGTGCCGCTCCTATCTGAATTGCGAGTCCCCCCTTTCGGCGAACTGAGGCAAAGGGAACTCCAAAAAGTATTACGATAAAGTTGGCAAATGGAAATGCAAAATTCCCGTAATACTCAATCATTTGTTTCCTTACATCCTTACCACCTTGTTTTAATATTTCAATATAATTCTTCAGTTCGCTAAAGTTCATTTCTTCAGGCGAACGCTTCAATTGGGCAATTCTGTCATGAGAAATGCTTATATCCGCTTTTAAAGAATCAAAAGGAGTCATTGCAATTTTCCCTTTTTCAAAATCCCTGATTATGCCGCCATATAGGATCCATGTAGAATTAGTGGAATCCCAAACTATCTTCCGTGCTTCTGTCCTTTTTACCAAACGCGGTTTTTTTTCAGATGAATATGTTTCTATTGATATTTTGTTACCGGTTTTTGTTTCTGCATCATAATACTGGATGATTACGTTTGTAGTTGGATTATCCCTGAAATACAAATTAAAAATAGGTCCGCCGGTGATTCTTTTAGATAAATATTTTTCTTCAATAAGAAATTTACTTTGGAGTGATTTCGGTACAATCCAGCCATTGAAATATAATTGCCCAAAACTTATTAGAATACTAAACACAGCCAATGGAAGCATTATTCGGTAAATACTAATACCACCGGTTTTAACGGCAGTAATCTCGTTTTGAGTTGACAACCTTCCAATCGTAAATAATGTTGATACAAGCAAGGCAACCGGCGTTAACAGTTTTAATATTTCCGGAAGAAAATAAATATAATAAAGAACAATTATGTCCCATGTAACATTTTTATCCAGGAAGTTATCGAGTGTTTCCAAATAGTTTACAATTAAAAAAATTAAAGTCAATGCTATTAATGAAAACAGCAATGTTAATGATAATTGTTTTAATATGTATCTATCCAATAAACTCATAATTTCAAATCAAACAGTACAGACAGGTTAAAAAACCTGTTTGTACATTAATATTAAATTTTCCTTTTCACTATCATGGCTATCAATATTGAAATATATAACATTAAACCGCAGGTAACAAATAAACTTAAAAGCAATCTTCTTATATTCATGATTCCTATCCATAGTACAATATCCTTTAAAAACCACCAAAGATTAACAAATATTATTGAGGATACAAACATACTTAATAAGATGACCAAAAAGATATATATTGTAACTGCTGTTTTGTATTTAGTTAAAGTCAAGGGTTTTGTTTCTTCATCAGCAAGTATTATTCTATCTGATACTTTGTCCGGTAAATTCAAGTAGTTATGTCTAATGGAAAAATACTGGATAATGATTATCATTATTCCTGCCAGTGAAGCAAGAAAATAAAAATAATTGAATAAATTTTGCTTTACGGAAAAGAAAGTTATTAAAAAATCTTTTTTATATTTAATTTCTTCAATGTTTTCATTTTTACTAAGCTTTTTAACAACAGTCCTGATGTCTTTGTAATTAAAATAATCCTTTTTCATGGAAAAATTAATCACAGGAGGGAAGGGATTTATCGTTAAAAGTTCTTTCGAAAACGATGTATAATTCCTAAAAAATTCAAATTCTGCCTGTTCAGATGAAATATATTCAATCGTCTTGATTTTATCATTTTGCTGAAGTGATTGTATTGTTGAATTAATCTCAGATTCAGCTGTGTTATTATAAAATACGACTGAAATCCTTGTCTTATCTGACATCAACTCAATTTCCCGATTGATATAGTAATAAAATTCTGAGATAGATGAAATCAGTAATCCGGTTAAAAAAACGGACAAAAAAACCTTCCAGAATGTTGTTTTCCTTTCAGCAAAGAGTATTCTCAAAATTTCTTTCATTTTTTCCTCAAAACTATTCAGACTAAAATAACAATTTACATAAACACAAATTTATTTAACTTTCGACAATAAACCTTGCTTTTTAGTTTAATTAGTTTAATGAGTAGGATAAGTTTAATAAGTTAGATTAAATTAATGATAGTTTATTAAGTTTCAGGATTCAAGTCATCAAGAGCTTGTCGAAGGATGATAATCAATTACTAATTACCAATTACTAATTACCAATTACAATTTTATTATAAACTTCTTCTGTTTTCAAATCCGTCATACTGGGCTTGTCGAAGGATGATAATCAATTACTAATTACCAATTATTAATTACCAATTACAATTTTATCACCACAAACTTTTGTATTTCATCCCCAATCCTCAGGAAATAAATTCCAACAGGAAAACCGGAAATGTCAATCCTTAGTGGTTCAAAATTTTGAATCCCTACAGTCATTTGTTCACTATACACATTAAAAATTTCAATTGAGTAACTTTCCGAAAGTTCGAAACTTTTGGAAAGTTTGATTTCTATATATTCCGATGCCGGATTAGGTGAAATTATTGTTTCTGAATTTACAAAATTGGTATTTTCGTTAAAACCTGTTACTGTCTCACCTGCTTTTATTGGTAAATTTGGTGTTGATTCGTAAGCAAAACCTTTTATTGTAACAGTGTTAGGAATTGCAGGAATTTCAATTGATAGCCATCCATAATGATAATTACCCTGAATTATAAATCTGACACCAAGATACTTATCTTTTAATCCTCCAGCCCAATGCCCTGGTTCATTTATACCAAAGCCGCAAATTGCTACCGATAGCTCATGGTCCCACTGCTCATCCCAGTTATTAAACCAAAGATACGATGTATTTTCTCCTATTACTTCATTTAATGCCAAACATAAAGGAAAAAAATTCATTACATCGTTTGTGTCACCGTCACCGGCTATTTGATTTCCTCTTATAATACCTGCGATTTTAACACTCTCATATCCCTCACTCATGTTATTAACCTGAATGTAAAATTCACCAGCATTATCTACATTCATGTCAATTTGATAATTTTGTCCACTACCAGCCGCAGGACTGAGTATTTTATCAGGTATTAAATCAGTGTAAATTATCTCAGATAAAAGATTAGTGTTAAAGTTAAGTGTTATTAAAAAAATAACAAACATTGATTTTGTAAAAATTTTTTTCATATTTTATTTATTTTTTTAAAAATAATTTAAGTTAAAAAAACTACGTATAGATACGTATAGAATTGTAAAAAGTTTCGATATAATGTGAAATAATTTATTTTCTTAATTTCGTAGAAATTAAACGTTTGTAACAAGAATGATACTCTTGCTGACAATTCCGTAGGAATTGAACGTTTCTTTTTACGTTGAATCGCTATGCGATTCCCAGACATCGAGTATATTCTTTGTAACAAACGTTGAATCGCTATGCGATTCTTTTGTATCCCAGTTTATTAATTAAGGGCTAAAGAATTAAATTACTAAAAAACTTAGAAACAAAAACTGATTAAACTAAAAGAGCAACATTAAGAATACATAGGGACATTAAATTTTAGTAATAAAATGCTTTTTCTTAATTTTCAATATAGAGGAATTTTTTTCTATAAATAAAACTTTGTATTTTAATATTTTTATAAAAATTTGAATTAATTAAATCAATAAATAGAATGAGGTCTTAAATATGGCAAAAGTAATTGGTGATATCATAATTGATATTGAAAAATGTAAAGGTTGTGAGTTGTGTATTGATTCTTGTCCTGAAGAAACATTGGCACTTGCCGGAAAAATCAATCAAAAGGGCTACCGGTATGCTATCATGGTCAAACAAAATTGCACCGGCTGTGCTAATTGTGCAATAGTTTGCCCGGATGCAATCATTACTGTTTATCGTAAGATTGAGAAAAAAGTTAAAGAAACAGCTTAATTTAGTAAATAATGAAAAGTGAAAACGTAAAAACGCGAAAACGTAAAAATGTAAAACATGAAAGATGTTAAGCTATCTTTCGACTAACTCAGGATAGCATAACGAGACAAAAAAGATTTTGAAAACAAATGAATTAATAAGAGAGAATAAGGAGACGCAATGGGCGAAATTAAATTAATGAAAGGTAATGAAGCATTGGCTGAAGCTATGATTCGTGCCGGTTGTGATGCTTACTTCGGTTATCCGATTACTCCACAATCAGAAGTATTGGAGTATTTGTCGGTCGAAGTTCCGTTACGAAAAACGGGAATGGTATTACTTCAGGCAGAAAGCGAGGTAGCTGCTATTAATATGTTATATGGTGCAGGTGGATGCGGTAAAAGAGTTATGACTACTTCATCAAGTCCGGGTATAAGCTTAATGCAGGAAGGTTTGTCATACATGGCAGGTTCGGAGATACCTGCTTTGCTTTGCAATGTAAACAGAGGCGGTCCCGGTTTAGGAACAATTCAGCCATCCCAGGGAGATTACAATCAGGCAACAAAAGGAGGAGGACACGGTGATTATTATTTGATTGTACTTGCACCTTCAAGCGTGCAGGAAATGGTTGATTTTGTAAAGTTAGGATTTGAACTGGCAGAAAAATACAGAAATCCCTGTATGATTCTGGCAGATGGTGCTATCGGTCAGATGATGGAAAAGGTTGAACTTTTTGACCAGATGCCCCGTAAAACAGTATTTCCCGAATGGGCAACCACCGGAAAACCAAAGGATAAAGAAAGAAGAATATTAACATCATTGTTCATCCAATCCGAAGAGATGGAACAGGTAAATTTACGGTTGCAAAGAAAATACGACGAAATCCGCAAAAATGAAGTAAGATTTGAAACAATTAATACCGATGATGCTGATTATATTTTCACGGGTTATGGGCTTGGTGCAAGAATTTGCAGGAAAACAATGGAAATAGGCAGAGAAAAAGGTTATAAGATAGGATTAATCAGACCTATAAGTTTATTCCCGTTTCCTTATAAAATATATGAGGACTTGGCACCAAAGGTAAAAGGAATTTTGGACGTAGAAATGAATGCAGGCCAGATGGTCTATGATGTAAAACTTGCAGTTTGTGGTAAAACTCAAGTTGAATTTTATGGAAGAATGGGCGGTATGATACCATCTCCCGATGATATTTTAGAATACTTTGAAGAGAAATTTATAAAGGGAGGAAAATAATGAGTGAAAATCAAAATATAGATTGTGGTGTTTGTGCTTTGGAAGATATTCGAAGTGATGAATTCCTTGTTTACAAAAAACCACCTACTTTAACAGACACGCCGATGCATTATTGCCCCGGATGCGGTCATGGTGTCGTACATAAGATATTCATGGAAGTACTACATGAAATGGGTTTGCAAAATGAAACTATCGGAGTTACACCTGTTGGTTGTTCTGTTTTTGCTTACCATTATCTCAACGTTGATATGCATGAAGCGGCTCACGGTAGAGCTTGTGCTGTTGCTACAGGAATCAAAAGAACAATGCCCGATAAAATAGTATTTACATATCAGGGTGACGGTGACCTTGCAGCTATCGGTACAGCCGAAACGATTCATGCATGTAACCGCGGTGAAAACTTCCTGATAATTTTCATAAATAATGGTATTTATGGAATGACAAGCGGACAGATGGCTCCAACGACATTACCGGGAATGTATTCAACTACATCGCCCTATGGCAGAGATGTAAAAACACAGGGACATCCATTTAAAATTACGGATGTAGTTGCCACTTTACCCGGCACAGCTTATGTTACAAGGCAATCTGTTCACAAAACGACAAACGTTAGGAAATGCAAAAAAGCATTGGAAAAAGCAATTAAGTATCAGCAACAGGGACTTGGGACATGTCTTGTTGAAGTAGTTTCCAACTGTCCTTCCAACTGGAAGATGACTCCATTGGAATCAAACATATTTGTAGAGGAGAAAATGATACCATTTTATCCGTTAGGTGATTTAAAAGTTCCGGAGGGCAAATAATATGACAGAAGAATCAATTTTCGCAGGTTTTGGAGGACAAGGTGTTCTCTCTATGGGTATGATGTTGGCTTACTCAGGAATGAAGGAAGGCAAAGAGGTTTGCTGGATGCCAAGCTATGGTCCCGAAATGCGCGGCGGTACTGCAAATTGTATCACCATCGTTTCGGATACTATGATAAGTTCACCGATTATTTCTACATTTGATACAGTTGTTGCATTAAACCAGCCATCTGTTGATAAATTCGAAAAGAAAATCAGACCGGGAGGTAATATCATTTATGATTCGGCAAATATACTCACTCCTCCGACAAGGACTGATATAAATATTTTTGCAATTCCCGGAAGTGATGAAGCCTTAAAGCTAAAGAACACAAAGGTTTTGAATATGATTATCTTGGGTGCATTCATTGCCGCAAGAAAAACAGTCAAACCCGAGACAGTTCTTAAAGCATTGTATGATGTATTGCCAGAAAGGCATCACAAGATGATTCCTTTGAATGAGAAAGCATTTGCTGTAGGAATGAGTTTTATAAAATAATTCGTACAGACAGGTCTCAGACCTGTCTGTACGTTATAAACGTAAAAAATCCTCTGTTATAAAAGCAGGGGGTTTTTTTTGTAAATTGAGAATATAAAATGATAACTTTTTATAAATATTGGGAGTTGTTATGAAAATAGTCAATATTTTTTCTGTTGCTTTCTTATTATTTTCTGCGAACCTGAGCTTATATGCTCAAAGCGATAGTGTTGAAAACTACACGAAAAACTGTATATATGCTGATGTCAGTACTGTAATCCTTGGTGGTTCAGTTTCAATAAATTATGAACGGATGTTTGGAGACTTTCATGGAGTTAGAATTGGTATTGGTAAAGCATTTGAACCTGATGAAATAAATATTGCCGGTGGTGGTGATAAAGGAGAGCAGGTCATAGCAACAACTATTATGTATAATTTACATACTCGTGGAAATCATAAATTTGAATTCGGTTTTGGATTATCTTTTCCTCTATCTGAATATGATTATAAATTAGACAACTTTTTCGCTCTATCTGTTGGATACAAGTATCAATGCAATCCAACAGGTGGATTTATATTCCGTTTCGGTTTATCGAAAGTTTATTATTATGGTAAAGGTTTGCATATAAGTTTAGGTTATGCTTTTTAATTTGGGAACAATAATTTTACCATATGATATTCAATATTAGAAAAACATGAAAACTAAAACAAATTATGAAGAATATTTAGACAAGCAAATGCAGGATCCTGAATTCAGAGCACACTATATAATCGCAAGAGAAAAAGTAAAATTGGAATTCATGCTATCTGATTTGCAAGATACAGTTAATACAAATTTTGATAAAAAAGTAATTTTGAGAAGCGTCAGGCAAATTGGGAAACATGTTACAAGAATGGGTTTGTTTTGAAGTATGGATAAAAAAATATTAGATAAAAACACAGCATTTGATATAGCATCAAGATATTATAATTATCTTAAAGAAAACAATTTTGCTGTTGAGAAAGCAGTATTGTTCGGCTCTTATGCAAGAGGTGATTTTGATGAAAACAGCGATATTGACTTAGCTTTGGTTTTCAAAAAACTTGAGAATAAATTTACTATGCAGGTTCAACTGTTGATGTTAACACATAAGTTTGATACAAGAATTGAACCACATCCAATTGAAGAAGAAGATTTTAATAATGGTAATCCTCTTGCATACGAAATGTTAAGGAGTGGAGTTGTATTATGATAATTCTCAAATATTAAAATGATAATATAAAATATAAAAAAATCCTCTGTATTAATTTGCAGGGGATTTTTTGTAAATTTGAAAATAATATGATAACTTTTTTATAAATATTGGGAGTTGTTATGAAAAGAATTTTGATTCTTGTGATATTTTTAATATTACTAACGAACTGTATAATACATGCACAAAGCGATATTTCTAAAGATTATAAAAAGAATATTATTTATTTAGATTTATCAACATTAATTATTATGGGTAGCATTTCTGCTAATTATGAAAGATTGTTCTCGAAAAATTTTTCGATTAGAGGAGGAATTGGATATTCGTTTTTACTTAAGGAATACTATACTGAGATGGGATCGGAAAATAGATGGGATACCTATACTACTGCTATGATATTATTAAATGCTTTCACTTCAGGAATAAATAAATTTGAAGGTGGATTAGGAATTTCGGTGATTAATGATTCATACGACCGCTATTCATTTGCTCCAAGCGGAACAATAGGATACCGTTATCACAATATAAAAGATGGATTAATTTTTAGAGTTGGGATTTCAGGTGTTTATGTTTATGGCTTGGGAGTTCATTTGAGTGTTGGGAAAGCTTTTTGATTCTATGTGATTTGCAGGGATTTTTTTGTATTTTTGTGGTATAAATAATTTAAGTTTATTAAGGAGTACTTATTATGAAGATCTTTATGT
Organism: bacterium; assembly: GCA_043804925.1. Taxonomy (GTDB): domain Bacteria; phylum Bacteroidota; class Ignavibacteria; order Kapaibacteriales; family UBA2268; genus ChocPot-Mid. The sequence continues at coordinate 32,436 of JAZDIP010000076.1, read as the reverse complement.
TTAGTATTTGTTTGAGTTTTATATTATTAATTTCATGCTCTGAAAATCAGGTTTCCCCCCCACCGGCAACAATACTTATGTCCGATTATTTCCCAAGTACACCGGGTTCTTGGTGGTTGTATCAAAATTATAGTGTAGATTCTTTAGGAACAAAAACAAAAACCTGGACGGATTCGGTTTTCGTTATCGAGCCAAAAATTATTGATGGAAAACAAGCTATTGTTATGGTTAGAGTTAATTTTATTGATAACGAATGGGATGCTGATACTATATATTTTCATATAGATGGTTCTAAACTTTATACTTATATGGATAGCCCGCTTAATGAAGGAAAATTTGTATGGAAAGTATATGTAGATTTGTCAAATGAAAATTGGCAGGTGATAAGAGATGAATTTCATGTTGATTCGATGTTTTATGACCCTTATTCAAATGATAGCAGCCAGATGAAAACTGATGTGATTTATGAAATACTGGGTAATCAAATTCAAGACTCAATAGTTAAAGTCAAAGGAGATAATTATTCAGCAAGAGGATTCAAATTGTCAATGATGATTTCAGGTTATCACCTCGAATTTGGAGAAGAATACACTGATATTCAGGCAGATGATGCATACTTTTGGTTTGTGAAAAAAATAGGAAGAGTAAATTTGTTTATCGAAAATGTTTACAATAAGAACAATAAAGATGAACAGGAACTGATAGATTACTATATAAATGAATAATCAATATTCAAAGAGTTACAATATTTCAGGTTCAATCGAATTTATTGAAGATAAGGTTGACAAAGTTTTCAATATTGATGGCGAAATTGTTGTTGTTGATAATATTCCGGCTAAACTCTGTAAAAATGCGGAGAAGTCAGGAGAAACATTGGAACATATTTAAACTATTATTTACTGAGAATTGAAAAAAAGATAAAAGTCAAACTCACAATAATTTACTAATATTATTTAAAATACTTTTTCTGTAATTTTTACATAAAATTAAAATTAATGAAAAATTTGAGTATTTAACAATTTATTTTTTCATGGATAACAAAAGATTATTCTTCTATATAAACCATCTTCTTTGTTTCAACACCCCTGCTTGTTCTTATCGCATAATAATAAATCCCTGTCGTCAATCCTGTCCCGTCGAATTTCGCTGAATGCTCACCTTCATCTATGTAATCTTCAATCAGTGTACTGACTTCTCTGCCAAGTTCATCGAAAATCTTTAGCGTAACAAAACCGGGTGATTCAATATTAAATTTTATTTCTGTGCTTGAACTGAATGGATTTGGATAGTTTTGATTTAATACTAAAAGCGAAATTCTGTCTTTATCTTTTATTTCTACCGATGTTGTTGTTACAATAATCCTTATAATGGTATCGCTTGGGAAATAGTAACCGGATTGGTCTTCAGCATAAAAATTTACTTCGTACACACCAACAACATAAGGGTCAGGCACTTTTGCGGTATAGGAAAACTTTCCATCTGCGTCAGTTCTTTGTTGTCCTGGACCATTGTAAGGTGTCAGTTCATCGTCAATATGAATTGTAATATCTTCAGCAGGAGAGCCGTCTATGTTCATAGCTGTAATAGAATAGGTTACTGTTTGACCTGAATCAAGCCATGTCGTATCCTGGGGTTGTATAAAAAGAAAGACTTTCTGTCTTTGGACATCGACAAATCTTTCTTCAATTTCACTGTCTAAATAGTTGAGCCGGGACGCAAGAAACTGAAATGAATAAAGACCGTCAGACAGTTCTGATGGAATTGTAATATTAACAGTAGCGAGCCCGGAACTATTAGTAAATAGATTAGGTATGTCTAAACCCATATCATTATTAACGATTATTTCTACTCCTTCGATAGGATTGCCACCAAGGTCTTTAGCAGTAATATCGAATTGAAGCGGGTCACTTTGTTGTAATGCAACAGTTTCAGTTGGCTCAATTGTTAATTGTATTATTCTTCCGCTGGTCACTTCAATACTCCTGTAACAGCCGCCGCCATTTGTTCCTGCCAAGATATATCCTCTCCCACTAATAGCTAAAGTTTGTGTTGCAAAGTTATTAATACCGCTAGCCGAGTAAATTTTTGTCCAATCGTCGCCGTTCTTTGTCGTTGAATCAATATAAACACCTAGAACATTTTTCACACCTGCTAAAACCCAGCCGTTTTCACACACAGTAATTGCGATTGAAGCTCCGAGTAAAGTACCTTGAGAAGCATACCATTGTCCAAGTGAATTATCAATTGACCTTCTTATACCAGCATTGGTTGACGCATATATAACTCCGTTGTCTCCACCATAATTTGAATAAGCTAAAGAATAAATTTTGATATTACCCATACCAAAAATCCCCGGTTCAACTTGATTCCATGCAGTTTCGTTTTCAGGTTTTCTATATAAACCATCATTGGCAGTTCCTGCATAAGCAACATCATTTGCCCCAATTACAAAAGACAATATTTCCTTGGTTTCAATATCATCACCGAATCCTTTGATCCAAGTTGTTCCAGTTAAATCAACACTTTTAAAAACACCCTCAGTTTTAGTTCCTGCCCAAAGTATACCTGTACTGTTTGCATCGAGTGTTGTTATATAACTTGCTGTAAAATTTGGGTCAGTCAGTTTACTCCAACTATCACCTTGATTTGTTGAAAAGTACAATCCATCACCCTTTGTACCGGCAAATAAGTTACCATTCCTTGCACTCACGATAGCTGAAATGTCAAGAAAATCACCTAAGCCGTTATTCAACTGGGACCAGCTTTCTCCATTGTTTGTAGTTCTGTAAATTCCTAAATCAGTTGCTGCAAAAACATCTGCTCTTTCAGCCAAAGCTGAGAATCTATTTATTGTCCTCAAACCCAGTCCTGTATTTGAAGATGTCCAACCACTCACAATATCAGAAGCAATATAAAAAGCAAAATCAGTTCCTGCAAATATATCTCCTTGCAAATTGCTGGCTACTGCCCTGATTTTATTTGTTTCCAAGCCTGTGTTATACGCGTTCCATATATAAGCTGAAGTTGTGCTGTAAAACAATCCATTCGCTTCAGTCCCAGCTATAAAAAATCCATCTTTATGATATGCTAAGGAAATTACTTTTGTATTTGCAGGCATTCCGGAACTTTGACTATTCCATGTAGTTCCATTATTTGTGCTTGTATAAATACCCTTGTCAGAGCCTGCCATTAGCACTAGACCATCAGCAGACTTGCAAAAACAATTAATCTTACCGAGAGTATTATCAGAAGTTGTCCATGTCTGACCATTATCGGAACTTTTATAAATTCCTTTATCTGTACCAATAAAAACAAGTCCATTTTTTGCTTGAATAATCCCAAAAATATCTGTGACAGTACTTAAACCTGAAATATTCAAACTCCAATCATTACCATCATTTGTTGATTTGGCTATGGCTGAAATATTCGTACCTGCAAGTAACTCACCGTTACTCAGAATATAAATGCAATAAATTATAGGATTATTTGCAACGGCTTTTTTGGACCAGATCATATTAGATATTTTCTTAAAAATTCCAAGTGAATCTGTAGCTGCATAAAGTGTACCGGTTGGTCCGACAACCAAACAATTAACTGATGTATGAATAGTCATTTTAGTTTTAGATGGATCAACAGGTGAATTATCATTGATTGACATCCAACTCTGACCATTGTTTGTACTTTTGTAAACTCCGTCTGTTTTAGTTGCAAGATATATGAAACCATTGCTTGTATCAACTGCAATCGTACTGATTTTTGCCCCATAAGGACCATTAGTTTTAACCCAAAAATCTTCCTGAGCTAAAAGAGGCAGGTACCATGTAATGATTACTATGATAGAGGTAATTATTTTTTTCATTTGTAACTCCAATAAATGTTAGAAATTTGTACAAATGTTCAATTAATTTTTTGACAATTTAAACATAATATTATTTTAATCAAAATGAAATTTTTAATAGCTTGTTATCGGTTATCCGTTATCGGTTATCCGAAATACAATTCTACATTTTACATTTTCACCTCTCCTTCTTTGTGAGCTTTGTGAAATATCTTTGAGACCTTTGTGTTAAAATTCTTAAAACCATTATAACACAAAGAACACCAAGAATTCACAAAGGACACGAAGAAACTTGAATCAGTTTTCCGTTGTCCGAAAAAGCATTTTTCATTATTCGTTAGTATCTGACTTCAGTCTTCTGACTTCTTCCTGTCTGCTGTCTGCAGTTTGCCGTTTCCTTTCTTTCGGTTCACGGTTCTATGTTCTCGGTTCTCGAAAAAAAACAATATAAATTTCCAATATTTCATTAATTTATAAGTTTTAAAAATTACAGTTTAATAAAAATAAATATTGTGATTTAAAAACTTAAAATTTATAATTTAAAATTTAAAACTAAACTATTGGAATACTTATGAAATATTTAGGAATAATGTGCTTTTTTGTTTTAATTCTCACCACTCAAATGTTGGCTCAAAGACAATATAAGATATATGAATCTGCAACAGGAAAAGAAATTAATATTAAAGAACTTGCTGAGAAAACACTACCTAAAGATGTTATATTCTTTGGCGAATTTCACGATGACAGCTTGGTTCATGTTCTGGAATTTGAATTTCTAAAAGCATTTTATAAGAAGAATGCTAATACTGATGTCTCCATGGAAATGTTCGAAAGGGATGCTCAATATTATTTAGATAAATATCTGAAAGGTGAGATATCTGAGGAAGATTTTAAAAAAGATTCCAGACCGTGGCCCAATTATGAATCTGATTATAAACCATTGGTGGAACTTGCTAAAGAACATAAAGCCAATGTTATTGCATCGAATGTACCTCGTGCATATGCGGCATCATATTCAAAAGGAGGTATGAAATCACTTAAGGAAAATCCAAAATATGACCAGGATTGGATAGCAAAAGAAATATCATTTGCCGACAATAAATCTCAGGATGAAAAGGAAGTAAGTTACAGGAAAGAGTTTTTCGGTACCATGATACCAATGATGGGCGAAGAAAAAATGGAAGATTTAAGCTCTAACGAAGAAAATACCCTACAGCTTTACTACGGTGCACAAATAATTAAAGATGAAACAATGGCTGAAAGTATTTTTGAGCATTTGCAGAAAAATCCAGGAAGAAAAGTTATTCATTATGACGGAAATTTTCATTCGGCAAAATGGCAGGGAACGGTTAATAAGTTGCGGGTTAGGAGTTCTGAGTTTGGAGTTGCTGTAATTGCACCGGTATATGTCGAAGTAGGGAAGGAAATTGTATTTAATGAAGAATGGAAAATCGAAGGAGACTTTATAATTGCTCTTGAACAAAAACCGTCTGAGGATTACCAAAACATGATGGGTGGTCACATGGGTGGAAATTATATTATTAGTCATAAAATCGAAGTTGAATTAAATACCCAAACTCATACACTTGTTGGAAAAGATGAACTTGAATTTTTATCACCTATTGTAACCGGAGCGAGCTTTAAATTATCAAAGGATATACTGCAAATTTCAATAAGTTCAGCCGAAGGTGAAATTGCAGTTGAAATAAAAGATGTTGATGGCGAACAGGAAGTAATTGTTAGCCCTATAAAAAGCGAAGTTAAAAAATTGATAGTTCAGTATGAAGGCGAAATTTACAATCAGCCAAATGACAGAAACCTGAAACAAAAACATGCTTATTCAAGTGGAATGATTTCTTCTGCAGATGGTGAAGGAATCTATCTCCCTGCAGGAAGTTTTTATCCATATACTGAAGATGACATGGCTGATTTTGAAGTTAAGGTAAGAACTATACCCGCTGATATGACTGTGATTACATCAGGTGTGCAATCACAAATAAATGACAGCAAAGGGATAACTATGGTTTACAAAACCGAACTGCCTGCTGACAATTTAACTCTTGTCGGTGGAAAATATCAGGTGATTGATTCCGTATTTGACGGAAAGCAATTCAGAGTTTATTTGTTGAAAGAGAATGCTTCTAAGGGTTTATACCTCAAGTCAATGATTGATTATTATAAGTATTATACTAAGCTTTTTGGTAAATATCCTTACAGTAATTTTTCATTAGTAGATAATTTCTTTGCAACAGGTTTTGGAATGCCCGGTTATACTTTGTTGTCAGGAAAATTATTGGATATGCCTTGGGTAGTTCTGTCACCCGGCTCATTGGCTCATGAATTTGTACATAACTGGTGGGGTAATAGTGTTTACGTTAACAACAAATCGGGTAACTGGTGCGAAGCTCTGACAACATTTTGCTCCAATTATTATTATAACGTTCTTGTTGGCAAAGAACCGGAAGCTTTGGATTGGAGAAAGAAAGCATTGATTGCAATCGAGAATTTACCTAAAGTAAGTAATTACCCGCTTGAGGATTTCAAGTATCAGGCAAACACTGACGATGCAGTTATCGGGTATTCAAAAGGCGGCTTTTTATTCTATGAGCTTTACAAAGCAATGGGTGAAGAACATTTCTGGAATGCTATAAAAACATTCAATGAAAAATACTCCGGTAAACGTGCTTCATGGTTGAGTCTGAGCATGACATTCAATGGTTATGCGAAGAAAAATCAGTTGGAAGCTCCTATCTCAAAAATATTTAATCAATGGCTCAAAAACAAGGAAGTGCCAAGTATTTATCTGGATAGTGTCGAATATGATAATGGGAAAATTACATTTTCTATCATGCAGACCTCGAACATGTACATGGTTGTACCTGTAAAAATTACAACAGGAAAAGAAGTTATTTGGAAGAATTGTACTGTTGATTCGGAATCCAATAGCTTTAATTTTGAAGTAGATGATATTAAAAGAATTGAGATTGACCCTGAATATCAGGTCTTGAGAAGATTAAACCTATGGGAAATACCTTATACATTTTCACAGGCTTTGAATGATAATCCATTAGTTATTTACCCATCAGGAAAATCTGAACAATATAAAGTTGGAGAAGAATTTGTTAAAATGCTCAATGAAAGCGGATACAAAGCTGAAGGAAAATCTTTCGATGATGTAACTTTGAGCGATTGGAAAGAACGCTCAATAATAGTTTTAGGTGAAGAAATATCCAATCCGTTTTTTCAGGAGTTCAAAGGGAAATATCCTGAGGGAATTAATCTCAATAAAAACTCATTAACCGTTGATGGCAAAGACTTTAAAATAGATGAGAATTTATTGATGATGAATATTTCTCATCCGAAAGATGACAGCAAATTTGCTACTTTGATTGGTTTTACAGCTTTAGAAAATGCAGAACAATTTCGCAGATTATTCCATTACATGAGTTATTCAATGGTTATGATTAACAAAGCAAAGATGGGAAGACCGGTAGTATCAAAGGAACTTTTTCCGAAAGCACCGGCGGAGAGCCCGATGAAGTGGGGGAATTAACTTTCTTTATGTAGAATGTTCGTTAATGAAGAATGTAAAATGTTTGGAAAAGGGAAAAGGGAAAAAGAACAATCGTAGAGTGATTGAATGTTTGAAATTGAAATTAAGAAAAATGAGATGAAATCTGTGAAAAAACAAAAATTAAAGGTAATAGGTTTTGATATTTTAATTATGGCGAATTTGCCATAATTAGAAATTGTACATGTTAGAATAATATAAGAAATTAGTAATGAAAAATAATTATATTCGGAAATAAATTAAATGGTGATGTTTTGAAAAAGAACATAATAATTACTTTGGTTTGCTTTGTTAATTTGTTTTTATCCACTCAAATTAGTAATGCACAGTGGGAAGAATGTAATAATGGATTATTTGGTGGAAAAATTAGTATTAACTCCTTAGCAACTAATAATAATATTATATTTGCAGGTCTTGGGAGTGGTATGGTTTTTATCTCTACAAATAATGGAGATAATTGGGTTAAAAAGAAATCTGGATCTGCTAATGCATCTGTATTATCAATAGCCATTATCGATAATGATATATTTATTGGTACTTATGGAGATGGTATCTTTTTATCAACAGATATTGGAAATACATGGGTTTCAAAAAATATAGGATTAACGAATACTCGTGTTTTATCTTTATTTATTAGTGATGATAACATTTTTGCTGGGACAAGGGATGGAATTTTTTTATCCACAGATAACGGCGAAAGTTGGACACAAAAAAATTCAGGTTTAACAAATCTTATTATTAATTCTATTGCAATTATTGATGGAAATATTTTTGCTGGTACTGATATAGGAGTCTATTTATCTATTAATAATGGCGAAAATTGGATTTTAAAAAACAGTGGAATGACAAATGCAAAAGTTAAAACATTTGCAATATTTGATAAAAACATTTTAGTTGGAACAGAAAGTGGTGTGTATTTATCAACCAACAATGGTAATAGTTGGATTTCAAAAAATTCTGGTTTAACATCAAATACAGTAAAATCGTTTGCAATAGAAAATAATTATATTTATGCCGGAACAAGCGGAGGTATTTTTGTATCTACAAACAATGGTGCAAATTGGATACAAAAAAATTCTGGATTAGCAAATACTAAAATTTCATCAATTACAATGAATGGTAACAATTTATTTGTAGGCACTACATACAATTCAGGATATGATGATGTAAGTGGTATTTATTTATCAACCAACAAAGGAGATAGCTGGATTCAAAAAAATTCTGGACTTATTAAGCCTTCTATATTTACCATAGCTAATAATGATAAATATTTATATTTAGGAACTGATTACTATATATTTGTATCCTCAGACAATGGGGACAACTGGATACAAAAATATAATGGAATAACTGATTTTTTTTCCTATTCAATATTGGTAGATGATAATAATATTTTTTTGGGAACAAATACTAGTATCTTTTTATCAACTGATAATGGTGATAATTGGACAGAAAAAATATCGGGATTACCAAAACCTATTGTAGTCAATTCTTTTGCTATAAAAAATAATATTCTATTTGCTGGTACTGAAAAACCCCTAAATGAAGAACTAGGTGGTATTTATTTATCAACTAATAATGGAGGGAACTGGCTTAAAAAAAATTCAGGTTTAACTCATACATATGTGAAATCATTAATTATTAGCAACGATAACATTTTTGTGGGAACTTCAGGTGGTGGAGTATTTTTATCTACTAATAATGGAGAAAGTTGGACTAAAAAAAATTCAGGATTGTCAAATACTAGTGTGCTTTCATTTGCCACAAGCGATAATAATATTTATGCTGGTACGAGTAAAGGTTTTGTTTTTTTATCTACTAATAATGGAGAAAGTTGGATTCAAAAAAATTCGGGTATAACTAGTAAAGATATTACTTCATTAGTAATAAAAGGTAACAACGTATTTTCAGGAACCAGAGGGAAGGGTCTTTACTTTTCGAATAATAACGGTGATAGCTGGATTGAAAAAAATTCTGGATTGAAGGATACTTATGTTACTTCCCTTGCTATTAGTGGTCAATATATTTTCGCTGGTACAGAAAGTGGTGGTCTTTTTCGGGCAAAACTTTCAGATTTTGGTATCACAATTGTTGAAAATGAAAATACTGTTTATCAAGGAATTCATCTTTTCCCCAATCCAACATCCAACATTCTGAACCTAAACTATAACAATATCTTATCAACTGATATTTCTAAAATAAAAATTTATTCCGGGCTTGGAAATGAAATTGAATTGCCAAATCCAATGATTAACCAAAACAATATTCAATTAGATGTTTCTTCACTACCGCAAGGAGTTTACTTTCTTGTCTTTTATAATTGTGGAAGGACTTGGATAGATAGTTTTTTTAAAATTGATGATTAATTTTATAAATGTAGAATGTAAAATATTAGGAAAAGGAAACAAGGAACAGTGAAATGGTTAAAGGAACTATCCCGTAGGGATTTAATATTAGAAATAAAAAAAAAATATATAATTATCAAAAGGAAGTTATGAAAAAGAACATAATTCTAGCTTTGTTTTGCGTGGTTAATTTGTTCTTATCCACTCAAATTATTCATGCACAGTGGTTACAATGTAATACTGGTCTTTCAAATAAAGTATTATATACTATATGCTCAAGTGGTAATAAAATATTTGTAGGTACAGACATAGGTGTATTTGAATCTACTGATAGAGGTGATAATTGGAGATATATAAGTTCGGGTTTACCATATAGTATGGCAAATAGTGTGATTTCATCTAATAACAATGTTTTTGTTGGTTATAATTCTAAAGGTGTGTATTTATCTACAGATAATGGAGTTAACTGGTTCGAAAAAAATCAAGGTCTTGAGTGTAGTTATGTAAATTGTTTTATACAAGACGGCACAAATATCTTTGTTGGTACTAGTGGTGAGGGAGTGTATTATTCATCAAATAATGGTGATTCTTGGATAAATAAAGGATCACAACTTGCTAAAAATTGCATAGCTTTATCTTTGGCTAAGGATGGTGATAAACTATTTGTTGGTACTAGATCAGAAGGTTTGTTAATTTCAACTGACAAAGGAAATAATTGGATATCAAGAAATTCAGGACTTCAACAAAATTGTGTCTACTCAATTCTTGTCAATAATAATTATTTATTTTTAAGCACAAATGAAACAGTATATTCATCTTCTGATTTCGGTAATAATTGGATTATAAAGAATAATGGATTGCCAATATCAAGGTTCAAAACTATTATATCTTACAAATATTTACTTATAGCTGGTGCTGGTCTGGGTGTTTTCTTTTCTACAGATTATGGTAATAACTGGATTCAAAAAAACTCAGGATTACAATACGAAGTGAATGCTTTGGCTATATGTGGTGATACTATATTAGCTGGAACTTATGGCGGTGGGGTATTCCGTGCAAAAATCTCCGATCTCATCACTGATATTGAATCAGAAGAAAACAAAAATGAGACATTCGGTATTTACCCAAATCCAACATCAAACACTCTGAATATAAATTTTGATAATATCTTATCAACTGATATTTCTCAAGTAAAAATATATTCAGGTTTGGGTAACGAAATTGAATTGCCAAATCCATTAATAAACGAAAACAATATTCAATTGGATGTTTCTTCACTACCGCAAGGAGTTTATTATATTAGCTTTTTTAATAACGGTAAGTTTGAGAGAGCAAGATTCGTAAAAGTAATAGAAAATTGAAAATGGTTAATGGACAATGAAAACTGATAACTGATAACCGATAACAGATAACGTAAGTGGATGAATAATGTAGTAAATAACATAAGAACAAGATTTTCGCCGCCAATGATGCAGTTGTTGGCTGATATTTTATCGGTTATTATTAGCTTTTCATTGCAATATTACATACGGTTTCATAGCAGTCTGTTTGGGAATCCAATAAAATTTATACCGGAAGTTTTCTTTCTTGCATTAATATTATTAGTAATATATTGGGTGGCTTTTTTCTGGTTTTCCGGACTATACAAAAACTGGTATGTCCGTTCCCCTTTCGATGAGTTTTTCACTATCTTGAGGGTAACTTTCTTTGGGAGTTTCATTGTTTTCTTTATTTGGCTTCTTGATAGTGAAAGCAAGGAACCAAGGATGCTTTTTTTATTATATTTTGTAATATTCAGTTTTGTTGTGATTATGGGACGCTATTCTGCCCGTGTTATGCAAAGGATTTTAAGAGGCAAAGGAATAATCATTATACCTGCTATCATTGTCGGGACACTTGAAAAAAGCAGGGAACTGTTCCAAAAAATTAATGACTCTACAAATTGGGGTTACAAAACGCTTGGGATTATTTTAACTGACAGCAGCAGACAGTCCTTCGACAAGCTCAGGATGACGGCAGACAGCAGACGGAAGTTAATTACTAATTACCAATTACTAATTACTAATGATGAAAAACAATTCAATATAAAGAATGAAACAACAGATAACGGACAACCGACAACGGATAACGAGACCTCAACTCAAAACTCCCAACTCTCAACTCAAAACTTAAAAGAGGAATTGCCGATTATTGGTGGAAAAAATGAATTGATTGAAGCATTGGATAATTACAAACCGAGAGAGGTTCTGATTTCTGAGGATTCACCTGACCACAAGTTTTTACTAAATTTAGTGTCTAATTGTGCTGACCGGAAAATCACTGTCAAAATAATACCTGATTTATATACATTTTTCACCGGGCAGGCAAAGACTTTGCACCTTTATGGAATTCCACTTATCGAAATAAATACTGAGTTGATTAAGCCATGGCAAGATATTGCTAAGCGCATTTTTGATATGACACTCAGTTTAATTATCTTAATAATTGGGCTACCTATATGGTTGCTGACAGCCCTAATTATTAAATTAGAATCAAAGGGTAATATATTTTACCTCCAGGAACGCACAGGTAAAGGAAGTAAGACATTCAAAATTATCAAATTTCGCTCAATGGTACAGGATGCCGAACGAAAATCCGGTCCTCAATGGGCAAAAGTTAACGACCCAAGGGTAACAAAATTTGGTAAATTTATGAGGAGTTCTCATTTGGATGAAGTTCCTCAATTTATAAATGTACTTAAAGGGGATATGAGTATTGTCGGACCAAGACCTGAAAGACCTGTATTCGTAGAAAAATTCAGTAAATTGGTTCCTTATTACAAAAGACGATTATTGGTACGTCCCGGAATAACCGGTTGGTGGCAGGTAAAATATACAACATATGTTGAAACGATTGAAGAAATAGAAAGCAGATTGAAAGACGATTTCTTCTATATAGAGAATATGTCTTTTAAATTAGATTTGGAGATAATCGTCAGAACAATATTCTTAATGTTCAAAGGGCATGGACAAACGTGATTAGAAAATAGAAGAGAGAAAATAGAAGATAGAAGATAGAAGATAGAAAATAGAAAGAAGAAAAAGAATATAGAATAAGAAATTAGAATAAAATTAGAAAATAGAAAGTAGAAGATAGAAAGAGGTATATGAAGAAAATTGTAGTAATCCCTACATATAATGAAGCAGAAAATATAGTTGCTCTAATTGCAGACCTACATCATAATGTCGAAGATTTACACGTTTTGGTTGTTGATGATAATTCACCTGACGGCACGGCAGGATTAGTCAAAACATTAATGCAGAATGATGATAGCGTTCATTTAATCGAAAGACCTGTTAAAAACGGTTTGGGTACGGCATATTGTGCCGGTTTCACTTGGGCTTTGGAAAATGGTTTTGATATAATCCTCGAGATGGATGCAGACTTCTCACATAATCCCGAAGTCATTCCTGTAATGCTTAAAGAAATTGAAAATTATGACCTTGTTTTAGGTTCAAGATATATTTCGGGTGTTAATGTTGTTAACTGGCCCCTAAGCCGTTTGATACTCAGCTACGGAGCTAATTTATATACCAGAGTTATCACCGGAATGCCTGTAATGGATGCAACGGGAGGTTTTAAATGCTTTAGAGCGGAATTTCTTAGAAAAATTAATTTATCTAAAGTGAAATCAAATGGTTACGGCTTTCAAATAGAGATGAATTACCGCCTTTGGAAAAAAGGAGCAAGAATTAAGGAAATTCCAATAATTTTCATTGACCGCCGCTCCGGTGTTTCAAAAATGAATAAAAAGATTATTTATGAAGCAATTTTTCTTGTTTGGAAATTGAAGTTTTTTCCGGGTATGAGGAAGTAGAATGAGTTTAATCAGTTTTATGAGTTAAATAAATTGTTAAGGTGAATACAATGAAATCAGTTACAAAAACAGCCGCAATTACAATTCTAATTTTTATTGTAATTTTATTTGTTAATTGCAAAGAGGATAACACTTCAGCCGATAACATTACAAATTATATAAAGTTGGAATATTCCGGATTTATGAAACTTCCCAAAGAAGTTATTGCTGACAGCATTGCTAAAATTATGAATTTAGGACAACTGACTATCAATGAAGAATTTCATGGATTAATTTATCATGATAACCTAAAATGTTTTATCGAAAAGGGATATGAATATATCGCTGATAATGGGGATAAAATAAGGATTTGGATAGGTTTGGATGGAAAACCTCTATACGCTGATTATTATCACAGAAGAGGTGGCGATGCTGAGGAATTAACTTTAGAAAAGAGCATTGCACTCGAAACATTCATAGCAAATTTAGCAAAATTGGATGTTGTGATGTTAAGTAGCGACAACATCAGTTGTTATGGATCACAATCATGGAACGGGACTTACTACGAAATGTATTACAAACAGTCGTACAAAGATAATGTTATTGGATTACCATACTTCTTTTCCGAAATCGAAGGAGATACTAATAGAGTAAATTTTTTATCCATTACCAGATTTTATACCAATATAAACGAAATCACCGACGTACTATCTTTTGATAAGCTGAAAGTTAAAGCAATTGAATATTATCAAAATAAATGTAATGTAATCTCTATAAGAGAAGAATTGAAAACAGAAGGATATTATATAATTGAAGACAAGCTTTGTGTAAAAATCGGTTCAGCAACCAAAGATGAATGGGGTTCTCAGTTATATTTATTTATTGATATTCAAAATGGTGAAATTGTTAGTCAGGAAAGTATAGACGTTGATTAATTCCCAAAAAGATAACATTATATTTTATAATTTCAATATTAATTGTTATTTACCTAATTAAATAAATGAGTTTTTGTTTGAAAGAAAAATCAGAAATATCAATAGTAATTGTAAATTACAATGTCAAAGACTTCCTTTTGCAGTGTCTTCGCTCTATAGAAAGTGCTTCAAAGAATGTTGCAACCGAAATTATCGTTGCAGATAATAATTCCTCAGATGGTTCTTGTGAGTTTTTAGCTCCTTTATTTCCTAATGTAAAATTCATTCAGTTGAATGAAAATCATGGTTTTGCCAAAGCAAATAATATTGGAATTAATGAAGCAAAAGGTAAATATATTTTGATTTTGAATCCAGATACAATCTTACAGGAAGATACTTTGGATGTTATGTATGATTACATGGAAAAACACACCGAAGTTGCCTGTGCCGGATGCAAAGTATTAAATTCCGATGGTAGTTTCCAGCTTGCTTGCCGCAGAGGTTTTCCAACTCCTTGGGTGTCATTCACAAAATTATTCGGATTACAGAAATTATTCCCAGATTCAAAACTATTTTCAAAATATAACCAGACATTCAGAAGTGTTGATGAAACTTATTTTATTGACTCGGTTATTGGTGCCTTTATGTTCTGCCGAAAAGAATCTTTAGATGAAGTTCAGGGCTTTGACGATGCTTTTTTCATGTATGGCGAAGATATTGACCTTTGCTACCGTTTATCTCAAAAGGGATGGAAAACAGCTTATGTGCATTCAACATCAATAATTCATTATAAAGGTGAAAGTACACGCAGGAGTTCAATAAATGAGATCAAACATTTTTATGAAGCTATGCGGATCTTTTCGAAAAAACACTATTCTTCTTCATTTATTTTCCTAATGTTTCTACGGTTGGGGATAATACTCAGAACATTTCTGGCTTATATTAATAAGTTCAAGAAAGATATAATAGTTGTCATATTTGACTTAATGTCAGTTAATCTTGCTTTGATGTTAGGAACCTGGTATAGGTTTGGTGGTATTTTCAACTTTCCGGATTATGCCTATCCTACTGTTTTTATAGCCGTATCACTTGTGATGGTATTTTCAATGATTATCGTCGGGGAGTATTTCGAAACAAAGCCAACAACTCGCAGAGCATTATTTGGTTTGATGATTAGCTTTTTTATACTTTCATCATTGACCTACTATTTTAAAGATTTCGCATTTAGCCGTGGTGTTTTGTTGATGACTATTGGTCTTACTGCCATATCTGCTTCTGTTATTCGTGGAATTATTGTACTCTTTGAAAAGACCAAAGGAACTGAATCTGACAGACGAATTGCATTAGTCGGTCTGAACCAAAAAACAGAAAATATAGTAAATTCACTTCGAAAAAGCGAATTGACGAATGTGGTTATTGTTGGAGTGGTAAGTCCGGGAAAAGAAGCAGACAGCAGACAGCAAACAGCAGACAGGGTGATTATTGAGAATGAGAAATTAGGAATTAGGAATTTTCAACCGAATTTGGATGACAATAAATTTCTTGGATTGCCGGTGTTGGGAAATATAGAATTTTTATCAAAAATTATTGAAAATTATAATATCAACGAATTGGTTATAACCGATACAACAATAGCTAAAAATGAACTTATCAGAATCATAGCCAAGTCCTCAGATAGAGCCGTAAGATATCATGTTGCCCAGGAATTCGAGGAATTATTGGCTTCAAGGATTATCAATGAGATTACGGGTATTGAGCCCACAATACCAAGGTTCAATATTAACAAATTGAGATTTAAAGCATTTAAAAGACTTTTCGATATTTTTGGCAGTATTTTTCTTTTGACTATTGGTTTGCCTGTGGTATATTTGCTAAAGACAAAGAAGTCCGAAAAGATAAAGTCTTCAAATCCGCTTATGGATTTGTTAAAAGTGCTTTGGGGCAAATTCTCTCTTGTCGGTCAATATGAACTGCATGGAGAAAAGCTAAGGGCTGGAAAGATTGGTTTAATCGGCTTGGTGCATATTAGCAATCCGAACCAACTTTCTATTGAAGCAAAGAAAAATCTGAACAACTTCTATTTGCAGGAGTACAGTTTTTCTTTGGATATTGATATTATTATTAAATTTTTATTTAGGAAAAAAAGTGGCATCTAACGTTATACTTGATTTCGAAAAGCCGATTTTCGATTTGGAAAATAAAATTCAGGAAATGAGAAACATTTCCGATGATATTGACATCAGCAGTGAAATCGCAGTTTTAGAAAATAAAGTCGAGGAACTGAGAGTTGATATCTATAAAAACCTTACCAGATGGCAAAGAGTTCAAATCGCAAGACACCCACAACGACCGATAACTCTTGATTACATAAGTAATTGCTTTACTGACTTCATAGAGTTGCACGGTGACAGGAACTTCAGGGATGATACTGCGATAATTGGTGGTTTTGCAAATCTTGGCGGTAAACCGGTAATGATTGTCGGACATCAAAAAGGAAGGGACACGAAATCAAATGTCTATCGAAATTTCGGAATGGCTAATCCCGAAGGTTATCGAAAAGCTTTACGTTTATTTAAAATAGCCGAGAAATTCGGAAGACCTATCATTAACTTTCTCGATACTCCCGGTGCATATCCCGGTTTAGAAGCAGAAGAAAGAGGACAAGCCGAGGCAATTGCGCATAATTTATTTGAAATGTCAATGCTTAAAGTCCCAGTGATTATTGTTGTTATCGGTGAAGGAGCTTCAGGAGGTGCGATTGGAATTGGTGTTGGCGATAGAATTTTAATGCTAGAAAATGCTTGGTATTCTGTTATATCACCGGAATCCTGCTCGAGTATTCTATGGAGAAGCTGGGATTACAAAGAGCAGGCAGCTGAAGCTTTGCAGCTTACTTCATTCGACCTTAAAAGACATAAAATTATTGATGAAATTATATATGAACCAGTTGGCGGAGCCCACAGAAATCCTAATCAGATGTTTAAAATAATATTTGAGGTTCTCGTTAAGGAAGTTAATGATTTATTGAAAGTTAAACCCGATACCTTAATAAAACGCCGCAGAGAAAAATTTTACAATATAGGAGTTTGGTCTGAATAATTCCTAAGTACAAATAAATAATTTAAATTAAAAGGATATTATATTTGAAATCAATGATTGAGTTTTCGCGGCGTGCAAAAAATTGGATGGAAAGCTTTGCAGATAAACCTTATGCTATGGCAAGCTTGTTTTTACTTGCATTTGCAGAGTCTTCTTTTTTTCCAATCCCACCTGACGTTTTATTAATTGCTATTGGTATTACTGCACCAAAGCGTTCTTTGCGGGCAGCTTTATGGTGTTCCATAGGTTCTGTCTTTGGTGGAATTTTGGGATATTATATTGGATGGGGATTAATGGAAACAGTCGGAAATTCCATAGTTGAATTTTACAATGGTCAGGAAGCATGGGCTGTCTTTTTGCAAAAATATGAAGAATATGGTGCATGGTTTTTAGCTACTGCTGCTTTTACACCAATACCTTACAAAATATCCACAATTGCATCCGGTGCTGCACAAATGAATATCATTACTTTCATTTTGATTTCATCATTAGGAAGAGCCGGAAGGTTTTTCCTTGTCGGTGGTTTAATTTACTTCTTTGGTCCTAAAGTAAAAGTATATATAGATAAATATTTCGATAAACTGTCAATTGCATTTATTATACTTCTTATCGGTGGTTTTGTCGCATTTAAGTATATTTTTTAACATTTAGCAAGAATTCAAATGCCAAAAGTTCTTTATGTATGGAAAGGAAAATATCCCTGGGATATACGAGCTGAAAAAATATGCAAAGCTCTTATACAGCAAGGTTTTGACGTTTTCCTTTTAGGACGTTGGACAGAAGGCCAAATGGAAAGAGAAAATATTGATGGTATTAATATCATAAGAGTTGGATATAATAAAAACTATAACCTGACACAACCTATGTCATATAATCCCATTTGGAAAAAAGCAATAAAACAAGCAATTGATGAAATAAAACCGGATATTATTATGCCCCGCGATATTATGCTAGCTGAAGCATGCGGAAAGCTTGGGAGAAATCAAAATATTCCTGTAATAATGGATATGGCAGAAAATTACCCTGCAGCTATGAAGGATTGGAAAAAATACAAGAAATCATTTTTGTCCAGATTAGCTGTTCACTATCTTAACTTGCCGGAATTGGTTGAAAAACGCGCTGTCAATATTATGGATGGCATAATAACGGTTTGTGATGAGCAAAATTTAAGACTTTACGAAGAATACCGGTTTGGTATGGATATGATTTCTGTGGTTCACAATACTCCGAAGAAAGAGTTTTTTGATTCAGTAGACAGTAACCGGTTAACAGTTGACAGAAAGACAATTAGTAATGAGGAATTAGGAATCAGGAATTCTCAAATCAACACAATCCCTGACTTGCAACTCGTAAATGAGTCGGGTAAAGGTAACAAAGATAAAATTGTTTTTGGACATCATGGATTTACTTCCGATGAAAAAAGTTTGGTAACCTTTCTTTTTGGATTTGAGCAAGCAGCAATTGAAAATGACAAAATTGAATTCCATATAGCCGGTTCCGGTGAATCGAACGAACAATTGAAGGATATTGCTGTAAAGTTGAGTTCTTCAGACAAGATAATTTTTTATGGTGAATATAATTATAATAAACTTCCTGAAATTATCTCTCATTGGGACATTGGTGTTATTCCATATCAAATTAATGATTTTAATAATTATACTATTCATAATAAAATCTTCGATTTTTTTGCAATGGGTAAACCAGTATTCTGCTCTGAAACCAAACCTTTTAAAAGAATAATCTCCGAAACAAATGCAGGAATATTAGTAAACTGTGAAAAAGAATTTGAAATAAGAAACGCAATCTTGAAAATGGCTGATATGGATTTATCCGATATGTCTAATAACGGAAGAAAATCTTTTGAAGATAAATATAACTGGGATTTTGACTCACTCAATTTGATAAATTTTATCAAGAGGTTTGTCTGAAATGCCTGAATTTATTTCAAATACTATCCAACTTCATATTACTGCTAAAGTAGAAGATAAATTTAAATTCCTGATTCTCCAACGTTCCAATAATATTGCTATTTATCCGGGATTATGGCAGGTAGTTACAGGAACAATGGAAAAAGTTGAGTCCTCTATGGATACTGCAATACGTGAATTAAAAGAAGAAACCGGATTGAAACCGATAAAACTTTGGACAGTGCCTTATGTTGCCGTTTTTTACGATACAACCAAAGATTTAATTCATGCTTCTCCTGTTTTTGCTGCATTGGTGGACTATAACGATAATATCCGCTTGTCTGCTGAACATCAGGATTATTTATGGCTGGATTATGAAGAATGTTTAGAGAAATTGGAATTACCTTCGCATAAGGAGGGAACGAGGATTTTTATGGATTTTATTCTTCGTAAGATTTAGGATTACCAATTTGTTAAAATGAAATAGTTAAGAAATATGCAGAATAGTAAAAATATAGCATCAGTTGTAATAACATACAACCGGCTTGGATTTTTAAAAGAAGTAATAGGGTGTTTGAGAGAACAAACTCTCAGACCTGCTCAAATCATTATTGTAAATAATGGCAGCACTGATGGGACTAAAGAATGGCTCGCTTCTCAGTCAGATTTATTTGTAATTGAGCAGGAAAATGTCGGAAGTTCAGGCGGACAATTTACCGGTATTAAAGCAGCATTCGATATGGGTTTTGAGTGGATTTGGACTATGGACGACGATGTGTTACACGAACCAAACTGTCTGGAGAAATTATTTAATAATATAACCATTAACAGGATTCATGCACCTTTACGATATGATATTGACGGAAAACCATTTCTTAATGATGTTAAATATTTTAATTTGAAAAATCCATTCAAATCATTGTGGCAGGGAATTTTTGACGAAGAAGTAATTAAGCAGGACTATATCTCTGCTCAGGGTATTACCTTTGAAGGTCCCTTATTTCACCGCTCACTAATTGAAAAAATCGGATTGCCTGATAAAAACTTTTTTATTTATGGTGATGACACGGAATATTTTATACGGGCATACAAGTCCGGATTCTCTATTTTTATTATAAGGGATGCCCGGAGCAACAGAAAATTACCCTTTTTAGAGTCCAGTGAAAAGTTTACATGGAAACATTATTATGTAATCAGAAATATTATCGCAATTGACGTGATGCACGGTAATTTTGCCGTCAGGACTTTAAGGCCTTTGGGTTATTTCCTGAAATGGATTTTTCGGAGCAGAAGTTATGAGGACCTAATTGTCAGCATCAAAGCATTAAAAGACGGATATTTTTACAAAAGAATCATTCCTCATCAATAATTTTTCACTTTTCATTAAATAAGGGATTTTATCAAATGTTTATAAATTAATTATAGTATACTCAAAAAGTATTCTTGCCGGAAGATATAGACTATGTTAAAATAATTACCGTCTATGAACCTGATGAATAAATTTTTGAAAATTTAACTGATAGGAGATAAAATATATGAATGATATGAATTTCAAATCAATTAAAATATTTATTTGTTGTATTATTTTTTTGTTTGTTTCTTGTGATAATCCTGATGAAAATCAAATAACAGATACTGACAAAACTGATTATATTGATAATATGATTGTTAATTATTCAGATTACTTCAAAGAGGAAAGGACATTGTATTGCGGTTTTTTCAGTGTCTCTGATATGAATAAATTTGGAGCAATCAATCAAACTTCAGTCAGCATTGACGGACTATTTCAGTTGTCACCATTATAGACAACAATAGCATTTATGAATTGTAACTATAATACAATAAAAGACAAGCAATTTTAGTAAATTGCATGAAAAATTAATTGACCTTTATAGGAAACAAATTGAAAAAAAAATTAGCATTAAATATTCTGGCAATTTTCTTGTCAACCATTAATTTTTCACCTGTACTTTCATTAGAGATAAGTATAGATTCCCTTAAAAAACATGTTTACTTTTTAGCATCCGATTCATTGGAAGGCAGAGCACCAGGAACAAAAAGTAGTGAAAAAGCACTCAATTATATTGTCGAAGAATTCAAACAAGCCGGTTTAAAAACTTTCGCTAACAATTATATTCAGGAATTTCCGTTGCCTCCCTTATACGGACATAACATTATTGGGTATATCGAAGGAAGTGATTCAATCTTAAAACATGAATATATTGTCTTAGGGGCTCATTATGACCATGTCGGTTGGAAGATTGTTGATGATACAGTGAAAACAGTTTATAATGGTGCTGATGACAATGCTTCCGGTACTGCTTCCATCATTGAAATCGGAAAAGCATTAGTAAAAAACAAGGATTTGCTTAAAAGAAGTATTATAATTGTTGCTTTTGATGCCGAAGAAAAGGGTTTATTAGGCAGTATCTACTTTATTAAGCACTCCCCTGTTGATATCAATAATATTAAATTGATGTTCAGTATAGATATGGTCGGATGGCTGAATAAAGGAAAAACTATCAAATATAAAGCATTAGACGGTCTTAGTTTAGTTGAAAAAAAATTGCGGTTTAAAGGTGAACCACTTGAGTTTAGCGGTTGTGGCTCTTTTGAAGGTGGATTGGATTTCATGATAAGTCTTGATACAGTCAAGGGGCTAAATGTTAAATATTCTTCGTCAAAGTCACTATGGAAAGATATGACAGATACAAGACCCTTTTATGATGAACAAATTCCTTGTATATATGTTTCCACAGGACTGAATTCTCCGTATCATAAACCTGAAGATGATGCTGAATTAATTAATTATGAAGGTCTTGCCAAAGTATCTGAACAAATTTATAACGTTACGATAGCTTTATCTGCAAAGCAGGAATTTGAATTTTGTTCGACTTGGGAGTTTGTCAGGACAATAAAAGAGCCAATAAAAATCGGAATTAATGCCGGTTTAGTATCAAGTTATCATTCCTTTACAAAAGGTCCATATATAGCTAAACCTTTACTTGGAGGAAGTGGTGGATTATTTACACAGATTGAATTATTAAAACATTTTGCTCTGCAACCGGAGATTTTATACTCATATTTTGGCAGCCAGAGTACATCGGGAGACATTCGCCTGCACACCTTAGACTTACCTTTGAACGTAGTATGGATTTCCGATATTAATGTTGTAGAAAGAATTTTTTTGTATCTCGGTGGATATTTTAACTATACTTTTGAGGGATATATTTCCGGAAAAAAAATTGATTGGGAAAATGAGAATTTTCGTAGGACAGACTTCGGATATCAAATTGGTTGTGGTATTGAAACTCTCAATTTTCAATTGAGTATCAAATCCAAAATCGGATTGAAAAGTTTTTATAAAGAAAATGATAAAATTATGGGAGAAGCAATTAACAATTCAGTATATATAACTTTGGGTTATTATTTTCTGCCATAGTAACATCCTTCGACAAGCTCAGGAAGACAGAGAACAGGTTCAGGATGTCAAAGGACAAACTCAAGATGACAATTTTGTTACCGGTAATAAGCTACAGCTTTTACATTTCCGCCGGCACTCGAGCCAATGTTCAATAGTATTCCAAACTTATAGGACTCACCATCATTTATTGTGTTTCCAAGCTGGAATTTGCAGATAACTACAGACTTTTTTTCGCTGCATTTAGTATTCATTTCCTCAAGGATTACGCTCCATGTATATTGTTCATGGCCATCCACTTCTTCCGTATTTTTCGATGAGCATTTGATAATAATACCCATTGTGTTATTATCAAAAATAATACAGTCCCATAGTTTTGGTTCATAATTTTCGTCAATTTCAGCAGTCCTGGTGGTAGGAGATTCAGGGATTGGCAGTTCATTTTGCTGACGGTTTTTAGCAACCGACCACATAGATTGACCATAGGAATAATAGCTTTCGGTATTATTTGCATTTTTAACTTTTAAAATGCCGATTACATCTACAGAAATACTCAACTGTTCAAAACTATCATTTGTTATTGTGAGCGTAACTTTTCTTGTCTCAAGGTATTTGTCAACAGTTTGGACATTTATATTTATTTCCGTATCATTCCATGCATTTATCGTTATTTTAATTTTTTGTTCGGAACAGTTAATAAAACCATTACCTTGTTGTTTTCCAAAACCTGAACCAATGATTTTTGCTATTGTACCATCGTCGGCACAAGCGATAAATCCAAAATATATACTTTTTTTTCCATAGTCCAAATTTTCAGGGCTCCATCCCTTAATTTCTTTAATTTTCAGGGGACTCCCAACTCTATATCGTGTGATTTCAAATGGTATTTTGTTTAAATTGTTAAAAGAATCTTTATTTATAACCGAATTAACATTACCTTGCTTTTGCGCTTCAAGTAATATCGAAGAGCTGAGCAACAATAATAATATTATTATATGTTTTATCGGCAATTTATTCATTATTATTTTCAATAATTACTAAAATACATATTATTTTAACGTAAACTAAAAACTATTTTAAACAAAATAAGTAAATCATTTTTCATTTCTCCAAATTGTAAATTTGATTCCATCAATATCCATACCAAAAAGCCGGATTTTCATCCGGCTAAATTACAAGAAAAAAAAACTAATTCCCAAAAAAAAGACAATCCATTGAAATTATTGATAGTTAGTACTCATTTGATATCCCAATCAACTAAAATTTGCTTTGAATATTCTGATTCCTCCGAATCCATAACAGTTGTATTAGTAGTTGAAAGTAACTGAGACATTCCTATATTGTTAACAAAATACATTGTTCCGTTCTTATTCATTGAAAAGGATGTAGTACCTTGAAACGGTATTGTCATGTCTCCCTCCATTACAAGTACCTGGTTAAAAGTTAATGCTGAATAGTCGGTATTTTTTAAAGAAACCGTAGAATTTGTACCTTTGTTGATATTGAGTTTTAATGTTCCACTAAAAAGATAAAGACCCATAAAATTAGCATCTGTTACATTTGTATCTACTACTGTGATTTTATCTTTAGTAAAATTACCTTGTTCCTGCCACCCCTCTTCTTCTGAAAATGGATTTAATTGGCCCCACTTATAAACAGAATTGTTTTCAAAGTACTCATAAGAAGTATCGTAGGGTTCACCGGTAAAAGTATTAAATGAGATTTTTACTTTCGCATTTTTTCCTTCTATCATTTCTTCAGAGACAATAACAGTCGAATCCCTGGATAATAGTGAATCTGCAACAAAATTCTCGTCGGTTCTCCATTCTTCCATGACCCACCATGAACCAACTGTCAGTGGATAGTAAGAAGAATAATCCGTACCTACCGGGGGATTGGTATTGGAATCCTCGCTGCAAGAGATAAGGATAACAGATAAAGTTATTACCAATACCCAAAATATGTTCTTTGATTGTTTCATTTTAAACCTCGAAGTATTATTGTAAAAATATTATTAGTACATAAAAATTCCAATATTGATTTTAGCTGTACAAAAATAATCAAATTTAAACGAAAAATAAATTAAATTTGCATGTCTGATTTACTTTAAAAGAAAAAAATGTGAAAAATTCATTAAAAATATTACTATTGTTTATTACCATGCTGGGAATATCCTCCTGCACGGAACCGTTTGTTCCTTAATTACCCGATGCTTCCCGCTTCAGATGAATTACAATGAACAAATTAAACCTTTTGTTCTATTACATAGTCTAAAAATATAAAGTATTTGTAACAACATTTAAAAAAAAAATGAAAAATTTTAGATTTACATTGGCATTGTTTACTTTATCTATTTTATTCCTGACAAATTGTTCAACTTTAAAAATACAGAGTACATGGCTAGAAGAACCAATTGTTATTGATGGGAATACAAATGATTGGGGAGAAAATTTAATCGCAATTCAAAATGAAAATATCTCAATCGGAGTACTAAATAACGAAAAGTATTTGTATTTATGTCTTATAACACAGGAAAAAGATATAATTAATCAAGTATTGATGAATGGCTTGATTGTTTGGTTTGATTCAAAGAATGAAAAAAACAAAAATAATGCTATACATTTTCCGCTCCGTACCGAACCATTGGAAATGAATAAAAAAGGGATAAGAGAAAGAAATGAAATGGGTAAACCATCCGAGATTAATCTTGATAAAATTAAATCTAAACTTGGAAAAGCAGAAATAATCGGACCAGATAAAAGTCAGAGTAGAATTATTGATTTAAAAGAAAATAAGGCAATAGAAATTTTTCTTGATTTAAAAAATGAGATTTTATTTTATGAGATGAAAGTACTTCTTAACGCAGACAAAAGAGATGATTTTTCAATCTCTGCTGATACCGGAAAAACGATAAGTATTTGCTTGGAAACAATTGTGCTTAATAAAGAAGGGATGGAAGGAAAACCACATGAAGGAGGAGAAATAGGTGGAGAAGGTGAAATGCCTCCGCCCGGAGGTGGTATGGGTGGCGGATTTGGCGGACCACCACCCGGAGGTGGATTTAGCGGTGGAGGTATGGGAGGACCTCCCGGTGGCAATAGAATGATGAAAACACCCAAATCTTTGTCGTTATGGTTTGATTTATTAATATCATCTGCCAAAACAGATAAGGTCAAATAAAATTTTTGAATAAAAATATTATTATGACAGGTTTTCACAAATAAATTTTTAGTATTAGAAAAATCAGTTAAATTTGTATTGAAAGTCTTTTTGTATCAGAATTATTTGCAGTTGTGAAAATTAACATAATATTTAAATTATTATTTACAATGATGTTGTTCTTTACAGCATGCACGAATCCGTTTGCCCCGAAATTGGCTGATTATTCGGAAGGTGAAGGAATATTAGGAGACCAAACAACTATTGATGGATTGTTTGCTAATTTCAGTTATGCCTACAAGATGAAAGATACTGTAGTTTACGGAAAACTTCTTGCTGAGGATTTTACATTTATCTATAGAAATTATGACAGGGAACCCGTTATTGACGAATCATGGGGAAGAGATATTGATATGATAACTACTTATCGTTTATTCAATGCTACACAACGGCTTGAATTGGTTTGGAATGAAATCAACCTGATGATAAAAGACAGCTTGAAATTGATTATTTCGAGAAGTTTTGCACTCGATGTGGTTTTCAATGCAGATGACAGATTCAAATTGCAGGGAAAAGCAAGTTTTACTCTGATAAAATCATCTGAAGACGCTCCGTGGAAAATACAGCAATGGAGGGACGTAACGAATAATTAACAATATCTTTATACATTAATATTACAGAAAGATTGGTGATCCATCTCTGAAACTTAATTAAATATTCCTGAGAGCCGGGTAAGCTGTCAAATTTCTCATTAAACCTCTTCCATTTTTTGTAATTCAATAGCAAATGTACTACCTTTCCCGGGGAGACTGTCCTTTACATAGATTTTACCATTATGATACTCTTCGATAATTCTCTTGCAAAGACTTAATCCCAAACCCCATCCACGTTTTTTTGTTGTATAACCGGGGAAGAAAACCTGCCTTCTCTGCTTTTTTGACATACCCTTTCCGGTATCAGACACTGTTATCGAAATAATTTTCTCATCGGTATCCTTCATAATGATTATGACGGTTCCATGCTTGTTCTCAATGGCTTCTGCAGCATTTTTCAAGAGGTTTTCAATTACCCACTGAAACAAATCAACATTTATTTCCGCAAAAATGTGTCTGTCTAAACTTCTCGAAATTTTAACTTTTCTTCCAAGATGCGGTAATCTTTTTTCGAAATACTGACAGACTGTTTCGATTATAACATACAAATTTTCAACCTTTTTCTCAGGTTGAGAGCCAATCTTTGAAAACCTTGTAGCAATTGTGTTTAAACGGTTAATGTCATTCTCCATTTCATTAACAGTTTCTGTTACCATATCAGGATTGGCTTTATTCAACCTTATTATTTCCAACCATGCGAGCAGAGAGGATAGAGGTGTACCCAATTGATGAGCAGCTTCCTTTGACATACCAATCCAGACTTTTGATTCTTCATTTCTCCTGATGTTGCTGAAAGCTATATAGCCGATTAAAATAAATACCGATATGATAATAATCTCCACCATGGGAAAATATTTTAATCTGCTTATTAAAGATGAATTTGTATAATAGAATTTTTGAAGAATTTTCCCTGAGCTTTCCCGAACAAGTAAAGGGGGATATTCCTTGCCCATTTCTCTAATTAGATTAATTAGATATTTCTCCTGCTCTACCAAATTTAATGTTGTATCAATAAAAACATTTTTGGTATTCACGATAAATGGTTTATTTGGAAGGTCATTTTTATCTGTGATAATCATCGGGAAGGTTATTGTTGGTGTTATTTTATTGAACAAAAAACCAATTTCTTCCATATCGGCATTTGGTTCCAAAGTCCTTCTGTATATGTCTGCATATAATTTGATTGTCTGTTGTTCTCGTATTGTAAGTTCATTAAGTAAACTTTGGGTGTACCAAACTACCGCTACCAATATACCAAAACCTGCCAATACAAAGACAAGTTTTATTTGCCATTTTGATAGCGAATATTGATAAAATACATCCGAGAATTTACGTTTAAACATCATATACCAATATAACCACTTATTATATTTATCGAACTTTTGTATTATCTTTCTGTGTGAAATGAAGAATCCGGTATTTATAAGGTTAATGGATTCTTCAACGCACTTTGTTCCATTCCGAATAACAATTCCTTATTAAACTTATTAAAGTTCAAAGATTTTAACTAAAATTCAAGTCTTTTATTTTACTTAAGTCTATCTCTGCCTCTTCCCCATTGTCCATATTTTTAACCAAAACTTTTCCTTTGTTTAATTCATTTTCCCCAAGAATTATTGTGAATTTGCAATTTAGCTTGTTAGCTTCACGTAATTGTGCCTTTACCGAACGTTGCAATAAATCATAAGTAACAATACATTCTTTATTTCGGATTACCTGAGCAATCTCCAGCATCTTTTTCGAAAGCGATTGCTCTGTTAAAATCAAATAAACATCAGGTATCTTATTGATATTAAGAAGTTTGTTTGATTCTTCCAAAATTAACAACAATCTTTCGACACCCATCGCAAAACCAATTGCGGGTACTTTTTGCTTAAATCCGAATTGTTCGAATAAGCCATCATACCTACCTCCACCTCCTATTGAATCTTGTGACCCTAAAGCAGAGCTTTGAAATTCAAAAACAGTTTGACAGTAATAATCGAGACCCCGAACAAGTTGAGGTTGAATTTCTACTTTAATATCGGAAATATTCAACAATTCCCTGACCTTTTCAAAATGTTCGGAGCTTTCCGAATCTAAATAGTCAAGAATAACAGGGGCATTATTTAACAGTTCAATATCGTTTGGAGCTTTAGAATCCAAAATACGCAATGGATTGTTCTCAAACCTGTTTCTGCTATCCTCGGAAAGTTTGTCTTTGAAGTCATGAAGATAATCTGTCAATGCATGCTTGTACTTCAATCTTGTATCATTTGTTCCTAAGCTGTTCAGTAGCAATCTATAATCACTAATTCCTGCTGATTGTATTATGTCGTTTGCCAGAAAAATAATTTCTGCATCACTTTCGGGATTGTCCGAGCCGATGCACTCGGCACCATATTGATGGAATTGCCTGAATCTCCCTTTCTGTGGTCTTTCATGCCTGAAAAATGGTCCGAAATACCACAATCTTAACGAAGCAGAGCTTTGCAACAAAGAATTTTGAATCACAGCCCTCACCAATGCCGCCGTTCCTTCGGGTTTCAAGGTTAGGGATTCACCGCTTTTATCGGTAAATGTGTACATCTCTTTGTTCACAATATCTGTTGTCTCGCCTATACTTCTTGAAAAAACTTCTGTCTTTTCAAATATGGGTGTTCTTAATTCCTGATAATTGTATTTAGACGATACATCGGAAAATATTTTCTCGATAAAATGCCATAATCCGATTTTATCGGGTAATAAATCTTTTGTTCCTTTGACTGATTGTATCATATTTTAAAATTAATTGATAACAAATTTAACAAAAATAAGAAAACTTAGGGATTAATCGAATAATTTACAATTTCGTCCGAGATTATTTTGTAACGATGATAGTCTGTTTGTTCAATCTTATTATATTTCTCATAGAAAAGGGATTGGCAAATATCAAACAAAATCTATTTGGAAAAATAATCATACAAGAAAATATTTTTGTATTTCAAATGAAATTCATATTTTTGTATTCTTTAAAAATACAATCCTGAGTAGCTCAGCTGGTTAGAGCATCTGACTGTTAATCAGAGGGTCCTAGGTTCAAGTCCTAGAAGAGGAGCCCAGAAATTAAACCCAAACCATATAGTTTGGGTTTTTTGTTATAGCTATGTTTTATATTTATATCGGATCAGAAGCAAAACTTGGATCAGAAGCAAAACTTGGGTCATTAGGAAATTAGGCAAAAATATTTGTTAGTCTAAATAAGAAGAATTTGATATCACTTACGCCTCTGAAAGACCTTCTAAATTCGGATCAAATGCAAAACTTGGATAAATGACTAATTAAGCGAAAATTCGAAGATCTGAACATGGAGAAACTGCATTATACCTAATTTATTGTTCATAGGATTCAAATAGGTGGTTAACATTTTACCCCATTAAATAATTTCATTCTACTTTTATTTTACCATCAATCTTCCAGATTTTATAGATTTGCAAATTAATTGGTTTTATAATTCTTTAAAATATCGCCATGGAAGCTTTGTCTGGCTCAAATAATCCAAAAACTCGTCCACAATTATTAACTGTGCTTGCCGTTTTGAGTTTTATTGGCTCCGGGATGTCATTATTCTCCTATATAGTTATCAGTTTTGGTTTTGATGCTGTTGTAAATATTCTGGAAACAGAAATGAAGGATGTTTATCCGGAAATGCTGGTCGATTTTATTAAAGATGCAGGCAAAACCTTTTTTATGATTGGTTCATTAGCCTATGCAGTATCTTTGTTAGGCATTTATAAAATGTGGAACCTGCATAAAATCGGATTGCATTATTATGCAATTTCTCAATTTGTAATTCTATTATTGCCTCTAATTTTTATTAGCACAAAATTATCGATACTCCCCGGTTTGCTCATTACACTATTTTTCATCGTATTGTATAACCGAAGTTTTAATATCATCGAAAAGCACAAGTAAATGTTTGATAAACTGCACTATATTTATAAAGCAACGCTCATAGCACTCAGTATTTCTGCGTTTTTGTTGAATGTTGCTATCGTTTATACCGGCATTTTTTATTCAGACATCAAAATTGGACTCGAAGTCTATTTATCGGAAACCCTATTTAAAACACCTTTTATTGTGGTTTATTTATCCCTGATACTAACGGCCATTGTGTTAAACATTTCTGTTGTTTTCCTTTGGTTGGGTAAAAAGACCGGTGCCTATCTTTTTTTAGGATTTAGCATTGCAATAATTCTTGTTCTTTTATTCACTCGTCCTATCGATTGGTTAAATATTTTAATCGTTATGCTTATCAATTTAATTCTGCTACTTGCTAACAAACCGGATGTGAAATTTTCTTTTCTCATGCGACTTATTCATCCTGCAAGGAAAGCTTAAAGGATTTTCATAAATTTGCCGTTTTAATAATTCATAATTATGCAAGTTGTTTCTGTAAATATATCCGAAAAAAAAGGAACCATTAAAGTACCTGTAGAATTTATTGAGCTTACATCTACCGGTGTTAAAGACGATGCCCATGCAGGCAAATGGCACAGGCAAGTGAGCCTTTTGGCTAAAGAAAGTAATGCGAAATTCGCAGAAGCTGCCAACAGAGAGGTTGCTTATGGCGAATTTGCCGAGAATATTACTACAGAAGGGATAGTTTTATACAAAACAGTTCCGGGAGATATTTTAATAATTGGCGAAACCGAACTGGAAATTACACAAATCGGTAAAAAATGTCATGGTGATAATTGTGCTATTTTTCGTGAAGTTGGTTCATGTGTCATGCCTAAAGAAGGAATTTTCGCAAAAGTAATAAAAGGAGGAATTGTTCGTGCGGGTGATGCAATGACCTATCTTCCAAAAAGCAATTAGCCGTTTTTTTGAACCTATAAACGAAAGTATTAAATGGAGATAAGCGTAATTTCTGTTAGTTTGGCAAAGGAAAAAGGAAGAAAGTTTGAGGTGGATAAAATCATCCTCAATGAGTATGGCGTATTGGGTGATGTTCATTCCAATACGTCCAGAGCTGTGAGCCTTATCGACCAAAGCCATATTGACGCGTTTATCAGAATTACCTCTTCCCGCCATACTGAAGCGGGCGAATTTGCTGAAAATATTCGTATCGAAGGTTTAGATAATAAAAAGGTAAATCCTTTTGATAGATTTGCCAATCAGGAGCTTACGCTCGAAGTTACCCAGATAGGAAAACCTTTTCATGCCACTTTTAAGGAAATCGGACATTATGTTATGCCTCGCGTTGGAATTTTTATGCGCGTATTAAAAGGTGGAGTTTTAAAGGCAGGCGATAAACTTGTTTTTTCACCCAAAATATTTAAAGCAAAAGTGATAACTTTAAGCGACAGAGCAAGCAAAGGAATTTACGAAGATAAAAGCGGAGCGTTAATTTGTGAAAGATTGCAGGCTTTTTTTGAAAAACTTAGCTGGAAACTGGAAATAGATAAACAAATAATTCCTGACGATAAACTTCAATTAACTGCTCAAATTAAGGAAGCGGTCCGAAATGAGTACGATTTAATATTTACAACCGGCGGAACAGGAATCGGAACAAGAGATATTACACTTTCTGTTGTAAAGCCAATGCTCGATCATGAAATTCCGGGAATTATGGAATTTATCCGCATGAAATACGGAAGCCTGAAACCCAATGCTTTGCTCAGTGGCGGTGTAGCCGGCACCATTGGTTCGGCAATCATTTATACCTTGCCG
>JAZDIP010000075.1:0-16287 GCA_043804925.1 bacterium | reverse complement strand
GGATTATGAATAGTATAGATGAAGTTATAGATACGCTTGCTGACGCATTACATCAAATAGAAAATGAAAAAAATATTATTAAATCTATGTGCAATTTTAGTTGGTTATATTGATATACATGCTGTCGGTTTAGTATTAGTAACCCAGTCAGCATCTGAGGTCGGTCGAACAATTAGTTCGTTCCATACATAAGTTTGGTCAGCATGGATATTTTGTAATGAAGTATCAAGGGAAACAGACGATTGTAACATCGAGTCCAATTTGAAAGCAAGCTGATAATCCAAATTAATGTCTGTTTGATGTCTTAAAGCGAGTATTATGGCATCTTCAGAAGGTCCAGATTTTAAATTGGAATAAGCAATAAATATTGCGAAAATTAAGTAAAAAAGATTTTTCATAATTATTCTTTCCCGTTTTCCTTAATTATTTTATTTTTTTAATATCAACGTATATCTTTTTTCTAAATTGCATTTATAAAATCTTTCGTTTGTATTTAACATGTTACTACTTAAATTTTTACTCTCTCAATAAAAATCAGTATTTTTGTTAATATTTTTTTTGGTATAAGGGGGAATTCATGAAGCGAAGCACTCTTTTAGTGCTTTTAATTTTAATTTTATCGTCTTTTGCAGTTTTTTGTCAGGATAATGAATTAACTGACCGAAAACCTAAATTCGGTTTGTTTTCCCATTTCGGTTTTAACATTCACACTTCCAACTTTACAGAATTACCGGATATACCAAATTGCTGTAATGACAATATGAGCGGTTCAGGTTCCGGCTTTTCTTTTGGTGCTTTTTACGAATATCCTATTGAAGATTTATGGGGATTGAATCTTCGACTTGGTTTAACAGATTTAAGCGGATTGCTTACACTGGAACAAAAATTCAGGGCTATGGTTTATGACCCGGCTCTTGACGATTTCAAAGGAGTTGACGGAGTTTTTGAATACCGTCTTGAAACATGGCTTGGAGCTTTGGTAATTCAACCATTTGGATACTATCAAGTTTATAAAAATCTTTTCGCTTTAGGTGGATTTGATTTAGGTCTTTATACAAGTCAGGAATATGATTACATTGAAAAAATATTACAGCCAAATGTCGGTTACTTCGACGAAACCAACCGCAGCCGTACAAGAAACGCAAAGAAAGGGGATTTTACCGAAGCAGCCGGTATGTATTTAGCTTTATCATTAGGTTTCCAGTATCAATTGAGAATGAATCAGGATAGTTCTTTGTTTCTTGCTCCCGAATTGTTTTATTCATATTTGATGACTCCGGTTGTCTCAAATTCCGGCTGGAACATTCACTCAATAAAATTCGGTGTTTCCGTCAAGTATATGGAACCACCACCACCACCACCACCACCGGAGCCGCCTTTGGAGGCACCATTGCCCCGGTATCCCAAACCAATAAAACCATCGGAAATTTCAGTAAAATTGACTGCCGCCCAAATTGACAGTTCCAATACCGTAAGCGGTGATATTGATATTAAAATCGAGGATTTTGTTACACATTTTATGAGTCCCTTGCTTAATTATATTTTCTTCGATGAAAATTCGGCGGAGATTCCCGATAGATACGAAAAATTGAGTCAGGATAAAACTGAGACATTTCATGTTGGCGATTTGCAAAAGTTATCAGGACTTGAAACTTACTATCATATATTAAACATCACGGGTTTGAGGTTAAAAAATGACTCAAATGCGACAGTTACATTATTAGGAACAAATGCAGATGTAGGAGCCGAAAAAGGGAATAAACAATTGTCTGAAAACCGTGCCATATCGGTTAAAGATTATCTGACTGTCGTGTGGTGTATAGACCCAAAACGAATCGAAGTAATATCCAGAAATTTGCCAAAGCAACCTTCTGCCAAAAACGATTCTTCCGGTCAGGAGGAAAACAGAAGAGTCGAGATAATTTCTGAAAATATTAAAATTATTGAGCCGGTTATTGTCGAGGATACGACAAGGACTGTTGCAAAAACAACAATAAGATTTTATAATGATGTTAAATCCAAAACCGGTATAAAATCATGGAAACTTTCTATTCGGCAAAACGGATTTATTCTTAAGGAATATACCGGAAAAGGTGAAGTTCCTAAATCCATTGACTGGGTGATTTCTTCCGAAGGTAGCGATGCTCCGAAAAAAGGAGGTTTTGTATCGTATGGAATGCTTGTTGAAGATAAATTCGGTCAAATTGAACGTTCGCCCGAAAAACAATTGCCCGTAGAGCAGATGACAGTGCAGAGAAAGAAAATCGAGAGAAAATACGACAGGGAATACGAATATTACAGTTTGATTCTATTTGATTTCGGGAAATACACTTTACGAAGGGAGCATAAAAAAGTACTCGATTACATCAAGAACAGATTGACTCCTGATTCGAAAGTTATAATAACCGGGCATACGGATATAATTGGGACAGAAGCTTTCAATAAAATTATATCACAGAAACGGGCTGAGACGGTTGCAAAGCAATTAAATATTCCAAATGCACAGATAATCGGTGAAGGACAGGATAATTTATTATATAACAACACTCTTCCTGAAGGCAGGTTTTATTGCCGTACTGTCAAGATTAATATTGAGACTACAATCGTTAACCAATAAATTAAGTTTAATGAGTTTTATAGTAGGAAAAAGGAGAAAGGAAAAGGGATTTTTTATTCTTGTGAAAGTAGGAATCAATTAAATGTATAATCTTACATATTGTAATTGCCTTAGACTGTTTTAACCCATTCCGAAAAAACTAGCGACTGTTGACTACAATTATTCAGTATTCACTATTCGTTTTTCACTAAATTAAAAATACGATTACAATAGTCGTATTTTCATTTCGTCTCGGATTCAGTTAATTTTATTAAATTTGTTTTTTTTTATGTTAAGATTATCAAAAAAGATAGAATACGGCATTTTAGCCATAAAATATATTGCAGAAAATCCCGATAAAAAGGTAACAGCTAAGGAAATATCCGAGAAAATGAATATTTCCTATGAGTTTTTGGCTAAGACTATGCAAAAGCTTATGAAAAGCGGATTGATTGTTTCCCACATTGGATTGAACGGTGGTTATACTTTAGCAGGTGAGCCGGAAACTATTTCGATTGCGGATATTATTAAAGCTCTCGATGAAGATACAACAATTGTCGAATGTTTCAGTAAGGGAAATGATTCGCCTTGCGAAAGGGATGAATTTTGTGAAATAAGGCATGATATGAGCGGTTTGCAAAAGGAAATTAATTCAGTGTTTAATAAAATGACAATAGCGAAATTGGGAGCTAATTAAGTGTTGAGTTGAGAGTTATGAGTTGAGAGTTATGAGTTGATAATGATTGAAGAACAAAATATAGTAGAAGAAATAGCGAATACGGACTACAAGTACGGATTTTATACCGATATTGAAAATGAAACTTCTCAAAAAGGTTTGAACGAAGATGTTGTCAGGTATATTTCGGAAAAGAAGAATGAACCTGATTTCATGCTGGAATGGAGGTTGAAAGCATATCGTTATTGGTTAAATATGAAACAGCCGGAATGGGCTCACTTGAATATTCCACCTATTGACTATCAAGATATATATTACTATGCTGCTCCGAAAAGTAATAACAAACCTAAAAGTATGGATGAAGTTGACCCTGAAATCTTAAAGACATTTGAAAAATTAGGAATACCATTAGGTGAAAGGGAAAAACTATCGGGAATAGCTGTGGATGCAGTTATGGACAGTGTTTCAGTTTCAACTTCTTTTAAGGAAAAATTGGGAGAGCTTGGAATAATCTTTTGCTCAATCAGTGAAGCTCTGGTAAACCATACTGAATTGGTAAAAAAATATTTAGGTTCTGTCGTGCCGATGACCGATAACTATTTTGCCGCATTAAATTCCGCAGTCTTTAGTGACGGTTCTTTTTGCTATATACCTAAAGGAGTTCGTTGCCCTATGGAACTTTCAACTTATTTCAGGATTAATGCAAAAATGTCCGGGCAATTTGAAAGAACATTGATTATAGCCGACGAAGGAAGTTATGTAAGTTATCTGGAAGGTTGTTCTGCACCAATGCGTGATGAAAATCAGCTTCACGCCGCAGTCGTTGAGCTTATAGCACACGATAATGCTGAAATCAAATACTCTACAGTTCAAAACTGGTACCCCGGTGATAAAAACGGCAAGGGAGGTATTTACAATTTTGTTACAAAAAGAGGTATTTGCCATGACCACGCAAAAATCTCCTGGACACAGGTTGAAACCGGCTCAGCGATTACATGGAAATACCCAAGCTGTATTTTGAAAGGAGATTATTCTATTGGTGAATTTTACTCTGTTGCTTTGACGAATAATTATCAACAGGCAGATACGGGAACTAAGATGATTCACCTTGGGAAAAACTCAAAAAGCAGGATTGTGTCAAAAGGAATCTCGGCAGGAAAAAGCCAAAACAGTTACAGAGGTTTGGTAAGTGTTGGAAGGAAAGCAGAAAATGCAAGAAACTTTTCACAATGTGATTCTTTGTTGCTTGGTGATAAATGTGGTGCTCACACATTTCCATACATTGATTCCAACAATAAATCCGCAGTTATCGAGCATGAAGCAACCACTTCAAAAATTTCCGATGACATTATATTTTACTGTAATCAAAGAGGAATTGCAACGGAAGATGCAATAGGTTTGATTGTTAACGGATATGCAAAAGAAGTTTTAAATCAATTACCAATGGAATTTGCTGTAGAAGCTCAAAAACTGCTTGCTGTCAGTTTGGAAGGTAGTGTTGGGTAGTGTTGGGTGTTGAGTGTTGAGTGTTAAGTATTGAGTGTTAAGTATTGAGTGTTAAGTGTTGAGTGTTGAGTGTTGAGTGTTAAGTGTTGAGTGTTAAGTGTTGAGTGTTAAGTGTTGAGTGTTAAGTGTTGAGTTTTCTAGTATTATGGAAATTAAGTTTTAAAATTTATTATTAGAAAATTGATTTTAAATTTTAAATTGAAAATTTTGAATTCAACAGTCATCCTTAGCTTGTCGAAGGATGTTTATGGAGTCGAAAAAAGTGTTTTAAAAATAGATGAAGGAAAAAATGGCTTTATTGAAAATTGAGAATTTATCGGCAAATGTAAATGGAAATAAAATTTTAAAAGGAATTAATCTCGAAGTTAATGCCGGTGAAATTCATGCAATAATGGGACCAAACGGTTCCGGGAAGAGTACTTTGGCTAATGTACTAACCGGAAAAGACGGATATACAATTACTGGCGGTACTATTGAATATAAGGATAAGAATTTATTTGATTTATCACCTGAAGAAAGAGCAAGGGAAGGTATTTTTCTTGCTTTTCAGTATCCGGTAGAAATTCCCGGTGTATCGAATGCGAACTTTATGAAAACGGCTATCAATGAAAAAAGAAAGCATATCGGTTTGCCACCAATAGATGCAATGGAATTTTTACAACTAATGACAGAGAAATCCAAACTGGTGGAAATTGACAGAAAATTTTTAAACCGTTCCGTTAACGAAGGTTTTTCCGGTGGCGAAAAGAAAAGAAATGAGATTTTCCAGATGGCAATGTTAGAGCCGACTTTGGCTGTACTGGATGAAACGGATTCGGGCTTGGATATAGATGCTTTGAAAATTGTCGCCAATGGTGTTAATAAGTTGAGTAAAGCAACAAATGCTTTTGTAGTCATAACTCACTATCAAAGATTATTGGATTATATTATACCTGATTTTGTTCATGTTCTGTATAATGGCAGGATAGTCAAGACAGGCAATAAAAATTTGGCTCTTGAGTTGGAAGAAAAAGGTTATGATGAAATCAAGCAGAATTCAGTTTAATAAGTTTAATAAGTTAGTTGATATTTATGAATAAAGAAATAAAAAATATGCTGGTTGAGGAATTCCTGAGATACCAAAGTAAACTGAATGGGCAAAAGGCATCGAAGATTAATCATATCAGGGAAGATGCTTTTGATGTCCTGAAGATTTTGGATTTACCTACACGAAAAAATGAGAATTGGAGATTTACCAATGTGGGCTGGCTTAACGAGCATAGCTTTAATGTCATTAATGATAATCCGGATAAAGATTTAACTGAAAATGACATTGAACCATTTACCATCAAGGACCTTAATGAGAATTTACTTGTTTTCGTTAATGGAGTTTATTCGGAAAAATTATCGAGGATTAAATATCCCCGTGATGAGATAATAATTGAAAGTTTTAATGATGCCGAAAAAAGAAATGCCCCTAATCTACTGAAGCACTTCTCATTATTGACAGATTACAAAAAAGATTTTTTTACTGCTATGAATACCGCTTTTGCAAGAGATGGTGTTTATGTTAATGTACCTGCAGGTGTATTTATTAATGAACCGATACATATAATGTTCATCACCGACACAAGAAAAGGACCGGTTCTGTCCAATCCGAGAAATTTGTTTCTTATTGGTAAGTGCAGCCAGATAAGTGTTGTTGAAACATACCATACAATCGGTGATAATCCTGCTTTTACCAATATGGTAACTGAAATATTCATGAATTTTGCTACACACTTCGAATTTAATAAAATTCAAAATGATAAAGGAAATTCATATTATATAGGAACAACCCATGTTGAGCAGGAAAAAAATTCTTCCTTTAATTCTTCGACTATCTCGATGAGTGGGAATTTTATCAGGAATAATCTTAATTCAGTTTTTAAAGAAGAAAATGCCGAAGCAAATTTGAATGGATTTTATTTTATGCGTAACCACGATTTCATTGATAATCATACCATTATTGACCATGCCGTGCCAAATTGCACAAGTAATGAGTTTTACAAAGGCATATTGGATGAATCAGCAAGGGCGGTGTTTAACGGTAAAGTAATCGTCAGACCAAATGCACAAAAAACAAATGCTTATCAAACAAATAAAAACATATTGCTGACTGATGAAGCAAAGATAAATACCAAACCGGAATTGGAGATATTTGCAGATGATGTAAAATGCAGCCATGGTGCAACAACAGGATATCTCGATAAAGAAGCGATGTTTTACCTAAGGTCACGCGGTATAAGTGAAGTGATGGCAAAATCACTTTTATTGAATTCCTTTGCATCCGATGTGATTGAAAGAATAAAAATTTCAGAATTAAGGGATGATATTAAAAGACAGGTAGCTGACAGGTTGACTGTGGATGATATTTATTTCTGCGATGTTTTGGGTGATGTTTTTAAGGCAGTTAAATCGGTTTAATGAGTTTAATAAGTTTAATAAGTCATTAAGTAAATTTGTTGATATATTTCTTTTGAGAATAAATGAGAATTTGTATTTAGTTTTTAGGAGTAGTATGAGTTTAGTTTTCGATGTAGAAAAAATCAGGAAAGATTTTCCAATATTAAATAAAAAAATAAATGGTAAGCAATTGGTTTATTTCGATAATGCGGCAACCACACATAAACCACTACAGGTTATTAATAAACTTAATGAGTATTATAGTGATATGAACAGCAATATTCATAGAGCCGTTCATACCCTAAGCAAGACATCAACCCAGGAATATTATAAAGTCAGGTCTATTGTTCAGGAGTTTATTAATGCAGAACATTTTGAAGAAATCATTTTCACAAGAGGAACTACCGAGTCAATCAATATGGTTGCACAAACTTGGGGCAGAGCAAATTTAAAGTCCGGAGATGAAGTAATTATTACAGAGATGGAACACCATTCCAACATAGTCCCATGGCAGATGATTTGCGAAGAAAAAGGTGCAAAACTCAGGATAGCTCCTATGACTGATGATTGCGAATTAATAATGGAAGAGTACGAAAAACTGTTGAGCGAAAAGACAAAATTAGTGTCATTTACTCATATATCGAATACCCTTGGAACAGTAAATCCTATTAAAGAATTAATAGACAAAGCACATGATGTAGGTGCTGTTGTTTTACTTGACGCTGCGCAATCTGTTCAGCATAAAAAAATTGATGTCAGGGATTTGGATTGTGATTTTCTTGCTTTTTCGGGACACAAGATTTATGGTCCTACCGGTATCGGTGTTCTTTACGGGAAGAAAGAAATACTCGAAGCAATGCCTCCGTATCAGGGTGGTGGCGATATGATATTATCCGTATCTTTTGAAAAAACCGAATTTAATTATTTACCTTTTAAATACGAAGCCGGTACTCCTAATATCGCAGGAACTATAGGTTTGGGTGAAGCTTTGAAATATGTTCAGAATATCGGATTGGATATAATTGATAATTATGAAACTACATTGCTGAGGCATGCAACGGAAAGATTAATGGAAGTGGACGGCTTAAAAATACTCGGGAATGCCAAAGATAAAACATCTGTTATATCTTTTATTTTCGACAATATCCATCCAAACGACCTTGGTTCGATGATAGATTTACATGGCGTTGCAATTAGGACAGGTCATCATTGCACCGAACCAATTATGAGAAAATTCAAAATACCGGGAACTTCGAGAGCTTCATTTTCCTTTTATAATACAATCGAGGAAATTGATTATTTCGTTGATAGTTTAAAAAAAGTAGTAAAAATGTTGAGTTAAATTATGAATGAGAAACAAGAAGAATTAAAAGAAAAGGTCATTAATGTTATCAAAAAAGTTTACGACCCCGAATTACCTGTAAACATCTATGAACTCGGTTTGATTTATGATATTAAAATTACTGAGCAAAATGAGGTTGTCGTTCTTATGACATTGACAGCGCCGAATTGTCCCGAAGCAGAGTCAATACCTGCTCAGGTGGAGTACAATATCAGGCATTTACACGATGTAAAGGATGCAAAAGTTCTATTGACTTTTGACCCGCCATGGGATAGGGACAAGTTGAGCGATGTTGCTAAAATTGAGTTGGGACTTTTTTGAGTGTTAGGTGTTAGGTGTTAAGTGTTGAATGTTAAGTGTTAAGTTGTGAGTTATGAGTTTGGAGTTTAGAGTTGGGAGTTTTGAGTTTGAAGGTTAAGGTTAAATTATATTACGAAGAATTTGAAATTGAAGTTGAGGACGGTGAAACTATTCTACAAGCGGCTTTAAGACAAGGGTATGACCCTCCCTTTAGCTGTCAAATTGGAGCGTGTGCTACATGTAAGGCAAAACTCCTTCAGGGAAAAGTAACGATGGATGAAGATATGGCTTTGAACGAAGATGAAATTAATGAAGGTTATATCCTGACCTGCCAGGCACATCCACAAACAAATGATTGTATCGTTGATTATGATGATTGAGTATTTTATAAAAATTCAATAATACAATTGAATTTCGAGCCAACAATTTGACGTGGATTTTCCTACCGCTAATCCCTGATGTGAAATATTTTTGTCTAAATCCGCTTTGCCGAAAGCATGAGTAATTCTGTTTTGTTCAATTCCCTTTTGCATTAAGTAATCTCTTGCGATTTTTGTTACTGAACAATTTTCGTTATTTATCAAATCATAATATCCTTCTTCTCTGAAACTGACAATATTGATTTTTAATTTCGTATCCTTCTTCATGGTGTCGATTGCTGATTCAAGAAATTTATATTCCTTTGAACCTAAGTCTGAGGTATTAACAATCGGTGATGATGTCGTATAAAATCTGTATAATTTATTGATTTCAATTGGTCTGTAACTGCTCCCGCAAGAAACCAATACAAAAAGTAAAGTTAGTCCGAAATATATTCTATTCATGCGTTTATCCTTTTATAATAATCCTTCCACCGGTGATTGGTTCTTTAACTCCATCAAGGAATATTTCCAAATTATCTCCTAAATCAT
This sequence comes from bacterium, assembly GCA_043804925.1. Classification (GTDB taxonomy): domain Bacteria; phylum Bacteroidota; class Ignavibacteria; order Kapaibacteriales; family UBA2268; genus ChocPot-Mid. The sequence goes on along the minus strand of JAZDIP010000075.1, from coordinate 6,532 downwards.
TTACTCTACCTTCACAACTAAATTTGCTTGAACCATCTCTTTCGTCTGTCATAACTATAATATTTTTGCCGAATATATTCATCCTGTTTTTATACATTTCAAGCAATGTTCCATATTTATTTTCAGAAAGCAAAATATAATTAGATGCCAGATGATTCATCAAATCAACCAAAACATCCTTGACTTCAACTTTTGTATCATCACTTAAAAAATCATTTAAACAAGCAGAATTTGGAATAAAAGAAGTAGCTTCAATATTTGGTTTGGATTCAACATTTAAACCAATACCCAATATAGCATCTGTAACAATTTCTCCTTTCGACATGGCATGAGCCAACACTCCGCTTACCTTAGAATTGTCAATTAATATATCGTTTACCCATTTAATGGTTGCTCTGTGTTTCAATGCCATTATTTCATCAATGGACTGAACAACAGATATTGCCGAAAGAATAAGAAATCCTGTACCAAAATTTTCAATTTTTTGGTTTGGTTTAAAATAAGCTGTAAGATGAATGTTTCCTTGCAATGCCTCCCATTTTCTTTGATGAAATCCATGAAAATTTTTCCCGCTTCCCGCAAGACACAATAACTTATCAGGAATATTCTTGCTTTGAGCTAAAGAAATTATGGCGTCATATTGAGACTCTTCAGCAAATTCGATTATAAATAAATAATTCCAAAATTTTACTCTTTTGTCAATTGAAAAACAGACTTTTTTGTTTTTCCCAAACAAAACATCAGTAATAATTTTAATAGAATTGTCCTTCAGAATTGAGTAATCATCATAATTCCCAAATCCATTCTTAACAGCAAAATCAATATTGTCGCATATTATAATCATAACAAAGTAAACATACTACAAAAATATTAAATAAAAAAATAATATGTACGGCAAAACATTTTTCATTATTTTTGATTTTTCAAATGATTTTTATATTTATAACAGATTCAAAAAAAATGATACAAGTAAAAATAACAAGACTTTCAGGAGATTTTAATGACTTACCTCTTCCGGATTATACCACATCAGGTTCTGCGGGAATGGATATTGTTGCCGCAATAAAAGAACCGGTTATAATAAAAAGCGGTGCAGTTGCCCTTATTCCAACTTCCCTTGCTATAGCACTCGAACCCGGTTATGAATGCCAGGTGCGTTCCCGAAGCGGATTAGCTATTAAAAATGGTATATTTGCTTTGAATGCTCCCGGAACGATTGACAGTGATTACAGGGGGGAAATAAAAATAATTCTTGCTAATTTCGGCAAAGAGGATTTCGAAATTAAGCGTGGTGATAGAATAGCTCAGTTGGTCGTAGCTCAATATGAAAGCGTAAATTGGCAGTTTGTGGATGTTTTACCCGATACCGAAAGAGGTAGTGGAGGTTTTGGCAGTACAGGAGTTTAAAGTTTATAAAGTTTGTAAAGTAGAAAGATTGAATGTTTCAGGCTATCGGAAATTTAATGATAAATATTTTTTTGTTTTTCTCGTTTATTTATAATAAATTAGGATGTTATGGGAATATTAAGTGAAATAAAAGAGGCAGTAATTGCTATCGAACCGGAAGCAGAAATTTATCTTTTTGGTTCGAGGGCAAGAGGGACACACAGTGAGGATTCAGACTGGGATGTACTTGTATTGGTTCCCGGAAAAGTTGACGGCAAAAGAAAAGAAAAAATCTGGGATTCAGTTTATAATATAGAATTAGCAAACTATATAATGACAAGTATTGCAGTTCGTTCAAAGGAGTTTTGGAATAACAATCAAATTTATCATGAAACTGAATTTTATCAAAACCTATCCAAAGATATGCGAATGATATGAATGAAAAAAAGGCAGACCTGATAAAATACAGAATATCAAAGGCATATTCTACACTTAATGAAGTTGAAGAACATCTAAGAAATAAATTCTATGCAACTGCCATTAACCGGCTTTACTATTCTTGCTTTTATGCTGTTAACGCAATACTCTCATTTATAGGTTTTTCAAGTAAAACACATAAGGGAACAATGATATTGTTTCATCAACAACTTGTATTAAAGGATATAATAAATCAAGAACACAGTAAATTATATAACACTTTATTTAAAGCACGACAGGAAAATGATTACGATGATTTCATCGAACCTGACCCTGAAGTATTACCTGACTGGTTTAAACAAGCAAAAGAATTCATTGATAGTATCAACACCTACATTTCCAAAGAAATCGGTTGAATAATCAGATTATTTGATAACTCATGAAAAAATTGTTGCTCATATCTGCTCTTTTCATTCCTTTGCTTTTCGTTTGTTCGTTTTCGCAATTAGGTCATTGGGAAAAACTTAATCCTGAAAATAATCCCGGCTATCGTGTTGCTCATGGAATGGCTAATATAGGTAATCAAAAAGTTTTATTATTTGGTGGTGGAAATGATATTGGTGCTTTGAATGATACTTGGATTTATAATTTATCTTCAAATAACTGGAGTAAAATTATTTGTTCTAATTCACCTGAAGCACGTTTTTATCACAGTATGTGTGCTATATCAGATTCAATAGTATTACTTTTTGGTGGATGTGATGATTATAATGATTTTGATGATTTATGGTTATTTAATAGTAACAGCTTAAATTGGAGTAAACTTAATCCTTCTGCGTATGATAAGATACATCTACCACAAGCAACAATAAAATGTGGAATGGCAAAACTAAATGATAGTTTAGCTATTGTATATGGTGGAGCAATCTATGATTCAACTTGGGGATATACCAATACAAGTATTACTTGGTTTTATAATATTAATCAGAATTCTTGGAAATTTTTAGATTATGGTTTTCCAAAAGGACGTGAAGGACATAAACTTATAAATTTATTAAATAACAAAGTGCTTATTTGTGGAGGAGCTCCAAGTATACCAAATGGTTATAACGAAAACTGGATATTTAATCTTGAGGATAATTCTTGGAGATTTTTAAATGATGTCAAAATAAAAATTCCGATTATTAGTGGTCATTGTAGTGCAAAAATAAATGAGGGTATTTCAGTAATTTTTGGAGGATCAACAAATACCATATCAACAAACGATACCTGGTATGATTCAACATGGGTATTCAACTTTTATGAAAAATGTTGGTATAAATTGAACATTAAAGAACATCCCTCTGATAGGTATTACCCTGCAATGGCTCAAATAGATATAGATAAAGCCTTATTATTTGGAGGAGTTTCAAAGAAAAATCAAATGCCTGATGATACTTGGCTTTTCATCTTAGATTCAATTCCAATTTCAGTTACCGATTACCATAGCAATCAACCGGAAATAAAAACATTCATCAACTCCAACAACGAACTGATTCTCGATTTTTGCTTGCCTGAAAACAAAAATGCTGATATTGAAATATTCAATTTGCATGGTAAAAGTGTCTTAAAAGAAAATTATCAAGTACAGAGAGGTTGGAACAGAGAGGTAATCCCGTTTGATAACTTACCATCGGGAGTGTATTTTGTAAGGGTACGGGCAGGGATGGAGTATTTAATGGATAAATTTTTAGTTTTTTAGTCAATTTATTTCTTCAATTTTGCAATTTCCGTTATCCCTGCTATAACCTTATCACCAACTTTAACTTTAATCTCTGAATTTGGGTGAACAGATATATCCATCCTCGAACCGAATTTCATCATGCCGAAGCGTTGTCCAACTTTTAGCGAATCCCCTTCCTTAATATCCCAAACTAACCGGCGGGCAAGCACACCAACAATTTGCTTGAAAAATATCTTGCCATGTTCGTTAATAACACCAATATGAGTCTGCTCGTTTTTCGAGGAAGACTTAGGATGCCATGCTACAAGATATTTACCCGGATGATATTTGAAATATTCTATTTTTCCGGTTACAGGTGAACGGTTCACATGAACATCCAAAGGAGAAAGAAAAATGCTGATTCGAATACATTTGTCTTTCAAGTAAACATTTTCCGTTTCCTCAACAATCTCAACGACTTTGCCATCAGCCGGGGATAAAATTATCGAATTATCATTTATGGCAGAATCCGGAATCTTTCTATCAGGGTCACGGAAAAACCATAAAGTAAAAGCAATTAGGAGGATTCCAAGGATTTCTAAAATAAGACTAATCCATAGTTTGTTTAATAGTAATCCTGTAATAATGAGGATTATTCCCAAACCGAGCATGATAATAATATTACTTGTCCCGTATTTTGTAAGCATTTTTTTAAAATAAATCAATAAATAACCATTTGATAAATGCAATTTAATCAATGTAATTTCAAGCTCAAAGACAATAAAATTGTTTATATTGTAGTGTTCTAACTAAGCTCTTTATATTACAGCTATTTATAACATTCGGCGAAATATAGGTTATTTATTATTAATTTAAATTATTTTTGAAAATAAATGATATCAAGCCGTTTCAAAAATTGATGAATATTTGTGGAAATTTATATTATTAATTTATGATATTTTTTGTTAAATTTGTAGTTTAATTTAATATTAATAAGTATATATAATAAAAAGAAAATAAACAGAATTATTAAAAATAGATAGCAGGCAGCATAAATGAAATTCAGAGCAAGTTTACAGGCAATTCAAACCGGATTACAAAAGGTATTACCGGCACTACCGAGAAAATCAACGCTTCCGGTACTTGAGCATTTACACTTTGCATTAAAAGACAACGAATTAAAGATAATTTCAACTGACCAGGAAATAACCATTCAAACTAAAGTGGCAGTCGAAGGAGAACTTGACGGCGAAATTCTTGTTCCCGGCAGACGGCTGATTGAAATAATCAAAGCTTTGGGGACACAGGGTATGCTTGATTTTAACACCGATGAAGATAATTACGAAATCACGATAAAAACCCAAAATCCTGTAGGAAGCTATACATTAATGGGATTGAGCCATCTCGAGTATTTGAGAATTCCGGAATTAATCGAATCCGGGAAATCAAAATCGGATAAATTAAAAGCTGAAGATTCAATAGATTCAATTGCCTTTAAAAAGGAAGAAATTGTCAGATTGGCAAATAAAACGGCTTACGCTGTTTCGACAGATGAATTCCGTCCTGCAATGAACGGAGTTTTGTTTCAATTCAGGGAAAATTATTTAAATGCAGTAGCAACCGACAGCTTCAGATTGGCAAAAGCATGTCTCCGTAATGATAAGCCGGTTTATCCAAAAGAGTTGGACATTATTATCCCTGCACGTGCCGTTGAGGTATTGAAAAAAGTTGATGGTGATATTTCGATGTCATTTGTAGAAAACAGGGGCAAGAAAACACATGCCCGCTTTGATTTCAACGATTCGGTTTTTATCACGAGATTGATAAACGAGAATTTTCCCCCTTATGAGTCTGTTATCCCGGATACATTCAGCTTTAAGATTATATTAAGTCAAAGTGAATTTTTCTCGGCTGTCAACAGGGTAGCGATTTTAACAAGTGAAATTATTTCCCAGGTTAAACTACATCTTGAAAATAATACGTTAACCATTTACGGTGCCGATGAAGAAACTGGGGCGCATGGCATCGAAACACTAAACTGTGATTACGCCGGTGAACATTATGAAACAGCTTTTAATTCAAGATACCTGAAAGATGCTTTGGAACATCTTTCCGGTGAAACTGAAGAAAACAATATTGAAATCAGGTATTATGAAGTTGGCAGGCCTGTTATTATTAAACCGACAGTTGAATCCGATGATTTGATAGCATTAATTATGCCTGTAAGGGTTAAGTAGAAAGTTTATAAAGTTTATAAAGTTCGTAAAGTTCGTAAAGTAGAAAGTTCAAGATTAACTTTCTAAAAGTTTAATTCTTTTTAGAATTATTTTTTGATAAACAAAAAAATAATGGGTAACATAAACGTCTATAAAAAATAGATGTTACTTGTGATTTATGCAGCATAAAGTAAAATGAAAATTTCCGGCATCACAATTGAAAATGTTCGTAATCATTTGGGTACGAGCATTGATTTAGACTTTGGTTTAAATGTTTTTTATGGCTTGAATGGTGCAGGAAAAACGAGTATTCTTGAAGCAGTTTCGATTTGCGGATTCTCGAAAAGTTTTTTACCTGTTCTCGACAGTTCTTTGATTAATACAGGTAATAACAGCTATTCCGTTATGGCAAAAGCTGTGAGTGATAATGATATTCCATATAAAATCAGTGTAACTTACGAAAAGTCAAAGCGAAAAAGGATATCTTCAACAATTGGTGATAATCTTTTGGCTAAAGATATAATCGGTGAAATGCCAATGGTAATATTGTCTCCCGATTATAAATCAATAACATTCGGTTCCCCAGAGCATAGGAGAAGTTTCGTTGACAGGTTATTATCCCAGGCAAGTAAAATTTATATAGAAGACTTGATGAATTACAAAAGAGCTTTGAAACAAAGGAATAGTTTGTTGAGTGATTTTGCTTCGGGCAGAAAATTTGAATTATCACATTTAAAACCATGGACTGAATTATTGATTAAAACCGGTTCGGATATCATGCTCAAAAGATTGGCTTTCTTGGATGAGTTTA
>JAZDIP010000074.1:0-5363 GCA_043804925.1 bacterium | reverse complement strand
GAAAATAGAAAATAGAAAATAGAAAATAGAAAATAGAAAATAGAAAATAGAAAATAGAAAATAGAAAATAGAAAATAGAAAATAGAAAATAGAAAATAGAAAATAGAAAATAGAAAATAAGAAAATAGAAACAAAAAAAATAAATGATTGAGTTGAGAAATATAGCAAAATTGATAATAGCTGTCATGATAATTGGTTTCAATCAATTGTCGGCTCAGACTAATAATTTTGGTATTGGTACGCTGACACCGCACCAATCGGCTGTTTTGCATTTGAACTCAACAACTAAGGGATTTCTTATTCCAAGACTGACAGAAGTGGAAAGATTGGCAATCCCGGTAAATCCGCTTATACCCTCTCCTGCAACAGGTTTGATGGTATATCAAACAGATGCTACCGACGGCTACTATTACTGGGACGGCATTCAATGGCTTAGAATTTCTACGGATATCAGTACGGATTTTGTTTATGGCGAAGGAGACGAAGGACAGGTTGCTTATTGGAGGACATCCACAACACTGACAGGTTCTGACAATTTGTTTTGGGATTTTACTAATTCAAGGTTGGGAATCGGCACTACTACTCCTCTTGAAAAAGTTGATGTAAACGGTGGAATGATAATATCGAATACAAGCAATTCATTTGAGGGGAACATTCGCTGGACTGGTTCGGACTTTGAGGGCTGGGACGGGACGGCATGGCGTTCGTTTACAAGCAACACCTTTTTCGGTCATGGAGAAAACGGTCAGGTTACATGGTGGGAAGACCATACACATATTACAGGCGATTACGATTTGTTCTGGGATAATGGTAATTCCCGTCTTGGCATTGGAACGAGTGCCCCACTTGAAACTTTGCATATAAACGGTGGAATGATTATCTCAAGCACATCATTTACTGTTAATGGGAATATTCGCTGGACTGGAGATGACTTTGAAGGATGGACCGGTGCCGAGTGGAAATCTTTTACAAAATATTTAATTAATGGACACGGGGAACGGGGACAGGTTACATTTTGGAGGGATACTTATGAGGTTACCGGAGATTGGGGATTGTTCTGGGATATTGATAATCTAAGATTGGGAATTGGTACCACTACTCCAAGAGCAGACCTTGAAGTAAACGGTGCTATTATTGTTTCAACATTAACAAATGATGCTGGAAAGCAGGCAGGAACTTTCAAATATGAAGGCAATGACTTTCTCGGATGGATGGGAGGCGAATGGAAAACATTCATTTCCGCCCCTGCAATTTTTGGAGCCGGGCAACCGGGACAAGTTGCAATCTGGCTGACAGATACTCCTCCCACTCTAACCGGTGACAATGATTTATTTTGGGATAACACGAATAAATATCTTGGCGTTAAGACAATGACTCCGGAATATGAAATGGATGTCAATGGCGAAATAATGATTGGCGTTAACACTCTTGACGGACAGTTCAGAATGTATTCAGAACTGGGTGCAACTGATTACGAAGTCGTTATCAATCCTCATGCCGCAATGACAACGAATACTCTTTACACTTTACCCCTTACCGATGGAGAACCCGGAGATTTGAACCTGCTGAGTAATGACGGCACTGGTGTTATGTTTTGGCAGGACCCTACAAAGGGTTTCAGCTTGTTTTGGAAAAAAGTGAATGATGTAATCATACAGACTCATGATTGGGCATTGGGCAATAATCAGCCCGCATTTGAAGGAACTTACGGAACCCAACTTTTATTTGGCAGAAATACCAGCAGTGCCTGGGGCAGCTACAACACTTTGCTTAATGGTCTTAACAACGACATAAGTGCAGGAAGTTATTCCCTGATAATTACCGGTGAAGATCAAACTCTTTCCGGAAGCTGGTCAACTATTCTTGGCGGTTCCGAGGGTAATTCTTTGAGTGGGAATTATTCCATACTTTTTGGCAGGCAAAACAGTTTAACCGGGAACAACTCGATTATTGCCGGCGGACAAAGAACCACTTTGGTAGGTTCCGGTAGTTTTGTTTTCAAAGGTGCTGCACCTGCGGCATCAGTTTCCGGAGACAATACTTTTTATCCTTTGGATATCCAATTTCATCATAATGAAAGTAATAATAATGCTGATTTCAGGATAGACGGACAAACTGTTGATAATCTATTCTATATGGATGCTTCCACAGATAGAGTTGGAATCGGCACTAATGCTCCTGTTGTTAAATTGGATGTTAATAACGGAAATATGGCAATAACAAGCAGTCCAACATCAACATTTTCATTAATATTCTATGAACCATCTGCAGGAAGTGATTTTTCATCTTTCAGTCCCGCTTCACAAACAGCTAATCTCGAATATTCATTACCGATTGAGCATGATGAACCAAATTCAATTTTAGTTAATGATGGTTTCGGTGTACTTGAGTGGGCTGACCCGGGACAGTTTGCAGAGTATTTAAGGTCACCGGTTGTTGACATATCTGCATCCTCAGGAACATATGTAGCTAAAGAAACTGATAACCATATAATTATTAATAATACGGCAGATTTTATTATATATTTACCACCTGCCGTTTCGATGAACGGCAAGGAATTTTTAGTGAAACACGGACCTACTGGCGGTAAAAAAGTTGATATTTGGGCAACTGGTACTGATAAAATTGATGATGTTTTAACAAATTATACAATAGTTTCCGCTTATTCGAGTTTATTTTTAGTATCCGATGGTGTCGGGTGGTTTGTAATGTCTTCATTCCCATAGCAAGGGTGGAGTGTGCCTTGTTTAGTTTTATTGATGAAGTGTTATAGAATCAATTATAAAAATTGTTTATGAAAATTATAAAGAACATATTATTAATCACTTTTCTGCTCTTTGCTTTCAGTTTGACTGCAAATAGCCAGACCTTGTTTTTTATTGCACCTAACACAACTGTAGTTTCTACTCCGGGTTGTGATATTGAAATTGACGGTACTATCGAAATTAGCACCAGCGCATCTTACACACATAACGGCAATACACATTTGACAGGAGATTGGACAAATAATGGCGGCTGGGCTTCGGCATCATCAGGAACTGCCACATTTCATGCAGGTAATTTACAGCATATAAATGGAACTACCAGCTCTTATTTTTACAATCTCGAAATGGATAAAACTGATAATAATCCGGGAACACGTTTGCGTGTCATGCTCCCAACACAATGCTTTAATAATGCTTACATGGTTTTAGGAAATTTTGAAGTCATTTTAAATCTCAATAAATTCAAGGTTAATAAAATCGTAAGGAATGAAGCAATAATCGAGAATTTCGGTATTATTGAAATCGGGGAACCATAAATAGAAAATAGAAAATAGAAAATAGAAAATAGAAAATAGAAAATAGAAAATAGAAAATAGAAAATAGAAAATAGAAAATAGAAAATAGAAAATAGAAAATAGAAAATAGAAAGTTAAGGATATATCCTGTCGGGGATTATATGAAAATCAATTAAAGCATCTTATTATCAAAAATGACATTAGCTCCTCTCAATGTAAATATTCAGGTTCTTCATTATTTATAGTGGGTAAAATTGAAAAGATTGCTTCGTCACTCCGTTCCTCGCAATGACCGGTTATGTCGGTTTATTGTCCGCAGGACAATAACAACCCACCCATGTCATTGCGAACGCAGTGAAGCAATCTTTAGTTATTAAGTGAATTTGAAGATTAACCTAAAAAATTAACTTTTATGATTGGATTGGATTGTATTATTACAGTAAAAATTAACTTAGAATTACCCACTTCATTTAGCGAAGAACTAATATTAATTTACTAAATTGAATAAAATTTCTTAATTTATTTTTTTGCAATTACACAAAGGAAAATGATATGAAATATTTTATTTATTTATTGATATTATCTGCACTAACAATAGCAGCAACTGCACAGGAAAATATAAAATCCGTAAATGTTACTGTCTATAATGACAATCTCGGAGTTGTCCGTGAAATGCGTGTACTTGATTTAGCGAAAGGTATATCTGAAGTTAAAATTACCGGTGTAGCGGCACAGATTGACCCTACAAGCGTACATATAAAATTAAATGGAGAAGTAATTGAACAAAACTACCAATATGACCTTGTGAGCTTGTATAAAATTCTTCAGAAATATATTGACAATGAAATTGATATTATATCGGATAAGGATTTAATATCGGGAACACTTTTATCGGTTAGCTCCAATTCAATCGTTATTAAAAAGAAAGACGGAGGATTGCTTTTACTCCCGGATTTTAATGAATATCAAATATCGGTTAAATCACTTCCTGAGGGATTGATAACAAGACCTACCCTGATTTGGAAAGTAAACAGCGATAAACAAGGTATGCAGGATGCAGAACTTTCCTACCAGACAAGTGGTATGAACTGGCACGCAGAGTATGTTGCCCTGCTTGACAAAGACGACAAAAAAATGGATTTAAAATCATGGGTGAGTGTCGAAAATAATTCAGGAGCTACATACAAAGATGCCTTGTTAAAGCTAGTTGCAGGTGAGGTTAACAGGGTAAAGGATGTTCTTAGAGCATCAATGGACAGCAGAGATTATCTTTCAAAAGCCGAGTCTGCTCCAATGTTTGAAGAAAAAGAATTTTTTGAATATCATATTTATAATCTTCAAAAGCCAACGACGATAAATAACAATGAAATTAAGCAAATATCTTTGTTTGAGGCTGACAAAGTAAACATTACAAAAAAGTATATTTACAGAAGCTACGGATACAGCGGTTCGGGCAATATTTCGGTTTATGTTGAATTTAAAAACGAACAGAAAAACAATTTAGGTATGCCCTTCCCTGCCGGTAAAATCAGAATGAATAAAAGCGACGGTTCTTCTGTTGAATTTATTGGTGAAGACAAAATTGAGCATACATCCAAAGACGAGAAAATTACTTTAAAAACAGGCGATGCTTTCGACTTGAAAGCAGAGGAAACCGTAAAGGAACAAAAGCGTATATCAAATAATGTAATGGAAAATACTTACGAAATTAAACTGAGAAACCACAAAAGCGAAGATGTCGAAATCGAAGTAGAAAAGTACCTTGGGACTAATTGGGAAATCCTCGATTCAAATTTCAAGTATGAGAAAAAGGATGCTTCAACAGTCATTTTCAAAGTTCCTGTCAAGAAAGACAAAGAAGAAGTCTTGACATTGAAGGTTAGATACGTTAATTGAATAGTTAAATGAGTTAATAAAATTCTTAAGTTCTGTTGTCCTTCGGTTCTTCGGACATTCGGTTCTTCGGACATTCGGTTCTTCGGACATTCGGTTCTTCGGACATTCGGTTCTTCGGACATTCGGTTCTTCGGACATTCGGTTCTTCGGACATTCGGTTCTTCGGACATTCGGTTCTTCGGACATT
>JAZDIP010000073.1:0-20294 GCA_043804925.1 bacterium | reverse complement strand
TCTTCGGACATTCGGTTCTTCGGACATTCGGTTCTTCGGACATTCGGTTCTTCGGACATTCGGTTCTTCGGACATTCGGTTCTTCGGACATTCGGTTCTTCGGACATTCGGTTCTTCGGACATTCGGTCCTTTGATTTTTTCGTGAGTAAGTCTTATTTTCTCCAGAATCCCGGAACGAATAAAATAATTACCGTGAATACTTCCAGTCTGCCTATTAACATTAATAAAGAGAGAACCCATTTACCCGCATCAGGGATTAATGCATAGTTTTCCGTTGGACCGACATAACCTAAACCCGGACCTATGTTATTAATTGTGGCAGATACGGAACCAATAGCAGTTGCGTAATCCAATCCCAAAAATGACATGATAAAAATTCCTGTTACAGTAATGAAAGTATATAAAATAAAAAATCCTGATATATTAGTAATAACTTTCTTGTCAACTGACAGGTTTCCTACTTTAACGGGTATCACTGCCTGAGGATGGAGGAGCTTGAGAATTTCAGAATAAACAAATTTCAATAAAATATATATCCTTATGACTTTAATTCCTCCACCTGTCGAACCTGCACACCCGCCTATAAACATTAATAATATTAATAACACATGAGAGCCAATAGACCATTCTTCGTAATCGGCAGTACCAAAACCGGTTGTTGTTAATATTGATACAACCTGAAAAAATACATACCTGAAAGCTTCGCTAAAGTTATGGTAATTGACTTTGTAAGTTTCAATTAAAATCAATATTGTCGCTGCTGCAATAATTCCCAAATAGAATTTGAATTCACCGCTATTGATAACTTCTTTAAAGTTTCCCTTGAATAACCGGAAATGCAAAGCAAAACTTGTTCCGGCGGCTACCATAAATAATGCTATTACATAATCTATATAAGCACTCCCATAAGCACCAACGCTTGCATTTTTAGTCGAAAAGCCGCCGGTTGCCATTGTTGCGAAAGTATGGCATAATGAATCGAAAAGGTTCATACCGCCGAATAATAATAACACTGTTTCAGCTAATGATATAAGGATGTAAACTCCCCAAAGAATTTTAGCAGTTTCGGTTATTCGGGGTGATAATTTATCCACGACAGGACCCGGGGATTCTGCTTTGAATAATTGCATTCCTCCTACTCCAAGAAAAGGTAGTATTGCAAGTGAAAGAACGATAATACCCATTCCGCCGAGCCATTGTGTCATACTTCTCCAAAAAAGTAATCCTTTAGGTAAAGCTTCAACATCGGTAAGTATAGTTGCACCGGTTGTAGTAAAACCGGACATTGTTTCGAAAAAAGCATCGGTATATGATGGAATATAACCGGATATTACAAAAGGTAAAGCTCCAAAAGCCGCAAATATAATCCAAGATAATGTAACTACTGCAAAACCTTCTTTTGGCCTTAGTTCTTCCCGCTTTACCCGTTTTATAAACGTTAGAGAACCGAAAAGCAGGGAGATGCCGGAACTAATTAGTATTGCTTTATTATCATAGCCACCATAATAAAAAGAAAAAGGTAATGCTGTAAGCATTGCCAACGAGAGAAAAACCAACAATAAACCGAGTATTCTTAAAATTATTCCGTACCGCATCAAAACTCTGATTTAAAAAAAAAAAAAATATTACGATTCAATCTTAAACATCATTCCACCTATAACCGAATTCTCCAACCGGAGAACAGAATCAACTGAAGACTGAATATTAGAAAAATGAGACACAAAAGAAAAGGAATAAAATAACTCATTAAACTCCTCAATATGTCTCTACTTAACTTCAGTCTCCGAACCAGGTGGTGCATTAACAATAGTAAAGAACTGCAGCTGACGGTATTGTTCGCACATCATTTCGGCATATTTATGAGAATAATATGTGCCTACTGAAAATGCTTCTCCTCCCGAAGTCTGAATCTTATCTGCCTGAGGAATTAAGGATTTTATCGCACTTTCCTGATTAGGATGTTGAGGTACAATTAACACTTTGAATTCAAAAATTTCCTTTGTCTGTTTTAAATAATTTTCAATCATAGGTAAAAGCTCCGAACTGATAAGTGCTTCTTCCTCAGTAACCTTATCGTCAGCTTCAATCATAGTAGTTATCATGTCCTTCAGTTGAGCTACCTGCTCATCCGGGGGTTGGTGAAATAAATAATCTTCCAGACTTCTTCTTAATCTCATGTAACTGTTGTCTTTGCTGGCTTTTCGTTCCTTTTCCAATTTTTCCCAATCATAATCAATATTCCATTCCTTTGCGAATGTTTGAATTATTTCCTGTTCTTTCGGGTCGAACTCTTCGTCAATCATTGCAATTTGATGGAGAATATGCAAAATTGATTCGGCATTTTGAGGTTTAAACCATTTCTTCAACAAATAGTCTGCCTCTTTTCGTTCCAACTTTAATGCCCGCCTGATTAAAATCCATAGATTTTCTTTACGCTGTCCTTTAACAAATAAACCTGTTCCAATAATAAAAAAGATTGACCCTTCAAAGATATATATAGAAGTATCAATCATACTATTAACATCATTTTCGACAAAAGTGTAATAAATTACCCATAAAACACAGTTTACAATATATATAAATAATCCTGTCAGGGATTGTGAATCAGCTACTTCACGTTCGTGCTTACGTTTCCAAATCTTGTTGATTTTTAGGTAAATAAAAACAATTGTAATTCCAAGAGATAGTTTTATAAAAAGCTCAATTATACTTACGAAAAAAGATTTTTCAAGTTCAAAACTATGCCCATTGCTTACTCTATTATTAATATAAATTATTCCTTTGGTCGCCCCTTCAGGTACAACAATGACGATTTTGTCATTACTCCATTCGAGATAATCTTCTGCGTCGGCATATCCATCCTCCCAAATATCCGCACCTTTTAGGACAATATATTGAGAACCTTGTGTTTCACCAAAGTTATTACCAAATATTGTAATAGTATCGCCAACCGAATAGTTGGTTGGTGATACTTTTTCTATTTTGGTTTTATAATCACCTTTCTCATCGGCAGTTGTTTCTTCCTCTGAGCAAGCCATAGTAAACAGAGCTATGGATAAGGGAATTATTAAATAAATCAAATATCTAATCCATCGTTTCATAATCTTAAATATTTATATTTGTACTAATATATTGTCAGGGTATAAAATTCAAGATACAAATTTTTTTTAACACTTAAAACTTTTTTCATGTTTTTTTATCATATTCGATATGAAAAATTTACAAAGAATGTTATGGGATTATTTAATATTGAAAATTATTTTAATTTTAGTTAATTATACTACAAAAAAATTGTTAAACCATTGACAAATCCAATATTATTATAATTATATATTTGATATTGAGTATAAGTATATATGTTATTTTAGTTTTTTGAAACATTTTGCATGTTTATGTGTCAATGTAATGATGAATTGTTTGATGTTGGATTGAGTATGAAAATATTTGTATTAATATTATTTCTTGTTTTAATTAATATAGATTTTGTTGAGTCAAAGTCAGGAATAACCTATGGCAATTCTGAAAAAAGCATGATATTTGTTGGTCAAGATACTATACCTGATGACATTCCGGTAATTGATTTTAAAAAAACTGCAGAGGTATCACCCGGTTTTTATTTTCTGAGCAGTTATCCCAAAGAAGCTGATGGCAATGAATTTGGTAATTACAATCTGATAATTGATAATAATGGAGATATTCAGGCATTCCAGAGAATTGGAAAAAATCTTGATGTTATTCCTACTAATTTTATGCAGGGCAAAAACGGAATGTTGATGCATACGGAAAGCACACTTGAAACTTCCAAAATGTTTGTTTCAGATACTGCTATGTTGAAAAAGGACAGCATAAGCAGCTTAAGAACTTTAAGAAACAATCCTTATATGATAATGTTAGCTAATGGGCATTATCTATATATAGCCCATGAACAGTATTACATGGATTTAAGTGAAAAAATTGAGAATGGAGACCCAAATACTTTAGTTATTTCGAGTGATGTTTATGAACTGGATAAAAACAAAAATATTGTATTTTACTGGAGGGCTTTGGACTATATTGATTTCAAAGACACTTACCTTAGAATTAATCCACAATCAAAGACAAAAATTTTTAATTATGTTAAAACATCCAACCTTGACTTAGACAAAGACGGAAATATTTTGCTTTGCAATACAAATTTATCGGAGATTACCAAAATCAACAGATTAACAGGTGATATTATTTGGCGGCTTGGAGGTATAAATAATGAGTTCGATTTTATTGATGAATACGAAGAAAATGCTCCTAATTATTTTTCATATCAAAATGATATTCAAAGATTACCAAATGGAAATATAACTTTATTCGATAATGGATACCAGCATCCGGTACGTTATTCAAGAGCTGCCGAATATGAACTTGACGAAGTGAACAGGACGTGCAAATTGGTTTGGGAATATAGACATGAACCTGACATTTTTACAAGATTTAACGGTTCTGTACAACGTCAGCAAAATGGTAACACAGTGATTTCATGGGGAGATGCAGGTTTGAACGGAGATGTTTCATTAACGGAAATTGATACTGGAAAGAAGGTATTACTTGAATTAAGTTTACCCTACGGGTTCAGAAGCAATAGAATAAGTAAATCATCGTGGGCATTCAATTCTCCTGCCGGAAGAGTTTCTTTTGAAATTTTAAAGGGTAATACCTATAATTTCAACAAAGGTTCTCAAATAACATGTACAAAGATGAAAATCAATGATTTGCAGGAAATTTTTTATCCGATGATTTTTGTCAACAAATACCTATATGCACCACTAAATCCGGAATTTGAGGAAAGTCCACCACCAATAATTCATCCTATCAGATTGGTAGTAAACGTTAGGGGATTGATTTCGGTTAATGTGGAAGCAAGATTTAATTTGTCTTGTTTAGGTATTAATTACATTCCTCGAGAATGGAAGGTATATCGTAGAGATAATCCCGGAACCGGTGTCTTTGTACAGGTAGAAACAAGTTATGATGAAAAAACCGGAGAACTTGTTATTAATACTTCTGATTTCGGTGAGTTTATTTTTGGAATTCCCCAGACTGAAACAAAACCAAAAGAAACATGGCTTATTGCACCCCAGAATAATGAATTGGTTAATCATAACGATTTGGTTAATTTGATTTGGAGCCCTCATGGATATTTTACCGGTTGTAATCTGCAAATAGCTGAAGACAAGGATTTCGATAAGATTATATTGGATACAACAAAATTAACATCAATCCGCTTTGATTTTTATAATATTGAATCAGGTAGAACTTACTGGTGGCGTGTCAGTTCCGATAATGGGAATACAAAAGGAGATTGGTCGGAAATTCGGCAATTTACTCCCGTTCCTGCATTTATTGACATAACAACCCCTAATGGCGGAGAGATTTGGCTAAGGGATTCATTGAAAAAAATAATCCGCTGGGATAAAAATATCTCCGACACTGTCAAAATTGAACTATATAAAGATGGAATGCTATATCATGTCATTGCAGATTCAATGTTTAGCGAAACAGGTGGGTATGCCTGGATTATTCCTGATTACATTCCCTACGATTCAACATATAAAATTCGTGTATCAAGTTTAGAAAATCCTGAATTAACGAGTGAAAGTGATTATTTCTTCTCTATTATTGACCCAATAACAAGTATTGATAATCAAGAAAATCAGGCGTTGACTTTTGAATTGAATCAAAACTCTCCGAATCCTTTTAGTAATAACACACAATTTGAATTTCAAATTCCCTTTTCGGGCTATGTAACATTAAGTGTGTATAATATTATTGGAGAAAAAGTTGCTACTATCTTGAGTAAAGAACTTGTAAAAGGTTCTTATAACATAAATTGGAACGCTCCGAATTTAATATCCGGTCAGTATTATTTCCATCTTCAGGTCGGGGAACTGTCTTTGACAAAAACAATGACGGTTATTAAGTAGAAAGTTTATAATGTTGAAAGCTGGTAAATTATTTGATTAGATTGATTTATTGACTTTTTGAGAAATATGTATAGAAATTTTAGAGAGATTGAAGAAGAATGAAAATAAAAATACTTACTGGTGCAATGCTGTTTTTAGCTTTAATCAATATCTTAAAAACTGAAGATAGCTCCTATATTAAAATTAATTCTATTGAGATATTGAATGAATTTGATTATGGTACATTATTACTTGAACCAATCGAATTACCGCAAAATTTTCCTCCAATTAAGATTGACTCTATTACTGTCCCTGCACCGGGTATGATTTTCTTGTCAAATGCTGAAATTGTATTTCCCTCGAGATTGAATACAAATAGTAAGTATGGCTCTTATATAATGAAGTTAGATAATAAAGGCGAACCTGTTAAATATGCTAAAGCCGCTTTAGGTGCTGCCGACTTTAAAATGAATCCAAACGGTGTTTATTCTTTCGCAAGTTGCATTAATCCTGAAATCACAGTTGGCATTGATGTTATTCATTATTTAGTTGATTCTGATTGCAACATTATTGACAGCATACAATGCGGCAATGGTTATATAGCCGATTTCCATGAATTCCAGATTTTGCCTAACGGGCATTATTTTATTAATGCATGGGAAGCCGTAATGATGGATTTATCCCAAAAGTATAATGCAAGTCCGAGCTCAAGAGTAATTGGAACAATATATCAGGAACTCGATGCACAAAAAAATGTTGTGTTCCAATGGCGAAGTTTAGACCAAATGTCCCTGGATGATTTTGTTCCCTATGCTCTGCAGGCAAATACGTATGACCAGGCAAGAGGTAATTCGGGATTCCCGGATTGGGATGGCAACTATATTTTTTCGTTCCCTACGACAAATGAAATTGTAAAAGTCAACAGAACAACTGGAGAATTAATGTGGAGACTTGGAGGTAGGCATAACGAATTTACATTTATTAACGAGCATGCAGAATTCGCACCGAATTATTTTTCATTCCAACATTATGCACATCGTCTTCCAAATGGTAATCTCCTTATATTTGATAATGGAATAAGGAAATCTCCACCTTTTTCCAGAGCTGTTGAATATGAGTTGGATGAAATAAACAAAACCTGCAAATTAGTTTGGGAGTACAGGCATAGTCCGGATATAATATGTAATTTTGGCGGTGCCGCTCAAAGACTGTCGAATGGGAATACCTTAATTAGCTGGGCAATGGTAGGTAGTAAATTTGCAAGAACTTTAACGGAGGTTACTCCTGATAATGAGATTGTTTTTGAATTATCAATACCGCAAAGTTTAATAAGTTACCGTTCTTATAAATTCGATACGACAATGTGCGATGCAGTTGCTTCTGTTGACTTAAGCGAAATACTCGAAGGAAACGATTATTTCTTTAACAAGGATGGCAAAGAAACAGGCGTTAGTATGAATTTTGAGCGTTTGGATGCATTTCTTTATAGTACAATTACTGTTGAACGTTTTGATTGTCCACCTATCAACTGCGATTTTATTGGAAAAGCACCTGTGCTATATCCGATGAGATACGAAATAAAGACACAGTATGTCGGTGATTTCAAATGCTATGTATCTTTTGACACAAAGATTCTTTCTTCTGTGAAAAAGCCGGAAACTGCCGTTATTTATTTTAGGGATACAATAGGGCAAGGTAAGTTTATTCCGGTTCAGACTGAATATGATTCAGATACAAAGGAATTGAAATTTATCGGTTATAACAAGTTTGGTGAGTTCGTTATCGGATTTCCACACGAAACTCATGTACCTTTGAAACCACACCTGATATATCCAAAAAATGAGCAAATAATAAATGCAAATGAACCGGTTCAGTTGAGATGGTCATTACTCGGCTATGCAAAGACGTCTGATTTGCTGGTAGCAAGCGACCCGAATTTTGAAAATATAGTAATTGACGAAAAGAAACTATATTCTTCCATTAAGAGTTATAATGATTTTCAAACAGACCAGACATATTACTGGAAAACAATGTCAGAAAGTGAAGACGGAATAAGTGAATGGTCTGATGTGTGGAGTTTTACTCCGAAAGCACCATATATCAAAATGGTTGTTCCAAATGGTGGTGAGGAATTTTTGAACGATACAACAAAAAATATTATAAGGTGGGATAAAAACACAGGTGATACCGTAAGGATTGAACTATTCAGGAATGGTCAATTTGTCTCTATAATCAGGGACACATTTTTTACAACTACACATGCATACGCATGGGTAATACCTAAAAGTGTCCAGATTGGTGAAGATTATAAAATAAAAGTAACAAGTATATCCGATCCTTCGTTCTTTGCTCAAAGCGAGAGCTATTTTACAATAAAAGCACCGGTGATTAGTATTGAAGATATATATAATTCTGGTGACATATTATCTGTATATCCTAATCCTCTTGAAAATACTACATTCATTGACTTAAACGTTACGAAACACGGATTGGTTATGATTAAGGTATTTGACGTTAGAGGAAAAGAAGTTGCGGCAGTTTTTAATGAAAACTTGGGAATTGGCGCTTACCGAATTTCATGGGATGCAAAAGATGTTCAGCCCGGAATATATATTTTAACTATGCAAACTGTGAACGGGATAAAAACAAGGAAACTGAGTGTGGTTAGGTAAAAGGAGAAGTGAAAAGGAAAAGGGAATACAGAATGTTCGGTATCGGAATTGACATAAGAAATGAACAATCCCATTGGGATTTAACGTAGCAGGTTAAAATCCGGATGGATTGAATTAACAAGAATAATTAAGTGTGTTGAAAGAAAAAATGAATATAGATAATAAAAATAATGTTTACATTGCAGGTGTTCATACAATTTTACCTGAGCTTTATCCTGCCGAAGTTGTTGCTGAATTTGTATATCCGGTCGAGCAAGCCGGGGAGTTAGTTAACCGTTTGGCAAAAAAAGCTTTGAGAAGCATAGGAATAAAGAACAGACCTTTTGTCAGGTCAGAAGAAAAATATCCTGAAAAGGCATTGGCTAAAGATGAATACCATCCTGAGAACTGGGGCAGGCAAATGATTAACCACTTTTTACAATATGTAAAACCGGAAGAAGTTGGATTTTTAGGTGTATCCTACAATGTAACTTCGCATATTGATTTTTTGCCAAATCTTGCTTGCAGAATCGCAGAAGCAACCGGTCTGAACCTTGATTTACCACCTGAGGAACTCCCGTATCTTGGTTGTGCAGCATCTTTTTTTTCATTGAAATCAGCGATTGATTATTGCAGTAAAAATGACAAAGCCGCTGTTGTCTTCAATTTCGACCAGTGCTCATGGCTATGCAATCCCGTAATGGATCCAAAGCATCCTGAGTTTACTTCGAGTTTAAAGGCAAATCTTCTTTTCTCCGATGGTGCTGCCGGACTATTGGTAGTTCCCGAGTCAATGAAAGAACGATTTAATAGCCATTTACTAAAGATAATTGACCTTGATACTGCTTATCACTGCGGGGCTGAAATCAAGATGAACCAAGGCAGGTTTTTAGTCGGTGATAAAGTTAAAAGTGTAATGCCCGGATTAGCAAGCAACATGATTTTAAGACCTATGCTTAAAAGAAATAATTTGACAAAGGAACAAATTACGGAATGGTCGGTTCATCAGGGTGGAAAACCTATTCTTGAATCCTTCAAAGAAGATGAAATTTTGGGATTGACTGATGAGCAAATTCAACGCTCAATGCATATGTTCGAAGAATATGGTAATTTCAGTTCGCCGAGTTGTTTGTTTATTCTCGACAGTTTTTTTAATGAACCAAAAAATGGTAAAAATTCAGATACTTTGGGTGCTGTTATTGGTTTCGGTGCAGGTTATTATTTAGCAGCGATGCTATACTCATGGGAGTAAAAACTTTTAAGAGAATGGATAATGGGATTAGTTAATTGATAATTGATAATTGACAATTAATAAATGATAATGATTTGTCATTCCTGCGAAAGCAGGAATCTAATTTGAAGTAATTCAGAGTTTAATTTGTAAAAATATTAGCTAACCGTTATATGAATTATTACACTGAGAAGGCATTGAGGTAAACAAATAAAATCTAATCCAGGATGGATTGAATTCAATTTTAAACATTTGTATTTGTAATTTGATTGAAAATTGTTAAATTGAAAATTGAAAAATATAATTATTGATACATTAAGGAATTTGATTTTGAAAATAAAACTGACAATATTACTTTTTGTTATTTCCCTTTCTTTTAATTTAGCTTATGCAAAAATTGTCCCGGATGATTTTCCTAAATTTGTGATAAAAAACAATGGTGGTGAATCTTCCGGTTACTTGCTTGGGGGAGTCTTCTCGGCAAATCCTGATGTAGGTAATTACAATTTCATTCTCGATGACTCCGGCAAGCCTATAGTGTATCAACCGGCAAACGGTTTGTACTGCAACATGCATCCGTCAGGATTAATCTCAGCTCCGAGAATGATTTCAGGCAATAAAAATATCTACAAAATTTATGATAATGATTTTAATCTTATTGATTCAGTACAAATGGCAAATGGGTATTATGCTGATTCTCACGATTTTAAAATCCTTCCTAATGGTCATTGTCTATTGGTTTCATATAACGATGTTGAAATTGATATGAGCAAGATTGTTGAAGAAGGTCATCCGAATGCCAATGTTACACAGGCGATTGTTCAGGAACTCGATGCTGATAAAAATCCTGTCTTTCAATGGAAAAGTCTGGATTATATTCCGATTACAGATAGCTATTCTGACCTTACAGCAAAAAATATTGATTATATACACATGAATTCAATGTTTATTGATGATAATGGTGATTTGATTTTGTCATGCAGAAGCACATCTGAAATTTTAAAAGTTAGCAGGCAAACAGGAGAAATTATTTGGCGGATGGGTGGCAAGCATAACGAATTCACTTTTCTGAATGAGCACGAAGAAAATGCCCCAACATATTTTTGCTGGCAGCACGATGCTAAGATTTTACATAACGGGAATCTTCTATTTTTTGACAATGGCAGTACGCCAAGCGAGGAAACAAGGGATTATTCGCGGATTGTTGAGTATGAATTAGACGAAGTCAATAAAACTGCAAAAATGGTTTGGGAATACCGTCATGAACCCGATATTTCAACTGTCAACGAAGGTTCGGTCGAGAGACTTTCAAACGGAAATACTGTAATTAATTGGGGTGGGGCTGTAGCTGACGGAGCACCGATAATGACAGAAGTTGATTCGGTTGGCAACCTTGTTTATGAGGTTTCCTGCACGAGTCAGGATATCAGGGCTTATATTGAAAGAGTTAGATGGAAAGTTGAGGATTATACGGTTAGAGATACAATCAATCTGGATTTTCCCATGCCGCCATTAATTTTTAAGGGTGATAATTCTGAAGAAATGGGAGTTTCTATCCAGTTAAAAAATACCCAGTTTACGGAAAATAATGAAATTAGACTCGAGCTTAGTGATTTTGCACCATTAAACCCAAATTTCGATGGAAAATCACCTTCAGTTTTCCAGAAAAAAATTCTTCTTGAAAGAAAAAACATTCAATTCATTGATGCATTTTTAATTTTTGATATTGAACAATTCTCACTTTTTAAAAATAATGAGAAACTTGACCCTTCAAAAATGAGTATTTATTTCAGTAAAGGCAATGAAAATTTCTTGCCTTTGACAACATTATATAGCGAAAGCGAAAATGCTATCGTTGCTAAGTTTACAGATTTCGGCGAATTCATTTTCTGCTATCCTGATGTTTTATCAATCCCGATTGCTCCAAAATTGAATAAACCTGAAAATAGAATAATTCTCAATCAATTTGAAAGTATCAAGCTGAATTGGTCACCCATTGGTTTCATTCAGGATTTCATTGTTGAAATAGCAACGGATGAAGAATTTCAAGATATTATAGAAACAGATTCAACAATAAAAACAGATTATTATGATTTTAAAAATCCTTTAGAAAATACTGAATATTTCTGGAGAGTGAAAAGTGTGAATGATGCCGGAGAAAGTGAGTGGTCTGAAACGTGGAGATTCTCTACATCAGAACCATATATCAAAATGATTTATCCAAACGGAGGTGAACAACTACAAAAGACTGCAACCCGGCATATAATCCGATGGGAAAAGAATACAAATGATACAGTGAAAATCGAACTTTACAAAAATGGAGAATTTGTTTTAGTAATCAAGGAAAAATTCTTCACTTCTACGAATGCTTATCCATGGGCAATATCAAAAAGTATCTCGTTGGACACAGGTTATACGGTTAAAGTTATCAGTCTAAGGGATACTGCTTTAATTGCCGAAAGTGAAAACTTTTCAATTATTGATTCCACAATCGGAGTCGATGAAACCAAGAATAATTCAGAATTATCAGTTTCGAATTACCCGAATCCTGCAAAAAATTCTACAAGGTTTGAGTTTAATTTACCTGTTTCCGGAAATGCTGAGCTAAGTATTTTCAATATAAAAGGTGAGTTGGTTACAAATGTATTTAATAAATATTTTGATTCAGGAGAATATTATTTTGATTGGAATACATCTAAATTGGTTTCCGGTGAATATTATTGCAGGTTGATAGTTGCAGGGCAAACCGTAACAGGAAAAATGGTTATTATGAAGTAATGTTTTCATCCTTCGACAAGTTCAGGTTGACAGAAATTGTAGAGCAATGAATATATTTTTAACCACGGAGTGGTGTTATCTTTGTAGCAAAGACAACAAACAACGCTCAGAGCCACGTCGTGGCGACACCGGATTCAATTACGAATTAACAATTACGAATTACAATTATATAAAATTGCCACAGCTACGCTGTTCAAACCGTTAATGATTGATGTTTTCTACAAAGATTTCACAGCTACGCTGTTAAAAATTTTTTCAATCAATTGAAATAAAATCTTAAAAATATTATTCCGGTATTTCTAAAAGAATTTGTTTCAGTTTGTTCCCAAGAAATTTCCTCAGATTTTGGTGTAGTTGTTGGTTTTCCAACTGAGGTATAATTCAGATGAAGTTCCGCACCCAGTGAAACATGTTTTGAAAACAAATACTCTCCCCCAATAACTAATGCAAGATAATAAGTGAGTTGTTTTGTATTATTGTTAACTAAATTTTTAGTTTCCGGAAAATATTTTTCATCTTGATATGATGTCATAACACCAA
This sequence comes from bacterium, assembly GCA_043804925.1. Lineage (GTDB taxonomy): Bacteria > Bacteroidota > Ignavibacteria > Kapaibacteriales > UBA2268 > ChocPot-Mid. The sequence continues at coordinate 7,160 of JAZDIP010000073.1, read as the reverse complement.
CGCGAATACCCGGATAATAGCCAAAAGTTGAATCCACCTTTATCTTATAAAATGCCCCTATACCATAGCTAAGAGTTTTTGAGGAAACTTCATTGTTTATAATAGAATCATAATAAAAGTCTGGGGTATTTTGTTTAATTGTATAAATCCCAAATTCCGGTTCGAATCTTAATCCGTTCTCTAATTGTATTGGAAAGTAAATACCATCTATAGTACCTGTATTATAAATAATATCTGCTACATTAATAAAAGAAAATACTTTAAATCCGACTCCAACACCTACTTTCACTTGAGAAAATATACTTGAAGTGCAAATTAAAAATGCAATTAAAAGGACATTATAAAACTTTTTCATAGCGACCTCAGATAATTATTATATTTAATTTACTGAAACGAAATATAATTGTATTTATTATTTTGTAAATTAATTGTTAATTATTGATAAAATTAGTAATTTATAAAATGTTTTATTGAATATTTAATATAAAAATGAGAAATATTATCCGGATATTTATTGGAATTATTTTTATCATCTTCTTGAATCATAATGAGGGAGGATTTTTATTTTCTGAAGAAATCTCTGCTCCGGAAAATTATATTCCACAGCCATTTGATGTTACTCACTATGATGCTGAACTTGATTTTACTCAGTATCCCACAACAGCTATGAGAGGAGTTTGCCGTATATCTGTTGAGTGGCTTGAAAGCCCCGTGGAAAACAAATTTTATTTTCATCTCCGCGATTTGACGATTGATTCTGCTTTTTATCAAAACCTGCCTGTTGATGCAGTAGAAATAGGGACTAAAGAAGATTCTACATATCATTTTGAAATCACTCCGCCACCGCAATTAAGTACAAGTTCTGCTACCATTACAATTTATTATCACGGGAACATGACCACCGAATACAATAAAAGAGGTTCTAATTGGGGCGGCGTTAAATCAAAAAGTGATGTGCTGTTTGTGATGGGTGTTGGTTTTTACAACAATTATGTTTGTGCAACTCAACATTGGCTGCCATGCTATGACCATCCATCAGACAAAGCATCTTGTAAATTCAAATTCGTTGTTCCTGCAGGAAAAGAAGTTGCTTCCAATGGTTTGCTGACTGAAGTCATTCATCCCGATAACGGTACTGATATTTACGTATGGGAACACAACAACGATTGTGCAACATATAATTATACATTTGCTGTTTCTGATTGGGTACCCTTAAGCTTTGGTAATGAAAACCTGCCGATGGTCGTTTACTGCAAACCTGCGGATACAATAGCAGTCAGGACTACTTTTAAATTATTACCTCAAATGGTTGAAAATTACAGCAACAGATTTGGCAAATATCCTTTCGATAAAGTCGGTTACGTTTTAACTCCTTCAAGTGGTGGCTCAATGGAACATGAAACCATGGTTTGCATTGACCAATACGTTGGAAAGAGTAAAGATACTATTAATGAAACAGGAGCACATGAACTTGCCCATCAATGGTTTGGAGACATGGTTACTCCTTATGATTTTCGTGATGCTTGGCTGAACGAGAGCTTTGCAACGTTTTGTGAATCAATATGGTACGAAAAACTTTTTGGATTTGAAGAATTTTTAAATCATCAGGATGATATGAGAGGATTCTATTTATCTAATCCCAGCGGTGCCAAAGGAGAAGGAATTTTCCCGGTTTACGATTTTCCGAGAACTTCACCATCGTCAAACTATCCATGGACTATTTATAAAAAAGGTGGTGCTGTTGTCGGTATGCTGAGGTATGAACTCGGTGATTCGATTTTCTTTTTGGCGATGAGTGAATATTTGTCAGCGAGAACGTATTCAAATGCAAATTCAGATACTTTGAAGTACTATTGTGAAAAAGTTTCGGGAATGGACTTAGATTGGTTTTTTAACCAATGGATTTACGGCAAGGGTTGGCCTCAATTACAAATTTCATTTGAAAGCAGGGATGACGGTACCGCAAAATTAGACTTGTCACAGATTCAACCAGACAGCTTTGGAGTTTATATTAATATCCCACTAGAAATAGGATTTGAAAAACCTTCCGGTGAATATGAGTTCAGGATGTTTAAGCTAAATGAGAGGCAAAAATCTTATGAATTGGATTTGGGATTTGAATGCAAAAGACTCTTGATTAACAGGGGTCCGAATGTCAGGAGTTTATTGGAAGTTAAGAGTATGAACATTGTTTCCGTTGAACAGGAAATTGCAAAAGGGGTGCTTCAGCTATATCCGAATCCTGTAAGTGACAAATTAACATTATCTTTTCCGGCAAGTAACGGGAATGTTGTCATCAAAATTTATAATGAAACCGGAAAAGTTGTCTTCAGGGATACTGTCGTAACACAGAAAGCAAATAATATTTATAATATTAATACAAAGGATTTTTCTATGGGAAATTATTTTGTACTGATTGATTATAATGGTATTTTGATGTCAGATAAATTTGTGATTATGAGGTAAACTTATGACAAGTGAAGAAATTAAAAGAAATTACAATATCGTTAAAGAAAGAGTAATCAATACTGCTTTATCCTGTGGCAGAAATCCTGATGAGATTACAATAGTAGCGGTAAGCAAGACTCATCCGTATGATATTATTATTGATGCAATGTCGGCAGAAGTAAATGTTTTTGGTGAGAATTACGTTCAGGAGATGAAAGAAAAAGTTGAATTACTCGATAGTAAAAATATTACACAACCTGAGTGGCACTACATCGGACATTTACAAACCAATAAAGTAAAGTACATAGTTCCTTTTGTATCGCTGATACACTCTGTTGATTCTGTGCATCTTGCCGAAGAAATTTCCAAACAGTCAAAGAAGCACAACAGAACAATTGATATTCTTTTGCAGGTTAATACATCAGGAGAGGAAAGCAAGTCCGGCTGCGAACCTGTTGAAACCTGTGATATTTTTAGGGCAATAAAAGATATTGAGAATATCAATGTTAAAGGTCTAATGACCATTGGCTCTTTCTCCGACAACGAATTTATCTACAGGAATGAATTTCGTCTCCTCAAGAGCATGCTCGAACAAATGAACGAAAAATATCCCGAAGTCAATGTTAAGCATTTATCAATGGGTATGACTCATGATTTCGAAGCGGCAATCGAGGAGGGTGCAACCATTATTCGTGTTGGTACTGCCATTTTTGGTGAACGAACCTACTCACAATAGGAACTGCAGTAAGCAAAAAGGAATTATCGGCAGTCAACAGTCGGCTGTACTTTAGTATAATAGTTTATTAGTTTATTAGTTTAATAGTAAATTGGTTTTTCTGTATTTCGGTCATTCAGTTTTCGGTATTTCACCACTTAGACACTAAGGATATTGAGAAGTACAAAGAGAAAAAAGTTGATGATAAATTTTTTTATGTTTATTTTGTGTTTGTATTCTCTAACAATTACGGGATATAGATATGAAAAATAAGACAATTCGTTTCTTTACGCTTATATTAACTATCGTGTTAATAACAAATTTTTATAATAATTCAAATTTGTATGCTAATGAAAAGGAGCAAAAAAAACCTGAACTGAATGTTGTTGACGGTAAAGATGCAGATATTAAGGATTATCCTTGGCAAGTGGCATTGTTCAGCTTGGATGAAAAAGGCGATTTGGGTTATCAAATGTGCGGCGGTTCGATAATTGACCCATTCTGGATTTTGACGGCGGCTCATTGCGTTGATACTAAGGCATGGAAAATACAAAAAATTGTTGCTGCCATCACCCGTAATGACTATCCTGAAATTGGACAGGTCATAGAAATTTCGGATTGTATAGTACACCCTCTATACAATGATTCATTACTTCAAAATGATTTGGCACTATTAAGATTAGCAATGCCGGTAGATACTTCAAAATTGGGAACTTCAGTTATCCGGATGCTGACAGCTGCGGAAGAACTCGGTGGTGCTATTGACCCGGGTACAATGGCAACGATAACAGGTTGGGGAAATATCGAGTATCGTGCTTATTTAACATCGGAAGTTCTTCAGGTTGGTGAAGTGCCGATAATTTCGATTTCAACTGCCAATAATTGGTATTCACAAACTCATCCTGATGCAATTAGGATAATCGAAAGCATGCTTCCGGTCGGACACGAGCAAGGCGGAACAGATGCATGTCATGGCGACAGCGGCGGACCTCTTGCCGTAAAAGATAGTACTGGAAACTGGGCATTAGCAGGTGTAACTTCATGGGGATATTATTGTGGAGCTCCGAAAAGACCAGGGGTATTTACACGCGTTCCTTATTACTATGATTGGATAATGGAAAATACCGGCATTGGAATAGACAATCCTTCCGAACTGAATAAAATTGATATTATCAGTACTGATTTTAATAACCGTGTAAGCAAGTGCGGTAATAATTTTGATTTCGGTGATGTATTAATTAGAAATTACGGGACAAATAATATTAATAATTTTCAAATAAAAGTCAAAGCCGGTTATTCTCCTGATAATTTAAATATTTCCGACAGTATTACTGTTAATCTAAGTCAACCTCTACTACCAAAAGGAAGCAAGCGAGTCGCTTTACCAAGTGTTTCTTTGACTGAATTTGGAAACTATTTTTATGAAATAACCTTGAGCAAACCGAATGGGAATGATGTTGCCCTGACAAACTCAATTTCATCCGGTACATTTCAATATACAACTCCGGGCACAGCTAAAATTCATTTGGAATTAGGCAGCATAGATAATGTCGAATGGTCCTTGACCAATTATAAAACTAACACAATAATGGCGTTGGGTTCTTATGGCAGCAGCAATTCAAATAAGACTTTTGATAATGAAGTTTGCTTACCCGATGGTTCTTATCAATTTTTTATACAAGGTGAAGGGAACTTCGATTTTCAAATAAACATAAATTATAATGGTGAGGATTACATGATCGGTGATGGACAAAATTCCTATTATGAATATGTAAATTTTGAGATTCCTTTTATACCAAAAAATGATTTGACAATATTTTTATCATATCCCATCGGTGCCGACAGCATGTTCATTTGTGAGGGTGAGTCCTTTAATGAACACCCGGGCATTTATATTTATAATGTAGGAACTCTGAAAGCCGATAGCGTAAAATTAAGAATAAATTCAAATGGTACAATAAGTGATTTAACAATCGATGAAGCAGTTTCGCCACGTTCTTATTTTCCTGTCGATTTTGAATTCAACAACCTCATTATGGGAAAAAACACTATCTCAGTTGAAATTTTAAGTTATGTCAACAGCGAATTCGATGATACACCCGAAGACAATAAAGCTGAATTGGAATTTTATATCCTCGAACAACCTGAATTTGCAACATTACAGATTTATCCTAACGAGGATAGTTTTAGATTCTCGTATGACATTGTCAATTGGAAGGACGATAGAATTGTTACCGGTTCTGTTAGTAGTGAGGAATACTTTTTAGATTTATGCCTGCCTGAGGGCTGCTATACTTTCTTTCCATACGATTGGGAAGGAACCGGAATGGATACGGATACGGCAGTTGTTTTGAGAAAGTATGACGGGGAAATATTATTTGCAATCAAAGGAGTTGATTTTGTGCCGTCCAAACCTGTAATATTCTGTAATGGAGTCGTTGATGTTGAGGAATATTATAGTTTTAATTTTCATATTTACCCAAATCCTGCTTCAGATAAACTTTTTATTAATACCAATACTGTGTTTAATAAGGAATCGGAAATTTTAATTTATGATTTAATTGGAAATGTATTTTATCACGAAAATGATAATATAAATTTTGGTAAAAACAGGATAATTGATATCAGCAATTTTGCGAGTGGTATGTATTATATTCGGATTTCGTCAGGGAAGGATGTCGTTGTTAAGCAGTTTTTTGTGGTAAAATAGATTCTTATACTAAACTGACAATAAGAATAGTAGATTAATTATTTTTTCCATTTATTTGTAAATGAAAATTTTTGCAAAATAATAAGTGACATTTCAATGCGAACTTTAAAAGTTGTAAGCAATAAAATCTGGCATCCTCCAAATTAAAGTTTGACAATAAAGATATACGGACTGTAAAATTATTTTGGAAGATAAGAGTAGATTCGGAAGGTCAAATATATTCAGTCGAAACTGGACACCAAAAGGTATAAGGGCAGAAATAGTAAAACAAATTGTCCGCCAATACACTTATGCTTACGCATCAGTGTGCTTTGAAACTGGAGAAAGTCATTCATTTGTATTATCAATCTCAAACACCAAAATAATGAATAATAATTTGGATGATTTGGCTAAGGTATATAGTCATTATCGTATTCTACTTTGCTCAGATATTGAAAGTTGGTACGCCGGTTCCGTTATAGTAATTCCGAAAAACATTTTTTTTATATCTACCTCCATATTCTCCCACTGATTCCGGAAGAACATTTATTGAATTATATTAGAGAAAAGAAAGGATTTAATTATAATGCACATTTCTTGAAAAATTTCATTAATAATTATTAAATCATTAAATATAATTTAGGGAATTATTACTCAATTACAAAAATTCATAAATAATTTTGTTGAGTTTAGGAAATTACATAATATGATGATTTTAAGGACAAAGTAAATTTTTTCATTCAATGAAACCTGAAATATTTTACCGGATATTTTTTCCTAATTCACTTAATAAACTTATTGATTTTATCAGCAATTCTAACAAAATACATCCCCTCCGGCAATCCTGAAACATCAATCCTAAATCCCCTCTCGAGAGGGGTAAGGGGTGTGTAAGAGGAGTTAAGGGTGAGGTTGGAAACACATTGTCCGAGAATATTGAAAACGTGAATATCGCCTTGCATTTCCCCGTCTGCTGTCTGCCGTCTGCTGTCTGCTCCTATGTTTATTTCAATATATTCACTTGCGGGATTTGGTGTTATTTTAAAAAGTTCATCAGCATAAAAATCCTTTACATCGTTTGGTTTTTCTTTCCATTGATAATGACTGCCGTTCATATAAATTCGTAGCATAGGTACAAAAGAACCCCGTGTAAATGTATTATACCCATGTATAGTTCCGGCATGATTTAGATATGAATATGCAGGATTGCCTGTTATGGATGTAAACGGTTTCCAATTACCGCTACCATACTCATTTTCATAAGCAAAATAATTTTGTTGAATTAACCGGTTATCATCTTTTAACAGT
>JAZDIP010000072.1:0-13844 GCA_043804925.1 bacterium | reverse complement strand
TGTCAAAGGCAATACATAATCAGCTTTAAACCGGTAATCATAAGATTTTTCGTCTTCAATTGATTTAATATTGTTGTTGCTTTTTTGAATGATATTCCATACCGAATCTGTAATAAAATCTTCCTGAGAATCACCACCCTCACCGGTACTATTCGAATAAAATGCCATTGCCGAAAGCTGGTGTCCTTTTTTTTCGAAATTGTGTATAAAATTCAAATTCAGACTGTAAAAATCCCTATTATGAGTACCTATATTTTTATTGATATAAAAAGAATCAATAGGAGTCTCTTCAAACCATTGATGAAGATTAGAGTTATGTGTTCTGGCAAATTCCATTCCGCCCCAGTTACCTTCTAATGAAATCGAATTAGCATCAGTAATGTCAATACCAATACCACCCTTAAGTGTGCTTCCTGCTCTTAGTCTTTTACCATCAAGGTCAGAATCTATATGCCTGTTGCCATCATCCAAGTAATAAATTGATTCAGTATTTCCTGTATTATTTCTTGTATCATCTCTATAGTCAAAACCTCCAAAAACACGGAATCCTTTCATTTGATAATTAAGTAGTGCATTTGAACTATACTTATCACCTGTACCTGCAGATATATCTAAAATCCCTGTCAAACCGAGTTCTGCATCCTTTTTTAGAACTATATTGATTATCCCTCCAACTCCGTCAGGGTCATTTTTTGCTGATGGATTAGTTATAATTTCAATTGTCTCGATTGTAGCGGCAGGTATTTGTTCCAAAGCATCACTACCGGTCAGAACACTCGGTTTGCCATTAATAAAAACTGTAAAATTCGAACTTCCGCGAAGAGTAACATTTCCCTCAACATCAACATTTACAGATGGAACGCTTTGGAGGGCATCAACAGCGGAACCACCTTGAGATATCAGGTCTCGATTGACATTAACAACCTTCTTATCCATTTTGAATTCGACAAGTGGTTTCTCGGCAGTAACTTCAACTCCATCAGTTTCATAATTCGAAAAAGCGAGTTCAATTTTTTCCAAATCGAATACCGGATTATCGTTTGTTATCTCAATGCTGTTAACTTTCTTTTTCTCGTATCCGATAAACTTAATCATCAAATAATATTTTCCTTCGGGAAGATTATTGATAATAAAATTTCCTTCTTTGTCTGAAATTGCGCCGTCAACCAGCTTGTCATTTTTAACATTAAATACTGAAACCTGAGCAAAGCTCAAAGGTTTGTGCGACTCTATTTCAAGTACCTGACCTTTAATTATCCCAAATTTATTATTTCTTTGATTATTATTTTCCTGAGAAAATCCCGATTCAAATAAAAATCCAAATAATAGCAGACAAATAACAATAATTCTTGACATTAATTCTCCCTACAAAAATAAAAAAGAGACATAAATACTGCCTCATGCTGATGAGACGATTGTCGTATAAATATGTTTTTCAGCTTATAATATTATAAAGTTTCTGATTATAACATTATTATTGGAAGTTATTTTGATGAAATATAAACCTGACGCTAAATCAGATGCATAGAAGTAGATATTAGAAGAATTTATAATAGCACCTTCATAAATATCTCTCAATTTTCTGCCACCTGAATCAAACAATTCAAATTTACAATTTGATGATTTAGATAATTGACATTCAATATATGCCAAATTAGTTACCGGATTAGGTTTAATTATAAATTGAGTTTCATTTTTAATTAAAACTTCAGGTTTGTCGGATGGTGTTTCAATCAATCTTTTTTCGTCAGTATTAAAAATCTTATGCTGGAAAACATCAGTATTATATGCTGATAAAAAAGCAAATAATTTGATATCTTTTGGTTTCCAGTTTTGTGGAATCATATAATTTTCCAGGGTATAGGTATAATTAATATCATTTTCAGGAATTGCAGGAATGACTGAAGCATCACCCCAAGCCCCTGTAGGTAAAGCCCTCAGCACATGTCTGTGAATATAACCGACTATTGAATCACCCTTATGATAAAGGTCAGGATATTTTGGGTCATTATTAAAATAATTCTTTTGGTCCCATCCTTTGCCGATACCGCTAACACTATCTTCAACAATTGCTAAATTTAATCGGTAATCATTTTCCCCGATATTATTTGCAAATTTTGTTTTAACAATGACATTCAGCATTCTTTCAGATTCATTATATATAACTTCTTCAATAAATACTTCAGCTTCAGCTTGTTCATTTAATCTTATTGCACAAATACTGTCCCATTTTTGTCTTGATACACCTATATAACCTTCCTTAGTATAAGGTGGACATGGATAATCGCCTCTATCAATTACAGCGGCAGGTGCGAATGTTGTATATTTACTTGCAATAGTTTTACTCTCGTTGATTGTCATGCTATCAGTTCCAAAACCTGCATGATGAGTAAATGTGTACAAATCAGGATATTTCCCAATCAATTGTTCTGCAATTATGCCACCTTCAGGACAAAAGCCACAAGGGGCAGTTGAGAATTCCTCAAGAAGTACTCTTTTATTAATTTCCTGAGCATTATTTATATTTGCAATAATAAGTACAAACAAGAAAGTAATAATTGATAATCTCATATTCACCTCATTTTTTTTCTAGAATTCATTGTGTTAAATAGTCAAATTTAATAATAATTATGATACCATGTAATATAAATTTTACTTGTTGAAATTTCAAATATCTTTACGATAGTGGAAAAATCATTCATTTGCTTCTGATAATATATTTATACCATCATTGTCCAATCTGAAAACAGTCCAATCGGACATAGGTACAGCACCTAAACTTTTATAGAAGTCAATTGCAGATTGATTCCAATTAAGCACACTCCATTCAAATCTTGCACAATCTCTTGCTTTTGCAATTTTTGCCAACTCAATCAACAGAGCTTTTCCGACACCTTTCCCCCTCATTTCAGGATTAACAAATAAGTCTTCGAGGTAAAGCCCCGGTTTTCCTTTGAAAGTGGAAAAATTGTGAAAGAATACAGCAAAGCCGACTGGATTTTCATTGTATTCAGCTATTAAACATTCAGCAATTTTTGAGTTACTGAAAAAGTGATTTTTGATAAGTTCCTCATTAGCAGTTATCTCATCTGATAATTTCTCATATTCAGCTAATTGTCTAATAAAATCAAGTAATAATTTTTCATCATCAATTCTTGCTCTTCGAATTTTAATATTTTGCTTTTCTTTCATAAGTATATAAATTTAATTTAACAATTTAGCTCATTCTAATAAAAAAAGCCGTCCCAAAGAACGGCTTTGATTTTTATCATATTTTTAATTATCTTTTATCTGAGTAAGCGTCCCGTAATCCCTTCATAATCTTCGAGCTAATTTCCGCAGCAATAGCTTTATCAACATTTTCACTGCTTGTCATGTATTCCGAAATTGCTTTTTCAACTCTGCTCTTGATAATTTCAGCAGTTTGACCAACCAAAGCATTAGTCAACTGATGAATATCATGTTGCTGTCCTCTTAATGTTTCCAACTGACTTCTGTTAGCATCTTCCATCTTCTTTAACATTTTATCCATACGTTCTTCTTCTTCAGTGTAGAATAAAGTAACAGCCATAAGTGCAAGCATTGAAAACTCAAGGAATACAGCCAGCAATATGAATGACGGTTTAGCAGCAGGAATGAGCTTCAAACCTCTGATACCTATAGCTACAATCAAAAATGCAGCACCACCATAAGCCATACCGGTTACGTTATTTGAATATTTTTCGGTAAAGTGGTGAGCCATGTAAAGTCTTAATCCTTTACCAAACAGAACATGATTTTTCCTCCAATACAAACCGTCTTTGGTATCTTCTATTTCTTTGACAACGAAATCCGAATAATATTCTTTAATTCTTTCATATATAGGTCCGTTTCTGAAAGAAACAATATCGGTATTGTCGTCGAATTCTTCTTCAAATCTGTGCGAATGTACATTCGATGAAGGGTCATCGGTTACTGTTCTGTCCCATATATAGCGATAAATGGAAACAACTTTATCCCGGTCCTCTTCTGCTAATTTATAGTCGGGAGCAATTAATAATTCAACAATATCATCCGAAAAACCGGTTTGTAATCTGATTTTAACTTTGGTGTTTTCTATCTGCTTTTCAAATAAAACCGCCAAAAGTCCAATACCGCTTGGTAACGTCATGGTGATGAAAGCTGATATGACAAATGATATTACTAAAGCTAAAATCCAAAAGCCTATCCATGGTTCGAGTATAATCGGAAATTCACCCAGCCTTTCGCTTTTTGCATAAAACTCATATTTTGCTTTCACATAACCATCTACGTCTGTTTTACGTTCTTTGAAAGAGAAATCAAAAATAAATTCTCTGTTAATGTATTCCCTTTTAATTTCGATTCCCCCTTTATATTTTTTCTCGTTTTCTTTCGGTGTAGAAGCCCAAACAAGTCCGTCAAATTTAACAAATCCAATTTTTTCCAATCTTTCTCCATCCGGCCGAAATAATGGGACAACGAATCCTGATACGCCCCGGGGTATTATCTGAAAGAACACTAGCACGAAAAGCGAAACAACCAATATTGTAAATAAAATTACATGTTGAGCATTTGCTTTATATTTCTTGCCTTCTGATACATGTGCCATACTTATCTAATCTCCTTAAATTTTAATTAACTAAATTTATTAACTGTTATATAAATAGTTGAATCAAGTACCTCAAATATCTTTAAAATTACAAAAAAATTAATTATTATAAAATTAATAATTCTTTTTTTTTGTCTTTAATATTAACTTTAATACAAATATAAAATATATCAAATTAAATTGTTGTCAAATTTATTACTACGTAATGACTTGGTTATCACAAAGTTTATTTATAATTTTGTAAAATGAGAAGTAAAACATTATCGGCAGCAAAAATATTATCCGTGAAAGGAACCATCAGAGGCGGTTCTTTTCTAAGTTGTCTATATGTTTATTTCTGCTTAATTCATATGGTGCAACTATACTCTCTATTATCCAATTAAATAAATATCACAGTTTTTTCCATTTTTGATAATTGTTTTTATTTATTTTAAGGATATAATATGAGTATAATGAATAATAATTTTCGATATTACGTTGAGCCGGTGGACGTGATAAGCGAATTAAAAAAATATATGCTGGCTGATGGCTTCGATTTTGTATTGGATATGAACCTTAGCAAAGGTTCTTATTTTCTTGACCAAAGAACAGGAAAAAAATATTTGGATTTTTTCACTTGCTTTGCATCCATGCCGATTGGTATGAACCATCAAAAGCTGAACAACGATGAGTTCATTAAATTTTTAGGTGAAGTAGCTCTCAACAAGCCATCAAATTCTGATATTTATACTTCTGCAATGGCTACTTTCGTGAAAACATTTTTTGAAATAGCAGTCCCCAAAGAATTTAAATATGCTTTTTTTATCTCAGGTGGAGCTTTAGCTGTTGAAAATGCACTTAAGACTGCATTCGATTGGAAAGTACGAAAGAATTTCAAAAAGGGCTATAAAACTGAAAGAGGCCATCAGGTAATTCATTTTAAACAAGCTTTTCACGGCAGGAGCGGTTATACTATGTCTTTGACAAATACTGACCCGGCAAAAACCGATTTTTATCCGAAATTCGATTGGCCCAGAATAATAAATCCAAAAGTCAGCTTCCCTCTTGAAGAAAACATGGAGGATATAATAAAAAGTGAAAATCAGGCAATCCGGGAAATTAAAACTGCATTTGAACAAAATAAAGACGATATCGCCGCTATTATTATCGAACCAATTCAGGGAGAAGGAGGCGACAACCATTTTAGAAAAGAATTCCTTCAGCAGTTAAAAGTTCTTACAGATGAAAACGAGGCACTCCTGATTTTCGATGAAATACAAACAGGTGTAGGCATTACTGGAGAATGGTGGGCTTTTCAAAATTTTGATGTTGTACCCGATATTTTAGTATTTGGAAAGAAAATGCAGGTATGTGGAATTCTTGCTACCGAAAGAATTGACGAAGTCCCGCAAAATGTTTTCCATACTTCCAGCCGGATTAATTCAACTTGGGGCGGTAACTTAGTTGATATGGTTAGAGTTACGAAGTATTTGGAAATAATAGATGAAGAGAAAATATTAGATTCTGTAAAAAAGAATGGTAAGTTCTTGAAAGATAAATTATTTAATCTACAAAATCAATATCCAAAATTAATTTCCAATGTTCGCGGTCTTGGGCTGTTTTGTGCTTTCGATTTACCCGATAAAAATATCAGGGGAAAATTCATTAGTGATTGCTTCAAAGAGGGACTGATTATTTTATCCTGTGGTGAAAAGTCTGTAAGATTCAGACCTGCTCTAAACATTAGTGAAAAACAATTATCCGAAGGTTTAATGATAATTGATAAAGTGTTAAAAAGTATTTCGGTCAAAAAATAGTAAAATATTTGCAACTCCTCATCTCTTCTTTTTATGGATGAGGAGTTGCTTTTTTCTGTCATCCTGAGCTTGTCGAAGGATGTCCAATTACTGTTGACTGACGACTAACGATTTCTGTCATCCTGAGCTTGTACTCTGTCATCCTGAGCTTGTCGAAGGATATACGTCAATAACAATTCATAATTCATAATTCTTAATTCGTAATTGAAATGAGCTTTCCCGTCTTAACCACCACTCCCTCACAAGAAATCATATAAAGATACGCACCACTGCCCAATCCCGAAATGTCATAAGGAACATACAAAGTGCCGACACCCGAACTCAACTCCTGCTCAAGAGCAACATTACCCATAATGTCGCAAATTTGCAGTTTGTATTTGCGGTGTAAAGCATCTTCTATGCTGATAAGTAATTTTTCTTCTGTCTGTAGGATATTTATTTTTGAATTTTGTGATTTTTCTTCCACACCCGTTGTATCCGGCGGAAACTTAAAAAAATCGCCTTCATACCTAAATATCCCTGCATCCCAGGTACCGATAAGCGGGGTGTGACCTGCCCAGCAAACGAGCATTTTACGGCAATTGTCCATATCGTTTGGCAACGGCTCATATACCCATGTTTCACCTCCGTCGTTAGTCATTGCGAGTTTACCCCAATAACCAACTGCAACGCCATTATTTTCATCAGCAAAAAAAATATCGAAAAATCCTTTATAGGGTTTATTAAATGCTTTAAAAATTAAATTCCAATTATTTCCTCCATCTATGGTCTTATAAAAAATATCAAAATATTGTCCGCTTGATAGTGATTTATCACTTCGCCAACCTGCACCATAAGCTACTGTATCATTAACGAAAAAAATACTTTCAATTATATCAACCCAGGCTCCTGGATCTTTCTGAAAATAAAACACTGTATCCCATCTATCTTCTCTTAAATAATATTTCACAAACGATTCACCTTTGCCAAAACTGTTCGCCCAAGGACTACCGTATATCATTCCTACAGTATTTGAATCCAAAAATATAGGTGAATAATAGCTTTGATTTGTATGCAATTTCGGATGCCTCTCAAAAGTTTCCCAGCCGTTATTAGTTGTATAAATAGCTTCAGAATTTATTACAAGCCCGGTATTTGTATCATACATAGCTATATTATCTGGATAATTGTTATTTTGTTCGAGAGTTATAATTTTAAATGTTTTACCCCCGTCAGTACTTTTTTCTAAAAATGTATTATCATCAGATAGGATAAAATAGTAATTAGAATTTGGTGCAACTCCCGCTTTTACATTTAACATTTGAGGATATTCATTTTCATTAGATAGTAATGATTCCCATGATATACCATTGTTTGAAGAAGTATATATTCTGCATCCATAATCCTCTTTTGTTGCATGCTGAACTATAGCATAACAATTGTTGCTGTCAAAACATTGTATTGATTGTACATGAGAATATTTCCAGGTAGGTGTATTATCAAATTCTTCTACTAGTCTCCAGTTATTAGCTGAGGTAATATAATTTATTAAAAATATTAAAATTAAGGTCTTTTTCATTATTTTGTTTTATAATAAGTAAATCCTTCAGGACTAATCCTGAAGGGTTTTTATTCTATCTTATAAGTTGAATCTTTCCTGTTTTAAATGATAAACCATCAATAGATATATTAAAGAGGTAAACACCACTTTCAATACTTGATATATCAATTTCGTAAGTATTAATACCAGCCATTTTTTTCAATATCAATATTATAATTTTAAAACACTATTTAATATTTTAAAAAATACGATAAATTATTTTAAATGGCAAGAAGAAAATGACATAAATGTATTTTTGGACTTATCGGAATTTCACACAAAACACATAACCGATAACTTTTTTAAAATCCTTTTAAAATCGTTTCCATTACGTTTGCTATTCCCTGTATAATTTTGTCCCGCTTGTTCTTTGCAAATTAATTGTTTGGTAAATTCTCTGTGTAACTCTGTGAATTCTCAGTGGCACTCTGTGTAACTGCCTTTTGTGTTTCATGTTTTTGCTTTTCACGTTCTCACGTTTTTACATTTCGCGAAAAAATCATATAAATCATATAAATCACAAAAATCACAGTTCCGACAAAGGATGACTAGTGATTAAGAAAATTGAAAATTAAAAAAAGTGCGACAAACCCGCCAAAATCAACTCATCACTTTGCAACTACCCAATATAATTTATACTTAGTTAATCTCTCTTTGTCATTCCATCCTGTCGCAATTTTAACAATACCGACAAAATCAACAGACTTATATCCAAGCCAAAATCATTTCTCCAAGTTATCAATTGTCAATTATCAATTATCAATTATCAATTGTCATTTGCTATCCGCTTTTGGCGGCACCCAATCTTTTCTGTCCCATTCGATAAGTTCGATATTAACACTGCCAATATAAACCTTCATTTTTGCCCTGATTGGAACGCTTGCATCATCATCGGAAAACCATCCTTCAAACTCACCGGATAAGCCGTATATACCTGTCCAATGCGCCCTGCCGTTGAAATAAACAGTTTTAATTTTATACTTAACGGCATCAATTTCAGATTCGTTTTTTTTATTTTTAAAATTTATTACTGTAAAAACTGTGTCGTAATCAACTATTGTTGGAATCCTGATGCTTTTATCTGTTTTTGTGAATTGCCTGGCAAGGAAGAAAAGTGATAATCCGTCACAATATTTTTTTGATGTAGTATATGTACTGTCAAAGAATACTTCTTTGCGAATCCACTTTTGCGTCCTTATTTTTTTCTTTTTGTAGTCAAAATCAATATGATGATAATCCCATGTGCCGTCTTCAATCATTACTTTGCCGATGAACTGATGTGAAAAAGCACCTGAAGTATCTACCCAGCTCTCATAAGATGCCTGCAAATCAACAAAAGGGATGTCAGGATTGGATTTCATATAACCTTTTGTCTTGACTGCTTCATTACCTTTTAAATCCTGAACACCTTCCACAATTATGGTAATATGACCCAATGTTATGCCAAAGTATGATACCTTATAATGTAATCTTTCACCTGCCTGGAACATTTCGGAAAAAGATTGCGAACTGACTGTTAAAATTATTATTAATACTAATACTATTAGAACTTTTTTATTCATTTTTACTATCTTTTTTTAAAATTAGCAACGGTCATCCCGATAAAAACAAATTTTCCGGCTTATTGTTAATTAGTCAAACTACTTTTTTAATCCTGTGATTTTTTGAACTTCAGGAAACATTTTCTTTGCTTTTTGAAATTGAATATCAGAAGAATAGAACACCTGCCACATTTCATTTGAATTCCAAACGGTATTTGCAATAAATGCTTTAATCTGTGTAATCAAATAATCCTTATCAATTTCATATTGGTCTTGTTTCCATACCACACCTTTCTTTTCGGCGAGTTTTTTGAAATCATCAAGAGTTTTTTGAGAAAGTTCATATTCTTCTAAAAACTTATTAAAATTGTTAGCATAGGTTTTTTTAATAGAATTCAAATCAACGAAATCATTGATGAATTCATTAAATACAACTTTCATTCTGACTTGAATTCCAAAATCTGTCAAAGTATCCATCTTGACGATAATATCAGGTGTAACGCCTCCTGCTCCAAGTACGATACGGCCGCCTTTGGTATAATAAATTGGCAATGAATCAAGATTTATTTCGGTCTCTTTTGTAGTATCTTTCTTAAGTTGTATTTTTATCTTTTCTAAAGAATTAAGTATGTAATTACCGTCTTCAAGGTCCATTCTTCCTGATAGATGCCTGTATTTATCCTTGTCTTTATAAGGTCTTTGAATACACCTACCCGAGGGAGTATAGTATTTTGAAGTTGTTATCCTGAATGCGGAACTATCAGGTAAGTCATAATGTTTTTGTACAAGTCCTTTGCCATAAGATGTAGTGCCGATTATTAATCCCCTGTCAAGGTCTTGAATGGCTCCGGCAACAATTTCACTTGCTGAAGCCGAACCGGCATCAACGAGAACAATCAGTGGAATATCCTCAAAATTTCCTCCAAAAGACGACTTAAATATATCATCAAATTCAGGCATTCTTCCTTTGGTATAGACGATTGTGTCGTTTCCTTTCAAAAACTCATCTGCTACATAAATTGCCTGGTTAAGATAGCCACCCGGATTTCCACGTAAATCCAATATTAATTTTTTCATACCATGCTTTTTCAAATCAAACAAAGCATTTAGCATTTCCTCATGAGTTGTCGCAGCAAATCTATTTATTTTTACAAGACCGATGTCGCTTCCATCAATTAAAAAATGTGCATCAACTGTGAATATTGGAATTTTATCTCTAATGATTTCAAAATTTAATAGGGCTTTTGTGCCCTCACGTTTTATATCAACGACAACTTTAGTTCCTTTCGTGCCTCTTAGTTTTTTAGGAACTTCATTTCTTTTAATCCCCACTGCATTTTCATTGTCAATTTTTACAATCTTATCACCTGATAATATTCCAAGTTTAGCACTGGGACCTCCCGGAATTGGCGAAATTATTGTTATGGTATCATGAATCACATCAAATTCAACTCCGATACCTTCAAAAGCAGCATTAAAATCTTCTGAAACTCCTTTCATTTCTTCTTCAGATATATAAACAGAGTGTACATCCAATTCACTAAGCATACCTTTGATTGCGGCTTCGACAAGCTTATGGCTGTCAACTTCATCAACATAATTCTTATATGCCGTATTTAGAACAAAGTCGAATTTTTGAATTTCCGAAAAAATGTTGTCTCCGGAAATCAAGGGTTGGAAAATAGCACCAATGGTTATTCCGATTATTATCGAAACAGACGCAATTATATAAACTGTCTTATTTATTTTTTTCATCAAGTACCTTTAGATATAAATTTATTATAAACTTCAAAATTAATAATATTATGGATATTAACGTTTAAAAAATTAATTTGGTTTTAAATGAACATTTTTTAGAGGAATGCTTTAAATATAAATTCTACAAATAGGTTTTAATAATTTCCGATTTAAATTGATGGTCATTTATTAAGACTCAAATATAAAACAATAACTTACAATCCTTTTAGGAGTGTTTTTTAAAAAGAACTTAATACTGTTTAATGAAAATGTCAACTTTTTATTGTTTAACCAATGTTCCTTTCAAAATACCGGCATTTGTAGTAAGTGTATAAAGGTAAATACCTTGAGGTAAAGTTTCCAAATCAAGAAATATCTCATGCCTTCCTTCTGGTAACTCGTTTTGTATTGTACCGGCTCTTTCGTTTCCGAGAATATCGAATAAACTCAATTTGATATTTCCCTTTTCGGGTAAAGTGAAAGCGAACTTAGCAATTGCTAAAACAGGATTTGGAGTACTTTGCTCCAACTCGTATTTTCTATCTATTGTGTGGGCAGTAGCTTTTATAACTACATCACAGTCAGAATCACCGTAGTATATCACACTATCGCCTTTTCCTGTAAGAGCTACTTCTTTGGATAAACAATTATGTATCAGCAGCAATGTGTCGTCAAACTGCTTATATATATTAACAGGATTAAAACAAACCTTAACAGACAAGTATTCATCAGGGCTTATAATCAAAGGGAATTGGTATTGCGGTATTGAAAAATATAAATTTTTCTTTAATAATATATTATCAATTACAAATGGCATTGTACCTGTATTGAAAAGTTGTAAAGTATCACAATATAAACTGCCGATTTTTTCAAGTCCGAAATCAATTTTGCTTTCCGTATTTTCGAATTGTGGTAAAGTTAACGTGAATCCTTGAATAGTATCTGAGTAAGTAGTTTCATTTCCTGCATAGTCTATAATGATAAAGGAATATATTGCATCTTTATAAGGGTCCAGGATTTCGATATGAAAAACAACGCTTTTTAAGGTTTGTTTAACTATTCTGAATTCACAATTACTTGTAAATATGGGGAATTTCTCGATGCCCGAATCGAACCACAAGCTATCAGTTGCGCTAATATCGAATTTTTGAAGGCAGTCATCTTCATTAATGGATATTTTCGGTTTCGTATTATCACCCTTAAACTCAATTTTTATTAATAATATTGCCCTGTCGCTGCAACCGTCGGAAATATACAAAGTATCGGTAATAGTTATATCATTTGGAAAATTGAAGCTAAGTTCGATGGCAAATAATTCACCGGGATTTATGTCAAACGGGGCTGGTGGAATTATCGAGATAGCACTGTTTTTCTTAAAATATGCCTTACTTATTGTGTGATGGAATTCTCCGTAATTTCTTAAATTGAAAACTTTGTAATATGCAGTATTTGTCCTGTATCTGTCATTGTAAATGTACAACTGTCGGCTGTTATTCATTGAATCGATGGAAACCGTAAAACCTGGTATTTTAATGATTGCCATAGTGTCAAGTCCAATTGAATCCTTAGCAATAACCTCGAATCTGCCATCCAAATAATTATCAATAAGTGATGCTTTAAAAGCCACGGAATCGGCGTATGGAACAAAAGAGCCAATATTAACCTTTGTATTTATTTTAGTTGGTTCGGGACAATCTACTGTTGCAATTTTTGAATCACCGGGGCGGTTATCATAAATCATTCCCGTAATATTATAACAACTGTCAATAGACTGAATATATGGTTTTTTAAAGTCAAATTGCCTCATGCTTATACCACCCACATATCCATAAGAATTTGCCTCTCCATATCCATAAACATATACACCTATCCTATCGGAAGAATTGACACGATGAGCTCCTTCATTAACCTGAATGTTTGCATAATAATAATCATTGCTTGCTTGAATTGGTTTGAAATTGTTAGAATTAATGAGATTTCCGTCAATATAAGTTTTATCAATCGCAGCTAATGGAGCCACAATTGAAATATAGTGTTGGTCATAAACCTTATAAGCTCTTGTTGTAACTGGCCATTCGTTTTCAATCCTTTCTTCGTATGCCTGGGTATTTATAACGCTATAGTTTGGCATGAATTGTTCCTTTGGAGGGACAATCATCATAAACGGGTCACTCAGTGGGGAACCGCCTTCCGAACTATTTTTTGAAGTCTTCTTGAATTGAGCGACCAATATTGGACCTGTTGCCTCGATGGTTGCAGAACTGTTGATAGGTTTTTCAATAAATTCTCCTTTATTGAATCTGCCTTCGTTGTTTCCATTTATGAAAACATCAGTGCCATCGTTACCTACTAAAATCCTATATAAGTCATATCCTGTTGCAGTTGCACCGAGGGGCGTGGTATAAGGAATTACAAAAGCATTCTTTCCCCAGGTATTGACTGGCAGCATTTGCTCGCAAAGAAAATCTCTCGATTCCATCAGATTTATGGAAACGGGGACTTTTGTTCTTTGATGACCGGCAAATATAGCTATAGGTTTGTCCGATTCGACCAATGTTCCAGTTAAATCGCTTCGTAGGTTG
>JAZDIP010000071.1:0-10043 GCA_043804925.1 bacterium | reverse complement strand
TGAATCCTTCTGATTAATATATTTTTGAATCATCATAACGAATTTCATTGCTGAGTTTATCGCTCTTCCCTGAAGATTGATATTTTTTTCAGATTGATAAAATGAATCAAATAATGGAATATTATGAGTACGTGCATATTCGGATATATGTCTTAAAGATGTAGTGCCCAAACCGCGTGGCGGTTCATTAACCACTCTCATCAATGATTCTTCGTCAAGTTGATTATACAAAAGTTTCAAATAAGCAAGAGTGTCCTTTACCTCTTTTCTCTTGTAAAATGATATGCCTCCGATTATGATATAAGGTAAATTGTGTTTGCGAAAAGCATTTTCAAGAGCTAATGATTGAGCATTGGTCCTGTAAAGTATTGCAAAATCTTTGTTAGTAAATTCGCTTTTTTCTCCCGTCAAAGATTTTATTTTCTCAACGATATCCTCAGCTTCGAAGCGTTCATCCATACTTGAGACAACTTGAATCAGTTCACCTTCGGGATTGTCTGTCCAAAGTTTCTTTTTCATTTGACGCAAATTGTTTTTGATAACCGAATCCGCCGCCGCAAGTATGATTTTTGTTGAACGGTAGTTTTGCTCCAAACGAATTACAGTTGCATCAGAATAATCAGTTTGAAAATCAAGTATATTCCGAATATCCGCACCGCGCCATCCATAGATGCTTTGTGCATCATCACCGACAACGCAGATATTTTTATTCTTTCTTGCAAGAAGATTAATGATTACATATTGTGCCCTGTTCGTGTCCTGATACTCGTCAATCAATAAATATTTGAACTTGTTCTGATACTTTTCGAGTATATCGGGATTTTTTTGTAGCAGGCGAATCATATTCAAAAGCAGGTCGTCAAAATCCATAGCATTTGCTTGTTTCAACCTATTTTCGTACCTCTCAAAAACAAACCCTGTTTGCTTGTCAACAGGATTATCTGCACTGTTTTGGTATTCGTCCCAGCCAACCATTCTGTTTTTTGACGAAGAAATTCTACTGCGAATTCCCTGCGGATTAAATTTCTGGTGGTCAATATTTTCTTCATTCAAAATTTTCTTAACCAAGCTCAGCGAATCATCAGTATCGTAAATCGAAAAAGAGCTTGTGTAGCTCAGGTATTCAGCTTCGTATCTAAGTATTCGTGCAAAAATCGAATGAAACGTACCTGCCCAGATTTTCCTTGCGGAATCTTCGGAAACAATTTTTGCAATTCTGCCTTGCATTTCTTTTGCCGCTTTGTTAGTGAAGGTCAGGGCAAGAATGTTGTAGGGTGGAATACCTTTTTCAATCAGGTGAGCTACGCGATGAGTAAGCACGCGTGTTTTACCGCTACCGGCACCTGCAATAACAAGCAAAGGACCTTCGATATGCTGAACGGCTTTCACCTGTTCGGGATTCAATCCTGTGAAAATATCCGAACTTTGTTTCTCTATATTTTTAACGAGTTTTAATGTCAATTTTAAATAATCCAAATAATAAAAGGATACAATTTAAAGAAGAAGCACGAATAAAAATTGCAATTGAATAATTTGTGAAAAAGTTTCTTCTGAATCCTGTCTGCTGCTTTCGGTCCGCCTCCCTAAAAGTCTAATAGTCTAACGCCTAAAAATAAAATAAAAAAAAATTTCCATTGTATAGCTAAAGCCATCAATCACGAACTTTCTCGAACACTATCCTATAATGCTCGAATATTTCCCTCTCAAAAATAATCTGGTTGGCATCTATTTTAGTCAGGAGGTACCATTCCCTGAAAGCACTATTAGTTAAAAGCCGTGGGATTAATGAAGCAAATAATAAAAGTTTCCTGAAATTCAATTTGCCAAATGCAGCAGTCCACCTGTTAATGGTTTCAATATAATCAAGCCGCCCGCTTTCTACTGATATTAATTTGAAGTGTTCCTTTGCCGGTTCGATTAATCCTTCTTTGCCATACGGCAGCCATGAGCCGGGAAATTTCCGGCATATTATATCCATTAACTCTTCATCTGTGAATTCCTTTTTTCGCAAATCAGTCTTTCCAAAGGGTATATCTTCAAATTTAACCATATTGGGACCAAATACCATAGACTGGCAATAGAAACGCCCGCCTACAGGCAATAAATCTGAGACCTGCTTAAAATATCTTTTATAAATTTCTTCCTGCCTGCCTTCTTTGTACTGCTCGATAGAACATAAATGTTCGGGACTGCCCATAGCTGTAACTGCGTCGAACTTTCCGAATGTTTCCGGGCTGATGTCTTTGGAATCTATATGTTTGACATTCAGGCCATTTTTTATGCAGGCATCTGCCTGACCTTTGGCTAAAACAACACCATAGCTGTTAGCTCCCAGTTCATTCAGATAATTCAGGAAAGCACCCCAGCCGCAACCCATATCGAGTACTTTGCTTCCTTTTTTAATATTACATCCGTCAACGATATACTGATGCTTTTTGGTTTGGGCATCTTCGATGGACATTGAAAAATCCCCGTCAAATTTTGCACAGCTATATGCCCCTTTTTCGCCCAAGCTTAGACGGAAAATTTTATCCATTATGGTATAATGTGCATCTAAATCCTTTTGGTTTGCCATGATATTTTTTCCAATTAATTCTCGAACATTACATGTAATTATAGCTTTCAAACTATAAAGAAAAAAACCGTCAATCAATTTACGAAGTTTTGTATTTATTTGCAAGATTAATGTAACGAAATCCAATAATCAGCGAAAATCAGTGGTTCAGACATTTGCTTCTTTGCCCCTTTGCTTCTTCGCATGAAATTCTTTCATCTCTCCGTTTCACGTTTCGCTGAGCAACATCTTTCGACAAGCTCAGGATAACTAAACAATAAAATTAATCAGCTTGTTGGGCACAAAAATCACTTTCCTAATGTGCTTACTGCCAATATGCTTTTGAACTGATTCATCTTTCAATGTCATTTTTTCATATTCTTCTTGGGGCAAATCCACCGGGAGCATCATCCTTGCCCTGATTTTGCTGTTCACCTGCACGACAAACTCGATTTCATTCTTTTGGATTTTCGATTCGTCGTATGCGGGGAATGTATGTTCGAAAATAGATTCTTTATGTCCAAGCATTTCCCAAAGCTCTTCAGATATATGCGGAGCGAAAGGAGCAAGACACATTAAGAATTTTTCGATTGCTCCAAGCGGTTTGATTTGTGCTTTTGTAAACTCATTAACGAAAATCATCATCTGCGAAACTGCTGTATTAAAATGAAGATTTTCAATATCCTCGGAAACTTTCTTTATTGTTGAATGCAAAACAAATTCCTGTTCTGAAGTCAAAGGAATTTCTTGCAAGTCAGATGATATATTACCATCTTGATTAACAATCAATCGCCAGACTCTGCCCAAGAACCTGTTAACACCTGCAATACCGTCTGTTGACCATGGTTTTGCATCCTGCAAAGGACCGAGAAACATTTCGAAAACACGGATTGAATCTGCACCAAATTCATTAACCACATCATCAGGATTAATCACATTACCAAGAGATTTTGACATTTTTCTCCCGTCCTCGCCCATAATCAAACCTTGGTGGAAAAGCTTTTTGAATGGCTCAGGAGTCGAAACATATCCGTGGTCAAAAAGAACCTTATGCCAAAAGCGTGCATAAAGCAAATGCAGTACAGCATGCTCTGCACCACCCATATATAGGTCAATGCCGGCAGGTGACATCCAGTATTTTTCTTTTTCCTTGTCGGCAAAGATGTTGTTGTTATCCGGGTCAATATATCTCAAATAATACCAGCATGAGCCAGCCCATTGAGGCATTGTATTAGTTTCAAATCTTGCATTTCTCCCTGTTTTCTTATCAATGAAATTAATCCATGATTCAACTTTTGCAAGAGGTGATTCACCGGTTCCTGCAGGTTTAAAGTCCGAAACTTCCGGCAATACAAGAGGGAGTTCTTCACTATCCAAAGCACGTTTAGAGCCATCTTCAAAAAACATAATCGGAATCGGTTCGCCCCAATATCTTTGTCTGGAAAAAAGCCAGTCCCTCAGTTTATACTGAATTTTCCGGTTACCGATATTCTTTGATTCCAGCCACTGAATTGTCTTTTCTTTAGCTTCAGGAGTTTTTAAACCGTTAATAGAGATTTCATCATTAGCTGAGTTAACTGCAATTCCATCATCAGTTAAAGCGGACCTTGAAATATCCCAATTCTCATTTTCTTTTTCGACTACCTTAACTATCGGTAAATTATTCTTCGTTGCAAACTCGTGGTCTCTTTCGTCATGTCCGGGAACAGCCATTATAGCACCTGTGCCATAATGCGCAAGCACATAATCTGCTATCCAAATAGGAATTTCTTTGCCTGTTGCAGGATTAATAGCATAAGCACCAGTGAATATCCCTGTTTTTTCTTTGCTTAATTCAGTTCTTTCAAGGTCACTTTTTAATGATGCTTGTTTAATGTAATTCTCAATTTTATCATTATTATCCTCTGTTACAATGCTTTCAACAAGTTCATGCTCAGGAGCTAACACCATATAGGTCGCACCAAAAACTGTATCAGGTCTGGTTGTAAAAACTCTTATCGTATCCTCAGTTATACTTTTCACGTTTCGCGTTTCACGTTTCGCATAGTTTAACTTGAAATTAATCTCGGCTCCTTCGCTTCTGCCAATCCAGTTTTTCTGCATTTCTTTTGTAGAAAAGGGCCAGTCAACAAGTTCAAGGTCTTCGAGTAATCTTTGGGAGTATTTTGTGATTTTTATCATCCATTGACGCATTGGCTTGCGTTCAACTTCGTAACCTTTTTCGCGCCATTCGTCACATTCTTCGTTGGCAAGTACTGTCCCCAAAGCTTCGCACCAATTTACAGGTATCATGGCTATATATGCCAAACGATGTTCATCTTTATAATTTTCAATTTCAATTGATTCTTTTATGGAATCAGGTATCGGTAACTCGTCAATATGTCTTGCTTTGTTTTGAGTTTCGTCGAACCATGAATTGTAAATCAGAAGGAACATCCATTGAGTCCATTTGTAATATTGCGGGTTTGTAGTGTTTATTTCTCTTGACCAATCATATCCGAATCCGAGCATTTTCAACTGCCGTTTGAATGTCTCCATATTATTTTTTGTTGCAACTTCAGGATGAATTCCTGTTTGCATGCTATATCTCTCGGTTGGTAAACCAAAAGCATCGAAGCCCATAGGATGCAATACATTGAATCCGTTCATTTTTTTATAACGTGTTACGATATCGGTTGCAGTGTATCCTTCGGGATGACCTATATGTAAACCCGCACCGCTGGGATATGGGAACATATCCAACACATAATATTTGGGTTTATTTATGTCGGTGGAAACTAAGTTGCTTTCTCTTAATTCCCATTCTTTTTGCCATTTTTCTTCAATTTCCTTAAAAGGATAAGCTGCCATTGTAATTCTTGAAATATTATAACAATACTTTATATAAACTTCAAAATTACGAAAAAGCTATGAGATAGGAATATTCCTGATAATAAACATACTTATATTTATGATTACAGAATTTAAATTTCTGTGAAAATTTCGTGGAAATTGTTTAATTTAATATAAATTTATTTGGCAAGACAATAGAATATGTTGATTTTATATTATCTTAAAATATCAAAATGAGAATAAAAAAACAATATAACTATGCTGTAATTTGTTTATTAATGTTACTGACTTTTAGTCAGGAACTATACCCAAAGATTGTCATAAACGAAATAATGTCTTCCAATTCAAAAATTCTACAGGATGAAGACGGTGATTTTCCGGACTGGATAGAACTCTACAATTCCGGTGATTATACTGAAAACCTGGAAAATTGGTATTTGACCGATGATGCCGAAGAAGTTAAATGGAGATTTCCTTTCGTTAACCTGGCTCCTGATAAATATTTAATTATCTTTTGTTCTGATAAAGATAAATTCGACGGATTTAATCTTCATACGAATTTCAAACTGAATTCCGAAGGAGAAACGATTAGACTTCTCGAAAAGAACCTTATTTTGGTAGATAAATTAAATCCTGTGGAACTTACAACAGATATATCATACGGTAGAATTCCTGATGGTACAAACAATTTTTCTCTCTTCTTTAATCCATCTCCTGGTAAATCAAATAACAACATGACACAAATGAGTCTAATAGAATTTTCTAAAAAAGGAGGATTATATTTGTACGATTTTGATTTAACTATAAGTAAGGCACTTACCGATGATGATATTTATTATACACTCGATGGTTCCGAACCGACTGACAGTTCATATTTATACACCGGTCCCATAAGAATAAAGAATAAAAACGGTTTACCCAATATATTTTCGATGATAAGGACAAATCCTGAGAATGCACCGGAATCATATCGTTGGTTACCACCTAAAGGAGAGGTATATAAAGCTACAGTTATTCGTGCGGCTCCTTTTAAAAAAGGTGTAAGAAGCGGAAAAGTTATTTCAGCTACTTATTTTGTTGACCCCAATATTTATAACCGATATACTTTTCCAATAATTTCGATTATAACCGATAGTCTAAATTTTTTTGGTTTTAATGAAGGCATATATATTCCCGGAAAGGTTCATGCCGAAAATCCCGAAACCTCTTGGTATTGGGGTACGGGTAATTATCATCAGAAAGGGGATGAGTGGGAAAGGCCGGTCTATATTGAATTATTCGAACCGGATGGAAAACCGGGATTTTCACAGGATGCCGGAGTTCGTATCCATGGGTCGGGGGGCAGGGCATTGCCTGAAAAATCCTTAAGACTCTATGCACGTTCCGAATATGGGAAAAACACTTTTCAATATCAGTTATTTCCTCAAAATAATAAAACCGAATTTAAGAGGTTTATTCTCAGGAATTCTGGACAGGATTTTCTTAATACCCTTTTTACTGACATTCTCATTCAGGATTTGAGCAGGAATATAGGCATCGAATTCCAGGAATGGAGGCCTTCGATAGTCTTTATTAATGGTGAATACTGGGGAATTCACAATATCAGGGAAAGATATGATGAATATTATTTAACGGATTTTTGTAACGCCGAACCCGAAGACATTGAGATTTTTAATCAAATACTGTTTGCCGTACCTTCACTCAGTTCTCACTATAATGAGATGTATCAATTTATTCAAAATCATGATTTGGCTGACGACGATAATTTTGATGTTGTATCCGAATACATGGATATATACAATTTCATAAATTATAATGTACAAAAGATTTTCTTCGCTGTTTATGATTGGCCCGGAAATAATGTTAGGATTTGGAGACCAAAAGTACCCGGAGGAAAGTGGAGATGGTTGTCTTTTGATAATGACGATGGTTTTTATTATGACAGTCTCAATTCCATCAATCATATTACTGCTGATAGTTCTGATGACTGGAGAAATCCGCCGTCTTCCACTTTTCTTTTTAGGAATTTAATAAAAAATAAAAATTTCAGGACAAAATTTTTTGCTACGCTGGAACTTCGAATGAATACAGTCTTTAGGCCGGAACGTATTGTACAAAGAATCGAGGAACTGAAATCTATTTATAAACCGGAAATCGATGAGCATATTGCACGATGGAATTATCCTATCTGTAGGGAATATTGGGATGCTTGTATTGAAAATATGAAAAAATTTGCTGTTGTCAGACCGGATATTGTCAGGCAACATGTTTCTGATTTTCTTACTACTTTAGATATTGACGATGATATTCAATTAGATGATATTTTTTCTATATCTGTTTATCCAAATCCAAGTTCCGGAGTTATTAATCTCGACTTGCTCAGTCCTGAAATAATATTTTGCAATATTAATGTTACAAATGTTCTCGGACAAGTGGTTTACACCAGTGACTCGAAAAATTATTTTTATTATTTCAATTCGGAAATTGATTTAACCGAACAACCTGATGGAGTGTATTTTATTAACTTCAAAATAGACGGTAAAACCTATACTAAAAAAGTTTTAATTCTTAATTAAAATCAACAGGAAATTTGTTATGAAATTTTGGACGATTAATCCTTCAACTGAAGAAAAAATCAGGGAATATGAAAGTTATACTCTGGTAACCTTAGAAAATAAAATCAAGGATACATATAAAAGCTTTTTGAATTGGAAAGGGACAACTTTCCAGTATCGTGCTGAATTAATGTTAAAAGCGGCTGATGTTCTCAAAAAAAACAAACATGATTATGCAACATTAATGGCTCTGGAAATGGGAAAACCTTTTTCCCAGGGTATCTCCGAAATTGAAAAGTGCGCTGTTTGCTGTGAATACTATGCTCAAAATGCAGAGACATTTTTAACGGATATTGAGTACAAAACGGAAATGACGAAAAGTTATGTTACTTTCACTCCACTCGGTATAGTGCTTGCCGTTATGCCATGGAATTTCCCCTTCTGGCAGGTTTTTCGCTTTGCTGTACCGGCTTTGATGGCAGGTAATGCAGGTATGCTCAAGCATTCACGCAACACTGTCGGATGTGCTGTCGAAATCGAAAATGTTTTCAGGCAAGCAGGTTTTCCTGAAAATGTTTTTACAAATTTAATAATCAGCCATGCCGAAGTTAAGGAAAAATCGAAATACATAATCGAGCATCCCTTAATAGCCGCAGTAACATTGACCGGAAGCAATTATTCAGGTTCATTTGTTGCGGAAACCGCAGGCAGAGTTATTAAAAAAACTGTAATGGAACTTGGCGGAAGCGACCCGTATATAATTCTTCCCGATGCCGACCTTGAACTTACTACACAAGCATGTGCAATGGGTAGATTAATTAATTCAGGTCAATCCTGCATCGCCGCAAAAAGGTTTATCGTACATGAATCTATTCACGACAAATTTACCGAACTGTTGATAAATAAAATGTCGGCTTTCAAGGTTGGCAATCCACTGGAAGAGGGTGTTTCAGTTGGTCCGATGGCAAGAAAAGATTTGCAGGAAGGACTTCACGCACAGGTTATGCAAAGCATAAAATTAGGAGCTATAGCAGAACTTGGTTGCGAACTTCCTGATGGTCCCGGATATTTTTATCCTGTGTCAGTTTTGACTAATGTAAAACCGGGGATGCCTGCATTCGACGAAGAAACTTTCGGACCTGTTGCGTCAATAATTTCATACAAAACAGAAGATGAAGCAATAGAGCTTTCGAACAATCACATATATGGTCTGGGTGCAGCAGTCTTCTCGCAAGACATAAACAAAGCTGAATATATAGCAAGGAATTTAGTCGAATCAGGAACAGTGCAGGTCAATGACTTTGTACGCTCTGATTCACGATTGCCATTCGGGGGTATCAAGCAATCGGGTTATGGCAGGGAGCTTTCCGATTGGGGAATCAGGGAATTTGTGAATGTTAAGACGGTGAGTGTGAGGTAAAATCTCTTGGTAAAACAAATGCAGTAATAATTTTTGATGATAATGATAAATTTATTAATTTAAAGTTGTTGTAGTGTAATTATTAAAATTTCTTTTAAAAATGAGAATTAAAATTGAACCACATACTTTGAAAAGAGCATTAGAAAGAGGTGCTTCCGAAAATGAAATATTTGAAGTATTGGAAAAAGGTACAAGAATTGAAGCAAAAAAAAGACAGATTTTCAAAAGGATTAGTATTTGATTTTAAAAATATTTGGAATGGTAAGTTCTATGAACAGAAAAAAATTGAAGTAATTTATACAATTGAAAATGATATTATTATTACAATTACAGTGTATGTTTTCTATGGCAAATGGGAGTAAAAAATGAAAATAGAATATGATGATAAATATGATTTGCTCTATCTCAGGTTCGATGATTCTCAACATGAAGTAATCAACAGGAGAGTTAGTGAAAATATTGTTTTGGATATTGGTGAAAATGGTAAAATTGTTGGCATCGAAATTTTGGATGCAATGGATGTCATTAATTTAAGCAACATTTTACCAATTAATTTTTTTAATACAAGAAAGGAACAAATAGTAGGAATATAATTTTTAAAATATTTGTAAACTTAGTCTTTCTTGCGTTCATTGTCAGAATCGCTGATTTGCACGGATTAATCAGATTACACAGAAAAAAT
>JAZDIP010000070.1:0-34442 GCA_043804925.1 bacterium | reverse complement strand
GTCCTGTTTTAACATAATTATACCATACAAATATTGCAAGAATTTTATACAAAATTACGAAAACCTTGCAATTTTATCAAGTATAATTTATCCACAACTTATTACCATTGCTGATACTTACGGACTTTTTCACCGTTAACTAGACTAGTTAAAATACAAATAAATTTCAAATTTATTAAAAAATAATAGGTGATTTATGAAAAAAGTATTTACGCTTTTCACAGCTATTACCGTAGTCCTCCTTATGGGGTGCCCTGAAAACGACACAACTCAGCCGCAAGAACAAAAAGAGTTTAAGATTGGTCAAATAACAGAACATGTTATTAACCAAACAACTCCACTTTCAATATTAGATTCTACTATTGGATGTACTTTTTATTTGCCAAATGGTGGGTCAGGAACTCTTCAAATAGCTTCTGTTACTTCTGGTCCGCCTGTTACTTTATACGAAAACATAAGGTTTTTTGTTAACTATAGCGGTAACGAACCAATTCAACTAATGATACCTCATAAAGAGGGAGATTTTGATTATCTGTATTATTATGGAGTTTGTAAAGATATTTCATGGCATAAAGATGATGCTGCTGTTAACTGGTGGCACCTTATGTATATTGAAGAAAAAGATGGCTATCTATATTTTGACTTAAATCCAAGAGATAGCAGCAAATTTTTTGGATGTAAAAAAGAAAAAGTTCAAAAATACGAATCACCAAATTCAAATTATTTTTCTCTGTGTAAAATTCCAGCAAGTGCTAGTAATTTTTTAAAACAGTCTTATCACAGAGCTACAATAAATGAAATTATTGAACTTTGGCTTAAAGACCTGCCAAAGAATTTAAAAGATTCATTTTATTTGAATATTAATGGAAATGGGAAATATAATATACTAACTGCAGCAAGTGAGTGTAATAGTTTTCAAGCCTTTGACAACTGGTTTTTTCAAAGAAATGCCATCTTTAATTTGGAACCCTTGGCAGAATTATCTTCCATAGCACACGAAACAGGTCATTATATGAATTTTATAATAAGTGGTTACTCGAAGTATCAGGAGATTTATGGCAGAATGCCCAAGAACTTAATCGGCTCTTCTGTCGGACATGAGCCGGGATTTAAATATAATAATAGAAACTGTTTTCTTGAAGATTATGCCTATTTTTCTGATTTCCTGGCTAATGAAACAGTAATGCGTTATGATCCGTATAATTATAAACAAAATTTGCGTTTATCTTTAGCAATGGAGGATGATAAATATCAAGGATGGAGTAAAAATGAATCAAAATTAAACCATCCTAATACTGTAGATTTTCCCAGTGTAGAAGGCTTTGGAATTCAGGCTTTATTATGTGTTACACGTGATGAAAAAATGAATGAAGTATATACTTATGATGCAAAAGATAAAAAAACAAAAACAAAAGTACCATCATTAAATGTCCCCATAAAAGATATTATTTTGTATATTCTCTTGAGAAGTCCAAGAGATATTAATGAGATGACACAATATATGATTGACTACCTATGGACACATCAGGGTGGACAGGTCGGGATTGATAAATTCTTTGCTTCTGTTGAACCTCTGGGTTGGTCCTATCATGGTGATGGCATCGTTGTTGACAATTCAGGTAAACCAATCAAGGATGCTACTGTAAAAAACCTTATTTTCTTTTCTGCAAAAGAAAATTACTCTTGCCAGACTAGCGCAAAAACCGGTAGCGATGGAAAATTTACTCTTTGGAGAATGTATCCGGGTAATTCAATTCTCAGGATATATTACAATAATGGAAAAGATTCTATGGATTTTGAGCAGGATATTGACTGGAAAAAACCTACCAATGAAAAAATTCAAATCGGAAACCTCAAAGTTAACCAAACGACCAAATATACTTTAAAAATTGATTTCAGTCTTGATGAAGCTTTAGGTTTTTCAGGTAATCCTGTTTCTGCCTCCGTAAATGCTTTTATGAATATTTCCAAAGCTACTGTTGGAAAAAAAGGAATTAATTTCACAGGTCTTTCGACCTCCTCTGCAATTTATGAACTTAATATCCATCTGACAGGGTTTGCCGAGGCAGAACCATGCATCGTTGATAGCTTTTTTGTCAACTGCAGTGCTCCAAAAGTAAGAGAAAGCGGTTTATTAACTTTCAATTCAAACGAATACGGCTATATCAAATATATTTGGAAGGGTTTTGGGTCAGATTATAATGATTTAAGTGAAGATTCAAGAGTTTTTGAGTTTAAAAAACAAAGTATCGTTAATAAGGGTTGGAATACTTCACAATTATTTGGTAGCTATCTTTTAGAAGCAGTATTGTATGATAAAGAAAAAGTTGAAGTAAAAAGACAACCTCATGTTGTATGGTTAAAAGTATGGTTTAAGCCCATGTAATTAAATTGAATAAAAGTTTTTGAAGAATCTGGAAATTAAAAATTTCTGGATTCTTTTATATTTCTCGTAATTACTTTTTCAACATCTTAAATTTATATCATAAAACCAATAATAAAAAATCTTAACATATCAATTTATCAATTAGTTACAAATTAATTGAAAATGTTTCACGTGAAACATATTTACTTCCCTATACAAAACTTACCAAAAACAGTATTCAGCACTTCTTCGCTCCAACTTTCTCCTGTTAATTCTCCAAGCTTTTTAGCGGCATTGCGAATGTCAATTGCTATTATTTCATTAGTCAAACCTGAATCCAGGGATAACATTGCATATTCCAAATCCTTTGATGCCTGATTCAACAGGTTTGCCTGCCGCTGATTTACCAGAACATCATTAATTCTTTCCGTACTTTGCTTAGCATTATGATATAAAACGTTCTTGAGCATATCAATTCCATCACCCCTTTTTGCAGAAATGTAAAGCCACTTTTTATTTTTTTTAATAGCGGTAATTAAATCAATTTTATTTTGTACAAGAATAACATAACTTTCTGGATATTTTTCCTTTAACTCTTCGAATAATTTCTCAGAGTTGCTCTCGGATATTGAAATATCGTTAAGAACTAATATCATATTAGATTGTTCGAGAATGGACTCAACCAATTTTATTCCTTCAATTTCAATAATGTTTGTTGAATCTCTTATTCCTGCAGTATCTATCAGGCGAAACATAATCCCTCCAATCATCATGTTTTCTTCGAGATAATCTCTTGTGGTTCCCGGTATTTCGCTGACTATAGCCCTGCGTTTTTTAAGTAATGTATTAAATAATCTTGACTTACCTGCATTTGGATAACCTACTATCCCTACAAAATAACCTGACCTTAATATCTCTGCAGATTTGTACGAATCAGCTAATTCCCTGCAATATTTTTGAGCAGATTGTATTTTGCCTTTAATATCATCTTTGTTAAGTAATTCAACATCTTCATCGGCGAAATCAAGCTCCAGTTCTAAGAGTCCTGCTATTTCAACAAGCTGATTTCTCAAATTCTTTAATCTACTTGTAAACTCACCTGAAAGTTGACGTGCTGATGTATGAACACCTTGAACAGAACTTGAATGTATTATATCGGCAACTGCTTCAACTTGTGTCAAATCCATTTTGCCATTTAAAAAAGCTCTTTTTGTGAATTCACCGGGTTCTGCTAGTTTTGCTCCATGTTTAATGAGTATATTGATAATCTCACCTGCTACCAAATACCCGCCATGACAAGAGATTTCTATTACATCTTCACCGGTATAAGAGTTCGGTTTACGAAAGGTTGTTACCAAAACCGTATCGAGTAAAGTATCCTCATCATAGAATTTTCCGTATAGGACAGAATGTGTACCATACAGATTTTGTACTATTGATGTTTTAAAGGACTGGTCTACGATTTCGATGGTTTTGTCACCTGAAATTCTTATTACGGCGATACCCCCAATTCCCGGAGGAGTTGCCAATGCTGTGATTGTACTCATCATTTTATAATTACAATTTTTTTGTGTTTGGAAAAAGTTCCACGTGAAACATTTATATAATATTCACCTGAAGGATATTCACTTAAATCCATATTAATCAGTTCTTTAGATGAATCCAATCTCATTGTATTCAGAATTACACCATTATCATCAAAAATTGATGTGTTGAAATATCCTAAGACATTGGATTTTAACAAGATACTAAATATTCCCCGAGATGGGTTCGGATATATGTTTTCAATCATTGAACCCGGTGATAAGATTCTTTGTTCATTAACACTTACATAGTTATCAATAAAAATTTCACTTGAATAACCGAAACTACTGTCTTTGTCAACGCCTTTAATTCTAAATGCAAAATTTCCAAGTCCTATTGTATCAAAAAAATTGTAAGTATGTATTTCATTGCTGGTACCTGCAGCTTTAACCTCACCAATAGGAAAGAAATCTCTTGTAGACGAGTCATTATCATAAGCTTTCTCTATAATAAATTTATCAGTATTCATTTCCGATGCGGTTTTCCACAATAGCTCAATCTCTGCAAATTCATAATTGGGGGATGTAGTTATTCGGTAATCAAAACTGATAAGTTCGAAAGGACAAATTTTATCTTTTTCTGAAGCATTTGAAACAAACGAAATGAAAAAGAAAACTAACAAATAGTATCTAAATTTGAAAATATTTTTCATAACAATTCTTTCAGGATATTTTACAAAATTTACAAAATCAAATTTAGTAAAAATAACTTTATGATTTTTAATTTTAAGACAAGAATTTTCAATTTTAAAGGTAACTATCAAAAATAATTCCAAATATCAAAGAGGCGGGAATTGTGAATATTTTGTTGAAAACCGCACTGAAAAACGACCTTAATAAATCACCTCAGAGCGGTTTTTGACCTACTCTGAGGGATAATTTATATGTAAAGGACTTTCTCTTTTTATAAGCGGTTTAAACCATGTAAAACAAGGTTTCTTTTTATACAAGAATTTTTTTTTTTTGTTAATAATTTGTTGACTTTTTAATATACAACATGGAGCAAATTAAATGTACCGCTTGTAACTTTGAGTTCATTCAATCCTGCATCATATAAATTGAAACTAAATGTACCTTTAACTTTCGAACCGAGTGATGTTCCATATTCTGTTATTTTCAAAGTTCCGGTTGTAGAACCGTAAGTTGAAATATCTTCTACATTAATCGTACAAAAAACAGGCGGGTCATCAACATTTTGAATCGTTAAATCATAAGTTTTCTTCGCAGGTGAAAAAACGGAAATAACAACAGTAACATCTTTTCCATTAATTTCCTGAGTTCCTGTAATCGCCAGAACTTGTTTTCCATCAACTGTGGTTGTTACAGCTGTTGCTGTCGTTGCTGAAAATTTTCCAGAAACTGCTCCAGCCAATGTAAAATTCAATCCGTTTGCCAAATCAATTGGTGAAGTTGAATTTTCACTGCAAGAAGTGAAAAGTAAAACACAAGTGACGCATGTCAGTAATAAAGTCCTAATCATTTTTTTTCTCCAGAATAATTAAATAATATTATAACACAAAATTATCAATTAAAATTTAAATAATTATAATATTTTATAAATGAATAATTTATTTACTTTGCAATAATTTTTTCTTTATTAAATTTGCTTAAAATAGTTGATATAATTTTTACAAAGTATAGAATGAAAAAGGTATTTTCAATAATTCTTTATGTTATTTTCTTAATTGCTTCTTTCAATGCTAAATCGCAGGAGAAGGAGCTAAAAAACTTTTGGAGAAACTTCCAGAAGGCAGTTACCGAAACAGATGATTCGGCTGTTGTTGCTCTATCATTTTTTTCTAATGAAGAAGAAAAACAATACTTCAATTTTGAATTGATTTTCGATGAGGATGCAATCAATAAAATCAAAAACTCATCTACCTATGATTTGGAAAAGGTGCAAAGAATTCCCGATGAATTGAATGACAATCCATTTGATATTTTGGGACTGCCTGAAGAGATTAACGAAGTATATATCCTAACAGTCGAATCTGAATACGAGGATGAAGAATCCATGATTGCTTATGACAGAATTTATGTTTTTGGAAAGTTCGAAGGTAAATTCAAATTTCAAGGATTTTATACTGTCGAATAATTTTTTTATTCCTGTAAAATAGTTTTTTAAAATAATAGTCTGAATACAAAATTTTTTTATTATTTTTTACATTATTATGAAAACAAAATATTTCAGCGAACCATTTTGGAAACAGTTTCAAACCGCTGTTACTTCAGGCAACAGAAAGGATGTTACCAAACTCAGTTACTTTTATTCCGATGAAGATAAAAATTATTTTCTCGCAACATACCGTGATACATTTGATGAGACTGCGATTGCCGCTATCGGTACATCGAAGTACACAACATTGAAAGCAATCGCAAAAAATACAAAATCTCCCGGTATCGGTCCCTTTGAATTGTTGATTTTACCTGAATCATTGAATACTGTTTACGTGCTTAATGTAGCTTATACGGGTGAAGAACAAGTCGAAGATGATTACTATACAGAGGAAGAGGAAGACTATTACAGTGACTTCGACAAAGAGACCGGCTTCGACATTGATTCCGAAAAATACGATGATTTGGATTTTGACGGAGATGAAGTTGTCGAACTTATCAAATCATTCGTGTTTGGGGAAATTAATGGTGAATTCAAATTTTTAGGAACATACCAACTCGATTAATTTGATTTTTTAGCTATTAGGTATTATTTTAGTATCATTATATTTTTGCTAAATAATAATACTGAATCACATGGATATATTTTCCGGAATAGACCCAACGATTGTGAACTGGTTAATAATGCCTCTGTTCATTTTCTTTGCACGTATAATTGATGTTAGTTTAGGTACTATTCGTATAATTCTTGTAAGCAAAGGAATAAGGGGATTAGCCGCTTTGCTCGGATTCATCGAAGTTTTCATCTGGATAATTGCCATTGGCCAAATCATGCAAAACCTGAATAATTTTCTTAACTATTTCGGTTATGCCGCCGGCTTCGCATCAGGAACATACATTGGTATTTTTATCGAAAACAAATTATCAATCGGAAAAGTATTAATCAGAATAATAACGAGAAAAGACGCAACCGACCTTTTGGAGTATTTAATCATACACGATTACCACTTAACAAGCATGGACGCAGAAGGCAGGTTCGGTGATGTAAAAATTATTTTCCTTGTTTTGCAGCGAAAAGATGTACATAATCTGATTAGATTAATTAATAGATATAATCCCAGAGCTTTCTACACCATAGAAGATGTTCGTTATGTTAATGATACCATATTTATCCCGAAGAATAATCCATTTTTTTTAAAGTTGAGTAATCTGCGAAAAATTTTCACACTGAGAAAGTGAAGAACGGTTGACGGAAGGACAGAAAGACAGAAGAACAGAAGGATGAAAAGACTGGAAAAAGAAATGCTGTCATTCAGAGCGAAGCGAAGAATCCAGTCTATTTTCCATCTTTCTCATTTCTAATTTCTATATCCGCCGGTAGCGACCGGGCTGGAGCATACCGAATGGATAGTAGTTGTTTAAAGTTCGAATATTGTGGATACTTCATCAAACTCATTAAACTTGTTTTTGAATAAAATTTGCCAAGAAAAAATAATTTCTTAATTTATAGAACTTTATTTTAAACGGTTATTAGGAATTTGTTATTATGAAAAATTTATACTCATTTATTGTTTTATTGTTTGCTCTAAATATTTCTTCTGCAATATCTCAGGATAATACATGGTTCAAAGATATTACTATCCAAGCAGGTCTTGAAGGACTGAAAACAACTTATGTTCAATCTGCGGATGTAAACGGAGATTTCTTTCCTGATATTTTAATTGGGACGAGTGGTATTCTTGTCGGACACAGCCAGACATTTTCCCTTTTCCTTAATGTAGAAGACACCGAAAATCCGGGACAAAGAAAGTTTGTTGACTTTACAGCAGAATCCGGAATCAATGTCAGCCGAATACCCGGAAAACCAATGCGTGAGTACGACATGGCTATTCTCGGAGATGTAGACAATGACGGAGATGTGGATGTTGTTTCAAGTATGTACTATCACAGATTGGAATATGTAACCAATCCTGATACATTGGATAAATCCGAAGTTTTCCTGAATGACGGAACAGGTCATTTCACGATGAAAGCAGATGCGGGATTAGCTGATTATGTTTTCTTTACCGGCTTGACTCCCGGTTTAATTGATGCAGTTGGACTCTCCTTCATTGATTATGATTTTGACGGAATTTTAGATTTATACATTGCTACAAAATTTAAAGACTATCTTTATGGAGTTAATTTCCCCGATATATTGATGAAAGGAAATGGTGACGGCTCCTTCACTGAAGTTAAAAATGCAGGTGTACAGGCAATTACCGAACCGCTCTATGGTGTGAATGTTACAGATTACGACAATGACGGCTGGCAGGATGTTATTACATCTCCTTACTGCAGAACCGGCGGAAGAATAATGAGGAATATGGGTAACGGACTATTTCTCGATGTAGCCCAGGGCGTTGGCTATAGTGCTCAAAACTATGGCGGTGATGCCGGATATGACCAAAACGGAAATTGGGTACAGCAGCCGCTTTGCCAATGGGAAGCTCCTACTGCGGA
This sequence comes from bacterium, assembly GCA_043804925.1. Lineage (GTDB taxonomy): Bacteria > Bacteroidota > Ignavibacteria > Kapaibacteriales > UBA2268 > ChocPot-Mid. Next base: position 25,877 of record JAZDIP010000070.1, on the reverse strand, counting down.
TTTTGACAACGACGGAGATATGGATATTCTGCAATGCCTTATTCATGGCGGTTTGCAGGTGCACTCTAACGGGACAATTGAAGGACATACACACATAGCAATCAATCAGGGACCGCCTGATTATAATTTTGAAGATGCTCTTAATATTATTCACAGGAATGAAGATATTGCTTCTCATCTTGGCGACTATAGCGGTTTATGGGTGGATTTCGATAACAATGGTTGGCAGGATGTCGTTGTCTGCCAGGGCTATTATACGCCTGCAACGGATAGGATATATATGTGCATCCAAAAAGATGACCATGAGTTCTATGATATAACGCAGGATTTGGGATTGATGTACATCAAAGATGCTTCAAATGCAGAGTCATCTGACTTTGACCTCGACGGCGATAACGATATTTTTGTTTTTCACAGCAAGGACACTCCACAACTACGGCTTTTACGTAACGACATTGCAAACAACAGCAATTGGATTTCCGTGAAACTTACTCCTCCTGCCGGATGTAATCAAAGTGCGATTGGGGCAAGAGTGACAGTTCATTCTGATACATTAAATCAAATAAGGGAAATCCAAACCGGATTAGGTCATTTCGGCGATCAGCAGCCATTTATTCTTAATTTTGGATTGGCTGAACTAAATCGCGTTGATTCGATAACAATCCGCTGGCCCATGATGTATTCACCAATAACAAAGATATACAATCCGCCAACAAATATTAACATCATTGCTGATTCTTTGGGAAATATTGATTACATCAAGACATGGGAAGGACAAAAGGCAATTGTAAAGTTCATGCAAACCTACACGGACTTTGGTCAACTGAATGTTGGTGATTCTTTGGATATGGCTTTTGAAATAACTAATGTAGGTGATACCACTTTGAATGTTAGTGATTATTTAATTGAAAAAGATGCTTACTCAGTATATCAAATCCTTGAGAAAGCTGTCCCTTTCTCGCTTGAACCTTTGGAAACAAAAGAAATAAAAGTAAGATTTAAACCGAACCTGAGAGAAAAATACAAATCTATCGTTACTTTTGTTTCCAATGCCGTAAACGACCAAACAAAGGCCTATGATATAATCGGGCAAGGTTACAAGCCCGAAGCTTTAATTGCATTGAACAAAAAAGAACTGCGTTATGACAGCACGAAAACAAGCTCAACGCAGACTTTAACAATCACTAATCCCGGTGACCTTGATTTAGTCGTAGACGAAATTACATTTCCCGGTGATTCAAATTCCGTCTTTTCTATTGCTGAATTAAATAACAATTCACTTCAATTACCAATTACGATTCCGTCACAGGAAAATCGAATTTTAACTGTTGTATTCGAGCCAAAACAGAGAATTAATTATAGTGCGGAATTAAAAATCCATTCAAACGCCTACAAAGACACAAATGTAATTGTAAGCTTGTACGGTATTGGAGATGCACCTACTCCTTATATCAGAATCTCAAATCTGTTTATTAATTTCAAAACAGTACCGGTAAACAGTTATTATGATGTTGCAATAAAGATAGAAAATAACGGTGATGGAGTTTTGCATATTTCAGGTATTTCAATTGAAGACAACTCGGACAATGCTTTCAGTTTTCCCGGGATTTCTTATCCGGTCAGTGTAAACGGAAATGATTTCAGAGAAATTGAAATGCGTTTTGAACCTAAAGAACAAATTAGTTTTAATAGAAAAGTTTATATTTATTCGGATGCAATTAACGAACCTGTTAAACAATTGAATGCAAGAGGCACAGGCGGAGAGCCAATCTTCGTGGAAGAGCAAAAATTCGACAATGAAAATATTTCGATAAGAATATCTCCAAATCCTTTTATTGATAAATTAAAAATCAATTATGAATTACTGAACGGATTCAGTGAAATACCTGAAATTTATCTTACAGGTTTGCAGGGAAATACTATTTTCAAGTTTACAGATATTGAAATCAACAGAGAATTCGATTTATCACATTTACCGGTTGCTGTGTATTTCCTTGTGATTAAAACAAAGGGGAAAATAACTACAATACCTTTAATAAAAATGTAAAAAATTTTCAATTAGAGTCTTTGATATTATATTTGTATTTTAATGACAGTTGAAAAAAAGATTTTGTCTAATAAGATGATTAAATAAATATGAAAAAATTAATTGCAACATTGATATTTTTTATTTCTCCATTGTTATCTAATTCCGGAGATTTAAAATTTTACAAGGAGGATTTGAATTTTACCGTTGAAGGTGAACATTTTGTCGTTGATGCTAATTATTATTTCAGTAATTTAGGTCATAATGTTGTTACCCAAAACCTGCTGTATCAATTCCCTTATACAGATATGGGCAAAGTTGATTCATTTTTTGTCTATGACCTTGTAAATAACAGCGAAATTCCAAAACGAATAATTGACCGGTTTGGGACTTTTTATATAAATATAAATCCGCTTTCTTCAGGAAAATTTAGAGTCTATTATCGGCAGAGAATAACCTCAGATTATTGCAAATATATATTCAAGTCCACACAAACATGGAATAGGCCTACTGATTCATCAAATTTTCAGTTAAAATTAAAAAAAGATATTAAGATTGACTCGCTCACTTATAAAATTGATAGTTCAATAGTAATGGATGATTATAATATCTATTATTGGGAATTTAAGGATTTTACTCCTAAGAAAGATTTTGAGTTCAAGATTCTTAAATCCGGGACGAAATAACCGAACACAACCAGTAATTTTTCGGTTCTTTACCATGCTCCTAAAATCGCACCCATTAACGAAAAGAATACGATATAGTAGAATGCATCTATCAAAAATAATTTTAATGATTTTCTTGTGTAAAGATAATTTATTCCGAATGAAGTTGCTATCCAAACGACACTGACAAAAAGACCTGTACAAAAGCCGCTACCCAAGGTTGATTCAACACCTATAACCAAATCCAGAGCAATCGCACCTATAATATTCAGCACAAAAGTTGTTCCGAATATCATAGTCATATTTGAATCTTTTATATCTTCATCGCTAAGCTTGACTTCTCTTTGCCAGACTTTTGAGAAAAGGACGGGAGAATACCAAAGCCCGCCAACAGCAAAAGCCGCTAATGCAGAAACCAATACTGAAAGCCAATTTATATCAGAAAAATTAAGTACAAAGTTCATAGAGACCTCCTGAAAAAAAGTTTATAAATACTAATTCGATTTTTTTTAGACGAAGGAAATAGAAAATAGTTTTTCGTTTAGGGACTTAGGATTTTAGACTGTTAGGTAAGAAGAAGGAAGAAGTCAGGAGACAGGAGTCAGAATTTTCGTGAATTGTGAACCGAGAATCGAAAGAAGAATTAAAACGCAAAGGAAACGAAGTTACAGCTAAGTTCCGCAAAGTTTTTTATCCCCTCTTGAGAGGGGTAGGGGTGTGTTTTTCTTTCATCTATTTTCTATAATCAATATTATATGCAAACAAAAGCAGTCTTTTTCCCGAAGGGAATAAATTATTTCACGTAAAATGTCTGAACCGCTGATTGTAGCTGATTAATCTGATTTCGCTGATTTTTTGGATTTTATTCATAACAACGTAGCTGTGGCATTTTTGTAGAAAGACATGTTTCGCATTTTACACAGAGCTCCACGGAGAATTCACGGAGAGCCACAGAGTTTTTTTGTCGGAACGGGGATTTTTTGGATTAATGAGATGGACAGGAAAATTGAAATCCTGTGTTCCTACAAATACCATAAATCAAAGTTCAGACAATTAATCGCAAAATCATGTCTTCATATTAATCATAGAAATCAAAGTTCAGACAATTAATTGCAAATGTCGGAACGGGGATTTTTTGGATTAATGAGATGGACAGGAAAATTGAAATCCTGTATTCCTACTAATCCCACAAATCACAGTTCAGACAATTAATCGCAATATCATGTTTTCATATTAATCACAGAAATCAAAGTTCGGACTATTAAGTGCAAATTATGATTTAGGTTGTGGATTCGTCTTATTATTACCTTTCTTAAATGGGGGTATATCAATAGGTAATCCAACACGCATAAAATATCTTGCAAAAGCTTGAGATAAATGTTCTCTATAAGGCGGTAATAATCTGATTCTTTTGTTAATTTTTTTTACATGCTCTTTGAGAAAGTTTTTATGAACACCAAAAATGTTTCTAAAATCGACAAACAACAAATTCGTTTCAAATCCTTTTTCATCGCACGGATGTAATAAATGATAACCTGGGATTAAACCTTTTCGTAATTCTTCTTTCCCTCTAAGTGATCTATAATACTCACTTTGTTCCTCTAAAAAATTAAATGGGTAGTAAGGGCAAACAAGAATGATATCTATTTTATCTTGTTTCAAATCACAGGATTGGCTCATGACTACAACATCATATTCTGCTGTATCAACATCATATTTTTCATTCGGACTATAATTATTTGGTGGTATAATTATTGGACAAGACTTAATTAAATCACCTTGTTGGAGATTATTTTCATCTACTATATCATAAACAGGATAATTCATTAAATTCTATCTAAGTTTCTATGAATTTAAAAGTACCTTTTTTTATCGACCTGAAATTGATATTCAGTTTGAAACTTCTGATAGGAGGTAATTTAATATACATTTCATCAAAATCGTTTTCTTCAATTCCGGAAATCTCAGTATAAGTTTCAGTCCTGTTGTTATAATCATACACTTTACAGGGTATAGAATATGGATTATTAGTTTTCACTGCCCAAAGTTTATTGTCTTTGCGAACAAGAAATAAATTTTCATCAAAAAGAGGTTCTTTTTTCTGAGAAGTATCAGTAGGGCTATATCTTAATAATTCGTTACCTATTGTTGTTGCATTTAGGGAATACATTATGAAAAGCTCCTTTCCAAATCACCGGAAATAATTTTAAAAAACCAATCATCGGAAATATTATGAGCATCAATTATCCATTTTTCAATGTCTGTTAATTTTTTAGGTGTATTATTATCATATGAATGAACAATTGTTTCCCAAAGCAATGCTTCCTTCTTTTTAATTTCACCTTTAAAAAATCTCAAATTAATAACTCCTGAAGGTTTTTTTAATGGATACGTAAATCTCAGATCAAAAGCGAATGGTTTATTTTCGACTGTTGATTTTTCAAATAATCTTTCATAAACTTTAATTTGAGTTTTCATTCGTTCTTTAATAAATTTAAAAACATCTTCATTAAAATCAAATATCAAACCATCAATATATCTAAGTTGAATATTATTAAAAAGAAGTTTATTTTTCTCAGGATATGAATCAATCATAATTTTAGTTAAATTATTAATTCTTTTTTCAAAATTATCCCATGTATAACCATCTGTATCATTCAATGTAAGAATGCCAGGTCCTATCTGTATTAATGGCCATTTACTTTCGGATGTTCTGAATCTATGTTGTATAACATATGGACTCATTTCATCAGGTATTAATGCTGCAGGCAATTGTTCGTGAAATGGATATTCTGATTTTAATTTATGAAAAATCTGACCAATTAATATTTTATAATGAGGATCTATCGATAAGTTTTCTTTAGAACTACTCAATTTCCATCTCAATTCGAAAATAGCTTCAATCAATGGTTTATTTTTAAGAATCTTTCTTTTCATAATTACATTAATATTTGCATAAATAATTAGTAAATTTAACAAAAATAATTAATATATCAAAAATTTTGCTTAATGTTTTTAATTAAGACAACAATAAGTGAAATATATTTAGCTGAAAATCAAATTATTAATGATAACATATTGATGTTTATTCCAATAATAAATATACTTTTTATGAATTTTTCCAAAAAAAAAAAAAAAGAGCCATCCCACCGGACAGCTCTTTATTATCCATTACCAATTCTCAATTATCAATTTTTGTTTTGATTTTCATCATCCACCACCGTATAATCTGCTTCTTCTACGTTGTCGTCTTTTTTGCCTTGCCCGTTGTTTTGTGCATTAGGATTCTGTTCGTCTGCTCCGGGAGCCGGTCCTTGCGAAGATGTTGCTTTGTACATTTCTTCGGATGCCTTGCTCCATACCTGATTCAAGTTATCCATTGCAGGACGTATGTCTTCATGATTGCTCTTAAGGGCATTGTCTAAACGCTCTTTTGCTTCCTCGATTTTCTTTTTGTGCTCGGCTGGAATTTTGTCGCCAAGGTCTTTCAACTGTTTTTCAGTCGAGTAAGCGAGGTTATCTGCCTGGTTGCGTGTATCAATTTCTTCCTTGCGTTTTTTGTCGTCAGCGGCTTTTTCCTGAGCATCGCGTTTCATCTTTTCGATTTCTTCTTTCGAAAGTCCGCTCGAAGATTCGATTCTGATGTTTTGCTCTTTGCTTGTTGCCTTGTCTTTTGCCGATACGGACAAAATGCCGTTTGCATCGATGTCGAAAGTAACTTCTATTTGCGGAATGCCTCTCGGTGCAGGCGGAATGCCGTCGAGATGGAATCTGCCAAGCGAACGGTTGTCGTGTGCCATTGACCTTTCGCCTTGAAGAATGTGTATCTCCACAGATGTCTGGCTGTCCGATGCAGTCGAAAATGTTTCAGTTTTCTTTGTCGGGATAGTCGAATTTGCGGGAATCATCGGTGTTGTTACTCCGCCTAATGTTTCGATTCCAAGTGTTAACGGTGTTATGTCCAACAACAAAACATCGGTAACATCGCCGGCAAGAACGCCACCTTGTATAGCGGCTCCAACTGCAACGACTTCATCGGGATTAACACCTTTTGATGGTTCCTTGCCGAAGAAATTCTTGACCAATTCCTGAATCTTTGGTATTCTTGTAGAACCGCCAACCAAAATGATTTCGTCAATCTGGTGTGGAGTCATTTTTGCATCTTTCATCGCCATTTCGACGGGTCCCATAGTTTTTTCAAACAAATCAGCACAAAGAGCTTCAAATTTAGCTCGTGTTACCTGTACATTCAAGTGCTTCGGTCCATCCTGAGTAGCTGTAATGAACGGCAAATTCACATCTGTTTGTAACATCTGTGATAATTCGGATTTTGCTTTTTCGGATGCTTCCCTCAATCTTTGCAATGCCATTGCATCTTTTCTTAAGTCAATTCCTTCCGTCTTTTTGAATTCGTCTGCAAGAAAATCAATCAGACGCTGGTCGAAGTTATCTCCGCCTAAGTGAGTATCACCATTTGTTGACTTTACTTCAAATACACCTTCGCCAATTTCGAGAACCGAAATATCGAATGTACCGCCACCTAAGTCGTAAACAGCAACTGTCATGTTCTTGCCTTTTTTGTCAAGACCATAAGCAAGTGCGGCGGCAGTCGGCTCGTTGATAATTCTGCGAACTTTCAATCCTGCAATTTCACCTGCATCTTTTGTTGCCTGTCTTTGCGAATCGTTGAAGTATGCAGGTACCGTAATAACGGCTTCGTCAACTTTTTGACCGAGATAATCCTCTGCTGTTTGTTTCATTTTCTGCAAAATCATTGCGGAAATTTCCGGTGCCGAATACTTTCTGTCGTCAATTATAACTCGGACAGAGTTACCGTCATCAGACGGCAATGTTTTGAAAGAAACCATCTTGCTTTCCTGGCTGATTTCCTCCGGACGTCTTCCCATAAACCGCTTAATCGAAAAAACTGTGTTCTGGGGATTAGTAACAGACTGCCTTTTAGCTGCCTGTCCGACAAGACGTTCACCGGCTTTGGTAAATCCAACCATCGAAGGTGTCGTGCGTGTTCCTTCAGCATTTGCAATAACAACAGGGGTAGTACCTTCCATAACGGCAACTACCGAGTTTGTTGTTCCTAAATCAATTCCAATTATCTTTCCCATATTTTAAAATCTTTCCTTATTTATAAAATCTATTCTTTTATTTCAATTTATCGTTATATCGTTATATCGTTAAAACGTGAGAACGCGAAAACGTGAGAACGTGAAAACGTTTTTTATTGTTTTAATTTAATTGATTTGATAAGGTTGAAAAGCATAGAAGAAATTTTTTGTGTTTTAGAGATTAACTCTAAACCTTTTTCCTTTTCAATCAATCCGATTTCAATACAAAATTTAACCTGTGTTCGCAATTCACCACAAGACGCTTTAGCAATATTCAAAAATCTCACAAATTCTTTGTCTGTATTTCTATCGTGACCTTCTGCTATATTAGAAGGTATTGAAAGACTTGAGCGAATCATCTGGTCCCTGATTCCAAATTCTCTCGTTTCCTTTAATAATTTGTAAATTTCAACACTTAATTTAAAACTGTCTTTCCAAACAATCATATTTTCAAATCCGGCTGTTCCATCTTTCATACAAAACCCACATTTTAAAAATCAAATTTTTACATCTTTTCGCATTTTCACGTTTTCACCAATTCTTTTTTTGTCTTTGCGTGAAATTTTTCTCTGTGGTTCTCTGTGTCTTCAACTCTGTGGTTCTCTGTGTAATAAAGGTAAAAACATCTATTACACAGAGTTACACGGAGAATTCACAGAGCTACACAGAGTTTAATGAATGCTTCACGAAATCTTAACTTCCTTTTCTTGAGGAAGTACCGGCTCAATCTTCGGAACAGTCAAAGTCAAAATACCATTATTGTAACTTGCAGAAATCTTTTCCGAATCAGTGTTGTCCGGTAGCTGGAAAGAACGCATGAACTCGCCATAAACTCTTTCGCTTCTGCAGCAATTGTTTACTTCGTCTTTCCTTTCAAATTTCTTTTCACCCTTGATTGTCAAAATATTTTCGTTATTCACGGATACTTTGACATCTTCCTTTTTTACTCCGGGTATTTCTACTTCAAAAAGTATTGATTTTGTGTCTTCCAAAACATCTACTCTCGGTTTGAAATCACCTATTTCAATTCTTGGCCTGTTTTCCTGCGAAAAATTGTTTCTCAGAAATCCATTCATTTCTTTCATTATGTTTTGCATTTCCCAAGCGGGATTTAATCTTATCATTGTCATTTTTTCTCCTTCTATTTAATAATTTTCAAATTTTTTCTCTCTATGGCTCTCTGAGTCTTCCTCTCTGTGGCTCTCTGTGTAATATTTTCTACCATTTAAAAGTAATTACACAGAGTTCCACCGAGATTTCACAGAGCTACACAGAGTTTAAAGAACGTTTTGTGTTAGTTAATCTCAACATTTATTTCTTTCGGCTTCGGCGGTTCCATTTTTGGAATAACTAATTCGAGAATACCATTATCGTATTTCGCATGAATCTTTTCGACATCAACATTGTCAGGCAACATGAAAGAACGTTCGAACTCACCGAAAACTCTTTCGTTTCTTAAAAAGTTCACATCTTCCTTTCTCTCAGCTTTCTTCTTTTCACCCTTCAATGTCAACAGTCTTTCTTCATTAATGGAAACTTTCACATCACTTTTACCCATTCCTGCAATCTCTGCATGAACAAATAAATTTTTGTCGTCTTCAGTTATATCAATTCTGGGACTGAAACCACCCATTTCGAAACTGATTCCTTTTTCGAATTCATTTGCAAATTCACTGAATCTTTTACCTAATCTTTCGAAACCTCTTGAAGGTTCTAATCTTACTAAAGTCATTTTTTACTCCTTTAAATATTTTATAAATGTTATTATCAAATTCAAAAAATCAATTTGAAATTAACATTACGAAAAGTGTGCCAAAAAGCAAATCACTGTCATTATGACATTTAGAAGTCTTTAATTGTCAGTTTATTATAGGGAATAATGTCATTATGACAGTATTTCTGTCAGGAATTATTATGGGGTAACCGAGTTCATAATTTTGATGAGTTGAAAAAAAAAGATGTTGAATGATTTAGCCGGACCTTACTGTGAATAAAATCACTACGGTTAATATTGCTGTGGTAACTACAACAAAAGGGACTGCAATTTCCTCGAAAAAAGTTTTTTGTTTTTCAGGAACCGGTGCATTTGCAAATGTATAATCGCTTTTAATCTGCTCGATATCGTCTCTGGAAATTTTATCTTTATAAGTCAGTAAATTATTTTCAATAATTTCAATATTATTGTTATTTGATATATTTCCGTCTAATGAAACTACTGCACATCTAAAGAGAGAATCCCTTTCGTTTGCATCAGGAAGATATTGAATCTCAACTTGTTTTATGTTCAAATTGAACTTTACAGTTTCTGTGGCTTTATCTGTTTCTATCTGAATTTTACTGTCGCTCAGTGCTTTGTAAAAATGCTGTTTGACAAGCCAGGATGCTGGGTGTTCAGAAAAAGTTATTTCGATTTTTTCTATATTTTTGTTCTTAATTTCAAGAGCTATTCTTTTTGTTTCTATATTTATCAAGGAATCAAGTATTTGGAAATTTTTTGGGTAAATTGTTTGAGAATTCAAATGAACTGAAAAAAGAAATAATATGATATATATTAAAAATCTATTACTCATGATTTATTTATTTTGCTTTTTGTAGTTTAAAACTTTTTAAATTCTTTTTCAACTTTAAAATATCCTGAACAAGTTCTTTTTCGTTCCAATACGCTGTGGGTCTTATTCTAAGAGGAAATCTTCTTTTGAATAACCTTATCTTTATTACTCTTGCAGGTTTTTTTGTCCTGATTCTTCTTTCCTTGCTGATAGCTATTCTTCCTATCATATCAAGGGTATAACATTTTTCTTTTGTTCTGGTTTTTAAAGTAATTGATTCATCATTAATTATGATTGAACGTTTCCTGAAATACTGATACAAGAGAGAAGCTGTTGTTACAATTATAAAAATTAATATGAGAAGAACGACCGGGTCCCAAAATACAAAAGAAATCGTTCTGTCAATAACAGTCCCTTTGAATAAAGCATATACCAACAATGCTACGGCATATACAGCAATATACTGCCAGTAAAAATCAAGTCGTCTGTAATAAATTTTTACCGGTTCCTTTGTTATTGTTTTTTCTTCTTGCATAATATTTCAAAAAAGTAATTAGTGATATTGTAATTTAACTTATCTTATCAATAAATTCAAGAATAATTTTTGCCGCTTTATAGAGTTACTATACATTGATATATATACAATGATTTAAATATTAATAAATTTTCAAATAATTTTTTTATCTTCAATTTTAAATTTTTCGACTCGCTTTGGAATTTTATTTTATTTGTCTCTCAATAATTTCAATTTTATTATCACATAAACTTTCCAACGCATTTCTTACATTCCAATACCAACTCATTTCTTGGTCTGCCTGGTCGTTGTAATACACCTCTTTAGTTAAAATGGTAGCCCCAAAGGCATTTTCCTGAACCATGGATACTTTTGCCTGAGCTGTAATTTTTCCGTCTTTGAATTGAATAAGCCACTGTCTTTTATCTAAATAACCGGTTTTATAATTTCGGTTCGGAGTAGTACTTGCGGAAATGTATCCTATATTTACATCACTATGGTCAATATTTAAATTTTCTAATACAAGTAAACCTGTAACACTTTTAAATACTTCTTCAACCGGTTTGTTACATTTTGTGTTTAACTGATAAATTACTGTCTTCTGTGCTACACAAGACAATAAAAAAAGAAATGAAAGAATAAGAATTTTTCTCATATCAACCTCTTATTATCTATTAATTCAAGAATAATTTTTGCCGTTTCTTTTGCGGCTTCTTTCCTGGCTAAACTATTTGCCGCAAATTCCATTAATTTTATTCGTTCTTTATTTTTTAATAACTCTTCTAAAATAAGAAATAAATTGTTTTCTGCTTTGCTATTATCCAAAATAATTGCGGCTCCTTTTTTACTGAATACTTCTGCATTGTGCCATTGCTCCTGGTTTGATGCAGATGGAAGAGGAATTAATATTGATGCTTTGCCGCATACTGCAAGCTCTGCTACAGTTGTTGCCCCGGAACGGGAAACAACGATATCTGCAGCTGCATACGCAGTTGACATATCATCAATAAATTCTAATATTTTCAGATTAGGAGTTTCTTTAGTGCTGTTTTGATACGCTTTCCCGGTTTGCCATATAAATTGTATGTCCTTTTCCTTGAAATATTCTATTACTTTTTCTGTTGCTTTATTTATAGTTAAAGCACCAAGAGAACCACCAAAAATTAGCACTGTCTGAAGGTCCGGATTTAAGCCGAGTTTTTTCCTTGCTTCTTTTTTATCCGGTAAATTCAATAGATTTTCTCTTACAGGATTGCCTATGTAATGAATTTTATTTTCATCAATATCTTCAAAGTAATCTTCTGTTTCTACGAAAGAAGTTATTATTAAGGATGCTTTTGCTGATAATGATTTTATGGTTTTCCCGGGATTAACATTTGATTCCATTAGGACTAACGGCACTTGTTCGTTCCATGCAGCCATACCTGCAGGAAAACCTATATATGCTCCTGTACAAAGAACAGCGTCCGGTTTAAAATCTTTGATTAATTTTCTGCAGATTTTTATTGATTTTAATATCTTAACTGGCAATAACCATGTATTTAAGGAAAACAAACCTGTATACCCGGTAATTGGCATTGTTGTAAGATGATACCCTAATTCCGGTACTACCCGAGATTCGATTCTGTTGGGAGTTCCCACAAACTTAGTTTCTGAGGATTCCGTAATTCTTTCAATATTCTGAATTACCGCTATTGCAGGAAAAAGATGTCCTCCTGTTCCTCCGGCGGCAACTAAAATCTTATAATTATCTTTCATAACGACTTATGATTTTTTCCACATTTAAGAAAATGAACTCCTTTTTTTGTGTCCTTGTTTTCCACAGAAGGAGTATTTTTATTTTGTGTTTTGTGGAAAACTAAATTACATTTTCTCTTTTGTTTTATTTTCCACAAATCTGTTTAAAGCTTTTTATTTGTCTACAATGTTTTCAACAGGTATTAAAAAGAAATTGAAAACACAAGTATATATTATTTTAGAACTTACAAATATAAAAACAAAAAGTTTCAACTTATCAACACTATTATTAACAAATATAAGATATATTAAGAAACATTATATTTTTGATATAGAATCAAAGTTTGTGTATTTCTGTAAAACTTCCGGTATCTTAATCTCACTTCCATTGTAGTAGTTTTCCACCAAAGCAACCATTATTCTTGGAGTAGCAATACCACTACCGTTTAACGTATGAACAAACTCCGGTTTTAAATCATGACCCGGTCTGTATCGGATATTTGCTCTTCTTGCCTGGAAAGATTCAAAGTTCGAACAGCTCGAAACTTCAAGCCATTTTTGCTCTGCAGGAGACCATACTTCGATATCATAAGTTTTAGCACTCGAAAAACTTGTATCTCCCGAGCATAATAATATAACTCTGTAATGTAATCCTAATGCCTGTAAAAGCTTTTCTACATCACTAACAAGCTCTTCCAACTCATCGAATGAGTTTTCCGGATTAACGAACTTAACCATCTCTACTTTATTAAACTGATGAACTCTTAATAATCCTTTTGTGTCTTTACCATAACTTCCTGCTTCACGACGAAAACAAGGAGAATAACCGCAATACTTAACTGGCAGATCATCATTACGTAAAATTTCATTTGAATGCAAATTGGTTATTGGAACTTCAGCTGTTGGGATAAGATAGAAATTGTCATTTTCAATTTTATACATATCTTCTTCCAGCTTTGGTATCTGTCCGGTTCCTATCATTGATTCCCTGTTAACCATGAAAGGAGTCATAACTTCTTTATAACCGGAGATATTTGTATTATGGTCAAGAAAGAAATTAATCAAAGCTCTTTCGAGTTTAGCACCAAGATTTGTATAAACAGCAAAACCTGAACCGGATATTTTTGTTGCTCTGTCAAAGTCAATAATACCGAATTGCTTAGCTATTTCTATATGGTCAATATCTATCTTAGGTTTTGGTTCTCCCCATGTTCTGATTACGATATTATCCTCTGCTGTTTTTCCAATAGGAACAGAACTATGAAGCATATTAGGTATAAATCTTTGAATATCTAAAATACTCTGCTCTATTACAGCTAATTGTTCGTCAAGTTCCTTAATTTTATCCGAAACATCTTTCATAGCTGAAATCTTATCATCAGCATTTTGCTTTGCTTTTTTAAGCTCTGCTATTTCTTTTGAAACCACATTTCTCAGGTTCTTCAGGTCCTGTGCAGTTTGAATATTTTGTCTGCGTTTTTCGTCCAGTTGAACAATCTCATCAACATTAGCTTTTTCGTTTTTGTTGATAATATTTTGCCGAACCAAATCAATATTTTCTCTTATAAACTTTAAATCAAGCATTTTCTTCTTTTGTAAATTGAAATAAAAAACAAAATTAGGTATTTTTTTGGAATAAATTGCAGTAGTTAAACTGCATTACAAAAGTAGAAATGATAACTATAGACTTGATATTTCAATTTTACAAATTTAAATATCATTAGACTGCGAACGTTTTAAATATTTGAATCAAAGTTCACATCTGGCATTTCCGTTTTTCGTCTGTCAGGTTTATAGTTGTTTATTTTATAACTAATAGAAATATCGAAAGCCGGTTGTTCAGGAAACATATAACCGTATGACAAGAAATTATAACTAGAATTTGTAAAATGATACTTCGCAGTTGAAAATATATCTCTCCCTGAAAGAGTTAATGTTAATTTTCTTTCAAAAAAATCCTGCCTGATTGCTAATCCGAAAACAAGTATTTCTTTCATGTCCCCGTTATTCGGTATAATCCGTGGTCCTTGGTATTGTGTCCTCAATTGTATGAATGTTGAAGGAAAAGGAATATAAGTGAACATTGCATTAGCATCTATAACATTCTGGTTTCTTTCTGTATCTTTAAAATTAATTTTTTCAGTATATCTGTAATTAAAATAATTCAGGGAACCGTAGAATCTAAACCACTTTGCAGACATAAAATTAATTGCTAATTCCGTCCCAAGATTGCTGCTTGTGTTTACGTTTCCCAAAGACAGCAACATCCTTCCGTCATCCTGTAAACTAATTGTCCTTGTGAATTCATCTGTTGTTCTTCTATAATAGGTTTCAAGCGAAATAAATGACATTCCAAATCCTTTTCTGTAATTAAACTCGTAAGAATCTGTAAATTCAGGTTTGAGGTATGGATTACCCGTGCTTATGTAATATTCGTCAACATAATCGGGGAAGGGATTTAATGACCTGTCCTGTGGTCTTTGGACGCGTTTACTATAACTTAACTGAAGCTGGTGGTCTCCATCAAATTGCCTTGTAAGATGTACTGATGGGAATAAATTGAATTGGTTTAAATTATAAGATTTTTCTTGTGAAACCTGTTTTAAAACCCTTTCGTAATACTCCATTCTTGCTCCCAATTGATATTGAATATTTAGTAATTCATCAGAAAAAGAGGAATAAACCGCCTGTGTGTTTTGTGTAAAATTATAATCATTACTATAGTTCATGTTGTTTTCCCAAACCTGGTTTGCTTTATCAAAATCCAAATATTTATAAAGGTTTTTAGTTTGCAGTATATCTCCTTGATAACCTGCTTCAAATTTTGATTTTGCCGAAAAAGGAAGTACATAATCTACTTTAGCCCTAATGTTAATTTTATCATTATTAAACATGGCTTTATGCATATCAACCAAAGATTTATTTAAAAAGTATTCATCTGTGTCAAATAATTTAGAATACTGGTCTATACCGCCATTCCATCCGGCTAAAAACAAATTTGTATTAATCTCATGACCTTTTTCCTCGAACTTCTTTTGATAATTTATGTTTGAAGAAAAATAATATCCATCAATATCGAAATCATCATTATTGCTTTGGTAAAGATTTGTATTATCTGCACTGGTCCATGCCCTGAACTCCGAAGGAAAATATCTCCCAAAGCCGTAATATCCATAATTGAACGAAATGGCAATAGTATTTAAATCATTAACAAAATAATCCAATCCTGATTTCAAAGACCAACCCGAAGGAATCATTAATCTATCCATTACTGTATTAACATAAAATGTAGTATCTCCTGAATAAGTATTTCTCATAAAATCACTTTTTGGGTGGTATTGCCGGGAATTTCCATCAAGGCCAATAAACAGGTTATATTTATCTGTTCTGTAATTGAAAAGTCCGTCTGCTGAATATTTATCTCTTGTTCCAATGGATGAATTTATTATACCGTTGAATCCGTTCATTACGTTATTTCCTGACGCTTGCTTTTTCATAATTATATTAATAACACCTGATGAACCTTCGGGGTCATACTTTGCAGATGGATTGGTTATTATTTCAATCGTTTCAATAGTGGAAGCAGGTAGTTGTTTCAATAAATCATTTGCACTTATTACCGTTGGTTTGCCGTCAATAAGTAATGTAAAATTACCGCTTCCCCGTAATGTAACATTGCCTTCGATATCAACATTGACCGAAGGGACAGTTTTCAGTACATCAGATGCAGTACCGCTTTGAGCTTCAAGAATTTGACTTACATTAACAACTTTTTTATCAATTTGATAAGTAACGGCATCTTTTTCTGCATCAACAATTATTTCTTTGCTTAGTAAAGATTTTGGGTCGAGTTTGATTGTGCCAATGTCATTTTGTAATTGGTTATTATTTAAAATGACTTCAGGAAGGTAATAGTTGTCAAAACCAATAATACTTAACCGTACAATGAAATTACCAAGCGGGATATTTTCTACCAGAAAAGAACCGTCACTCTTACTTATTGCTCCGGTTACTATTGAAGAATCTTTCTGATTCATCAATGTAACAGTAACATAAGGAATCGGTTGATTATTAGAAGCATCAACAACAGTACCTGTTATATTTCCAGTTGAATTAACAACCGGTGGATGAGCTGCGGCATTATTTGAAATTAAGAGCGGGAATAATAAGCAAATTGCTACGAAAGCAGAAAAATACTTAATCATTAAATTTTCTCCAAATTTTTAATTCACTACATTGATATACGGGAGAACTATCGAAAGGTTACAAGACAAAGGAAAAATATATTTAGTACAGGATAGATTAATTGAGTTAATGAATTTTAAAATTTAAAATCATGAAAATTGCTGCTTTTTAAAACAAAAATTAGTTCTGACAATTTCACTTAATATAATACAAAACTCTTGTCTTAACATCATTTCCGGTTTTTATATTGCAAAAATATATTCCGGAAGGAAGATTTACCGGTTTCCAAGTAATGCTATGCTCACCTCTTTTCTGCTCTTCATCTAATAATAATGCAATTTCATTACCGAGAGTATTGTATACCTTAATACTTATTTTTGAATCATTACTTACAAAATAATTTATATCCTCAAATTCAGCGAAAGGATTGGGATAAATTGAACGATAATAAAGTAAATCAGTTGATTGTGCTTTGATTGTAACGTCACAATCGGCTTCTCCATAATAAGTATTTTCAGAACCAATACCCGATAATGGTATAATATGATTTTGACAGGAATCCTGAATTATAAGCGAATCATTGTGTATTCCGATAAAACCAGGCAAAAAACAAACGGTTATTTCCGCAGTGTCTCCGGGATTAATTGTTAAGTTAAATTGACTCTGAGGAATAGAAAAATAATTATTTTTCTTAATCAAAATATCCTCTATATTAAATAAATCAGTTGATAGATTAACAATAAAAACAGACATGAAACCGGCACTTAAAAGATTAATTTGCCCAAAGTCGATATTCATGCATCTTTGGTCAATTGCAAGTTTGTTTTCCTCAAATCTTACATCGAATATTTCAGATTCTTTTTGTGTTCCTGACGGACCTTCAACAGATACACTATATGTACCGGAACTGAATACTCTAATTGACTGCCCTGTTTCTCCTGTTGACCAAAAATAATTAAAATTGGAGTTATATGGATTGACTCTAAGTATGACAGAATCCCCAACACAGATTGTCCCGGACTTATCGGAATTGATTTTTACATCAGGCATATCTATCACTTTGACCTCAACTGAAGCACTGTCAATGCATCCAAACTCATTTTCTGCATATACGGTATAAATTCCTGATACATCAACTATAATCATTTGAGTTGTTTCTCCTGTTGACCAAAGGTAAGTATTTTCAGGAAAGAACGGAGTTGCATTTAATTCAATACTTGTTCCTTCTATGATAGTAGTATCCTGAGCCGGAATAATTCCCACATCGGGCTTAGGATAAATATCAATAGAAAGATAATAGAATGAGCTGTCCAGATTATTTGGGAAGATAACTTTTAGTTTGTATTGCCCGGACATATTTGTTTGTGCATTTGTTATCACGGGATTATTGAGTGTTGAAGTAAAACCATTAGGACCCGACCAAAAATATTCAGCTTCTTGTATAAATGTTGCATTCAACATGATAGTTTCGCCTTCGCAAATAGGACCATTATAATTTAATAGAATTTCGGGTTTAAAATATGTCTGGATAAAAGTAGGCAATCCCAGTCCGTTTGTTCTGCCTTCAAGAAAAAGTCCATCCTGCACCCACTCACAGGCAGTACCCAATTCTCCGGGCTTATTTATTACACCAAGATAGGGATAATTACGCAGAGCAATATAAATTTTACCATCCGGACCGGCTTGAATTGCTCCTATTTCCATAGGTGTGCGGGCTAACTCTACTCCTGAATTAATAATATCAGCGGATTCCATATTAAACTGATGAAGCTTGTAAGGAGCCATGCGTGTACCAACATATAATCTTTTTCCATCGGGAGAAAATCCTACACCATAACTATATGCATAGCTGTTACCTTGAATTGTTCGGGGATTTGTTATATCTCCCGTCGAATCGTCGAAATCAAAAAATTCAAGAAGGTAATTGCCTTTTACGGCAAGTGCAAGCTTTTTTCCGTCGGGAGAAACAGTCAGGTATCCGATTTTGTTTTGGCTGTTGCCGGTTCCCTGGTGCGTAAAACCAACGTTAACGGTTTTATAGTTTACTAATCCTGTAGGGGTAAGAAGCCAGATTCTAAAACCGTTACTGTTAAATTCATGAGCAATTACCCATATATCTATACCATTGGCATGTTTGACTGCCGTAATTTTTTCTGTACAATCATTCATTAATAGTACATTTTTATCAATTATATCACCAAGCCCACCTTCGAGATTCATATCAACTATGGAATACCGCAATCCGTTTGAAGACATATTATCATCCACGGTAAACAGGTAATAAATTTTATCGCTGCCGGGTAAAGGAACTATCACGCCCGATTGTGTTGCCGAACTGTCTCCCATCAATCCCGTACCGTTAGGCATTACTTTATGTGAACGGTTCCAAACGGTTATTCCATCGGTATAAAAAAGCAGTCCGCAATTTTTGTCGGCAATCGAAGCACAGCCCTCCTTTGTATCCATCATCCCATCCTTCAAAACAATAGGAGTGCCTGAGCAAAAATCCAAACCTGCATAATGCCCGAAATACCAAACCTTCCCTTCATTTTGAGAAAAACAAAGCGAATTTGATAAAAGTAAAAATATTATAAAAAAGTATTTCATAATCAATTATATTTTTTCAAATCTACAAAAATTCTCCAAATTTATAGACCTGTTTCTTAAATTAACACTCATCACTCAACACTTAACACTCAACACTTAGCACTTAGCACTTAACACTACTGAAGGATTACTACCCTCTCACTAAAAATTTTATCACCCGCCTGCAAAACAACATTATAAATCCCCTGAGGATAATCCCTCAAATCCAACATCTCAACATAATCACACGGAAACTTATATTCGCTTTTTAATAATGTTTGGTTGCCTAAAATATCTGTCAGAAAAATATTTACCATATCCGCTGATTCAATGCGGTAACGGAGGTTGATTGTGCCCGATGAAGGATTGGGATAGCAAATTAATATTGTAGAATTATTATTATGATAGTTTTCAAACTCATCTGTTTCTAAGATTACCCCATTTTCATTAAATACAGCAAGTCCACAATCTGTTCCGATCCATTTATTATTATATTTATCAACTCTGATAGATTGAATATCATTTGAAGGAAGGTCAGAATTAAAAGAATCATAGTTTGTGAATGTTTCGCCATCGAATTTTGACAGACCTTCATCACTTCCAATCCATAAATTTCCTGCATTATCCGAAGTTAAAGTATTTATATAATCGTAATAAAAAACAGGTTTTCTCTTGGGATAATAGAAAGTCCAATTAATATCATCATATTTAATTATAGAACTTGGATCAGTACCAATCCATTTTATATTATCCTTGTCTATATAAATAGTTGTTAAATATTCAATATCCAAACCAATTTCATCTTCATCGAAAACCGTCCAGTTTTCACCGTCAAATTTATAAACATTATAATCATCAACAGTCCAAATATTGCCGATAGTGTCAAAAGCAATACTATTAAAATATATCCAATGATATTCTGTAGTATCAGGATTAAATATTTTAAAATCTTTACCATCCCATTTAATAAGACCTTCACGGCATGCGAACCAGACTTCACCGTTTTTATTAACCTTTATATCATTCACAAAATTATCAGGGAAACTCGAATCTGATTTATTAAAAAATTGCCAATCCTCCCCATCGAATTTTACTACTCCATTAAAACGTGTCCCGAACCATTTATTATTATTTGAATCAATTGCAATTGATTTTATATCAGCATTATCCCAATAATTCTTTTTTAGAATCTTTGTTGTATCATAAGAAAACCAATTATTACCATCAAACATAGCTATTCCTCGTTCATATCCAAAGCCCATCCATTTATTATTATCTTTATCAATATCAATGATATTTACATCACAACCCGGTAGGGGAGATGAAGAAGTATTATATTTTATCCAATCTGTTCCGGAAAATTTCACTAAACCACCCCCAATCGTACCGAACCATTTGATATCTTTATCATCAATTATAATTACTTCAACATAATCAGTTGGAATCCCGGAATTCCATGGGAGTATTATTTCCCATTCATTCCAATCAAACTTTACTAAGCCGCTACAAGAACCTATCCATAAATTATTCTCAGAATCAAAACTTATACTGTGAATACATTCATAAGGCATACCAGAATTTTCTCTTGTAAAACTTTGCCAGTTTTCTCCATCATACTTTGAAACACCATTCCAACCCCCTACCCAAATATTGCTGTTATTATCAAGTGCCAAAGTTCTTATATAATCCATTATTTCACAATTCGAAGTATCAAATGTTACCCAATTATTACCATCAAATCTATTTACTCCATAATACCAGGTACCTACCCACAGATGTTCATTTTTATCAATTAACAGCGAACTTATTTGATTAGAACTTATACCTGAATTATCCGTAGTGAATACTGTAAATTGATTATTATTATATTTTACTAAACCGCTATCAGTCGCTATCCATTTGTTGTTTTGTTTATCAACGATAATTTTCCATACCCAATTAGACGGCATTCCTGAATTTTCTTCATTGAATATTTCCCACTTTTTTCCACTCAATTTAACTAATCCACCCCACGAATTACCAAAGAACTTTGACCCTAAAGAATCAATTGCTATAGTAGTAATAAAATTTTGAGTTAGTGGAGAATTATATTTATTATAATAATTTGTTGTATGATTTAAGGTATCTATCTCAACCAAACCTCCGGTTGTACCTACCCAAATGGTATTCCCTTCAAAAGCTACAGCATAAATCTCATCACCATTCAAGAATGCTTTCCACTGTTCATCAGCAGATAAAGGTGTACAAAAACAAATTGTAGATAGAAGTAATATAATAAAAAGTGATATTTCACAATATTTGTTTTTGTATTTAATATCAGTTATAACAACTTTTTTCATAGTTTCTCCAAGTTTGTTTCCAAATATACTTATATAACACATGAAAACGCAAAATGTTACACTTTTTTTTGAAAAAAGTGAAAATATTTTTTTTGGGAGAAGGGAAAAGTGGTAAGTGATTTTTTATTTATTGAGGATAGGGGACCTGTTCTTAATATCAGATACCTATTTAAAGTTATTCAGTCGGTTTATGAGAAGGAATATATTTTGTTTAATATATAAGCTACACCCAATTAACAAGCTTGAGATTTTCGATATTATTAAAATGTTTAGTGTTGTTTGTGACTAAAGTAAAGTCATATTCGAGAGCTGTTGAAGCAATGAATATATCGGCATCGTCAATCATTTTACCGGATTTCTTCAGTTCTGATTTGATTTTTCCGAATCTATGCGAAATATTAATGTTTGATTCTATAACGGTAATCTTTTCGAGAAAATTAAAAATTTTATTCAGGTTATTTTCAACTTTTACAGAGTTATAAGCGCCAAAGAATAATTCGCTGGCAACTGTGAAAGATATATAAATATTGTCAAAACCGGCTTCGATAACTTTTTTTTCGATATTCTCATTATTTTTCCACCAATAAATAATCGTATTAGTATCAAGGAGATATTTCATAATTCAATCTCCCTGTTTCCGTATCCTGTTCTTGAATTTTCAATATCGGCGATAATTTCTTCAGCAGTACGGTTATCTTCCCATGCACCGCAAAAACCTGTTGATTTAATTTTTTCCCGGTTATTATCGTTGATTTTAAACATATCGCTAAACGTGTTGAAAATGTTATAAAGTGCAGGTAAATAATTATCCGGCATTTTTTTGATATTCCTTAATATCAGATTTTCGTAATATGTTCGTGTATTCATATCGTCTCCAAATTTTTTCCAAATATAATTAATATAACGCATTAAATCACTAAATGTTATACTATTTTGGGAAATATTTTTTTACAGACGGCAGACGGGAAAAAGGAAGAACGGAAGGCTCATCCTTCGACAAGCTCATCCTTCGACAAGCTCAGGATGACAGGAGATGACTTTACGTCTAACACTCCAAATGTCTAAACCCCTAAACTCCCAACAAAAGAATTTTTTGCAGATAAAAACAATATTTGCTAATTTGTAAGTCTTAATATTATTGAGAATTATATTTTATTAAATTATCTTGAGATAAACGATGGCTAAAGTAATTGAAGGTCTGTTTGATGCAAAAGGAAAATCCTTTGCAATCGTTGTTTCCCGCTGGAACCAATTTATAGTTAATAAAATGCTCGATGGTGCTTTGGATGCTCTCAAAAGACACAATGCCGAAGACGACAAAATCAGTATTGCCTACTGCCCGGGTTCATTTGAGATACCCTTAGTTGTTCAAAAATTTGCAGAATCCAAAAAATACGATGCCGTAATAGCTCTCGGTGCTGTTATAAGGGGTAATACACCGCATTTCGAATACATTGCATCAGAAGTAACCAAAGGCATTGCAAATGTTAATTTGGGTACCGGTGTCCCTTGTATTTTGGGTGTTCTCACAACCGATACAATTGAACAGGCAATAGAAAGAGCCGGAAGCAAATCAGGAAACAAAGGTTTTGAAGCGGCTATGTCAGCCATTGAAATGGCTTCATTAATTAAGAACATTAAATAAACCAAAAGGTCAACCGGCGTCAAATTTCTACGGCTTTGTATAATATTTATTAAGGAATTATGATGAACATAAAAAAGTTTATTCAGCCGTTGTCTTTTGCATTGTTTTGTTTATTTGGCTTCAGCACAAGTCATGCCGAATTGAATCTTTACAATTGGAAAACTTATACATCGTTATCGAATGTACAAACTATCGCAACAGATTACAAAGGAAGAATCTGGGTAGGTACTACAGGTGGTGTTTTTATCTACGACCAATCAACCGAAGAATTAACCGAACTAAGAAACACCGAAGGGCTTTTAAATCTTAATATTTCATGTATCAGAAGCAACGATAAAACGAAAGATGTTTTTGTTTGCTCTTCCGACGGTACTATACAAATATATGATGAAAATGGGAAATGGAGTTATGTTACCGATATTATCAGTGCTAAATATCCCGACCCGATTATTACTGATATTGAGTTTGTTCAAGATACTGCTTATATTTCCGGTGGTTTTGGTTTAACGAAATTTAATACAAAAGAACGGGTTTTCATCGAAACCGTTATCAGGTTTGGTTCTTTTACTTCCGGTATAAGAGCAAATGATATATTATTGGATAAAGGTAATATCTGGGTAGCTACAGAAGATGGTATTGCTAAAGCAAATCTGAATAGCTCCATGGCTAATCCGAATTCATGGGAAGTGTTTTCAAAAAATTACGGCTTACCTGAAAACAATGTAAAGTATCTTTTTAATTTTAAAGATACTCTTTTTATTGCTACGGATAATTATATTGGAAAATTCGAAAGTGCTACCTTTACTTTTATTCAAAACTCGGAGCAATCCCAGGAAATAACAGGACTATCCGAGAAAAACAACGAACTTGTGTATTCAAACAAATATGATGTTTATACGATAGATAACGAAAAATTTGATTACAGCAAATATCGTGATATAAATTGCATTTTTTATGATGAAATTTCAGCTAAATTATTCGTTGGTTTTAAGTACTTTGGTATTAGTATATTTGACGGGAATTCCGAAAAAAACATTTTACCCAATACTCCTATATCGAATAACTTCGTAAACCTCGATGTTGATTCACAAGGTCGGCTATGGGCGGCTACAAAAGCAAAAGGTGTGAATGACGGTCAGGGCTTTATGATGCTCGATAATAATGATAATAAATGGTACAATTTCAATGAACGGTTTAATTCTAAAATAAGCAATTGGGCTCAAAAAATTAAATCCGTAAGCAATGGTGATATTTTTGTTGGTACTTGGGGCGGGGGATTACTTAAATTAACTGAAAAAGATAGTTCTTTCGAAATTACTAAATACGATACTTCAAATTCTCCATTAACCGGGGCTATTCCAACCTCTCCTGATTATGCAATTGCCGCAGAAGTATTGGAGGACAAAAAAGGTGATGTTTGGATAATCAACTATGGCGAAGGTTATGCCGGTCCTTTACTGTTGAAATTGGACGGGAATTATGAATTTGAAAGCTACTATAACGAAGGTTCCCCATCAGAAAGGCAGTTTTTGGAATTGGCAATTGACCGCTACGGAACAAAATGGTTAGGTTCGAATAACTTTGCCAAAGGATTATATTATTTTAACGAAAACAATACTTCACAAGACAAAAGCGATGACATTCACGGCAAACTCAACAAGTCAAACTCTGCTTTACTCGACAATGAGATTACATCTATAGCCATTGATAAAAACGGATTCATCTGGCTTGGAACAAGCTCGGGATTGAATTTTATTTACGATTCTTATCCTGTTTTTACAAATGGTAAAATTAGTGTGCGGGAAGAATCTTACCTCAGAAACCAGTATATACACGACATATACGTTGATGCAGTTAATAACAAATGGATTGCCACCAACAAGGGTGTCTGGGTTTTAAACGAAGATGCTTCCGAGCTGTTAAATACAACAATTTTAAATTCGACTAACAGCCCGCTTATCGCCGATGAAGTTTTGTCAATTACATCTGATACTAAAACAGGTGTAATGTACTTCGGGACCAAGTTTGGGCTTTCTACCTCACAAAGTGTGTTTGTCGAACCTGCACAGGAGTATAATATTTCCTGCTATCCCCAACCGTTTATTCCTAAAAAGGGTAATGAACTTTATATTGACGGTTTGATGCAAAACTCTGATGTCAGAATCCTTACAGTTGACGGCAATTTGGTCAGAGCGCTGACTGCAAAAGGCAGAGTAGCCGTTTGGGACGGGAAAGATGAACTCGGAACCACTGCCTCCAGCGGTGTATATATAATACTCGGTTCTTCCGAAACAGCAGAAGGCAAAGGCGTCGGGAAGTTTGTGTTGATTAATAGGTAAGGAAAAGGGAAGACAGAATTTGTAAAAATGTAAAATGTATGATGTAGAATGTAGAATGGAAGGCAGTTACACAGAGCTACTCAGAGGATGCACAGAGCTACACTGAGAATTTATCCCAGCGGGATTAAACTATGGTAACAAAGCATAACACAAACGGTCTTTATCCCAG